>CAJTSF010000006.1 GCA_910578985.1 uncultured Odoribacter sp. | reverse complement strand
AACACGGAGACTCCGGAAATCCTGACGCAGCGGGCGAAGATACGCGTGCTGGGACGTTTCGGGCGGCGTGAGCAACCGTCCATTACGACAACTTGCCGAACATCGTGTCCAAAAGAAAAGGATGCCTCACGGCATCCTTTTCCCATTATATATAAAGTTTACGAAGTAAACCCACGGTTCAGTATATGAATTTCCCGAATTCGCTGATTATCGTGAGCTTATTGCCTTCATCCCCGTCGTTGTCGTAGCAACGGCCGATGATTTGTGCGTCAATATCGAAACTTTTAGAAATGGCGATGATATCATCCGCCAATTCCTCGTCCACATAGATTTCCATGCGGTGTCCCATGTTGAAGACTTTGTACATCTCCTCCCACGGCGTGCCGGACTGCTCCTGTATCAAGCGGAAGAGAGGGGGCACGGGGAACATGTTGTCTTTCACGATGTGCATGTGCTCCACGAAATTCATCACCTTGGTCTGCGCCCCGCCGGAGCAGTGAATCATGCCGTGGATTTGGGAACGGTAGTGGTCCAGCACGCGCTTGATGACCGGCGCGTAGGTGCGGGTGGGCGACAAGACCAGTTTGCCGGCATTCAGTTCCGAGCCTTCCACTGCATCCGTCAAACGGCAATTCCCGGCATACACCAGTTCTTCGGGCACGCTGTTGTCATAGCTTTCCGGATATTTTTTTGCCAGATATTTGGCAAATACATCGTGACGGGCGGAGGTCAGTCCGTTGGACCCCATTCCTCCGTTATACTCTTTCTCATAGGTCGCCCGACCTGATGAGGACAATCCGACAATCACATCTCCGGGACGGATACGGGCGTTGTCGATGACATCTGCCCGCTTCATGCGGCAGGTGACCGTGGAATCCACGATGATGGTGCGCACCAAGTCACCCACATCCGCCGTCTCTCCGCCGGTGGAGTGAATATGTACCCCCAGTCCGCGGTACTCCTCCAGCAACTCTTCCGTTCCGTTGATAATCGCGGCAATCACTTCCCCCGGAATGAGGTTCTTGTTGCGCCCGATGGTGGAAGAGAGCAGAATATTGTCCACGGCACCCACACAAAGCAGGTCGTCGATGTTCATAATCAAAGCATCCTGCGCTATGCCTTTCCACACGGACAAATCGCCGGTCTCTTTCCAGTAAAGGTAAGCCAAGGAAGATTTGGTTCCCGCCCCGTCGGCGTGCATGATATTGCAGTAATCGGCATCACCGCCCAGAAAGTCGGGTACGATTTTACAGAATGCCCGCGGGAATATCCCTTTGTCGATGTTTTTAATGGCGTTATGCACATCCTCTTTCGAGGCGGACACCCCGCGCTGGTTATATCTTTCGTCTTTTCTCATAGCCACATTGCTTGTTACTGCCACAAAAGTACACAAAAAACAAACTGCCCGAGGCGTTTGCCCCGGACAGTTTTCAATTTTAACATTTTGACAGATTATCTTCCGCCCAACTGAGCGTCCACATAGAAAATGCCGTTCTCTCCGGCTTTCTTCAATTTGTCCACAATACCCTGGGCGGTTGCCTCTTCCTCCACCTGCTCTTTCACGAATCCCCACAGGAAATTCTGGGTGGCGTAATCCTTTTCCGCCTGTGCCAGTTCCAGCAAGCCGTCAATCAGTTTGGACACATGGCACTCGTGCTGGTACACATGCTCGAACACTTCCAGCGGCGTTCCCCATCCGTCGGGCACCACGTCGATTTTATTTACCTTAGCCACACCGCCACGCTCCATCACATAGTGAGCCATGGCATAAGCATGTTCCATTTCCTCCTGCGATTGTTTTTTCATCCAATGCGCAAAACCGTTGAAACCTTCTCTTTCAAAATAAAACGACATGGAAAGATAAAGGTTGGCTGACCACATTTCCGCTGTGATCTGTTCATTCAGTGCATTTTGTAATTTCTCCGAAATCATAATGTTCAGTTTTTAATCGTTATCTACTACTCCACAGTCAATATACGTGCCACAATCCGCGGAGTTGTCATTTTGGCAGTGTTTTATTTTCGTCCCTTCTGCTGCTCGCGCAACCGCTGTTGCTGCAACCGCTGCATCTCTTCCAGGCGTTGCTGGAACTTGGACTTCTTCATCGGCTTGGCTTTCGCCAGTTCGATTTGCTTCAACAATTTCTTATCATCGACACACTTGCGGATAATCCATGTTTGCAGAATCGTAATCAACGTGGCGACGAAATAGTAATAGCTCAACCCGGAAGAGTAGTTGTTAAAGATAAACAGGAACATCACCGGCATGATGTACATCATGGTCTGCATCCCCTTCATCTGGTCATTCTGCGGCTGATTCCGGTTGTTCATAATCATGTAAATGATATTGGTCGCCGTCATGAGCAGACAGAACAAACTGACATGATCGCCATAGAAAGGAATACTGAAAGGCAGCGTCGCAATCGAATCGTAGGAAGCGAGGTCGGTCGCCCACAAGAATCCCTGCTGCCGCAATTCGATGGCACCGGGGAAGAAATAAAACAGAGCAATCAGGATAGGCATCTGGATAAGCATCGGCAGACATCCCCCCATCGGATTGACACCCGCCTGTTTGTAGAGTTTCATGATGGCTTGCTGTTTCTCCATGGCTTTGTCCGCAGGATATTTCTTGGACAACTCGTCCACCTGCGGTTTCAACACCCGCATACGCGCCTGCGACATATAGGACTTATAGGTGAGCGGAAAGAGTATCAACTTGATAATCAACGTCAGCAACAGAATGATGATGCCGTAATTCAACGTCGTATGGTCTTGCAGGAAATTGAAAATGGGAATCACGAAATACTTATTGAACCACGCAATCCATTTCCAGCCCATATTGATAATTTCCGGTAAATCGATATCTTTTCCATACTCTTTCAGCACAGTGTAAGCATTCGGACCGAAGAAAAACCGCATATCGTAACGCTCGTTCTCGTCGCCGTTGTAAGGCAAGGGGATTTCCGCCGCAGCATATTTCAAATAGCCCGCCTCATCGCTGTTCGTCAATGCCAGTTCCACATCATTGAACGGTTTTTGTGCGATCAAGATAGAGGAGAAGAACTGCTGCTTGAAGTCAATCCACTGCACCTTGGTCGTGAGGGTTTCTTTTTCGTCGGAGGTGAGGGAAAGGTTCTCCACATCATCCTCGAAGAACTTGTAATAAACGCCCGTATAACGTTTCTCGAAATCCTTGCTCTTCTCCAACTGCGGCATGTGGATTCCCCAATTCAGCGTCAGGAAAGAAGACTTGGCAGCGATGACATCATCCATATTATGGGTAATCACGCTGAAATCAACCATATAACTGTCCGGAGAGAGTTTATAAAGATACTCGATATATTTGTCCTCCTCGGCATACAGCCGCATGGAAAGGACCTGCTCCCCGTTCCTGGCATATTGCGTCTGTTCCGTCGCACCCGGCACGAAAAGGAGCTTTTCCGTATTGATTTCCTGGTTGCGGGCATAGAAACTCAATCCCATCGTGGTCGCCCCCTCTCTCCACAAAACCAGAGGAAGCGAATCGTGCGTGCGGTACTCCTTCAAATCCACCAGGACGATACGCCCGCCGCGGGTGCTGATGTCCAATCTGATTTTATCGTTTTCCAGGGTATAGACCTGCTCCGCAAGGCTGTCCTGCAGGAACGCGCCGCCGGTTTGCCCGCTGTGTGCCGCTACCGTTGCCGCCGCCTCTTCTTGTCTTTGTCGCTCCGCCTCCAGCATCTTACGCTGCTCGACACGGGCAATGGAATCCTGCCGGTGTCTCTCCTGCATCTCCGCCTCGCTCGGACGGTTGAAATACGAGAACCCGATTAAAATAAGAAAAATAAGAACAAGGCCTATGACTGTGTTTTTATCCATATACTTTTTCCGTTAAATGTTTTTACGACAAACAGGCTTTGATGAAAGCCACAAACAAAGGATGCGGTTTGATGACCGTACTCTTGTATTCCGGATGGAACTGCACCCCGACAAACCATTTATGGGCAGGAATCTCCACAATCTCCGTGAGCCCGCTCTCCGGATTGATGCCGGTGGTCACCATTCCCGCCTTCTCGAACTGCTCGCGGTATTTGCTGTTGAACTCATAACGGTGGCGATGCCTTTCCATAATCTCTTTTTTGCCATACGCTTCGAAAGCCCTCGAACCCTCTTTCAGTTCGCATTTGTAAGCCCCCAGACGCATCGTGCCTCCCTTTTCGGTCACATCATGCTGCGATTCCATCAGATCGATGACCGGATATTTCGTTTTGGCAGCCATCTCCGTGGAATCCGCCCCCTCCATCTTCAACACGTTGCGGGCAAATTCAATCACCGCCATCTGCATCCCGAGGCAGATGCCCAGAAAAGGGATGTTATTCGTGCGCGCATACTCGATGGCGACCAGTTTGCCGGCAATCCCGCGATGCCCGAAGCCCGGAGCCACCAGGATGCCGTGGAGGTCCTTCAATCTGCTCTGCGCGTTCTCTGCGTTCAGCTCCTCACTGTGAATCCACTCGATATTCACTTTGCAATCATTCACCGCCCCCGCATGGATAAAGGACTCCACAATCGACTTGTACGCATCGTGCAACTCGACATACTTGCCCACCAACCCGATACGCACCTCCTTGCTGTAGTTTTTCAATTTGTAAAGGAATTTCTTCCATTTCTCCAGGTCCGGCTCACTGTTCAGCGGCAACCCCAGTTGCTCCAGCACAATCTCGTCCAATTTCTCCTCCCGCATTTTGATGGGCACCTCATAAATGGTCGATACGTCGATGGACTGAATGACCGCTTTCGGCGCCACATTGCAGAACAAAGCCACCTTTCTCCGCAATTCGGCATTCAAATCATGCTCCGTGCGCAACACCAGCACGTCGGGCTGCACGCCGATTTCCAGCAAGGCCTTGACGGAATGCTGCGTGGGTTTGGTCTTCAACTCTCCGGAAGCATTCAGGAAAGGCACCAGCGTCAAGTGAATCAACACCGACTTCTCCCCCAGTTCCCAACGCAACTGGCGTACCGCCTCGATAAAAGGCAAGGACTCAATATCCCCCACCGTACCGCCGATTTCCGTAATCACCACATCATACTCCCCTTTGGAGCCCAGCAGTTTGATATTCCGTTTGATTTCATCCGTAATATGAGGCACAATCTGCACCGTTTTGCCCAAATAATCCCCCCGCCGTTCCTTGCTGATGACATCCTGATAGATGCGTCCCGTGGTGATATTGTTCGCCTGAGAGGTCGGGCATCCCGTAAAACGCTCGTAATGCCCCAGGTCCAAATCCGTCTCCGCCCCGTCGTCCGTCACGTAACACTCCCCGTGCTCGTAAGGATTCAACGTCCCCGGGTCTATGTTGATGTAAGGATCTAATTTCTGATTGGCGACTTTATAACCTCTTGCCTGCAATAACTTGGCTAACGACGACGCAATAATCCCCTTGCCTAAGGAAGAGGCAACGCCTCCGGTAACGAATACATACTTTGTTGACACAGTATATTGAATTAATGAATTATCAAAGCGACAAAGGTAAAACAAATAATTAAATTATCTCATCCAGCGCCTTCAGCTTTTCCTGCAAAAGTGCCAACCGTTGCCGTGTTTTCTCGATTTTGGCGTTCAGTTCCCGAATCAATCCTTCCGACTTGTTCGACTTGGAGATAAAGCCGATATTATTCTCCCAGGTATGGACATCCGTTTCCAGCTGCCGGATTTTCCCCACTAATTTCTCCCGCTCGTTCACAATCTTGTACTCCCGGTTTTCCCCTCCGTCCAACGAACTGATTTTAGCGCGAAAACGCTCCAGGTCGCGGTCGAACTCATCCAGGCTCAACCGGTCGAACCAACAGTTCATCACTTGCCGGAATTCCTCCTGCACCGCCTCCTTCTCCTTGATGGGCACAAAACCGATTTGTCCCCAACGTCCCTGAAACTCTTTCAACTTCTCGATATCCTCCTCATTATTGCCCGACAACACGAAAGCCTTCACCTCCTCAATCAACGCCTTCTTCAATTCGAGATTCTGCTCCTGTTCCGCACTCCTCCCTTTCAGGTGTTCGTTTTTCCTCTCGAAGAAAGCGTCGCATGCCGCCCGGAATCTCGCCCACACCTTATTGGAATGTTTCCTGGGCGCAGGACCTATTTTCTTCCACTCTTTCTGACAGGCAATCATTTTATCCGTCGTGGCTTTCCAGTCCGTACTCTCTTTCAGTTCCTCCACCCGTTCGCACAACGCCACTTTCAACGCCAGATTGCGCTCCAGTTCCGCCTCCCACTCCATGTAGAACTTCCGTTTGCGCTCAAAGAAAGTATCGCAAGCCGCGCGGAACCTCCGGTATATCTTTCCCCGTTCCTTCAAAGGCACAGTCCCCGCATGCCGCCATTCCTGTTGCAAATCCAACACCTTTTGGGTCGCAGCCTGCCATTGCGACATCTTCTCGTGTTCTTCCGCCGCCATGGCTTCCGCACGCACACACAACTCTTCTTTCGCCCGCAGGCTCGTCTCCTGCTCCTCCTTCAACGACTCGAAAAAGCGGCGGTACTTCTCATGAATACACCCGCTCGCCGCCCGGAACCGATCCCATATCGCCTCGCTCTGCTCTTTCGCCACCGGTCCGATTTCTTTCCAGCGACCGTGGAGCAACTGCAATTGCTTGAACGCTCCCGCCACGTCATTCGACTCCGCCAAACGCTCCGCCTCTTCGCACAACGCCGTCTTGTCATCCAGGTTGCGTTTCCAGTCCAAGTCCCGCAGTTCCTTGTCTATCTTGACATAATTATAAAAATTCTCCACATGCAGGTGGTACGTTTCCCACAGTCCGTTCGCTTCTCCCTGGGGCACCATACCCGTCGCCCGCCATTTCTCCTGCAACGCCCGGAACTCACGGAACGTCCCTCCTTTGATTTCCTCTTTCTGCACCAACGCCTTCAACTCCTCGATAATTCCCAACTTGATTTTCAGGTTCTCCTCCCTTTCCGCTTCCGCCTGGCGACTCTCCGCCACACGCTTCTCGCGGTAAGCCTTGCAAAGCGTATGGAAACGCTCCCGCACTCCGTCTCCGTAAACAAATCCATCCGCCGAATCTCCATCCGCCGTAAAGACAGCCAACGCCGCTTCGTATTCCGCTTTATATTGACTCTCGAAAAGCTCCGGCAAATCCTCCATCACCTCCTTCAACGCCCCCACCGGATATTTGTCCATCAATTCTTTCAACTTCCCCGCCATCTCTTCGCAAGAGAGAGAGGTAAAATCCACAGCCACCGCCTCCTCGGAAGAGATTGCCTCCTCCACAACGCGCTCCGTCGTATTGTTTTCCTGTTCCATAATCGTCAGCAGTTAATTCTTTCAAATCACGAAAATACGCATAATAATTGAAATCGGCAATTACTTTTCACTATTTTTGTCACCGTAAACCAACACAACGCTCCGTCTATGCCTAAAGTCGCCGTGATTATCCTCAATTGGAACGGGGAACGCCTCCTTCGAGAATACCTTCCCTCCGTCATCGCCCACACCCCTGCCGAACTTGCGACCGTCGTGGTGGCGGACAACGCTTCCACCGACCGCTCCGTGGAGGTGCTCCGGGAGGAGTTTCCCGAAGTGGAACGGCTCGACCTCGACCGCAATCACGGATTTGCCGGAGGCTACAATCGTGCCATTGCTACCCGTAGCGAAGAAATTGTCATACTTCTCAACAGCGACGTCAAAGTCGCCCCCGGCTGGCTTCCTCCTCTCCTCGACACCCTGGACGCACAACCCGGAATTGCCGCCGTCCAGCCCAAAATCAAATCCCACCTCCGCCCGCAGGAGTTCGAATACGCCGGTGCCGCCGGAGGCTTCATCGACCGCCTCGGCTATCCTTTCTGTCGCGGACGCATATTCCACACGGTGGAAACCGACAGCGGGCAATACGACACCCCCACCGACATTTTCTGGTGCAGCGGAGCCGCCCTCTGCATCCGCCGCGAGGCATACCTTGCTGCCGGCGGGCTCGACGAGCGGTTTTTCGCCCACATGGAGGAAATCGACCTCTGCTGGCGTCTTCGCAACGCGGGCTGGCATTTCCGCTATTGTCCTTCGTCCGTGGTTTACCACCTCGGCGGCGGATCCCTCCCCATGAACCACCCCCGCAAGCTCTTTCTCAACTACCGGAACAACCTCCTCATGCTCCACAAAAACCTCCCCCGCCGCACCCTCCGCCACCTCCTCCTGCGCCGTTTTATCTTCGACAGCGCCGCCGCCATGCTCTTCCTCTTCCAAGGAAAGCCCGCCAGCACCCTCGCCGTCTTCCGCGCCTACCGCCAGTTCTTCCGTCTCCGCAAGCATTACACCCCGCCCAAGGAGCGGACCGATGACGCCTGCGTATTCCCCCGAAGCATCGTGGTGTCCTACTATCTACAAGGAAAACACACCTTCAACAAACTCACCCGATAAACCTTTGCCCGCGAAAATTGTCCAACCCTATAACAAGCAAACCCTAACGACATGACCCGGGCAGACGATGCGCACATACTCCACCTCTTCCACTCCGAAAAGCAGGAACAACAAGCTTTCCGGCTACTCGTGGACAAGTATAAGGAGCGCCTCTACTGGCACATCCGGAAAATCGTCCTCAGCCACGAAGACACCGATGACATCCTCCAGAACACATTCGTCAAAATATGGCAGGGACTGCCCGATTTCCGCTCCGCCTCCCAACTCTACACCTGGATGTACCGCATCGCCACCAACGAAGCCATCAACCACCTCCACGAAACCCGCCGGAAAGTACACGGCAACTCCGTCGAAATATCCGAACACCTCGCCAATACCCTGGAAAGCGACCTCTTTTTCTGCGGAGACGACCTCCAACGCCGCCTCCAGCATGCCATCCTCACCCTCTCGGAGAAACAACGCACCGTCTTCAACATGCGCTATTTCGACGACATACCCTACGAAGACATGGCACAAATCCTCGGCGTGGCGGTAGGCACCCTGAAAGCCACCTACCACAACGCCGCCAACAAAATAAAACAGCAAATCAGAATCATCGACCTAAACTGAAAATACCATGAATCCCAACAAAAAGAACCCGCTGAATACACCCCCGTTCACCGTTCCCGACCACTATTGGGACACTCTCACCGACCGCATCATGCGCCGCGTCGACAAGACTCCCGCCCCTGCCAGGCACCGCATCCCCGCCCCGCTGCGTCCCTACATCGGCATCGCCGCCCTGTTCCTCGTCGTCCTGGGCGTAATGCACCTCCTGATTCCCGCCAACACCCCCGCATCCGACGCCCTGCTCCTCTCCGGACAGGAACAGTGGGAAGAAACCCTCTCCGAGGAGGAGGTCTTCGACCGGGAATTCAACCCCACCCATGACGAAATCATCGAATACCTCACCGAGGTGACTGACGCCTACGAACTGCTCCTTGCCACAACCCATTAAAACTCAAAATCATGAAACAGACAACCCTAACCGCCGCCCTCCTTCTCCTCATCCTCGCCGCCGCATTCGCCCAGTCGAACAAGCTCACCGACGAGAAAATCAAGGAATTCGAAGCCCAGAAAATCGCCTTCTTCACCCACGAACTTGAAATCACGCCCGAAGAAGCCATCCATTTCTGGCCCCTCTACAACGAAATGCAAAAGAAACACCGGGACATCGAGCAACAACGCCGCCAAGCCTGCAAGGCGCTTGCCGCCAAAGATTCCGCGAAAGAAGCCGACTACCTCGACGCCATCCGCCGCATGCAGGAAGCCGAGCAACGGATTCTCGACCTCCGGAAAGAATACTACGCCCTCATTCTCCGCCACCTTCCCGCTTCCAAACTATGGAAACTTGAAAGCGCAGAACGCAAATTCCACCGCCAACTGCTCAATAAGCTCAACCACACCCCCAAAAAATAAATCAAGGAAAAACACCGCAAAAGTTTGAAAGTTCAAAAAAATGCCCTATTTTTGTTCCCGCTATTCAGAACACTCCATTGGAAAGTTGGGTGAGTGGCTGAAACCAACAGTTTGCTAAACTGTCGTACGGGATTACTGTACCGGGGGTTCGAATCCCCCACTTTCCGCCAAGCGAGCCGATCCGTCAAGGTCGGCTTGTTTCCCCCCCCCCGCACCTTTGCCCCATTCTCCCACAAAAAACGGCGACTGCCCGAAAGCAGCCGCCGTCCTTGATAAACCATTCTTGTTTCTTTTACTTGGCATAGGCAATCGCCCGGGTTTCGCGGATAACCGTCACCTTCACCTGCCCCGGATAGGTCATCTCGTCCTGAATCCGTTTCGCGATATCGAATGAAATCTTCTCCGCCTCGGCGTCCGAAATCTTCTCGCTTCCCACCACCACGCGCAACTCGCGTCCCGCCTGAATGGCATAGGTCTTCACCACGCCGTTGTACGACAACGCCAGGTCCTCCATATCCTTCAAACGCTTGATATAAGCCTCCACAACCTCACGGCGGGCTCCCGGACGGGCACCCGAAATGGCATCGCACGCCTGCACGATGGGCGCAATCAGCGTCGTCATCTCCATCTCCTCATGGTGCGCGCCGATAGCGTTGCAGATATCCGGTTTCTCCTTATACTTCTCCGCCAGCTGCATACCGAGGATAGCGTGTGGCAATTCCGGCTCGTCATCGGGCACCTTGCCGATGTCATGCAACAGTCCGGCACGTTTCGCCTTCTTCACGTTCAAGCCCAGTTCGGCAGCCATGATGGCACACAGGTTCGCTGTCTCGCGGGCGTGCTGCAACAGGTTCTGCCCGTAGGAAGAACGGTATTTCATCTTTCCGATCAAACGAATCAACTCCGGATGCAGACCATGCACCCCGAGGTCGATAGTCGTGCGCTTTCCCGTCTCGATAATCTCCTCCTCGATTTGCTTCTTCACCTTGTTCACGACCTCCTCGATACGGGCGGGGTGGATACGTCCGTCCGTCACCAGCTGGTGCAACGCCAGACGAGCAATCTCCCGGCGCACCGGATCGAATCCCGACAGGACAATCGCCTCCGGCGTGTCGTCCACAATGATTTCAACGCCCGTGGCAGCCTCCAGTGCGCGGATATTCCGCCCTTCGCGCCCGATGATGCGTCCCTTGATTTCATCCGAGTCGATGTGGAATATCGACACCGCATTCTCCGTCGCGGTCTCCGTCGCCACCCGCTGGATGGTCTTGATGACCACTTTCTTCGCCTCCATGTTGGCGGTCATCTTCGCCTCCTCCATGATTTCATTCACGTAAGAGACCGCTTCCGCCTCGGCTTCCTCCTTGAGGGAATTGATGAGCCGCTCCTTCGCCTGCTCCCCGGACATGCCGGAAATCGCCTCCAACTGCTCGATTTGCTGCTTCTTCATCTTCTCCAGCTCCACCACCTTCTTCTCTATCAACTCCTTCTGCAAATCAATGCTACTCTGCTGTCCTTGGATTTCCTTGCTCTTGCGCTGAATATCCTCCAGCTTGCGGGCGACCTCCGTCTCCTGCTGCTTCAACTTGTTCTCCGCCGCCTGCACCTTGCTGTTGCGTGCCGCCACCTGCTTCTCGTGCTCCGTTTTCATCTGAAGGAACTTCTCCTTCGCCTGCAATATTTTATCTCTCTTGATAACTTCGGCTTCGGCTTCCGCCTCCTTGATGATGTTCTGCGCTCTGAATTTCATGACGAGGCGCATAATCATCCAACCGGCTATCACACCGGCAAGCAATGCCGTTCCTGCGATTATTATATTAGTCATACGCTGTAATTAATTAATTTATAATAGTGTAACATATTTACATAAAAAAATCCCGCACTATTTCTTTTTAATAAAACCCCAAAATGATATGGATAGAGCTGCTACTCGATTCAGACGTCCACTGTCCCGAAGGAACCCGAAGGTTGAGGCCTGCCTTGTGCGAATAAGCGTCTGCTCTAATGGTTGAATTGTTGAGTTTTTCGCTTAAAGTCGAAATAATGCGGGAATATCTGTATTCAAAGAACTCTATGGGGTGCTTACTCTTTTATATACTCGTCTATCTTCGAACTGATATTTTCTATTTCATTGATTTTCATATCCTGTTGCAACATCTTAATGGTGTGCTGCAACGCCACGAATGCCAAGAAATAATGAAGTTCCGGCTCTGCAAGCCCATCTTTATATTTTAAAACGCGCTCATTAATCTCTTTCGCCGCCCTCCGCACGATCTCCTCGTCCGAGGGATCGATATTCAGACTGAGGGGAATGTCGGCGATTTTTATATTAATGGTCCGTTTCTCTGACATAGTCAATTATTCAAAAGAGCAATACATTTGTCGATTTCCCGCACCAGTTGGCTGACCCGCGTTCTTGCCTCGGCACTTCCGTTGCCCGACGAGATTGCCTCCGCCACCCTGGCTGTTTTCAATTGTTCGTTTATCATCTGCTTCTCTTTCTGCGCCCTCTCCAACTCATCCTGCAACTCCACCAGCCTGTCCTCCAAACTCCTGTTGCGCTCCAGGGAAGATATATATAGTTTTATTAATTTCTCTACTTTATAATCCAACTCGTTAATAACGATGTCGTGTTTTGATGCCATACCAAAATCTTTTCATGACAAAGGTAGGGATTATTCTTCAAATATCAAAGAGTGTTGATATATTTGCAGTGTATTTTTTATCGACAGGAAACCATGAAAAAAAAGATTCGGGGAAGCATTGCCCGTTGGGTAGCGGCTAATTGTTTGATGTTAAAAATCTTGTCCCCCGCCGGGGCACAGGAACTCCTTCCGCCGCTGGACGGCACGATGCTCCTCAGCGGGAACTTTGGGGAGCTGCGCGCCACCCACTTCCACTCCGGGGTGGACATGAAAACGGGCGGCGTCGAGGGGCTGCCCGTGCGTTGCGTGCAGGACGGCATCGTCTCCCGCGTGTGCGTCTCGCCCACGGGCTACGGGAACGCCCTCTACATCGACCATTCCGACGGTACCACCACGGTTTATGCCCACCTGCAACGTTTCGAACCCCGCGTCGCCACCCGGGTGCGCGAAAAACAATACACCCGCGAAAGTTTCCGCGTGGACGAACCCATGCTCGCCGAAAACATACGCTTCCGCCGGGGCGACACTATCGGCTACAGCGGCAACACCGGTTCATCGGGCGGACCGCACCTCCACTTCGAGGTACGCACCACCTCCACCGAACACACCCTGAATCCGCTCCGCTTCTACTCCATCCGCGACACCCGCGCCCCCATCCCCAAACACCTCTACCTCTATGCCGTACAGGACAACGGCAGCGTGCAACGCCTCCGCAGCTGCGCGCTGAAGAACACGGGCACGGGACGTTACAGCGCGGGGCGCCACACCGTACCCGCCGGCAAAATCGGCATCGGGGCATTCATCATCGATCACATGAACGACTCCTGGAACAAACTCGGCGTTTACCGCCTCACGCTGACCGTCGGGCAGGACACTCTCTACCACCTCTCCGCCGACTCCTGCGCCTTCCACCAGGCGTGTTTCATCAACGAAGTGAAGGATTTCGAATGCTACAAAAAACGCGAGACGGTCTACCGCTGCTTCGGCCACTGGCAACATGAAGTGCTCGGCGTCCGGATGCGCAACGGAGGCTGCATCCCCCTCTCACAGGACAGCACGGTCCATGCCCTCCTTACTCTGGCGGACATCAACGGCAACCGCAGCACCGTCGCCCTCGAACTCCGGGGAGCCGCCCCCGCGCCGGACACCCTGCCGGACGGAGAGATACTCCGTTACGACCTCCCCCACCAACTCACACACGGGCCGTGGAGCCTCCGCCTCCCCGCCGGTTCCCTCATCTCCTCCGTGCGCAAAACCCTCGCCTCCGAACCCGACACGGCGACCGGGAGCGAAATACTGATGCTCGCCCGCAAAGACATACCTCTATTAAAAAAAGGGACTCTCGTCCTTCGGGGACGATTCTCCCCCCGCTCTGTCATCTGCGAAGTGACGCCTGAAGGCGAACGCCTCCCCGTCGCTACCCGCCACACCTCCGACAGCCTATGCGCTTCCATCGGCTACCTAAACCGCTACACCGTCGCCGAGGACACCCTCGCTCCCACCATCGACTACCTCGGCAAAGGACCCGGCAGGACACTCCGCTTCCGCATCAAAGACGACTGCTCAGGCATCGCCTCCTACCGCGGGGAGGTAAACGGACAATGGTGCCTCTTCTCCTACGACCCTCGCACCGACCTGCTCCAGTGTCTCCTCTCCGAGCCTGCTTTCCGGCGAAGCGCAAGGAACGAGGTCAGAATCATCGTTGAAGACAAAGTAAATAACCAGACAGAAATCACCAAACACATCACGCTATGATCCAAGAAGCCCAAACCCTGGCAGCCGCCGGGCGCCGCCCGGAAGCCATCGCCCTCCTCGAATCCTCCATCCGCGAAGAAGCCTCCTACGAAGAGGCATGGCTTTACCTCGGGGAACTGATATATGCCGAAGGGCGCATGGCAGAAGCGCTGAACAAGTTCAACACCGTCCTCCGCCTCAATCCAGGCAACCGCCAGGCCGCCAACTACGTCCGCATGATTAACGGCATCCTCGGATACTACTGCAAGGATATGTTCAACCCCTGACAGGAATTGACATTTGTCCTTTCCGGTATAGAAAAATACATTCTTCCCGAACCCTCCCCCCTCATTTTCCGTTATATCCAATGAGAAGGCAACTGATGCCGGTCCGATATTTCCGACCCGGCGTCAATGAATGTTTAACCAATAAATTCTGTCATATCATGGACTTACATTCAGGATTGCCCTATTGGGCAATTAAAAACCCGTTATTGGATTATTTTCATCCCTTGGAAAATGATTTCTCCACGGACATTGTAGTGATTGGTTCCGGGATAACCGGTGCCTTAATGGTGCACGAACTGTACAACGCCGGGTTGAGATGCTGTGTCGTCGACAAACGAAGCATCGCGACGGGAAGCTCCGCGGCGAGCACCGCCCTGTTGCAGTATGAGATAGACGTCCCCCTTTGCCGCATGGCGGAAATGATCGGGGAGGACAACGCCGTGTCCGCCTACCGCGCGTGCCTGCAATCCATTTCCGACCTGGAACAGGTGCTGGCATCGACGGGCGTGGACGCCTGTTTCGAGCGGGTGCCCAGCCTCTTCTATGCCAGCACCCGGAAAGACGAGCGGCTGGTGAAAGAAGAATACGGAATGAGGCGAAAACATCGTCTGCCCGTCCGCCTGCTCACGAAGGAAGAGATAAGGGAACGCTGCAAACTGGAGGCGCCGGGGTGCGGATTGCTGAACGAAGTGTCGGCACAAATCGACGCTTACCGGGCGGCGACCAGCCTGTTGCTCCACCACATGAAGCAAAATGGGCTGCAAGTCTTTACCCACACGGAGGTCAAGGAATGCGTGGAGCAGCAGGGAGGCTACGTCATAGAAACGGACAGAGGGCATCGGATTGATTGCAAATACGTGATTGTGGCAGCCGGATTTGAAGCCGGCAAGTTCCTCCCGCGGGAGATTATGGATTTGACGTCCACCTATGCGCTGGTGTCCCATCCGGTGAATCCCGCCGAGTTGTGGCCCGGGCACTGCCTGATTTGGGAAACTGCCGACCCGTATCTATACATCCGGACCACCGACGGCAACCGCATCATCATCGGCGGTGAAGACGAGAAATTCTCCGACCCGAAACGCCGTGATGCCTTGCTCAGAAAGAAAACCCGCATATTGGAAAAGAAATTCAAGAAATTGTTCCCCGACATTCCTTTCCAAACCGAGATGGCATGGTGCGGCACGTTCAGCACCACGAAAGACGGCCTGCCCTTCATCGGCACATGGCCGGGCAAGGAACGGATGTTCTTTGATTTGGGGTATGGCGGGAACGGCATCACGTTCAGCGTGATCGGCGCACAGATTATCTGTCATCAACTGCAAGGCATGGAGGACGGGCGCAGTAAAATCTTCGGCTACGAAAGGTTTGAAAAGTAGCTGCCGGGTGGAAGAAGAGTATCTTGGATTTCTTTTCATTCAACTCAATGGCGTCGAAGTCGCGGGTGTCTACATCGATGAAATCGGCGTAGACGCTTTCTAATTCCTGGTTCTGTCCCGCGCTGATGGCGTTGAGGGAATCCACTTGTGCGACCAGCCGTCGGTACTTTGCCGAGTTTTCTTTTGGCTTCTCGTAGTATGTCTTGCAAAATGTGTACCTGAAATATACGGATTTATTCCACATCCTTTTTCATAAAGAAAGTGCCTCCGCCCTGTTTCAGTATCATTGTTCCTTTGTCGGGCTCAAATACCAGAATGATATTCGCCGGGTCAAATCTGAATATATGTTCTCCCGAAGTTTTAAGTTCGAATGGGGATTGACCAGTGCCTTGTGCAACCAAGGTCTTGCCCCGTTTGCTGACGGTTAGTTTTATGGGGAGTTGTGACGATGAGTACACTCCTAAGTATTTGTCCAGGTCTGTTGATGTATAATTGACCTTGGTGAAATCGGGGATTTCGAAAGGAACGCCATAGGTGGCGCTTAACACGGCAATGGATATGTTATTGATAATGTAGTTGGCACCGTTCGAGGTTAGCGAGTATGCCGTTTGGTCATCGGGGAAATATATGGAGATGGAATGGAATCCGTCTATTCCTCCCGTGTGCCCGTAGCCTGTCCTGTTGCGGAAAGGAATCCGGAACAGACCTCTGCCGTATCCGTCTGTCACTGTTGTCATCTGCACAAGGCTGTTGGGGGAGATTAGTTTGCCGCTGAACAGAGCGTGAAAAAAGAGATTCAGGTCGCTTGCTGTCGATACAATCCCGCCTGCGCCCATTGTCACAGAAGGGTCTGTGTCGGATTCTATTCTCCATTTGTCAAAGTATTGGTATGAATGGCATACGGTGTCTGTCTCCGACCTCCCGAAGGAGGTGCGGGGGAGTTGCAGCGGGGTGATGATGTTCGTTTGCAGTATTTCTTGGAACGGTTGGCGGTAGATGTTTTCCAGAATCCACGACAGCAGGACATAGTTTGAATTGCTGTATTGGGTTTTGCTGTCGGGAGTAAAGTCGCTTCCCCCATCCGCTATTATTTTCAGCAGTTCATCACGGGTTTTCCGCTCCGTCGCCCACGATGAGAAATTGTTGTCCGTGAAATTGTGGATTCCGCTGCGATGGCTGAGCAGATGGTCGATGGTTATGCTTTCCGCATTTTGAATATTCGGGAAATAGTTGTCCAAGGTGGTTGCCAATGTCAGTCTGCCTTGCTCTATTGCCTGAAATATCATGACAGCGGTGAAAGTTTTGGAGATGGAGCCAATCTTGTACCTTGAGTTTTGGTGGGCTCTTGCTTTGGCTTCCATGTTGGAAAAGCCGACGGATTTGGTGTATATGTCATCTCCATTCCTACTCACGCAAACCGTTCCCATGAACTTGTCGTTCTGTTCCAAGGTGTCAAAATAGGCGTTTAATTTCATCGTCGGAAATTCCTGGGAAAATCCGATGTGCACAAAACAGCAGGCGATAAGTGCGGTGATGATAAATTGCTTCATAAATAGTCGTTTGGATGATTCATATATGGCAAAGGTATGTTTTTTTCGCTGATAAACGGAGATTCGGCTGAATAAATTTATTGCGACAGTAGGCTGCATGTCATGAAGGGGGGGGCTTCCCGGCTGTCATCCGGCTGAAAGCAGGGAAGAAGCGGAGAAAATGCGGGATATATCCGGAATAAGGAGCCGGATGACGCCCGGTTACCTGCCGGATGAGTGCCGGGAAGGGGATAAAAAGAAGTTTTGGAACGATGGTTTGTTGGTGGAAAAGAGGATGTAAATTAAACTGTGTTAGCAAAGTTAATATTTTATTCTTTGCTGACACAGTTTATTTTACACTACCGCCGGGAAATCCCCGGCGCGTTTTTTGGTTTGGAATTACATCGCATCATAGCGGTCCGCCAATGCAATGATGTCTTCCACCCTATCCAAAGCAGTAATCCATTCCTTCGGTATCGCCTCACAATCATATATGATTCCTGCCAATGCTCCCGTTATTGTCCCGACCGTATCCGCGTCATAGCCCAAATTTACAGCGCATAAAACCGAATCTTCAAAATTATGATGTCCGAATACAGACCAGAGGCTTGCCTCCAAAGTGTCCATGACATAACCGAAAGAGCGAATCTCTTCGTCTTTCAAGTTTTTAAATCCTTCATAATCCAATTTCAAAAGCCGCTCAAAATGTTCTGCCTCTTCCCTAAAAGGAATTTGCTGCAACAATTGCCTCATTTCTTCCTGGGTTTTTGTGAATGCGGTCTTCAAGTCTTTGCAATCCAAATAACGGAATGCAATCTTGCAGTAAAAAATGCAAGCCTATATGGCCCGAGGATGCCTGTGGGTTATAGAGGAGACCTCTGTAATCAGCCGGTTCTGCTGTTTTTCCTCCAACCCGTAAGCGAACGGAATGAGGGGAGCAATCCGCATCAATGAACCGTTCCCATTGTCCTTAGGACCATCCATCCCCGCTTCAGCAGGAGCTATCCCGCGTCTCAACCGAACTATTGCATACAAGGTGGTTTTTCCGACATCAAAAGCATGTCCGTACGGAGTCCAAAAACCTTCCTCATACCAAGCTAAAAATTTTCGGGCGATGTCATTCAAATCGTACCCCCCGCACAAACTATCCGCCAGGCACAAAGACAAGGAGGTGTCATCAGACCACCTCCCGCTTGAAATGCCCTTTATCGGCTGTTGCCGCACTTGTTGGCGAGTCAGGAACTGATGCGTATATCCCAAAGCATCGCCTACCGCCGTGCCCAACAAGATGCGCTTCATCATGTCCCCGAAAGGCAAGTTGTCATATCCCGTTTTCATTTTTCTCTCTTTACCACCGGAAAACGATGCGTTGCTCCATCTGTTCGCTGAGGCTGGCATGCACGGGGCAGGTGTTCGCCACACGTTCGAGGATTTTTTTGTCTTTGTCGGAGTAGCCTTTGTCGGGCATCGTGATGATGACCTCGATAAGGGAGATGCGGCGAGGGTCGGATCCCATAGTCTTGGTGATTTCGGCAGAGGCACCGGTGACGTCCAAACCGTGGAGGTCGGCGTAGATGCCCATGGTGGTGAGGATGCAGCCGCCGAGTGCCGTGGCACAAAGGTCGGTGGGGGAAAAGGATTCGCCTTTGCCGTGGTTGTCTTTGGGAGCATCGGTGATGATTTTGGTGCCGCTCGCGGTGTGTTCACATTCTACCCGGAGACCGCCCAGGTATTGCGCTTTCATCAGTGTCATAGTTTTTTCTTTTTATGGGTTAATCGAATATGGTTATTGCTTCTTGGATGTGTTCAATCTCTTCGCCGGTGATGAGGATTAAATCGAAACGGATTTCGGTCTGTATCCCTTTACCTTTTGCATAGGCGTTGGCAGCGGTCAGGAGGTTTTTACGCTTTTTCCGGTTTAAAAGTTCATCGGGATATTCTTCCTTGGTCCGGCGTGTTTTGACTTCGACCATGACAAGGAAGTCTTCTCGTCGGCAGATAAGGTCTAGCTCGAGGTGCCCGCAACGCCAGTTGCGTTCGAGTATCTCGTAGCCCCGGCTTGCCAGATAAGCCGCCGCCCGTTCTTCTCCCTGTTTGCCCAGTTCATTGTGTGCTGCCATGTCTTTATCGCTTCTTTCGGAAAAGGGTTTCCGATGATGTTTCAAAGGTACGCAAAAATTTGCTATGACCGGGATTCCTCTACTCCCATTTTTTTCAAGGGAAGCCGGTCGTTAAAGCCGGTTTTGAGATGACTGCCGTCGCAAAAGGGTTTGTTGAGCGAGGAACCGCAACGGCAGAGGGTGACCCGATTGCGTTGTTCATACAGGATACCTTCGGGACCGTTAATCGGAATGCCGCCCTGCACCCATAGGGGACCGCTGCATTTTTCTTGGGGATCTTCAATCAGTCCCAATGCCGGTCGGAAAAGAGGTTCGATGAAGGCTTCTTTTTGTTTGTCCCATAATTTTAATCTTCCGGAGGGGCAGAGGGTGCTTTCGTGGATGGCAGCATCCCGTGCTTTTGGGTCATTGGAGCGGAAGGTGAGTTTCCAAACGGATTTTTTTGCCATGCAAATCCGGGCGTGTACACAATATTTTAAGTTGTCTTCCAATCGGACGGTGGGACCGTCGTATGACTCCGCATTTTCCAGCAGAGGCGTATTATCCGCCGTCAGGGTGGAATCCCATTCGGCATGGGCATGGGAGCCGTCGCAATAAGGGTGGTTTTGGGAGTGTCCGCAACGACAGAGGGCTGTCGGTTCATGGTTAGTGGGGTAGGTTTTCCCGTCAGTATATGTCCAAGGAATCTGTTCCTTGTTCGGGGTGAGGATTTTTTGTTGCAACGGCGGGTTTCCATATACAAGATAAGGACCTCGGGGCATGATGTCGATTTTGTATTTTTCGTTCGGTTGGGGAGTACCGGGTTCGATGGTGCGTTTGGGTGTTTTCATAGCGTTTTTTCAGTTGTATTTTTGTCATACGTATTGTGCGGATAAAAGTTCGGGTATACGATGGATTTTACCCTCGCTTAAGAGCGACAAGAATATAAATTGTCGGGATGTTTTTAATTTT
This sequence comes from uncultured Odoribacter sp., assembly GCA_910578985.1. Classification (GTDB taxonomy): domain Bacteria; phylum Bacteroidota; class Bacteroidia; order Bacteroidales; family Marinifilaceae; genus Odoribacter. Next base: position 113,588 of record CAJTSF010000006.1, on the reverse strand, counting down.
GAACAAAAATGCCTACCTTTGTAAGGTCTTTTGGGCAAAGTAGTATGGCAAATAAAAAAATTCTTTTTATCTCTCAAGAGATTATTCCTTATTTACCCGATTCGGAAATGGCGCGTGTGGGACGCTATTTGCCGCAGGGAATTCAAGACAGAGGAAAGGAAATCAGGACTTTCATGCCCAGGTACGGCTGCATTAATGAACGGCGCAATCAGTTGCACGAGGTGATTCGATTGTCGGGGATGAATCTGATTATCAACGATACGGATCATCCGCTGATTATTAAAGTGGCTTCGATTCAGGCAGCCCGTATGCAGGTTTATTTCATAGATAATGAAGATTATTTCCAGCGGAAGTATGTGGTGTCGGATGAAAGCGGGAGTTCTTTTCCCGATAATGACGAGCGTGCCATTTTTTTCGCCCGCGGGGTATTTGAGACGGTGAAAAAGTTACGGTGGTCGCCGGATTTGATTTATTGCCAGGGATGGATTACTGCCTTGGTGCCTCTTTATTTGAAAAAGGAGTATCGGGAGGATCCGATGTTTGCTCGTACCAAAGTGGTATTTTCTGCTTATAACGATAGGTTTGACGGCTGTTTGGACAAAAGTTTCATGCGGAAAGTGGTTAGCGAGAATATCAAGGCAAAGGATGTGGCAGTGTTGAAAGAGCCGACGCATACGAATGTGAATAAGTTGGCATTCGATTATTCGGACGGTATTATTTTGCATAGCCGCGATGTGGATTCGGAGTTGAGAGAACATGCAGCCAAAACGAAAAAGCCGGTGGCGGAGTATTCGACGCCGGAGGAGTATGTGGACCATTATTCCACGTTTTTCGACCGCATGCTGGAGGAAGCGTAGCCGCTTCGATTAAAGATTCAGCATTTATATTCAAGTTAAGGCATAAAAAAGAGGTTCGGAATCGAACCTCTTTTTTGTTGTTAAACGGATGTTTTATTTGCTTTTCTGCATTTTTTCCATCTCTTCTTTGGAGCCGACAACGAGTCCGCGCAACTCTTTCATACCGGTACCGACCGGAATCAAGTGACCGCAGATGACGTTTTCTTTCAAGCCTTCCAAGGAATCGACTTTACCGTAGATGGCTGCTTCGTTCAGCACTTTGGTCGTTTCCTGGAATGAAGCTGCGGAAATGAAGCTGGATGTCTGCAATGCGGCACGAGTGATTCCCTGCAACACCTGTGCAGAAGTGGCAGGAATGGCGTCACGCGCTTCTACCGTTTTTTGATCGCGACGTTTCAACTGGGAGTTGATATCACGCAGCGTGCGGGCAGCAATGATCTGTCCGGCTTTCACCCGGTCGGAATCCCCCGGATCCATAACTACTTTCTTGCCGAAAATCTCGTCGTTCTCCTCCATGAATTCGGTTTTATCAACGATTTGATTTTCCAAGAAACGGGTATCTCCGGAGTCTTGAATCAAAACCTTGCGCATCATCTGGTGTACAATGATTTCAAAATGCTTGTCATTGATTTTCACACCTTGCATGCGGTACACATCCTGCACTTCGTTCACGATGTATTCCTGTACGGCAATCGGTCCCTGGATATTCAGGATATCGGTAGGCGTAATGGCTCCGTCCGAAAGGGGCGTTCCGGCACGCACATAGTCGTTTTCCTGTACCAGAATCTGTTTGGTCAAAGATACCAAGTATTTCTTGACTTCACCGGCTTTGGAAGTCACGGCAATCTCACGATTTCCGCGCTTGATTTTTCCATAGGTGATTTCTCCGTCGATTTCCGACACTACGGCAGGGTTGGATGGGTTACGCGCTTCGAACAACTCGGTTACACGCGGCAGACCTCCGGTGATATCCCCGGCTTTACCGACAGCTCTCGGAATTTTTACAATCGTGCTACCGGCAGTGATTTCATCCCCTTCCTTGACTACGATGTGGGCGCCTACGGGCAAGTTGTAGCTTTTAACCACTTCTCCCTTGGCATTCACGATAGTCAATGCGGGCGCTTTGGTCCTGTCACGGAATTCGGTGATGACTTTTTCGCGGAAACCTGTGGTTTCATCGGATTCTTCTTTGTAGGTTTCTCCTTCCACTAAATTTTCGGAGCCGATACGTCCACTGAATTCGGTAATGATTACTGCATTGAACGGGTCCCATTCGCAGAGCAGGTCGTTTTTGGAAACTTCCTGACCGTCTTTCACGAACAATTTCGCACCGTACGGAATGTTGTGGGTAATCAACACGATGTTCGTGTTTTTGTCCACAATGCGCATTTCAGTCAGACGACCGACAACCACATCGCATTTCTGTCCGTTCTCCAAGGTATGTGCCACCGAGCGCAATTCCTCGAACTCGATGTAGCCGTCGTATTTGGACTTGAGTGAGTTTTCCGTAGAGATGTTACCTGCGGTACCACCCACGTGGAAAGTACGCAAAGTCAGCTGTGTTCCCGGCTCACCGATGGATTGTGCGGCAATGGTTCCGACAGCTTCTCCCATCTGTACGATTTTGCCCGTCGCCAGATTGCGGCCGTAACATTTCGCACAAACTCCTTTCTTCGCTTCGCAAGTCAATACGGAGCGGACCTCCACACGTTCAATCGGTGATTTCTCTATGGCGTCAGCAATATCCTCCGTGATTTCCTCTCCGGCTTTTACCAATAATTCATTGGTATGCGGATGGTATACATCGTGAACGGATACGCGTCCCAAGATCCTTTCATACAAGGAAGCGACGATTTCTTCGTTGTTTTTGATGGCGGAAATGGTAACTCCTCTCAACGTGCCGCAGTCTTCTTCCGTAATGGTGATGTCATTGGCAACGTCTACCAGACGACGGGTCAGATAACCGGCATCTGCCGTCTTCAAAGCCGTATCCGCCAAACCTTTACGGGCACCGTGGGTGGAGATGAAGTACTCCAATACGGACAAGCCCTCTTTGAAGTTTGCCAAAATCGGGTTCTCGATAATCTGACCGCCTGTCGCTCCGGATTTCTGGGGTTTTGCCATCAATCCACGCATACCGCCCAACTGGCGGATCTGTTCGCGGGAACCACGGGCTCCGGAATCAAGCATCATGTAGATGGAGTTGAAGCCCTGGTCGTCTTCCGCCAACTGCTTCATCAGCGTGTTGGTCAGTTTCGCATTGACATGCGTCCAGATATCGATGATTTGGTTGTAACGTTCGTTGTTGGTGATGAATCCCATATTGTAGTTTGCCATCACCTCTTCTACCTGGTCGTATCCTTCCTGTAACAAAGCATCTTTTTCTGCCGGCACGATAACGTCCGCCAGGTTGAAAGACAGACCGCCTTCGAATGCCATACGGTATCCCAGGTCTTTGATGTCATCCAGGAATTTAGCCGTAACATCCACACCGCAACGTTTGAATACATCGCTGATAATATCACGCAAAGACTTTTTGGTGATCAACGTATTGATATACGGGAAAGTTTTCGGTGTATATTGGTTCAGGATGATGCGCCCCACGGTCGTTTCAATCATGTGGACATATTCCTTGCCTTCATGATCGATATCTTTGATTTTTACCTGTATCTGGGCATGCAAATCTACAGCTTTCTCATTCAATGCGATGATGACTTCTTCGGGAGAGTAGAATTTCAATCCTTCTCCTTTGGCGCCTTTACGCGGTTTGGTGATGTAATATAATCCCAATACCATATCCTGAGAAGGCACCGTGATCGGAGCACCATTAGCAGGGTTTAGGATATTGTGGGCACAAAGCATCAATATCTGTGCCTCCAGTACGGCTTCGTTGCCCAACGGCAAGTGGACTGCCATCTGGTCACCGTCGAAGTCGGCGTTGAACCCGGTACATGCCAGCGGGTGCAGGCGGATGGCCTTTCCCTCAATCAATTTGGGCTGGAATGCCTGGATACCCAAACGGTGAAGGGTCGGGGCGCGGTTCAACAATACCGGATGCCCTTTCAGCACGTTTTCCAGAATGTCCCAAACAACCGGATCACGGCGGTCAACAATCTTTTTGGCACTCTTTACCGTTTTCACAATGCCGCGTTCAATCAATTTCCGGATGATGAAAGGCATATAAAGTTCTGCCGCCATATCTTTCGGAAGACCGCATTCGTGCATTTTCAAGTCCGGGCCGACCACGATAACCGAACGTGCGGAGTAGTCCACACGCTTACCCAACAAATTCTGACGGAAACGTCCCTGCTTTCCTTTCAAACTGTCTGACAGAGACTTCAACGGACGGTTGTTCTCTATCTTGACTGCATTGGATTTGCGGGAGTTGTCGAATAGGGAATCCACGGATTCCTGCAACATACGTTTTTCGTTTCGGAGAATTACATCCGGAGCCTTGATTTCAATCAAACGCTTCAAACGGTTGTTGCGAATGATTACCCGACGGTATAAGTCGTTCAGGTCGGAAGTGGCGAAACGTCCTCCGTCCAACGGTACCAACGGACGCAATTCCGGCGGGATGACCGCCAGTACTTTCACAATCATCCATTCAGGCTTGTTGATTTCCTTGCTTTCACGGAAAGCCTCCACCACCTGCAAACGCTTTAACGCTTCGTTTTTGCGTTGCTGGGAAGTCTCCGTGTTCGCTTTATTGCGCAAGTCGTAGGACAGGCTGTCCAAATCCAACCGCTCCAACAACATTTGAATGGCATCCGCACCCATCAAAGCGATGAACTTGTTCGGATCTTCATTTTCGAGATGTTGGTTGTCGGCAGGGAGAGCATCCAGAATATCCAGATACTCTTCCTCTGTCAGCATGTCCATCTGGGCAATACCTTTGTCTGCCATGACACCCGGCTGAACGACGATGTATCGCTCATAGTAAATCACAGCGTCCAATTTCTTGGAGGGCAATCCCAACAAATAGCCGATTTTGTTCGGCAGGGACTTGAAATACCAAATGTGTGCCACCGGCACAACCAATTGGATGTGTCCCATGCGTTCGCGGCGGACTTTCTTTTCGGTAACCTCTACACCGCAACGGTCGCAAACAATCCCCTTGTAACGGATTCTTTTGTATTTACCGCAATGGCATTCGTAATCCTTTACCGGTCCGAAAATCCGTTCGCAAAACAGACCGTCCCTTTCCGGCTTATAAGTGCGGTAGTTGATGGTTTCCGGTTTCAGCACCTGTCCGCTGGACTGCTCCAGAATCTCTTCCGGTGATGCCAAACCGATAGTTATTTTTGTAAAGCTTTTGGGCTTATTGGTATTATTGTCTTTTCTAAAAGCCATAGTCTTTATTTATTATCCATTATACCAGGTTTACGCTCAATCCCAATCCCCGCAATTCATGCAACAATACGTTGAATGATTCCGGCAGACCCGGTGTAGGCATGGGCTCTCCTTTCACGATGTGTTCGTAGGTCTTGGTACGTCCCATCACATCGTCGGATTTTACGGTCAGGATTTCCTGCAGGATATGGGCGGCACCAAATGCTTCCAATGCCCAAACCTCCATCTCTCCGAAACGCTGTCCACCGAATTGCGCCTTACCTCCTAACGGTTGCTGGGTAATCAAAGAGTACGGACCGATAGAACGGGCGTGCATCTTGTCATCCACCATGTGCCCCAATTTCAAGAAGTAAGTGACACCTACCGTCGCAGGCTGGTCGAAGCGTTCCCCCGTACCGCCGTCATAAAGGTAAGTCGTACCGTAACGCGGCACCCCGGCTTTATCCGTGTATTCGTTGATATCGTCCAGGCTGGCACCGTCGAAAATGGGCGTAGCGAATTTCATACCCAATTCCTTGCCTGCCCAACCCAATACAGCTTCGAAAATCTGTCCCAAGTTCATACGGGAAGGCACACCCAATGGGTTCAAGCAGATGTCCACCGGCGTTCCGTCAGCAAGGAACGGCATGTCTTCCACCCTGACCACGCGTGACACGATACCCTTGTTTCCGTGGCGTCCTGCCATCTTGTCTCCAATCTGCAACTTGCGCTTTTTGGCAACATACACCTTCGCCATCTTGATGATGCCGGACGGCAGTTCGTCCCCAACAGTGGCATTGTATTTTTTACGCTTCATCTGCCCCTCGATTTCTTTGTATTTGATAACAAAGTTATGGAGCAAATCCCGAATCATATCGTTTTTCTGCTTATCCGTGGTCCACTTGTTGGGGTTGATTTCCAGATAATTCAGATTCTGCAATGTTTTCAGCGTAAATTTGACACCCTTGGCGATGACATCTTCGTTCAGGTAGTTTTTCACTCCCTGCGAAGTCTTGCCGTTGGTCAGTTCGAACAACTTCTCCACCAGCAGGTTCGTCAATTCATTGACTTGGCGTTCGAACTGTTCGTCAATCTCTGCCAATACGGTTTTGCCGGCAGACTTTGTCTTCCGGTCGCCGATCATGCGCTGGAACAGTTTTTTGTCGATAATGACACCGCTTAACGACGGTGAAGCCTTCAGAGAGGCATCTTTCACATCGCCTGCCTTGTCGCCGAAAATGGCGCGGAGCAACTTCTCTTCCGGACTCGGGTCGGTTTCCCCTTTCGGCGTGATTTTACCAATCATGATGTCACCCGGCTTAATGCGGGCACCGATGCGGATAATACCGTTTTCGTCCAAATCTTTGGTTGCCTCTTCGCTGATATTCGGGATATCGGCGGTCAATTCCTCCAATCCCCGTTTGGTCTCGCGTACCTCCAACGAATACTCATCCACGTGCACGGAAGTGAATACATCATTGCGCACAATGTTTTCGGAAATCACGATAGCATCCTCGTAGTTGTATCCCTTCCAAGGCATATATGCCACTTTCAGGTTACGTCCCAATGCCAGCTCTCCCCCTTCGGAAGAGTAGCCTTCCGTCAGAATTTCCCCTTCCTCTACGCGCTGTCCCTTGCGGACAATAGGGCGGAGAGTCATTGTCGTACTCTGGTTCGTACGTTTATATTTGGGGAGGATATATTCTTTCGTATCTCCGTCGAAGCTGACGAAGCGTTCCTCCTCCGTCTGGTCGTATTTCACGATGATGCGGCGTCCGTCCACATAGTCCACAACGCCGGGACCTTCTGCCACGATTTGGGTACGGGAATCCTTAATCAAGTTACCCTCCAGACCGGTACCGACAATCGGAGCCTGCGGTTTGATGATAGGTACTGCCTGGCGCATCATGTTAGAACCCATCAACGCACGGTTGGCGTCATCGTGTTCCAGGAACGGAATCAAGGAAGCCGCGATGGAGGCAATCTGGTTGGGAGCGACGTCCATCAAATCCAGTTTTTCCACTTCTTCTACCGGGAAGTCACCATCCATACGTGCTTTTGCCCGCTTGTTCAAGAAATGGCCTTCAGCGTCGATTTCAGCATTCGCCTGTGCAATGACCAGTCCCTCTTCTTCTTCCGCCGACAGATAGGTCACCCCTTCCTTGGACAAATCCACCACGCCTTCTTTTACCTTGCGGTAAGGCGTTTCAATGAATCCCAAATCGTTTATCTTGGCATACACGCAAAGTGAAGAAATCAAACCGATATTCGGACCTTCCGGCGTTTCAATCGGGCACAAACGTCCGTAGTGCGTGTAATGTACGTCTCGCACCTCGAAACCTGCCCGGTCTCTTGACAGACCGCCCGGTCCCAATGCCGACATACGGCGTTTGTGGGTAATCTCCGCCAGCGGGTTCGTCTGATCCATAAACTGGGACAACGCGTTGGTACCGAAGAATGAATTGATGACCGAAGAAAGAATCTTCGAATTGATCAAATCCACCGGGGTAAACACTTCATTGTCGCGCACGTTCATCCTTTCACGAATGGTCCGTGCCATACGCGCCAAGCCCACGCCGAACTGGTTGTACAATTGTTCGCCTACCGTTCTCACACGGCGGTTGCTCAAGTGGTCGATATCATCGACATCCGTACGCGCATTCAACAACTTAATCAGATACTTGATAATCTCAATCATATCCTCTTTCGTCAGCACACGGATGGACGGATCGGTGGTCAGTCCCAACTTCTTGTTCAGTTTGTAACGACCCACATCGCCCAAGTCATACCGCTTGTCCGAAAAGAACAATTTGTCGATGACATCGCGGGCTGTAGCTTCGTCAGGCGGCTCCGAACTGCGCAACTGCCTGTAAATATGCATCACTGCTTCCTTCTCCGAATTACACGGGTCTTTTTGCAGCGTATTATAGATGATGGCATAATCTGCCAGATTCTGTTTCTCTTTGTGCAACAAAATCGTCTTCGTACCGGAATCGACAATGGCATCGATATGTTCGTTTTCCAGCACGGTTTCACGGTCCACAATGATTTCGTTACGCTCGATGGATACCACTTCCCCGGTATCTTCATCCACGAAATCCTCCACCCAAGTCTTCAAAACACGAGCAGCCAATCTTCGGCCAACGACTTTTTTCAATCCCGTCTTGGACACATTGATTTCATCCGCCAGATCGAAAATCTGCAAAATGTCTTTATCCGTTTCAAAACCGATGGCACGCAACAAGGTAGTCACCGGCAATTTCTTCTTCCGGTCGATGTATGCGTACATCACGTTATTGATGTCCGTAGCAAACTCAATCCATGAACCTTTGAACGGAATGATTCTGGCAGAATAAAGTTTCGTACCATTGGCATGGATGCTCTGACCGAAAAACACACCCGGAGAACGGTGCAACTGGGATACAATCACACGCTCGGCACCGTTGATGACAAAGGTCCCCTTGGGGGTCATATAAGGGACATTGCCCAAATACACGTCTTCAATGACCGTGTCGAAATCTTCATGCTCGGGGTCGGTGCAATATAACTTTAACTTCGCTTTCAGCGGCGCACCGTATGTCAGTCCTTGCTCCAGACATTCGTCAATGGTATAGCGGGGCGGATCGATGAAATAGTCCAAAAATTCCAGAACGAAATTGTTCCGGGTGTCGGTAATGGGGAAATTCTCCCTAAAAACATTGTACAAGCCTTCGTTCTTTCTGTTTTCAGGGGTCGTGCCCAATTGGAAAAAGTCCTTGAAAGACTTTAATTGCACTTCAAGAAAATCAGGATATTCCAACTGATTCTTCGTGGAGGCAAAACTTATTCTTTTATTTGAATGATTTGAAGACATCTATTATTTTTTTTGAACCTAAACAATAATAACGACAAAACGGTTTAGAGTCATTTCGACTCTAAACCTTAAACCCCAAGGGTTTTATGACTTATTTAAGTTCAACTTCAGCTCCTGCCTCTTCCAATTGAGCCTTCAATTGTGCGGCTTCTTCCTTAGAAACTTTCTCTTTCAAAGGAGCCGGAGCCTTGTCAACTAATTCTTTGGCTTCCTTCAGACCCAGACCGGTCAATTCCTTCACCAGCTTCACAACAGCCAATTTGGAAGCGCCTCCTGATTTCAGGATCACGTCAAACTCACTCTGCTCAGCAGCAGCAGCGCCTTCACCGCCGGCAGCCGGTGCAGCTACAGCTACAGCAGCAGCTGCGGGTTCAATGCCATATTCCTCTTTCAGGATGTCAGCCAACTCTTTTACGTCCTTTACTGTCAGGTTAACTAATTCTTCTGCAAGTTTTTTCAAATCTGCCATTTCGATAAGTATTTAAAATGTTCTTACTCAATAAAATAATAAAAATAATTATGCTCTATCTTCCAAAGTCTTAAGCACTCCTCCGATAGTGTTCTTCCCTGATTCCAGGGCAGAAATAAGCTTCTGCATCGGTGACTGCAACAGCAACACGATATCTCCCAGCAACTCCTCCTTGGACTTGATGCTGACAAGAGCGTCCAGCTGATTTTCACCCACATAGGCACATTCTTCCACGTAAGCAGCCTTCAAAACGGGCTTGTCATGCTCTTTGCGGAACTCTTTAATCAGTTTCGCGGGCGCATTTCCCGTTTCGGAGAGCATGATTGCGCTGGAGCCGGCCAGAGAACCGTACACCTCATGGTAGTCCGATTCCAAACCTTCCAAAGCCACTTTCAACAAGGTATTCTTTACCTGAACCAACTTGATGCCGGCGTCGAAACAAGCCTTGCGCAAATCCTGCGTAGCAGCAGCATCCAATCCCGAAATATCGCTGATGTAAAGATGCTTGTATGCTTTAATCTGCTCGGTTAAATTGTCTATGATTACTTGTTTTTCTTCCCTTTTCATTCTACAAAGGTCCTTTAAAGGTTAATAATTAATCAAGTAATGACTTAAGGTCTAATTTAATACCGGGACTCATTGTACTTGACAGGAATACACTCTTCACATAAGTACCCTTTGCCGAAGAAGGCTTCAACTTCTGGATAGTCGCCATGAACTCACGGGCGTTATCCTTGATCTTCTCTGCGTCAAAGTTCACCTTACCGATAGAAGTGTGTACTATACCAAACTTGTCAACTTTAAAGTCAATTTTTCCCTGCTTTACCTCCTGAACGGCCTTTCCGATTTCCATCGTCACCGTACCGCTCTTCGGGTTAGGCATCAATCCGCGCGGACCTAGGATTCGTCCTAAAGCACCAATCTTACCCATGATTGCCGGCATAGTAATGATAATGTCGATATCCGTCCAACCGGATTTCAACTTCTCGATATACTCGTCCAAACCTACATGGTCGGCTCCGGCTGCCTTGGCTTCTTCCACCTTGTCAGGCGTACAAAGCACCAACACTCTGATTTCTTTACCGGTACCGTGGGGCAAAGTGACAACGCCGCGCACCATCTGATTGGCTTTACGCGGGTCCACACCCAGACGAACGTCTATGTCAACTGACGCATCAAACTTGGTAAAAGTAATCTCCTTCACCAGCTGAGCAGCTTCCTCAATGGTATATGACTTACCATTTTCGATCTTTTCTAAAGCTAACTTCTTATTTTTTGTCAGTTTACTCATTACGTTTGAAGTATTACAAATTCATTAAAAAGGTTTCTCACCGTCCACGGTGATACCCATACTTCTGGCAGTTCCAGCTACCATGCTCATCGCTTTTTCAATCTCGAAAGCATTCAAGTCGCTCATCTTGCCTTCCGCAATCTCACGCACCTTGTCCCAGGACAAAGAAGCGACTTTCTTGCGGTTCGGCTGCGCTGAACCCGATTTGATTTTAGCAGCTTCCAACAACTGAATGGCAACAGGCGGTTGTTTGGTAATGAAATCAAACGATTTATCACCGTAAACCTGAATAATTACCGGGATAATCTTTCCCGCCTGATCCTGAGTCCTTGCATTGAATTGCTTGCAGAAGTCCATGATATTGACTCCCTTCGAACCTAATGCAGGACCTACTGGAGGCGAAGGATTAGCGGCACCAGCTTTAATCTGTAGCTTGATAAGAGCTTCAACTTCTTTTGCCATGATTCTTTAAATCAAAAATTAATTATCTTTTTCAACCTGCATGAAACTTAATTCGAGCGGTGTCTGACGACCGAAAACCTTGACAATGACTTTCACCCGTTTCTTGTCGTTGTTCACCTCCTCTATCACGCCGGTAAAGCCGTTGAACGGACCGTCCGTAACTTTTACGGCCTCGCCCACGACATACGGTATGTTTATCTCCTCCGGTTGTTCCGCCTGCGCATCTACCGTTCCGAGAATCCGGTTCACCTCTGCCTGACGCATCGGCACCGGGTCACCCCCCTTGGTCTCCCCCAGGAAGCCTAACACGTTCGTGATGTCACGAAGCATGTGGGGAATCTCTCCGACGAGGGCAGCCTCTACCATCACGTAACCCGGAAAAAAGTTCCGCTCTTTGCTTATCTTCTTCCCGTTACGCACCTGATACACCTTCTCCGTCGGTATCAACACCTGCGAAACATAATCCTGCAGCCCCAGGCTTGCCACTTCACTGTCGATGTACTCCTTCACCTTCTTCTCCTTACCACCCACCACGCGGAGCACATACCATCTTTTCTTAATTTCAGCCATGTAGTTCTGCGAATTAATTACAACATACTATATATAAAATTCATGATATGCCTGAACGAAAAATCCATCAGAAAAATGCCCAATGCGATAATGACGGAAGCAATCATCACGATTGTCGCACTACTTTGGAGTTCAGACCATGAAGGCCAGGAGACTTTATTAACCAATTCGTTATAAACGTCTGCGAAATAAGCTTTCAATTTCATCTTTATGTTTAAGCTTGTAATTATCAGCACGGGAGGAGAGGCTCGAACTCCCGACACCTGGTTTTGGAGACCAGTGCTCTACCAACTGAGCTACACCCGTTTATGAATTTAGATTGTAAATTGTAAATTGACCGGAGCCAATCTACAATTTACAACTTAAAATCCAATATCCACTTGAATTATTCAAGGATTTCCGTAATCTGACCTGCACCTACCGTACGTCCACCTTCACGGATAGCGAAACGGAGACCCAGAGAGCAAGCCACCGGAGTCAACAACTCAACCGTAATAGTTACGTTATCGCCCGGCATTACCATTTCGGTTCCTTCCGGCAGGGTAATCTCACCGGTAACGTCCATGGTACGCAGATAGAACTGCGGTCTGTACTTGTTGTGGAACGGAGTGTGACGACCGCCCTCTTCCTTCTTCAGGATATAAACCTCAGCCTTGAATTTCTTGTGCGGCTTCACGGAACCCGGTTTTGCCAACACCATACCACGCTTGATTTCGTTCTTGTCGATACCGCGCAGCAACAGACCTACGTTATCTCCGGCTTCACCTTCGTCCAACAGCTTGCGGAACATCTCCACACCCGTACATACGGTCTTCTTGCCGTCAGCACCCAAACCGATGATTTCCAACTCGTCACCTACGTGAACGATACCCGTCTCGATACGACCGGTAGCCACCGTACCACGACCCGTGATGGAGAATACGTCTTCCACCGGCATCAGGAACGGTTTTTCGTTGTCACGCGGAGGCAGCGGAATCCAGTTGTCCACAGCGTCCATCAACTCCATTACTTTCTCTTCCCATTTTGCCTCACCGTTCAACGCACCCAGTGCAGAACCCAGGATAATCGGGGTATTGTCGCCGTCATACTGATAGAAAGAAAGCAGTTCGCGCACTTCCATCTCAACCAACTCCAACATCTCAGCGTCATCCACCATATCCACTTTGTTCAAGAACACAACGATTTTCGGAACGTTCACCTGGCGAGCCAACAGAATGTGCTCACGAGTCTGGGGCATCGGACCGTCGGTAGCGGCACAAACCAAGATAGCACCGTCCATCTGAGCGGCACCCGTAACCATGTTCTTCACATAGTCGGCGTGACCCGGACAATCAACGTGGGCATAGTGACGGTTAGCCGTCTGATACTCTACGTGAGAAGTATTAATCGTGATACCTCTTTCCTTTTCCTCCGGAGCGTTGTCGATAGAATCGAAAGAACGCAACTCAGAAAGACCTTTCTTTGCCAACACCGTCGTAATAGCGGCAGTCAAAGTCGTTTTACCGTGGTCAACGTGACCGATAGTACCAATATTTACGTGCGGTTTTGACCTGTCAAACTTTTCTTTAGCCATGACTTAAAAACTTTTTATTATTAAACAATTTATCTCAATTAACTCTAATTACATGTTTGAGCTTGCAAATGTAAGGAAAATATTTTGTGCTACAAAATTAATTCTCACAAACTTTCAATAATATTTCAGCCCACCCTTTCTTTTTCCTTCGCTTTCACCAACTGCCGCTTCAGCACATCGCACAATTCATCGACTGCCTCCTCGAAGGTTTTGGCATTCTTTTTGGCGAAAATATCCTGCCCTTTCACGGCAACGGTCACTTCCACGACCTTGTTTTCCAGATTGTCGTCCTTTTCCAGTTTCAGCACGGTGTCCACATTGACAATGCCGTCATGGTACTTGTCCATTTTACCGAATTTCTTCTGGATGAACTCTTCCAATTGGGTGCTGGCGGAAAACCCGACAGCCTTGATTTTGATTTCCATAATATACCTCCTTTTTTTAAGCCCGGGGGTGGGCATGGTTATATACTCGCTTCAGGTTCTCGAATGAATTGTGCGTGTACACCTGCGTGGCGGCGAGGCTGGAATGTCCCAGCAACTTGCGTATCGCCTCGATATTCGCCTCGTTGTTCAGCAGGGCGGTGGCGAAAGAATGCCGCAGCACGTGGGTGCTTCGTTTGGACAGCGCGTGCACGTGGTCCAGGCATTTCTTCACGTGGCGGTAGATGTACTGCTCGTTGGCAGGAGCCCCCGCGTCCGTAATGAAAAAGGAGGAGTGCCTGCCTCGCCGATTGACGATGGCTTCCCGCTTTTTCAGGTACAGCTCCATGTCGCCCTGCATCTCTTCCAGCATGGGCACAAGGCGTTGCTTGTTGCCTTTTCCCGTAATCCGGAACACCTTGCCGCTCATGTCGGCGTCCTCCACTTTCAGCCCCACCAGCTCCGCCCGCCGCATGCCCGTGCAATACGCCACCTCCAGAATCATGAAATCCCGCAGCATGGAGAAGTCGTTCGGGTTGAACTTCTTTTTCAACAGCTCATCCATCTCGTCCGTGGGAACGAACACCGGCAGCTTCTTGCCGATTTTCGGAGGAAGCACCAGTTCCACCGGATCATCCTCCACAATCCCTTCCCGCATCAGGTAGCCGAACAGGGAGCGAATCGAACTCAGCTTGCGGCACACCGACCTGGCGGTCATCGCCTTGGGACGCCTCGCATGCTCCCCCTCTCCGAACTCCAATCCCCCCGTCATCAGTCCCGCTTCGAAACGGCGGACCATTTTCGGGGTGACCTCCTTCCACTCGCCTATCAACTCAATCTTTTCACAGAACTCCACAAATTGATTCAAATCCTTGGCATAAGCCGCCAGAGTATGCGGAGAATACCGTTTGACATCCTGCAGGTACTCCAGGAAAGAATCAATTTCCATGCCCATCATCGCGCATTACTCCTCAGCCAGTTGTAAACTCTGTTTGTAAGCCGCTTTGATGCGCTGTGCGCGGTTGCGTACGGACGGCTTGGTGAACGCCTGACGGTCGCGCAGTTCTTTCACCACTCCGGTCTTCTCGAATTTACGTTTGAATTTCTTTAAGGCTCTTTCGATGTTTTCGCCTTCTTTTAAAGGTACAATAATCATGATGTTTGATTTTAAAATTTTTTGTTTCAATTCTTGTTCTCTTTTGTGCAAAATGGCGGATGCCACATGATATCCCCCGTCATTTCGGCAGCATTCGGGCGGTGCCCTGTCGTATGTGGAATTTGACCTTTTTGTTTTGGCAAATCACAGTTTGCCAGTGTCCTAACAGCCTCCTTTCAAAAGAGAATGGTTTTTTGACTTGTTATTTTAACCCAATTTCGGACGACAAAGGTAAAGCAAAAAAGCCGAATACAAAACAAGTCCCACCCAAAAAATATACTTGTCATAGGAATCTACCAATCCCCAACCGTCTGTTCACCGTAGATTCTCCGATAAAAAATTAGTTCAAAAAGTCTTCAAAATCTGTTTTTAACTTGGTTATATCAACGTTTTACCAGAGTTTCACCAACGTTTTACCAACGTTTCAATCGGAGAATCATCGGTGAACAAACGGTGAATCTATGGATAATCCCTATGTCAGGCAGGGGACAAGGGCGTGTCCGCTCCCCCTCCTTCCAAGCAAACAAGTTCGTTTGGCGAATCGAAAGTGTGGAAAAAATACACACCGCTCCACACTTTTTTCCACACTTCCACAGGAAAAGATTTTATCAGCGATTTTCTAAACAAATGGAAACCATTCCATTGCAACGAACGTATATTCGAGGTACACATTTTGCAGGATATACCATGAAAAGACAAAATAAAAACACTGAAAAAGAATAGCTATGAAAAAGATGATTGCATTAGGAATCGGAGCGTCGATGCTCTTTTTAGGGGGATGTGTGGAAAACTCGGCAAAGTACCGACGACTGGTCGCACAAGTGGACTCCCTCAGCGCCGTCAGCGCGGGACAGAACCAGGAACTGGAAAGCATCTACGCCGACATCAATGACGTGACTGCCGGCATGCAGTCCCTGCGCGAAGCGGAGCACCTGCTCCTGCTGGAAGCGGAAAAGGAAACCAAAGGCAGCCCCTCCAAACAGCAACTGGCGCGCCTGAAAAACGATGTCCAGGCGGTAACGGAGGCGATTGCAGGCTACAAGTCGCAAATCGCCAAGCTGGAGAACCGCACCAAAAGCCAGTCCGCCGAATTCAAGCGCATGATTGCCAACCTGAACGCCGAACTGGACGTACGCGCGGCAAAACTCGATGAACTGACCACCCGCCTGGCAGCCACCAACAAAGAGCTCGCCATGAAGGTCGAAGAGGTCAAAGCTCTGGTCCGCGACATGGACGCGCTGGATAAAGTATCCAAAGAACAACGGATGAAGATTGCCGAACAGGACCAGTCGCTGCACACCGCGCACTACTGCCTGGGCACCCGCAAGGCGTTGCGTGAGGCGAACGTCATCACGCGCCAGGGCATATTCTGCCCTCCCATCGTCTCTTCGCAGGCACAGCAAGCCGACTTCGTCGATGTGGACACCCGCGACTTCGACGCCATCGAGTTGAACGAAAAGAAAGCCAAGGTACTCTCCGCCCACCCGGAAGGCTCCTATGCCCTGGAAGCCGGAGAAGACGGCAAACTCGTCCTGAAAATCCTCGACGGGCAGGCTTTCTGGCAACAGACACGCTACTTGGTCGTGATGGTGGGATGACCCCTCCCGGCGGACGGAAATACCAGAATCGGGCAAAAGATTCCTATGGGAATCGGATGTCCGATTCTTTTTTATAAATTTGTGCCATTGAATATATAACAATGAGCATTTTATGAGCGGGAAAGTTAAATTGTTTCTACAAGATTTCGGACCTATTGCAGAAACAGAAGTTACTTTTGACAAATACACTATATTTATAGGCGAACAAGGCACGGGGAAAAGCACAATTGTAAAATTATTTTCCTTGTTTACTTGGCTGGAAAAAGGCTTGACACGCCGAATTGTCAGTGAAACATCCCTCACACAACATGCGCGTTTCCGAAAAAATTATTGTGCCTACCACCGATTGGACACCTACTTTAGAAAAAGCACGAAAATACGATTCGAGGGATTATCTTACCGTTTTCTCTACGCAGATGAGATTTTCTCCATAGAAGAAAAAATACATGAAACTACGTACAACGTAGCAAAAGTGATGTATGTTCCGGCAGAGCGGAATTTTTTAAGTACGACGGACAATGCCGCAAATCTTAAGAATCTGCCGGAGTCTTTACAAACCTTTCTAGATGAGTTCGAAAAAGCAAAAGTGGTACTGAAGTCTGGCTTCCGTTTACCATTTAACCAAGTAAACTTTGAGTATGACCTACTGAATAAAATGGCGTGGCTGAAAGGAGAGGATTACAAAATTCGTCTGTCAGTAGCATCCAGTGGTTTTCAATCGGCACTACCATTACTATTAGTTACTCGTTTCCTGTCAGACTTGGTAGCAGGAAATGCAGGGCGGGAAGAACTCAGTTCGAAAGAAAGATTGCAAATTGAAAAAGAGGTAAATCGGGTAATGAACGACAATTCGCTTTCAGATGATGTAAAAAACATCATGTTACGCAGCATTTCTTCCCGTTTCAAGTATTCTCGTTTTGTGAATATCGTGGAGGAAATGGAACAGAACCTTTACCCTGAATCACAAATGAATGTATTGTTCGATTTGCTCAGTCATACGAATCGAATGGAATCCAATCTGCTGCTGCTGACAACCCATAGTCCTTATGTCATCAACTATCTGACATTGGCAACCAAAGCTTTCGATTTAAAACAACGAAGCACGGGAAATGAAGATTTCCTGCATATGATAGACAAAGTAGTCCCCTTAGAAAGTACTGTACAGCCGGATTTATTACGTATTTACGAATTGAAGGCGGGCAGGGTAACTCCTCTAAAAAATCAAGACGGTTTACCATCGGATGAAAATTTCCTGAATAACCAACTGGAAAGGACCAATGAAATGTTCGATCGACTTCTGGAAGTAGAGGAAACTTTGGATCATCAAAATTAAAAAAACATGGCAGTTGATTTTTTTCAGGAAAAATGCCAGATTCGGAACATCCGAGAAAAGCGATTCGGCATTTGCGACGAAGAGGATACTAACGTCAAAACTCCTGCTTACATCGAAACCAGAGATGAGAGTAAATGGATTGCTATCGTAAAAAATGAAACTGAAAATGCCATTCATTTTACAGCAGTGGATAATTGTGTGGTGATTACCCGACCTGACGGTAATATGGAAAACCGTTGTGACGCCATATTAAGATGCGGCGACCACATTGTTTTTGTCGAACTGAAAGATCAGCAAAAAGATTGGATAACCCATGCCGTAGATGAACAATTGCAAAACACAATCGACCATTTCAAAGAAAACCATAACATACAAGCATATAAGTACAGGCGTGCTTTTGTCTGCAATCGAAAACATCCTAATTTTAAGACCAGTTATAAAGATAAAATGAATACATTCTACAAAAAGAACGGCATCCGCTTAAACTTAATGCAGGAAATTGTATTTGACAAATGAAAGATAAAGATATACATTTGACTGCACAACGAAGGTTACTAATGTGTTTTTTGCTGTGCTTGTTGTCAGCTAGATTCGTATACGGTCAAGAGGTTTCATTGCGGTTGGAAGTGTTGGACATTAAGAGTCAAAAAGGAATTAGCGATGCCTATATTCATTTCGGCACACTGAAAAGCCAAATAACAGATGAAAGCGGAATTGTTGAATGTATTGTGCCCCAAGGGGAGTACAAAATCAAAATCCATCATTTATCGTATGAAACAGGGGAATATGTTTTAAAAATAACCGGAGACACCTTATTCAGATGTTTTTTAGAATCTATGCCACACACCTTGGAAGAAGCACATGCCAGTTCTTTCGCTCCCCAAAAAGGAATTACCGGAATATTGGGAGGAAGAATCGATTTGAATATGGAAAGCCTATCGATTTTACCGAAATTCATGGGGAGCAACGACCCGATGAAAATCTTGCAACTTACTCCCGGTGTGCAGACTGCCAACGAAGGAGAGGCAGGCATGTTCATTCGCGGGGGAGAAAATGGACATAATTTGATATTATGGAATGAGGCACCTATTTACAATGCTTCGCATTTATTAGGTTCGTTTTCTATTTTTAACACCGGGCATATCGGAAAATTCAGACTTCTGAAATCAAACATCAATGCTTCTTATGGGGGACGGCTATCATCGATTATTACCGTGGATTCGCCAGAAAAGATTCCTGAAAAACTCTCGGTCAGCGGTTCTGTCGGAATAATCGCTTCGCAAGCGACTTTGGCAATACCGTTGCATAAAAAACATGCTTTATATCTATCCGGTCGGAAAACATACGTTGGATTAGTATTGAAGCCTTTATTGGGTAGCACGATGAAAGGCAAGGGAAGCGATACTCCATACGATTATGAGTTTCAAGACGTGAACATAACTTTTATATCCAATCCCACCAAGCAGGATCGGATTATCGTCAATGGGTATTGGGGGTTGGATTGTCTGGAAGTGGGCGAACCGGAATACGCCATTGAAGGCAACATGAAATGGTCAAATCTGGCAATCAGTACTCAATGGAAACGCACATTTAAAGAAAAAGGAAACATGAAGCATTCCATCTTTGTATCACGCTATACGAACGATGTGGATATGTTTCAAAGCGATTTGTCGTTCCGGCTGCCTTCTTCCATTTTTGACATTGGCTACCGCCCGCGTTTTGAAATCCGGTTGGGAAATCATATCTTAACTATAGGAGGAGATTATACCAGACATAAAACACATCCGCAAGTTCCTACAATTAGGTTTGACTCTATTAAAAACGGAGGAAACAGCAATTCGGTTTTTCATACACACGAATTCGGAGGATTCCTTTCCGGCACATTCCACCTTGTTCCGCATTTATGGACAGAAATCGGAATACGATATTCGGCCAATCTGCAGAATGGGGAGTACAATGATTTGCAATACAGTTCACAAGGCATCCTTATTGATTCTGTACACTATGAAAAAGGGAAACGGGTCAATTTGCAACAAGGCTGGGAACCTCGAATAGCGATAAATTATTCATTATCGACAGGTGGTTTACTGCAAGTCAGTTACAATCGCCTTTATCAATATATGAATCTGGTATCTATATCAGGAGTAGGATTGCCTACTGATTTTTGGATTCCCTCTTCTTTACATACACCTGCCCAACGGACAGATAATTTTTCCATTGGCTATTTCCAAGCATTATCACAAAATGTTCTTGAATTTTCCATGGAAGGATATTACCGAACACTGAAAAACCAGCTGGAATATGACAACGGTCTAATTGATCTACTCAACCAAAAGTATATTCTTGAACAAAGCCTTCTGTTAGGAAAAGGATATGCCTATGGAGGAGAATGGATGATAAAATACAACGGAAAGCGTTTAAACGGTTGGGTAAGCTATACTTTAGGATGGTCAAAACGTCGTTTCCCTGATATAGAAGAGGGTCGTATTTTTCCCGCAAAACATGATCGACGACATGATTTGTCAATCGTTACCTCGTATGAATTAAACAAACGTTGGGATTTTTCTGCCGCATTTATTTATGGGACAGGAAATGCCTACACCCAACCCATAGGGATGTCTATGGTTGGAGGAAATCCTGTCAAAGAGTACGGTCCTTATAATGGGGCACGTTTACCCAATTATCATCGTCTTGATATATCTGCCAATTATTGGTTCTCCAAACGCGTCAACCGGGAGAACGGGCTCAATTTTTCAGTTTATAACATATATCGACGAAAGAATCCCCTTTACATCTTTGTGATAGCAAAGAAAAACGGGAATAACCAAATTGTGATTCAAAAGAAATATAAACGAATTTATGACATTGTTCCTTCTATCAGTTGGACATTCAAATTTTAACAGAAATGAAACAAGGATGGTTTATATGGTTGTTCTTACTTTTTATATGGGCTTGTGAAATGAAAGAAGAACATGCCTTTCAACATACCATTGCCGTAGAAGGATGGATAGAAGAAGGCGATGTTCCTTATGTCATTTTAACACAGACAGTCCCTTTTTTCTCTGTTTTAGACAGTGTAGCTATGGAAGATATGGTCATTCGTTGGGCAAAAGTTTCGGTAAGCGACGGCGAGCATTCCGAAATTCTTGCGGGACGAATCGATAAGAACTATTTCCCTCCTTTCATTTACCGAGGCATACAATTGGTCGGAGAAGCCGGGAAAACTTACACACTAAAAGTAGAGTATTCCGGAAGGACATGGGAAGCCACCACAACAATTCCCCCGTCTGTAAAACTGGATACTTTGATTGCCAAACGGCTGCCCGACAGTGATACGCTCAAAAACATAGAAGCCACATTCCATGATCCCGTTGGAGAAAAAAACTATTATCGACTCCACACCCGAATTTGGAATAAAGACTCCCGATATATAGGATCCTTGATGGGAAATTTGGATGACAATCTCTTTGACGGACAGGAAATGAAAACCTCTGTATTCCAAGGACTGAATTTGATACAAAAACAAAACTTTAATCCCTATTTCCATATTTCCGACACTATTCTTATCAAATTTACCACAACAACAGAGTTCGGCTTTCGTTATTGGACGGCTTACGAGAATGAAATCATCAATAGTCAGAATCCTTTTTTACCTGCCGTCAAGAATCTTCCTTCCAATATTCCCGGCGGCAAAGGCATTTGGTGCGGATATGGGAAACAAGAGTATATCATTTTACCCGACACCCTCAACACGCACACACAAAAAAATCCGCCTACACAATAGCAGGCGGATTTTTATCAAATTAAACCTTCCTATAATTCTACGTGCTCCAAATCCAAGATATCAGCAAATTCATTAATCAATTTCTCTGTCGCATCAATCAGGCTGCTGAATCTTGTTTCCGTAAAATAATCCTCTAAAAGAATAGAAGAGTCGTCACTGGCAAAAACTAAAGCAGGTACTGAATAATAGTCCTTAAATTCTACCCTATCACCATTACTCCAATAATATTCTTCGTCAAAATCTATCGTCATCTTTACATCAGCCACTTTTTCTTTCTTTCCTACATAATACATGGCAACTTTTGCATAATCATTAAAAATCTGAGCTTCTCGATCTGCACATTTTTTAGAAGCAACCTCATCACCCCAATTATAATCATAATCCAGTTTGTCATAAGCACTAATCATTGCGGCTATATCACCCTTCCCTTGAATAAGGAGATCCAAAATCTGATAACTGAATTCTCCCTCAGTAAATACTCGATTCAACGCATTTTCATTATTTTCAATATAATCTGGATCGGTCATTTTAGTTCCGGTCACTTCCGCAGAAGCACTCATCACTTTTTCCCCATGAATATTCATGTCATAATTCACTGTCGCACTCTCTCCGGAAACATTCGTTTTAACACTCCATACATAATCTTTACTCACTGTCAAATTTACATTGGCAGTAGCAGCTGTCTGTTCGTTATTCAGATTAATATCAACGGCTAAATTCAAAACCTCTTCATTACCCACTTTCAAATTTGCATTCACCTTCGCAGGAACCTCAATTTCATAACCGTCTACTTTCTTATAGATTCTCTCTCCTGAATAAATCATCGTAAAAATGCAATCTTCCCCGGCAGTTTCACTCCGAAAATTCAATTGCATTTTGTGATCAGCCTCCATTTTGGTCCAAACATACCCATCAGTCCTATCTTTTTTACACGTAAAAATACCGGTGTATTTAGATAATTCATATTTCTCTACATCGCTTGCAACTTTAGTCAATGCAGAAATATCATTTTTAAGAATAACCTTTGCCAAACTACTGAAAGCATAGGAATATTCCTCATCATCATCAAATAATTCATCAAAATTACTATCATGAATCATCTCATCCAAATCATACAACGCCTTGGCTATTTTCTCATTTTCCTGCGATTTGAATTTTAACACAAAATCCTTACCGATACTTTCAATTTTAGCCTTGTGCTCATCCGGAGTCAATTTCGAATCCGTATAATCATCCGTATCGGGATTGTTCGGATTAACACCTTTATCATCACTACATGCAACATTAAACAATAAAACACCTGCACATAAGGCATACATCAATAATCTTGTTGTTTTCATAATTATTTCCATTTTAAAACATGTATAATAATTATGTAAAAACCGTATCTAAATAGATATGGTTTTTACATAATAAATTAAAGTAAATTAAATCTGATTTATCGTCACCAGATTATTCATGCCGGTCTGTACCGCCTCGATGTTCATCGGGATGAGTTTGTGGTGGCGGGCAGGCAGGGATTTCTGCAAACCTTTCTCCAGATTCTCCAGGTTGATGATCGGTTTAACCTTCAGGAAAGCA
The DNA here is from genome assembly GCA_910578985.1 of uncultured Odoribacter sp. Lineage (GTDB taxonomy): Bacteria > Bacteroidota > Bacteroidia > Bacteroidales > Marinifilaceae > Odoribacter. The sequence continues at coordinate 90,307 of CAJTSF010000006.1, read as the reverse complement.
CCCAGGATAATCATATTGAAAATTTTCGGGTTTCCCCCTTCGGATGCCAGGCGTGCGCCCTCGATCTGGTAGATATTGATATCCTTGCGCGTCGGGTGGTGGGTGATGCCGTTCGGATCATACACCAGCGTTCCGCCCGGTTTCACCAGCGATTCGAACTTGTCCATGGACTGTTGGTTCAACACGATGGCGGTGTCGAAAGCGTTCAACACCGGAGAACTGATGCGATCGTCGCTGATAATCACGGTCACATTTGCCGTACCGCCGCGCATTTCCGGACCGTAAGAGGGCATCCAGGACACTTCCTGATCCTGCATGATTCCCGAATAAGCCAAAATCTTTCCCATCGAAAGGACGCCCTGGCCGCCGAATCCTGCTATGATAATTTCTTCTGTCATAAAGCTAAGTTTTTCAATGATTAAATATCTTTCATGTCTCCCAACGGATACTTTGCGAACATATTGTCGCGCATCCATTTGTTGGCGTCCACCGGCGTCATCTTCCAACCGGAGTTGCAAGTGCCCACCACCTCAACGAAAGAAACACCTTTCTGCAGGCGGGTATTCTGGAACGCTTTCTTGATGGCGTTTTTCGTCTTGCGCACGGCGGCAGGCGTATCGGCACTTTGGCGGGTAACGTAGCACGTTCCGTCCAACTGGGCGAGCAGTTCCGTGATTTTCATCGGGAAACCGTTCAACTTCGCATCACGTCCGTAAGGGGTCGTGGCGGTCACCTGTCCCAACAGCGTCGTGGGAGCCATCTGTCCGCCGGTCATGCCGTAAATGGCGTTGTTGATGAAAATCACCACGATATTCTCGCCGCGGTTGCAGGCGTGCATGATTTCCGCACAACCGATGGAAGCCAGGTCGCCGTCACCTTGGTATGTAAACACATACTTCTCCGGATGGAGGCGGTTGATGGCAGTGGCAACGGCAGGCGCACGGCCGTGGGCGGCTTCCGCCCAGTCGATGTCGATATAATTGTAAGCGAACACACTGCATCCCACCGGGGACACGCCGATGGTCTGGTCCTGGATGCCCAGTTCTTCGATGACCTCTGCAATCAGTTTGTGGACCACGCCGTGCGTACAGCCCGGACAGTAGTGCATCACATTGTCGGTGAGGAGACCGCTCTTCTTCAGTACGAGGTTTTCCTCTTTGATGATATCTGTTAATTCCATGTCTTTCTTGGTTTACCGTAATTAAATCGAAAACTTCTCTCTCAGCGCCACTACGATTTCTTCCGGTGTCGGCACAACGCCGCCCATACGTCCGTAGTGCTCCACTTTAACACGTCCCTCCACTGCCAGCCGCACATCCTCCACCATCTGTCCCGCGCTCATTTCCACGGACAGGAAGCCTTTCACACGGCCGCACAGGTCGGAAATGGGTTTCATCGGGAACGGATACAGGGTAATCGGGCGCAACAGTCCCACCTTGATGCCTGCCTCGCGGGCGAGCTGGATGGACTTTTGGCAGATACGAGCCGTTGAACCGTAAGCGACGAAAATATACTCCGCATCCTCGCAGTTGATCATTTCATAGCGCACTTCATTGGCTTCGATTTCACGGTATTTACGTTGCAGTTTCTCGTTGAACACTTCCTGTCTCGGAGCTTCCAGCTCGAGGGAAGTGATGACATGGCGGTTGCGGTTTTTCTTGCCGGTCAGCGCCCAGTCGCCGCATTGCTTCTCGATTTCCTCCTCGGTGCGTCTCGGCGTATAGTCCGGCAGCACCACCTTCTCCATCATCTGTCCGATGACACCGTCAGCCAGCACCATGGCAGGGTTGCGGTATTTGAAAGCGAGGTCGAAGCCCAGCACCACGAAATCGCTCATCTCCTGCACGGACGCCGGAGCCAGCACAATCAGATGGTAGTCCCCGTGTCCGCCGCCTTTCGTCGCCTGGAAATAATCGCTCTGAGAAGGCTGGATGGTTCCCAGTCCGGGACCTCCGCGCATCACGTCCACCACCAGGCACGGCAGCTCCGAGCCGGCGATATAAGTGATACCTTCCTGTTTCAGACTGATGCCGGGGCTGGAGGAAGAGGTCATCACCTTCTTGCCGCAAGACGCGCCGCCATATACCATATTGATTGCAGCCACTTCACTCTCTGCCTGCAATACCACCATTCCTGTTTCTTCCCATGGCTTGCGCAACATGAGCGTTTCCATGACTTCAGACTGCGGGGTGATCGGGTAGCCGAAATATCCGTCGCAGCCGCAACGGATGGCGGTCTCTGCGATTACCTCATTCCCCTTCATTAATTTTACTTCTGCCATATCTTTACATTTATTTGATTTCTGCCTTATAAACCGTAATCACTGAATCGGGACATACCAGTCCGCAGCTTGCGCAACCGATACACGCTTCCGGATTCTTCATGTAACAGTAGTGGTATCCTTTCCCGTTCACATCGTGGTGCAGATCCAATACTTTCGCCGGACATGCCACCACGCACAGGTTACATCCCTTGCAGTGCTCGATGTCGACAACAATTGCTCCTCTGAATTTTGCCATAACTTTATTATTTATAGTTTATCGTGATATTTGATTATTACGTTATACTCCGTAATTTTTCGCGGGTATAAAATTACAATTTAAAATCATACCTGCCAAGGGTACGCCCCATTTTTTTAATGGTCTTTCCGAAAACGCTCCACGCGGTCCCGCAACGCGTCCATTTTATCCATCCCGACCTGCGACACGCACGCCCGGAGGCCCTCGCGGTTACTGCCGCATCCCTTCAGGGTGATGGAGGAGATACCATAATATAATAACTCGTGCGCCAGCTGTGCGCCCGACATGCCGGGATACATGATGGTGAAATAGAAACCGTCCGCCACGTCCGCCTCGCCATCCTTGTCATACACTACCTTGAAGCCCGCATCCGTATAGATTTTCTTCATCGCGGCAGCACGCAGCCCGTACTCCTTCACCTCCGTAAGGATATTGAGGGTGCCCTCGTTCGCCGCCTTCATAATGGCGGCAACGGCATACTGCGGGGAATGCGCGGTGCCGGAACTCAGCGTATAAATCAGCTTGTAGGTAATCGTATACCCGAGCCGTCCCGCCCCGTAGCGCTCCTTCAGGTGGTCATACTCCCGGTTCACCAGCTTGTCGGAAATGCAGAGCAGCCCCAACCGCTGTCCCGCATAGCTGAACAGTTTCGAACTCGAAATCATGAAAATGTAATTATCCGTATATTTGGCGACCGTCGGCTGGAACGGCGCCTCGCCCGGATGCGAAAGGTCCTTGCGGAAATCCATGGCGAAATAAGCCAGGTCCTCCAGCACGATGGTATCGTACTCCGTCGCCAGTCTGCCGATGATTTCCAGTTCCTCCGGCGTCAGGCACACCCACGAAGGATTGTTCGGGTTGCTGTAAATGATGCCGGCGATATTCCCCTTGTCGAGATACTCGCGGAGCTTCGCTTCCAGCTTCCTGCCGCGGAACTCGTAAATGTCGAACGTGATATAAGGCTTGCCCATCACTTCCAGCTGCGTCTTCTGCACCGGGAATCCGGGGTCGATGAACAGCATCGTGTCCTTCCCCGCCTTGCACTCCGTGAGTGCCATGAACGCCACATAAGACGCCTGCATGGCACCCACCGTCGGCACGATGCCCTCCGGACGCATCTCCACGTCCATAAAGTTTTTCACAAACCGCGAAGCCTCGTTTGCCAGTTCGGGATAACCCTCCAGCATGGGATAGAACTGCGCCACCCCTTTCTTCAGCGCCTCGATTTCCGCCTCCGTGCCGATGCGGGAAGGTGCCAGTCCCGGCACTCCCATCTCCATGCGGATGAACTTCTCGCCTGTCGCTTTTTCCAGCAAATTGGCAATTTTTACCGTGTCGCGGATGGAGGCGACATCCAAATCGCTCACCCCACACTGTGTCATGGTTGAATCAACCAACTGTTTATCAATCAAATTATATTGCATAACGCTTAATGGATTATGTTTTTTCAATTTGAAACAATAATAGTGATTTTCATCGAAAGCAAAAAGTGTTTTGCCTATTTTAACTAATAATTTCCTTATCTTTGTCATTTGAATTGAAAACTGCTGTTTTGAACCTCGAACTATTCATCGCACGCCGCCTCTTGCGGGGCAAACGGGAAGGCGCCGTATCGGTGCCCATCGTCAAGATTGCCGTGGCAGGCATTGCCTTGGGAATCTGCGTCATGCTCCTCTCCGTGTTTATCATCGGGGGCTTCAAGCAGGAAATCACCGAAAAACTGGCAGGCTTCACCGCCCACCTGGACGTGACCTCCTATGACAACAACGACGCCTACACCGGCGGCAGCATCGTCGCCACCGACACCCTCCTCGGCATCCTGCGGGACATCCGCGGAGTGAAACAGGCGGTCCCCTACGTCACCAAAACCGCCATCCTCAAAAGCCCCTCCGAAATACACGGGGTGATCCTCAAAGGGGTGGACTCCCTCTACGACGCCTCCTTCTACGGGCGCCACCTCCAAAGCGGCACCCTCCCCCGCCTCGACGGCAGACACGCCTCGGCGGAAATCCTCCTCTCCGCCTCCGTGGCAAACCTCCTCGGGCTCCGTGCCGGCGACAAACTCACCGCCCACTTCGTCCAGGACCCGCCCCGGACGCGCCTCTTCACCGTGCAGGGAATCTACGACACCGGCTTTCGCGAATACGACGACCTCTTCGTCCTCTGCGACATCCGCCAACTCCAACGCCTCAACGGCTGGGCACCCGAAGAAGTGTCCGGCATCGCCGTAGAACTCCGCGACCTCGAAACTCTCCCCGAAGCCGGAGCGCAACTCGACGAGCTCCTGCCGCTGGACACACGCAACCGCTTCCTCCGCATCTCCACCCTCCACGACACCGCCCCCCAGATATTCGACTGGCTCAGTCTCCTGAACATGAATGTGGCGGTCATCCTCACCCTCATCATCGTAGTCGCCGGATTCAACATGGTCTCCGGGCTGCTCATCCTGATTCTCGACAAAACCGCCCTCATCGGCATCCTCAAAGCCCTCGGCTGCCGGGACGCCTCCCTCAAAAGGCTCTTCCTCTACCTTGCCCTCGGGCTCATCCTCCGCGGCATGCTCCTCGGCAACCTCCTGGCGTTTCTCCTCGCCGCCGTGCAGGCACTCTTCCACCCCATCGCCCTCAACCCCGCCTCCTACTACATGGACACCGTCCCCGTCCGTTTCGATCTCTGGGCGGCGCTCTTCCTGAACATCGGCGTCTTCGCCGTCTCCGTCCTCATGCTCATCATCCCCACCGTACTCATATCCAAAATCCGCCCCATCAAAGCCATCCGATTCGAATAATGACCCTCAGAGAACAACTCATATTACACCGCCGCGGCATCATGGGCACCGTGATTTTCCACCTCCTGCTCGCCATCCTCTTCCTCTGCATGCAGATATCCCGCCTGCAGGAACACATCGAAATGGTAATCACCATGGACACTCCCGACAAGGAGGAAGTGCGCCACCGGCAGGAAGAACACGAACGCCGCGAGGAAATCCGCCGCCGGACCTCCACCGAAGAGGTCGATCGCCTCCTGCGCTCCATGGCAGTCAATGAAAACGCCGCCGCCAAACACACCGCCCCCGACACCCGCGTGGAAGAATACATCCGCGAAGCCCTCGACGCCCTCCCCGACCACGGCAACAGCGACCGCTACCGTCCCCGCCGCGACGACCGCTACCGCGAAGACTCCATCCGCCACGACAGCGACCGCCGCGAACGGGAACTGGACTCCCTCCGCTCCACCTTCTACGCCGGCGAAAGCAGTGTCTCCTACAATCTCCCCGGGCGCTTCGCCCGCCACCTGCCCATCCCCGTGTTCAAATGCGAGCGGGGCGGCACCGTCACCGTCGAAATCCTCGTCACCCCCCGCGGCTCTGTCCAGAAAGCCACCGTCATCCCCTCCCGATCCGCCGACGACGAAGCCCTCCGCCGCGTCGCCGTCGATGCCGCCGAACGCTCCCGCTTCAACGAAAAGCCCGACGCCCCCGACCGCCAGAAAGGCACCATCACCTACCACTTCGTCAAACAGTAGTCACCCGTGGGCGGAACACAAGTTGCCCAATCCGGAAACATGGATATTATCACGAAAAACATTATCTTTAACGGATTAAAATCTCGCAAAAAGAAAGACATGAAAACATTTTTACTCATCATCGTTTGCCTGGCGTCATGGGGCGTAGCGGAGGCGCAGGTAGAGGGGACGATCTATCTGAAAGAGGGACGGAATGTCACGTTCAAGGGGCGCGACCGGTTGAAGATACCGCGCAGGAAACAGGACGTGAAAGGATGGCGCAATGCGTACGGGCAGGACAAACGGAAAGAAAAGTTTGCCGTAGAAGAGGTGGATTCGGTGGTATGCTGGAATTCCCGGTGTCCGGAACGGCAACGGCGATTCATACCTGCCGACGGCATCGGGTGGTGCTGGGTCTATTTCGAAACGCCGCATATCCTGACCTTGGTGTTCGCGAAAAAGGGATACGGCATTGCCGTGGACGGAGGCATCCGGGTGTGGCAGCGGCACGGGATATTCCATCGGTCGCATGTGGGCTATTACTTGCGGAAGCGCGGGGAGGCGGGATTCTGGTATGCGGGCAAAGCCAAGGCAAAGACAGGGAATAAGTTCCTGGAACGGCTGTGCGGATACGTGCGGGAGGATGCGGAACTGTGCCGGCGGATACGCGAGGCGGACACGTGGCGCGACAAGACTATCGCGCTGTTGATGGAATATTGTCCGGAGGATTGATTGTCTCACTTAAATAAAAAGACTATGAAAAAATTGTTGTTACAAGCAAGCGTGTTTGCATTGATGATGTGCGCGGCAGGGAAAGCCGAGGCACAGAAAGACCAGGAATTCCGCCACGTGGTGGTGACGATGAAGTCGGGCGAGAAGGTGGAAGGATATCTGAAACGGGAGTGGCATGCGGACAAGTCGCTGTTCAAGAAGAGTAATTTCTCTTTCAAGATGACGCCGACGCCAGAGGACAAGGATGCGGTGAAATACACGGCGGAGGAGGTGAAGTGTATCGAGTACACGGAGAAGACGGAGAACGCGCCGGACGGCATCTGCTGGGAATCCCGGCAGTTGGCAACCCCTTCCTTCAAGAGCCGCTACCATACGATTCCGCGGCTGGTGTGCATAAACCGGGTCGGCGAACACGCCACGGCATATTGGTGGAAAGACTGGGTGGTGGAAACGAACGCCAAGGGGCAACGCCGTTATCTGCAGACGTTTTACGGCATCCGCTTCCACGAGGAAGGGGAAGAGGGGGAAATCGTATATACGTACCAGCTGGTGAACAGCGTGCTGCTGAAAGACAAAAAACCGGGACTGAAGGAGTTTTGTAAAAAATGGTTCAAGGGTCCCGAAGGGAAGGAGCGCAAACGGCAGGCAAAAGAGGACGCGACGTGGATTCTAGATATGTATGAGGCGTATTTGAAGACCCAAAAGCAATCATAGCCATGACACAACAAAACGCCATCAAAGTATTCGAAGAAAAGAAAGTCCGCACCGTATGGGACAGCGAGCAGGAGGAATGGTATTTTTCCATCATCGACGTCATCGCCATTTTAACCGAAAGCGATAATCCGCGCAGGTACTGGAGTGACCTGAAACGCAAACTCACAAAGGAAGGAAGTCAGTTGTACGATAAAATCGTACAACTGAAATTACCTGCTTCAGACGGAAAATCTTATCAAACGGACGTCGCCGATACCCGGCAACTTTTCCGCCTCATCCAGTCCATCCCCTCCCCCAAGGCGGAACCGTTCAAGTTGTGGATGGCGCAGGTGGCAAAAGAACGGTTGGACCAGTTGCAAGACCCGGAGCGTTCCATCGAGCAGGCAATGCTGGACTACAAACGCCTCGGCTATTCCGACAACTGGATCAACCAACGCCTTAAAAGCATCGAAATCCGCAAAGACCTCACCGACGAGTGGAAACGCCACGGATTGCAGGAAGGAGTCCATTTCGCCACGCTCACCGACATCATTTACCAATCGTGGGCAGGCAAAACCGCCAAAGAATACAATCAATTCAAAGGACTGAAAAAAGAAAACTTGCTCGATAATATGACGAATAAAGAGTTGGTATTGAATATGCTTGCCGAACTTTCCACCAAAGAAATTTCCGAAGCGCAGAATCCCGTCTCTTTCGATGACCACATGGACATCGCCCGCCGCGGCGGCAACGTTGCCAAGGAAGCCCGCCTCCGCCTCGAACAAGAAACCGGTAAACCCGTCGTCACGCCACTGAACGCGAAACACATTTTAAAATCAAACAACGACAAGACTCTTGGAGGAACGGAAGATACGGAATAGCATGACAGAATCCAACGAACAATACCGTCCACAGATTAATGAAGATTCACAATAGAAGTTATTGTTTCCTTCCCCGATTTTTCATTTCCGATTATTTGTATTACTTTTGTTGGTTCAAGTGAGGCTACGAATTGAAATAAAATAGCATATGGGATTATTTTCATTTTTTTCTTCCAAGCACAAGAAGCTGCGCTCCACGCATGAGGCGGAGACTTGCCGTACCATATTCCGGGAAAACGAGGAACTATTCCTGAGGGTGGAGAAAAGCGAGGAACTCCGGCGCTTGCGCCAGTTGGATGCGGAAATCAACAGCCCCCGCTTCAAGCAACAGCGGAAAGAAATCGAACAGCTCACGTACAAGGGAAGCGAATGCCACACGGCGGAAAAGCAATACAAGGCACTGCTCAAGACCCGTAAACTGCAATCCTACCTCATCGTCAATGAATCCAAAGAGCTGGAAGGATACCGGCTGTTGCAGAACACCGAGGAGTTCAGGGAGTACGTCCAACTGAAAGCCGTAGTCAAAAGCCCGGATTTCGACCGGCAACTCCATGCCGCGGAAGCCCTGGCATACAAAAAGCTGATTGCCCACCCGAAAATCAAGGCAGCCATCAAGTTCGAGAGCCTCCGGCGTTTCAAGGAATACAGCGAAATCGCCGCCACCGACCTCCCCGTGCGGTTCCAACAGTTGAACGAGTTCATACACTCGGACGAATTCAACGCCAAACGGAAATACCTCCTCGACAAAAAGCGCTACCGCACCACGGAGGGATACGCCCTGGAACAGGAGTACGAAGCGCTGAAGAAATTACCGGACATCGTCCGCTACCAAGCCCTCCTCCATGATGCCTATTTCAACAACCGGCTCCAATGGATGCTGGCATTCTCCGACGAGTTCGACCGCAACCTGCTGGGCGGCTCGCGGTGGATTACCCGCTACAACGCCGGCGAACGCTTCCTGAGCGACACCTACGGCGTGGGGAAAGACGTGCAGCTGTACATGCCCAGCAATATCACTTTCAGCGGTTCCATGCTCTTCCTGAATTTCCGCCGTGAGGAGATTATCGGCAAATATTGGGATGCCAATCTCGGCATCACCGAACGAAAATACGACTATACCTCCGGATTGATTTCCTCCGCCCACGCGTTCCGGCAGCAATACGGACGGTTCGAAGCGAAAATCAAATACCGCCGCTCACCGCTCACCGCCTCTTTCTGGCTCGCGGGCGACAAGGCTACCCCCCACGTGAATATCATGAAGGTGACCGCCGACGGGCTGCACCTCGGGCATATTCACACAGAAGGAGCGGAGGTGAAAGACAGTGACGTCCTTGTGAAAGACCTCCTGCAAGACAACACGGATTATATTTTTACCCTGGAATGGACGCCGGAAAAACTCGTATGGATGATTAACGACACCGTCGTGAAAGAGGAGCGGGAAAACATCCCACACATGCCGATGTACCTTGCCTTTTCGCTCGGTGCCCTGACACCGCCTGCAGACAAAACGCTGCCCGCCCGGATGGAAATCGACTGGGTCAGGGTGTACACCCAGAGAAATCCGCAATAATGGCTTTCGGCGCTTTGCTCCGCATACCGTTCCTCCAAACCTCCCTCAGGGGGTTGGAGGAATTGTTTTTTCCGCCCCGGTGCCAAGTGTGCGGACGCGCCCTATGCCGCAACGAGGTGCATATCTGCACTCCCTGCCTGGGAGAGATGCCTTTCCTGCCCTCCGCTTCGACAAGCCTGCCCGCACTTCTGGAAAAATACCGGGGCGAGGGATGTCCCGAACAGCTTTTCGTCCTCTTTTATTATGACCGGTATGACCTATACAAGAATCTGCTGTACCACATAAAATACGATGCCAAGCGGTCGCTCGCCTTCACCCTGGGAACCCTGCTGGGGAAAAACATAGCGGAGTTCTGCTCCGCCGACTGCATCATCCCCATCCCCCTTCATCCGAAACGGGAACGCGCACGGGGATACAACCAGGCGCTGGAAATCGCCCGCGGGGTGGCAAGGGAACTGGGCATCGAAATGCTTGACGACGTCATCGTCCGCATACATCATAGCGAATCCCAGACCGGGAAAGGCACTTTCGAACGGCGCAACAACGTCGCCGGCGTCTTCCGCCTCCTTGAGCCGGAGCGCATCCGAGACAGGCACATCCTCCTGCTGGACGACGTGGTCACCACCGGAGCAACCATGGCATCCTGCATGGAAACCCTCTCCGCAGCAGGGGATGTGCAGTTCAGCCTGGCATGCCTCGCCCGGATTTAAAGGAAAGAGGTCATCAGCACACCTTTGCCTCGGCAAGCAGGCGCGCCATCGCCTGTTGCAACGCCCGCGCCTCTTCACCGGCACGGACAGCGAACCGCTCCGTCTTGTCCGCAAAGATAATCCCGCGGGAAGAATTGACTATCAGACCGCAATGTTCGTTCATCCCGTACTTCGCCACCTCCTCCAGGCTACCGCCCTGGGCACCCACACCGGGCACCAGCAGGAAGTGGTCGGGCACGATGCGGCGGATGCCGCCCAGCATCTCGGCTTTCGTAGCACCCACCACGTACATCATATTGCGGGCATCGCCCCACTCCTGCGATTTCTTCAGCACCTTCTCGTAGAGCTTCTCCCCCTCCTGTTCGAAAAACTGGAAGTCGTACGCCCCTTTGTTCGAGGTCAATGCCAGCAGAATCACCCATTTGTCCGGATACTGGAGGAAAGGCGTCACGGAATCCTCGCCCATATAGGGAGCCACCGTGATGGAATCGAAATCGAGCGTCTCCAGAAACGCCTTGGCATACATCTGCGAAGTATTGCCGATGTCGCCGCGCTTCGCGTCGGCGATGGTGAAAATATCGGGATGGTTCGCCTTGATGTATTTCACGGTCTTCTCCAGGCTCTGCCACCCTGCCAGCCCGCGGCTTTCATAAAAGGCGATATTGGGCTTGTAGGCAATCGCCACTTCCGCCGTGGCATCGACAATCGCCTTATTGAATTCGAATACAGGGTCTTCCGCATCAAGCAGGTGCTGCGGGATTTTCGCAATGTCGGAATCCAGTCCGACGCAGAGAAAAGACTTTTTCTTTTGAATTTGTTCAAAAAGTTGGGTAAAATTCATGGTGGTATTCTATTTTAGATATCAGATATTTTTTTACAATCCGCTGGCCTTCAATCGCTCCGTATTCTCCTCAATCTGGAGTTTCTCGATGACTTCGTCAAGGTCCCCGTCAAGGACCGCCTGGAGATTATAGAGTGTGAGCCCGATGCGGTGATCGGTGACGCGTCCCTGAGGATAATTGTAAGTGCGTATCTTCGCCGAACGGTCGCCGGTGCTCACCATCGTCCGACGCTTGGCGGAAATATCATCGAGATACTTCTGATGCTCCATGTCATAGATGCGCGAGCGCAGGCGCGCCAGAGCGCGTTCCTTGTTCTTGGGCTGGTCGCGCGTCTCGGTGCACTCGATGAGTATCTCCTCCGCGACGCCCGTATTGGGATTCTTCCACACGTAACGTAACCTCACCCCCGACTCCACCTTATTCACATTCTGCCCTCCGGCACCTCCCGAGCGGAAGGTGTCCCATTTGATTTCCCCCTCGTTGATTTGCACGTCGAACTCCTCCGCTTCGGGAAGCACCGCCACCGTCGCCGCCGACGTGTGCACTCTTCCCTGCGTCTCGGTCTCCGGCACACGCTGCACGCGGTGGACACCCGACTCGTATTTCAGGACGCCGTACACCCCGTTCCCCGACACACTCGCTACCACCTCCTTGTATCCCCCCGCCGTACCCTCGTTGAAACTGGATATGTCCAAGCGCCATCCCCTTTTTTCGCAAAATTTGGCATACATGCGGAACAAATCGCCCGCAAAGAGGCATGCCTCGTCGCCCCCCGTGCCGCCCCGTATCTCCAGGATGGCATTCTTGCCGTCCTCGGGGTCGGCGGGGATGAGCAACATCTTGATGTCCTGTTCCATCTGCGGCATCCGTTCCTCCAACTCCTCCGCCTCCGCCTCCGCCATCTCCCGCAGCTCCGGGTCCTCTTCCGAGGTGAGAATCGCACGCGCCTCCTCCAGTGCGCGAAGCGCCGCCTTATAGCGGTCGCCCGCCAGCGTGACCGCCTCCAGGTCCTTATACTCTTTCGTAAGCCGCACGTAGCGCTTCATGTCCTGTATGACCTCCGGGTCAGTTATCAACTGTCCGATTTCCTTGAAACGGATGTAAAAAGCCTCCAGCTTGTCTATCAACGAATGGTCCATCTAACACACTTTTATTACACGGCAAAGGTAATGAAGATATACAAAGATTTCTTACTTTTGCCATGAATTAAAAACCATCAAAACAACAATTCCATGAAATCAAACCTCCTATTGCTCGCCGTGGTGACGCTCCTGACGGCATCCTGCGGCAACACTCAAAAACAAAACGACATGCAAACCAACGAAACCCTCGAAGTCCTGAAAACCCGACGTTCCATCCGCGCCTACCGGGATGAAATGCCCGATAAGTCCCTCATTGACCGCATCACCGAAGCGGGCACCTACGCCCCCACCGGCAAGGGACGCCAGTCCCCCATCATCGTAGCGGTGACCAACAAAGCCGTCCGCGACCGCCTCTCGCAACTTAACGCCCGCATCATGGGAGCCGACACCGACCCGTTCTACGGAGCGCCCGTCGTCCTCATCGTCCTCGCCGAGCGGCAATCCCCCCACCGCGTCTATGACGGCTCCCTGGTCATGGGCAACCTTATGAACGCCGCCCATGCCGTAGGTCTGGGCAGTTGCTGGATACACCGCGCCAAGGAGGTGTTCGACCTCCCCGAAGGCAAAGCACTGCTGAAAGAATGGGGCATCGAAGGCGACTACGAGGGCATCGGCAACTGCATCATCGGCTACTCCGCCCAGGAAGCCCCGCAACCCAAACCCCGCAAAGCGAACTACATCACCCGCGTGGACTGAAAATAATAAGGAGTTGCGGACCTCGGTTCGCAACTCCTTCATTATTGAACAAAACTCACTAATCAAAAGTGTCTATGGTTGAAGAATGTAACGCAGTCGAAATAATATCTTTGTTTCGGTCAAAAGGAATACAGATATATCTTGACGGCGGCTGGGGCGTGGATGCTTTGGTCGGTTTTGAGTCGCGCGTCCATAACGATATTGACATCTTTATCGAACAGAGGAACAAAGAGCGTGCAATTAAACTACTGAAGAATAATGGCTATACTGAAACAGTAATGGAATATACCACTCTTGACCATACTGTTTGGCAAGATGACAAGGAGAAGATTATAGACCTGCATATATTTTCGCGCAACAATAATGGCGACCTCGTGTTTGAGGGAGATACATTTCCGAAAGAAGCATTCTCAGGCAAAGGACGCATCGGAAATCTCGAAGTTGATTGCATCACCCCGGAATGGCAAGTCAGATTTCACTCCGGCTACCAACTCGATGATAACGACCTCAAGGATATTCTTATGCTCTGCAATAAGTTCGACCTTGCAGTCCCGGATGAAATATCGCAGAATTTCAGCATTGATAAATGGAAGAAAGGGAACATGATTATCTGATGGTTAAACACTGGAAAAATGAGTAAAATTCTACATATCCTATTCAACAGTACACACCTAAGTAAGCGGATGGCTCTCGCGGTCTATCTTCCTGACGAATACAGGTATGGTGGTAAATTCCCTGTATTATATTTTCTGCATGGAAGAAGTGGCGATGAGTCTTTTATCGAGCAGCTAGGTTTGGCACAATTGACAGATTCACTGATTGCCGCATCCAAAATAGAACCGATGATAATCGTTTGTCCACGAATGGATAATAGCCGTGGTCTGAACTCAGCCAAGATTGCACGTCAGGAAAAGATAGGTAATAATGTGATAGATGTCGGTAGATATGAGGATTATTTTATCCAAGAAATTATTCCATATATTGATGGGAATTTCAATACAATAGCCTCTCGAAAGGGAAGATATGTAGGAGGGTGTTCTGCCGGAGGATTTGCAGCAATCCATTACGGCTTAAAATACCCCGAACTATTTTCCAGGATAGGTGGACATATGCCTGCTATAGAAACTGAACTTGCCCTATCGGATATTCCCTATTATGGGAACGAACACAGTTTTCATAAAAACAATCCTCTGGAGTTCGAGCGATTTGAAAAGCTACATCAAAAGCAAGAGTGGTTTCTTGATGCAGGGGATGAAGATGAGGGTGGTTTCAACAATGCGGTGGAATCATTGTCCAAGAAATTAATATCACATGGAATCTGCGTCGAGCATCATATATCGCCCGGACATCATAATCTTCAATATGTCAAAAGCAATATTCGGAAATACTTAATCTTTTACGGAAACAAGATATGAACGAATTCAAACAATTAAGTTCACATTCGGATTTTACCGCTAATAATTGTATGCTGCTATGGAAAGTCGCAAAGTAATCATAACTTGGATTGCCGTTACAATAGCGATTATGTTCGCACTGCCGTTTGCTGTGGCAGGATTCGCGTCGGGATGTTCGGGAATGGCATTGTGCATAATATTGTTCTTCATTATCAATCCGATATATTCCGCCATACTTGGATTCCGTTGTGGCAGGAATATACGGAAGATGTGGAGTCTTCCTTTGGTGTCGTCTATCGCATTTCTTGCCGGAACATGGCTATTCTTTGACATTAAGGAAGTGTGGTTTATCATATATGCCTCAGTCTATCTGATTATCGGGTGGACAGCAATGGGAATGAGCAAATATCTGAATAACAAACATAATTAAAAGAACTAAAATTATGCCATACATTTCAATAGAGAGCGGCAAACTGACCGCAGAACAAAAGAAGCGGTTGATTGAGCGGCTGACAGCAACAGCCGCCGAAATAACCCATATTCCGGTGCAGTTCTTTACCGTCACCATCAAGGAATTGTCGGATGAGAACTTCGGAATAGGCGGCAAGCCGATTGACGAAATAAAACGTAACTATAACGGATAACATTATAAATTGCGTTTCAACAATGTAGAGGTTAATCTGGACATGATACGTACAATCCTGATAAACGATTTACATCGCCAACGCCGTCAAGATACCTAAAACCGAATATGCCGTTTCAAAAGAGAGTATGGAGGAGAGTCTCCCATATCTGGAAAGAGAACCTGCATTGTTTCCCAATGTCAGGGTCATTATGCTTATGGGGCTATATAATGACGGGGCAGAATATAATGAGACGGCATCGGAGGATATTGCAACGATGTATCAACTTATTACAGAATAATATCCTTATAAGTCTGCATCATAAATGACAAGCAGTACTATTTGTCCCTGCATAAATGAATAACAATTATTAAAAATGAGACCGGAAGAAATACTAAAAAACCGCTGCAATGATTCTGTATTGGTCGGCGGTTTTCTTAAATAATACGAAAACACCCAATTTTACATTCTTGGGTGTAAAACTGGGTGTTTACTTTGAATTTGCTGATTTTCAGCATTCATCGCGGAGGGAGAGGGATTCGAACCCCCGGAAGCTCTCACTTCAACGGTTTTCAAGACCGCCGCGATCGACCACTCTGCCATCCCTCCAAAATCAAACGCAAAGGTAAAACAAAAAAATCATTCCCGCCAAACAATCCCCCTTTTATTTTTCATTCCACCCCCAGCATAACATTTTTTGTCCCGCGAAAGCATTTTTCCCCCTTTTCCGCTTGCATAATCCATTTTTCCCCCGTACATTTGCAGCACCCATTCGGGATGTAGCTCAGCCCGGTAGAGTACACGTCTGGGGGGCGTGTTGTCGCAGGTTCAAATCCTGTCATCCCGACTACCGAAAAGGGATAGTGCCGTAAAATTCATTACGGCACTGTCTTTTTTTGTGCGGCGCGCATCGCACGCCACCCCTTCCTCCCGTCACGCCATATTTCGGGTCAGTAGAAAAATAGTGGGTATTGCCTTTTTATAGTCAAAAGTTATATCGAACTTTGTGGCATGGAAAACGAACATTTACAGATGTTGGCGCAGATAGTTCTGCCCATGCAGATACTTGATTACTTCACAATTGCCGGTGTAGAACAGACAGAATCGGAGATACGTATAAGTCTCGATGAGAAGATGAATGCTGAACTAAGTGGAGACATCCATTTTGAATCCAAAGGCTTCATGGAGGCTGTCAGCGTCACAGATTTTCCGATAAGAGACCACAAGGTAATTCTACGGATACGACGCAGACGCTGGGCCGATACCCGTACGGGCAAGAGTTTCAGCATACCGATAGATCTTGATGTCGTAGCCAAAGGCACACGTTACTCCAAGAAATTTGGAGCTTTTTTAAAAGAAACGTATGGAGACATCCCCGGTGACCTGCCGTACGCTTGAGGAATTCTATCATATAGAGAGCCATACGTTTGAAAAACAATATAAGGAGTCCCTGAGCGGTTATCGCGACTGGGACCAGCTTGGACACGCTGATGAATGGCTGCTGTTTTCCGACAATATTGGTCCGCGGTTGGCAATAGATGAATCCTCACTATCCAATGGCGAGTTATACACCTTTGTCACCAACCGCGATGCCCGTACAAGAGAGCGGTCATTAGTGGCCGTCGTGGCGGGTACAAAGTCGGAAGATGTTACCGCTGTACTACTGCGTATTGACGAGGAGAAACGAAATGCGGTCGAAGAAGTAACGCTTGACCTGTCTGATTCAATGCGTAAAATTGTCCGTACGGCTTTCCCTAAAGCCGGTCGCGTCATTGACCGGTTTCACATCCAGAGGCTTGCCTGTGACGCTGTACAGGAGCTTAGAATCAAGCACCGCTGGGATGCCATACAACAGGCCAACGATGAAATGGAAGAAGCAGGGATGTGCGGAAAGGACTATGTTCCGTTCCGATACCCTAATGGCGACACCCGCAAGGAACTGCTCATCCGGTCACGATATCTGCTGTTCAAGTCTGCCGATAAATGGACTGACAGGCAGAAGCAACGGGCGGAAATACTGTTTGAGGAATACCCGGACATACAGAAGGCATACGGACTTTGTCACTCTTTGCGCATGATATTCTCAAAGAACACAATCAAAGATGCGGCACGTCTGTCGATGGCCAGATGGTACAATAAGGTGGAGGAAGCAGGAATCCATTCATTCAACGTCATTGCCGCAACTTTCCACGAGCATTACGATGAAATTCTAAACTTCTACAACAACCGATCTTCTAATGCAATGGCGGAATCTTTCAATGCTAAAATCAAATTGTTCAGAGCAAACCTAAGAGGGGTAGCAGACAAGAAGTTCTTCCTATTCCGTATCGCAAACCTTTATGCATATCCCCACTGATTTTCTACTGCCCCCATATTTCTGCCCACAATCCGCATCGACGCACACGATGCGGAAAGCCGTCATGCAGGAAAGCGCAACCGACGACAACCCGGCGACACGCCCCGAGGAGGGGGGGGGAAGAGACAGGGAGAGGGCGCACGTCAGCGGATGAGCATGAGGGCGCCTTTCTTGATGTAGCGGGGCGGGGAGACGCGCTCGCGGCCGCGGGCGGTGATAACGTAGTAGTAGGTGCCAGGGTTGGCGAGTTTGCCGTGGATGTGTCCGTCCCAGCCATCGGTGTGGTCGTGCCATTCGTAGATTTGACGCCCCCAGCGGTTGAGGATGACGCCGTGGAAGGACTGGATGGAGAGGGCGCGGACCATAAAGATGTCGTTCTTGCCATCGCCATTGGGGGTGAATACATTGGGGACTTCGAGAAGGGATTCGACGACGTGGACGTAGGCGGCGTCGGAGGTGTCGCGGCATTTGCTCGTTTCGTTTTCGGCGATGAGGAGGACTTTGTAGTGTCCTGGGTGGGCGTAGGTGTAGAGAGGCGGCTCGAAGGTTTCGATGACCTGTCCGCCGATGAGGCTGTCGGTCCAGACGAGGGCGGGAGCGGTCATCTCGACGGTGTCGCGGTAGAGGAGCCATTCGTAGCGGTGGGCGTTGTCGCTGTTGTTGTGGTATGCGACCTCGAGGGGCGCCTGCCCCATTTCGCCGTGGACCTCGCCGACGACATCGACGGTATTGCCGAGTTTAAGTTCGAGTTCCGCCTTGGGAATGACGGAGGTGTAGATGCCGATGGGGCTTTCCCACATGAAGCCGAAGCGGTCGATGATGCGGACGGAATACGAAACGTCATGGTGTTCACCCGCGACGGGTTGGCTGATTTGACGCGAGAGGTCGATGGCAAGGGCGTATTGACCGTCGAAGGGTCCGCGGTCTTTGCCGCCCCAGTTTACCCAGTATTCAACGCCTTCGGTTTTGCTGAGGGCGCCGTAGGTGGGGAGTTCGGTATATTTGAGGCGGATGTCGATGTATCGGCAGTCGAGTTCGTTGGCGAGTTCGGTCTCGAATGAGAAGTCGATGTGGGTGATGATGAAGGCGCGTTCTTCGCGGGTGCCGTCGGGGCGGGTGGCGGTGAGGGTGTAATGACCGTCGCCGCGGTTGGGGAAGGCGTAGCGGGTGGAGTCGTCATAGGGTGTGACGGGCTGGAGGGTGCCTTCGTAGGTCCAGGAGAAGTGCCAGGCGTCGCCGCCGGGGGTGAATATGATGCTGCCGTGGGGGCTGGGGGATTGGATGGCATAGAGGGGACCTATATCGTCGAGTTCTTTGTACGCGGTATTACCCGCACCGCTGATATTGATGCCGGGTTGAGCCTGTTGCGCACGGGCAGTGAGAAGGGCGGTGAGGAGAAGGAGGATGATGTACAAGTGTTTCATATATGAACATTTAGGGATGCAATATTAGTAATTTTCCGGCGTTTATTGGCGGCTTGGGGATTAATTTTTAATTTTGCTCCCGAATCATCAACGGGAACAGAAGACGTGGATTTTATCAATGAATTGAACAGCAGCCAGCAAGCCGCCGTGATGAACACGGAGGGACCCGCGCTGGTGATTGCGGGAGCCGGGTCGGGGAAGACACGGGTGCTGACGTACCGCATCGCGCAGTTGTTGAGCCAGGGGGTGCCGGCGCATAAAATCCTGGCGCTGACGTTTACGAACAAGGCGGCGCAGGAGATGCAGCGCCGTATCGCGGGGCTGGTGGGGGAGCAGATGGCGGCGAACCTGTGGATGGGGACGTTCCATTCGATTTTTTCGAAAATCCTGCGGTTCGAGGCGGAGAGGCTGGGATATACGTCGAGTTACACGATATACGACACGCAGGATTCGAAGAATCTGTTGAAGTCGATTGTGAAGGAGTTGAGGCTGGATGACAAGGTGTATAAGCCGAATGTGGTGCTGGGACGGATTTCAATGGCGAAGAATAACCTTATCGTGGCGCAGAGCTACGCGCAGTCGGCGCGTATCATGTCAGAGGATACGGCATGCCGGCGCCCGCTACTGGGGGATATTTACAAGTTGTACCAGCAGCGGTGCAAGGAGAGCGATACGATGGATTTCGACGATTTGCTGTTGCAGGCGAATATCCTGTTCCGCGATTTCCCCGAGGTGCTGGAGAAGTACCGGCAGAAGTTCTCCTATATTCTAGTGGACGAGTACCAGGACACGAATTATTCGCAGTATCTGATTATCAAGAAACTATCGGAGTCGCACCGGAACCTGTGCGTGGTGGGGGACGATGCGCAGAGCATTTATTCGTTCCGGGGGGCGCGCATCGAGAATATCCTGAATTTCAAGAACGATTACCCGGATTATAAGCTATTCAAACTGGAGCAGAATTACCGCTCGACGACGACGATTGTGGAGGCGGCGAATTGCATCATCAGCAAGAACCGGGAGCAGATTCCGAAGCGTACGTTCTCGGAAAACGAGGAGGGGGAAAAAATCAAGGTGCTGCGGGCGCTGTCGGACAAGGAGGAGGCGTTTCAGGTGGCACAGGAGATTTTCCGTCTGTCACAATACGAGCAGCAGGATTACAATGACTTCGCCATCCTCTACCGCACGAACGCGCAGTCGCGCGTGATGGAGGAGGCGCTGCGGAAAAGAAACATTCCTTACAAGATATACGGCGGGCAATCGTTCTACCAACGGAAGGAGGTGAAGGACCTGCTGGCTTATTTCCGCCTGACGGTGAACCCCAGCGACGGCGAGGCGTTCAAGCGCATTGTCAATTATCCGAAACGGGGCATCGGGGATTCGACGGTGGAGAAGTTGCAGGAGATTGCGCGGCAATACCAGGTGAGCCTGTGGACGGTGTTGTGCAACCTGCCGAAAGTGGCGGGGAATTTCAACGCGGGGACGCTGGCGAAACTGGACAAGTTCGGCGCCCTCATCGAGCGCTTCCGGCAGGCGGCGGCAGAGGAGAACGCTTATGAGACGGCGCTGCTCATCGCTCGTTCGAGCGGAATGCTGGAGGACCTGAAGGCAGACGATACGCCGGAGGGAGTATCGCGCAAGGAGAATGTCGAGGAGTTGCTGAACGGCATCAAGGAGTTTTGCGAGACCGCGTACCGGGAGGGACAGAGCGACCGGTTGCCGGCATTTCTGGAGGGTGTGGCGCTACTCACGGACCAGGACGGGGAGAAGGAGGGGGACCGAAACAAGGTGACGCTGATGACGGTGCATGCCGCCAAAGGGCTGGAGTTCACGAATGTTTTTATCGCGGGCATGGAGGAGGAGCTTTTCCCGGCGCAGCAGAGCGTCGCGACACCGCAGGGGCTGGAGGAGGAGCGGCGGTTGTTCTACGTGGCGATGACGCGGGCAGAGAAGCGGGCGTTCATCTCTTACGCCACCTCCCGCTACAAGAACGGGCAGGTCGTGCCGTCCACCCCGTCCCGCTTTATCGATGAGGTAGACAGAGCGTACCTGGACGGGCATATCCCGCTCAGGGAAGAACCGTCGGGATTCAGGATGCGACAGGCATCGGGCACGGCCGCAGGAGCAGGCACAGGCGCCGCACGGAGGCCCGCCATCACGCTAAACCGTACCGCCCAAGCGGATATCCCGCCCATCGACCGCGCAAAGCTCCAGCCGCTAGAGGCGAACTGCGTGGTGCCCGACATGGTGATTTTCCACCCGACGTTCGGAGCGGGGCGGGTGCTTGCCATCGAGGGGTTGGGCATGCAGAAGAAAGCAAAAGTGGCATTTGCGGAGGGGGGCGTGCGCCTGTTGTTGTTAAAGTTTGCAAAATTGTATGCACAACAGGATTGACTTCCGGCGTTTGTCATTTAAAAACAGTATATTTGCGCCCATTAATTTTCATCCCAAAGCATGGAATTCGAATATAACACCCAACGCAAAAAATTAGTATTACCCGAATACGGTCGTAACGTGCAAATCATGGTAGACCATCTGCTGACCATCCAAGACCGCGAAGAGAGGACACGGGCAGCGAAAACTGTCATCGACGTGATGGGCAACCTTTATCCCCACCTGCGCGACGTGCCGGACTTCCGGCATAAGCTATGGGACCACCTCGCCATCATGTCCAACTTCCAGTTGAATATCGACACACCCTATCCCCTGCCTGCCATCGACAAATTGCAGGAAAGACCCGAAAAGGTGCCATACAGCACGAACCATATCAAGTATAAGCATTACGGGAAAATGACGGAAAAGCTGATCGACGAAATCCGCCGTCAGAAGAATCCCGAACAGAAAAGGGCACTCATCGTCCTCACTGCAAACCACATGAAGAAATCGTTCCTGACGTGGAACAAGGATTCCGTGGAGGACGAACAGATATACAAAGACTTGAATACCTTGTACGGCAGTACACTGGTGATGCCCGAAGGGTTTACCCTGTCCGACCCGAAAGACCTGCTGCAAAAGAAGAACAAGCCGAATTCGAACAAGCCCGCCAACCAGAAGAATTACCAGAAGAAAGGAAATTCCAACCGTCCCTATTACAAGAAGCAACAGAACCAGCAGAACGCCTAAGGCTCCCTGTCCCATGCAAATCGTCACCATATTAGGAAGCAACGCGGGGGACAAGCGCCGCCTGCTTGCGGAGGCGGTCCGCCTGATGGGGGCGTGGGGCAAGGTGGTGCGGCAATCCTCCCTGTATGAAACTGAGCCGTGGGGGTTTGAATGCGAAGAGCGGTTTTTGAACCAAGTGGTGGTGTTCGACACCACGCTCTCCCCTTTGGAGTTCCTGCACCGGTGCCAGGAAACGGAGAAGCAACTGGGGCGGGTGCGTCCGAAGGATGGACCACGCTATGCCTCCCGCCCGATAGATATCGACCTGCTGTTTTGTGATGCTTTGGTCATCGAGAATCCCGAGCTGACCGTGCCGCATCCCCGCATCAGCGAACGCCGGTTCGTACTCGTGCCACTAGCGGAAATCATGCCGGAGTTCGTGCATCCCGTCCACCGAAAAACCATCGCCGCCTTGGAAAAGGCATGCCCTGACCGGCTGGAGGTGAGGGAGGTGGAGTAAACAAGCGAAAAAATGGAGCCAGTGTATAATAATACTTGCACAACATTGCTTTTTTACTACACTTGAATCTTTCCAGAAATATTCCTGTATATTTGCGCCGTGAAAATTAATTAATATTAGAGCTATGAGAAAAGTATTCATGATGTGCGCAATTTGCATGCTATTCAGTAGTTGTGCCACAATATTTTGTGGAAGTCGTAAAAAGATCGTTTTAGAGTCGAATATTGACAAAGCGGATAAGCTGGATGTTGATGGCAGAAAATATCGGGACGTGACATTTCCATTTCCGGTTAAGGTAAAAAGAGGTTTTTCGCCAAGTATAGTGAAAGGTGAAAAAGAAGGATATACCCCAGTGTTAATATATATAGATAAAACGTTTAATGCGGTCTCCGTGTTGAACCTTCTTGATATTGTTGCCTGGGGGATTGATGCCGCTACGGGAGCCATG
Source organism: uncultured Odoribacter sp. (assembly GCA_910578985.1). Lineage (GTDB taxonomy): Bacteria > Bacteroidota > Bacteroidia > Bacteroidales > Marinifilaceae > Odoribacter. Next base: position 67,151 of record CAJTSF010000006.1, on the reverse strand, counting down.
ATGAAACCGGAATTCAACACGTATGAACTTCATTTTGAAACTCCCAAACAAGAACAAAAGAGTAACAACTAAGAACATAGAGATTAATGAAAGCCCCTGCAATGAGTCAGGGGTTTTCATTTTATATCAATTCCCGTCTACACGCGGACAATGTCAGCGCCCAGGGCATTCAATTTCTCATCAATATGCTCATAACCCCGGTCAATCTGATCAATGTTGTGAATGGTGCTCACGCCCTGCGCGGAGAGGGCGGCGATGAGAAGGGCGATGCCGGCACGGATGTCGGGGGTGGTCATCTGGGTGGCGCGCAACTGGGATTCGTGGTTCTGCCCGATGACAGTTGCCCGGTGGGGGTCGCAAAGGATTATTTTCGCCCCCATGTCGATTAATTTGTCCACAAAGAAAAGACGGCTCTCGAACATTTTCTGATGAATGAGGACACTCCCCCTCGCCTGCGTCGCCACCACAAGGAAAACGCTCAACAGGTCAGGCGTCAGCCCGGGCCACGGAGCATCGGCGATGGAGAGGATGGAACCGTCGATGAAATTCTCAATCATGTAATGCTCCTGACGGGGGATATAGAGGTCGTCGCCCCGCTCGTCGATGCGGATGCCCAAACGCCGAAAGGCGTCGGGGATGATGCCGAGCTGTCGGATGTTCACGTCCTTGATTGTAATCTCCGAGCGGGTCATGGCGGCAAGTCCGATGTAGCTGCCCACCTCAATCATGTCCGGCAGGCAGCGGTGGCTGCATCCGTGCAATTCCTTCACCCCTTCGATGGTGAGGAGGTTGGAGGCGATGCCGGAGATACGCGCGCCCATGGAGTTGAGCATGATGCACAACTGCTGGATGTAAGGCTCGCAGGCAGCGTTGTAGATGGTGGTCACCCCCTCCGCCAGCACGGCTGCCATGATGATGTTCGCGGTACCGGTGACGGAAGCCTCATCGAGCAGCATATAGCAACCTTTCAGTTTTTCAGTCGATGCCCGGAAATAGCCTTCGGCACTATTATAATCGAATGTCGCACCCAATTTTTCAAATCCCAAAAAATGGGTGTCCAGACGGCGACGCCCGATTTTATCGCCTCCCGGCTTGGGAATAATCCCGCAGCCGTAGACTGCCAACAGCGGTCCCAATATCATGATGGAGCCGCGCAGGCTTACCGCTTTTTGGTAGAAATCTTCCGTTTCAAAGTAAGAGAAATCAATGTCCGAAGCCTGAAAGGTAAACGTCCCGTGTGCAGGATGCGTCACCCGGACGCCCATCCCCTGCAACAATTCAATCAGTTTGATGACGTCCAATATCTCGGGGACATTGGAAATCGTCACTTGTTCCCGAGTCAGCAGGCACGCGCAAATCACTTGCAATGCCTCATTTTTCGCGCCCTGCGGCTGGAGTTCCCCCTTCAACCGCTTGCCTCCGGTGATGATAAATTTACTCATAACTTCCCTATTGATTCATTCCGTCAAAATTATAAAAAAACGAACAACGTAAAAATAACTCCGTCCATTTATTGTCATAAATAAATTATATCCTTACATTTGGATGAAAATTTTTAACCAAGATGAAGAACTTTTTGAAATACGTCCTCGCCACCATTGTCGGCATTATGATTGTAAACTTCATGGTATTCTTTTTCCTGCTCGCTTTTGTGGGCATTGTCACTGCCCTGTCCGAGAAAACGGTGAACGTGCAGGACAACAGCGTGCTGACCATCACGCTGAGCAGCCCCCTCTCCGATCGGACGTCGGCAAACCCGCTGGACAATTTCGATTTCCTCTCCCTGAACCCGCAAGAAAGACTCGGATTGAACCAAATCTTAGAGTCCATCGAATATGCCGCCTACGACCCGAAAATCCGGGGCATCTATCTGAACCTGACAGATATTCAAGGAAACTTCGGAGGACTCGCATCCACGGAGGAGTTGCGCCAAGCCCTGCTGCAATTCAAGGAAAGCGGCAAGTTCATCTACAGCTATTCGAACTTAGGCTATTCGCAGAAAGCCTATTACTTGGCGACCGTGGCGGACAGCATTTTCGTGAACCCCGAAACGCCGCTGTTGCTGACGGGGATGAGCAGCAACGTCACTTTCTATAAAGAGGCGCTCGACAAATTGGGCATCCGCCCGGAGATTGTGAAGGTCGGCAAGTTCAAGTCAGCGGTGGAGCCGTTCATCGCGACCGAAATGAGCGACGCGAACCGCGAGCAGGTGCAGAAATACTTAGGTACCTTCTGGAACCATGTCGTGCAAGGCATCGCCGAAAGCCGGGACATTCCTGCGGATTCCATCCAAGCACTCACCGACCGTTTCGATTTTTATACCACTGAACAGCTCCGGGCATGGGGCTATTTCGACGGGGTCTGCTATGAAGACGAGATGCTGGCGTTCCTGAAGGCGGAATGCGGTATCCCCGCCCACAAAGGGCTACGGCAAGTGGCGCTCTCCGACTACCGGCATATTCCGGCAACCGCCAGAGCCGAAGCCAGGCAGACACAGAACAAAATCGCCATCATCTACGCACAAGGGGAAATCGGCTTGGAACAGAACACCCGCTCCATCGGTCCGGACTTTGTAAAAAGCATTCGGAAAGCCCGGGAGGACCAGCAGGTGAAAGCCATCGTGCTACGCGTCAATTCCCCGGGCGGGAGCGCCCTGACCTCCGATCTCATCTGGCGCGAGGTGAAACTGGCAAAAGCGGCAAAACCGGTGGTCGTCTCGATGGGTGACGTGGCTGCTTCAGGCGGGTATTACATCTCCTGCGCCGCGGATGTCATCGTGGCAGAACCCACTACCCTCACCGGCTCCATCGGCATTTTCGGAATGTTCTTTTCCGGGGACAAACTGATTCGCGAGAAATTAGGCATCCATACGGAAACCGTCCGCACCAACGCACACAGCGACTTCGGCGGCAGCTACCCGTTGCCCCTGCCCGTCAGTTCCCGTCCATTGAGCAGGTATGAGAAGAGGGTGTTGCAAAATTACGTGAATCAAGGCTATGAGACCTTCCTCAGCCGGGTCATGGAAGGACGCAGCATGGAACGCAACGAACTGGACGCCATCGCGCAGGGACGCGTGTGGACCGGAAAGGACGCCCAAGCCATCGGACTGGTGGACATGCTAGGCGGCTTGAATCACGCCATCGGCATCGCCGCCGGCCGGGCAGGCATCGACAGCTACGACATAGTAGAATACCCGACGTTGAAAAATCCGTTGGAAGAACTGATTTCCCAACTGTCAGGCACCATCAGGATGCGCATCCTGAAAGACGAATTAGGCGAAGGATACGCCACCTGGCAGGAGGTCAAAGCCATCACCCGGCAGCAAGGCATCCTGGCACGCATGCCTTTCCATATCACGGACAATTAACCCAAACCGCATCGGATTATGAGTATTTTGAAACCGATATTAATTCCTTTCAGCGCCTTATACGGATTAGGCGTCGGAATCCGGAATTTCCTATTCGATACGGGAGTCCTCAAATCCCGTAGTTTCAAAATACCCGTCCTCTGCATCGGCAACATCACCGTCGGCGGCACCGGCAAGACGCCGCACACGGAACTGCTCATCGACACCTTGCGGAAAGAATTCCGAGTGGCATGCCTCAGCCGGGGCTACAAGCGCAAGAGTTCCGGATTCGTGCTCGCCACCGCCGCCTCCACCGCTGCCGAGCTGGGAGACGAGCCGTTGCAGATTCACCGCAAGTTTCCCGACATCCTCGTCGCCTGCGATGCCGACCGGGTGAGGGGTATCGAACGGCTGTCCGCCCTGCCCGAACCGCCAGAGGTCATCGTGCTGGACGATGCTTTCCAACACCGGTATGTCAAAGCGGGCAAAAATATCGTCCTCATCGACTACCACCGCCCAGTGAACAAAGACTGCCTCCTGCCTGCGGGACGCCTGCGGGAAAGGAGCAGCGCCCTGAAACGGGCGGACTACCTCATCGTCACCAAATGCCCGCCCACCCTCAGCCCCATCGAGCGGCGGATATTCTACAAGCATTTAAAAATCAAACCGTATCAGAAACTGTTCTTCACACGCATCAGTTACGGTTCCATTCAATCCTTGGACGGAACAAAGGAAGCGATTCCGGCGGACAAGAAGTGCGGTATCCTGTGCGTCACAGGCATCGCCCAGCCGACGCCATACATCGAACACCTGAAAGGAATTACCCCGAAGGTGAGCGAAATGCGCTACCCCGACCACCATGCGTTCACCCCGCGCGACCTGGAAGAGATTGCCAAAAAATTCCAAGCCCTCCCCGAGAAAAAGAAATACATCCTCACCACGGAGAAAGACGCGATGCGCCTGTCGTCGGTCTCCCTGCCCGAAGAGCTAAAAAAACACATCCGTTATATCCCTATCGTTCCGGAATTCGTAAAAGACCAGGAAACATTCTTTACCCAAATCGTCGAATATGTTAGAAAGAATCAAAAATAGCGCACGGTACATTGCCCGCTACCTCGACAAAGAGGAGTATGCGACAGGCATTATTTTAGGCTCCGGACTGGGAGAACTGGGAGCCTCCATCGACATCCGGCATACCATCCCCTATGCCGCCATCCCCCATTTCCCGGTGTCCACCGTGCAAGGGCACAAAGGCAACCTCCTCATTGGCACTTTCGGCGGGAAGAACGTCATCGCCATGCAGGGACGTTTCCACTACTACGAAGGCTATCCCATGCAGGAGGTCACGTTTCCGGTGCGCGTGCTGCATGAAGTCGGCGTGAAGCACCTTTTCGTCTCCAATGCCGCAGGAGGAGTCAATACCTCTTTCCTTGCCGGCGACCTGATGGTCATTACCGACCATATCAATCTTTTTCCCGAGCATCCGCTGCGCGGGAAAAACCTCGACCGGCTGGGACCCCGTTTCCCCGGCATGACCGAAGCCTACAGCCCGCGCCTCATCCGGCTTGCCGAAAACTGCGCCCGGAAACTGGACATCGAACTGCGCCACGGGGTATATGCAGGGCTGCAAGGTCCCTCCTTCGAAACCCCGGCGGAATACCGCTGGCTGCGAACCATCGGCTGTGATGCGGTGGGCATGTCCACCGTTCCCGAAGTCATCGTCGCCCGCCACATGGGGATGGAGTGTTTCGGCATGTCGGTCATCACCAACAGCACCGCCACCTCCGAAGCGATGAAGACCGACCACACCGAAGTGCAGGAGGTGGGCAACAGCGCCCAACCCCGTATGACCGCCTTATTCAAAAGTATCATCGAACACCTGTAAATGCCCGAACCACCTTTCGACATCGAACTTTTCCGCAACGGCGACAAGCGGGCTTTCCGAGCGGTCTTCGACCAATCCTTCAAGGACCTGTGCCTGTTCGCCAACCGCTTCGTGCGTGACCTGCCGGCTGCCGAAGATATCGCCCAAGAGGCATTTATCACCCTCTGGAACAACCATGCCATCATGGAATCCATGCCCCACATCAAATCCTTCCTCTATACCATCACCCGCAACGCCGCCATCAACCACCTCAAACACGAAAAGATTAAAAACGAATACATCGAACAGGCACTCCGGGAGTTGGAGACCACGGAAAACTTCATCCATTTCGTCCTGGAGGAGGAGGTCGAGCAACTGCTCATGAAAACCCGGGAGAACCTTCCTCCCCAATGCCGCCAGGTTTTCATCCTCGCCATGCAGGGCAAATCCGTCGAAGAAATCGCCACCGAACTGCACCTGTCCGTCAATACTGTCAAAACCCAAAAGAAAATCGCCTATCGCAAACTGAAATCCTACATTTCCTCTGTTTCCGCCTTGCTCTACTGGCTCGCATCATAAGCGACACACCGTTAAAATAATTTTTTTTCGTATCTTTTCACCCTTTCTTGTCCTTTAGTTGTAGTATCTTTACAATAATAAGGAGAAATGAAAGAACTCTACCACCCATTACGCATAGCCCGTCTCATCGTCGAAAGCTTTGAAAAAGAGCTGGAAGGCGAAGAAAAAGAAGCCTTGGAACAATGGCTGTCCGCAGACGGCAACCGCCAACTTTACGAATCTTTCCGCCACAGGGACCTGTCCGCAAGGGAAGAGCAAGCAAATCAAATTGACCATAAAAAACACTGGCGCGCCATCAAACGCCACATCACCACCTCCTCCCCTCGCCCGAAACCCCTGCTCCGGCGATGGAGCATCCGGGCAGCCATCCTGACATTCCCCATCCTGCTGGCAGCCGCCTTGCTTTGGCAACAACTGCCCGACCGCACCGAACAGACACCCCTTCTTGCCACCCAAGCCCCCGTTCCGGGGAGTTCCAAAGCCGTCTTGATTTTAGCCGACGGACAACAAATCGACCTGGCAAACCAACAGGCATTCCGCCTGCAAGACCAACCGGAAGCCCGCCTGGACAACCGGGACAACACCCTCACCGTCAAACCGACGGAAAACACGACAGTGACGACAGTCAATTACCAGACCATCTCCATCCCCGTCACGGGAGAATATAAACTCGTGCTGCCCGACGGCACACAAATCTGGCTGAACTCCGACACCCGCCTGCGCTTCCCGACCTCTTTCCCGGGCAAAGAGCGCAGAATATACCTTGAAGGAGAAGCCTACTTCGAAGTGGCGCCCAACAAAGAACAGCCTTTCGTCGTCACCACCGGCGACATGAACATCCGGGTGCTGGGAACCCGCTTCAACGTCAAAGCCTACCGGGAAGACGCCGCCATCTATACCACCCTGGCGGAAGGAGCCGTCGAAGCCATCAATCCGAAAAAAGGGAGTGCCCTGATGCTGACGCCCAACCAGCAATGCGTATTCGTCAAAAAGACAGGCGAAATGGACAAAAAGGAAGTCAATGCCCAATCCTTTATCGGATGGACGACCGGCAAATTCATCTTTGAAAACGAAACCCTCGAAGAAATCATGAAACAATTGGGACGGTGGTACGGCACCCAGGTGACCTATCAGGCTCCGGAACTGAAATCCTACCGCTTCACGGGTCATGTGAACCGGTTCGGCGAGATTTCCACCCTGCTGGAGATGATCAAAAAGACCTACCGTCTCCACTTCCACATCCAAGGAAAACATATTACGGTCAGCAAATATTAATCACTTAATTATTCATTTTAACGCACAGGAGTTATGAAAAAAATGCGATTATTCATGAGGCTATTCGCCATTTTCAGCCTGGCATTTGTATTGAATACATTCGCCACGCCCGGACATGCCCAAAAAGTGGAAGTCCAGTTAAATCTTAAAAACAAACCATTAACCGAAGTACTGGAACTTATTCGAAAACAAAGCGGCTACGACATTCTCTACAGCAACGAGTTGCTGAAACATGCCCAGCCCGTCAATGTCACCCTCCGAAGCGATGACATCGATGAAATCATGCAGGCATGCCTGCAAGGCAACGCCCTGGACTATGAAATCCAGAACGGAACCATCATCATCAAAGCTCGCACGGCAGCCCCGCAGACGGTGAAAGTGCAAGGCCACGTCATCGACGCCAAGACGGGACAACCCATGCCGGGCGTCACCGTTGCCGCCATGGCAAACGGGACGGCCGTTGCAGGCGCCGCCACCGATGCGGACGGAAAATTCTCCATGAACCTGCCGGAAGGGATTCAAGAACTGACCTTCTCTTTCGTCGGGTATAAAGCCGTCACGCTTCCCGTCCAGGCAGACAAAGAGATGACCGTGCGCCTGGAAGAAGAAGCCGCCGAAATGGACGAAGTGGTGGTGAACGGATATTTCACCAAATCCAAAAACAGCTACACCGGTGCGGTAAAAACCATCACCAACGAACAACTGAAATCGGTTTCCAACACCAACATCATCGCTGCCATCAGCGCCCTGACACCGGGATTGAATTTAGTGGAACGGAGCGACCTCGGTTCCAATCCGAACCGTGTTCCCGAACTATTATTGCGCGGTATGAGTTCTTTCTCCTCCGGCACGCGTGTCGTGAATCAACCCACCATCATGTTGGACGGAGTGGAAATCAGCATGGAGGAACTATATGACCTCGACATGAACGAAATCGAAAACATCACGGTGCTCAAAGACGCTTCCGCGACCGCCCTGTACGGAAGCCGTGCCGCCAACGGCGTCATTGTCATCGAGCGCAAGAAACTGACGGAAGGAAATATCCGCGTCAATTACAATCTGACCGGCAACGTACAATTCCCTTACCTGAAAGACTACAACCTGCTGGATGCGCGAGAAAAACTGGAATACGAAAAGCTCTCCGGGCTTTACACGCCGGAACAAGACCAATGGGGAAGCGTGGACTTGAATAAAGAACAATACCGTCTGGACCAACTCTACAACGAGCGGTACAAAGAAGTAGCCCGCGGCGTAAACAGCGACTGGCTTTCCCAGCCCGCCCGCACGGCATTCTCCCACGATCACTCCCTGCGCATCTACGGAGGGGCATCCAACATCCGTTACGAACTATCCGGACGTTTCAACAACACCCAGGGTGTCATGAAAGACGACTACCGCCGCCGCTATGCCCTCGGTTTCAAACTGGAATACCACTTAGCGAACCAACTGACGTTCTCCAACCGGACCAACTACAACGAAACGGACACGAAAGACACGCCCTACGGCAGTTTCCGCAACTGGATCGACCAGAATCCCTACGACCGGATATTCGACGAATACGGCAACCCCAACAAAAACCTCTCCTGGGACAACTGGAATCCGATGATAGACGCCAAATTGGGCAATTTCAACGAGAACAGCACAAAGAGCATCACCAACACCACCGATGTACGCTGGGACATCAACAAACTGTTCCGCATCACCGGTAACTTCAACATCGCCGTTTCGGAAGGCAAAGGAGAAAAATACACCTCCCCCGACTCCAAGACATTCAAAGATGAAACAGACATCACCAAAAAAGGACGTCTGGAAATCAGCAACAGCTCATCGGTGGACTGGGCAGGAAACATCAACGGCGCTTTCAACAAAGTAACCGAGAACAATAGTCTGATCAGCATGATTGTCGGTGCGGAAATCCGCAAGAACAGAAGCGAAAGCTCCTCCATGAAAGCCGCCGGTTTTTATGACGACGCCCTGAATTTCATCGGGCATGCCACTGGCTACCCCACAGACAGCCCAAACAAACCTTCCGGCTCCCAGGATCTCAGCACGGAGGTGGGCTTCTTTGCCAATGCCAACTACATGTACAACAACCGCTACTACGCCGACTTCGTCTACCGCCTTTCCGGCTCCTCCAAGTTCGGAAGCAATGAGCGCTACGGGCAATTCTGGTCGGGCGGTCTCGGCTGGAACCTGCACAACGAGAGCTTCCTGGCATTCGAAAACCTGAACCTGTTAAAAATACGCGGTAGTGTGGGATACACCGGGAAAGTCAATTTCGAGCCTTTCCAATCCATCACCATGTATAAATACGAAAACACACTGGAATACCTGCACGGCATTGGAACTATCCCGCAAACCATCGGCAACGACGACTTGAAATGGGAACGGGAATTTTCCTACAACATCGGTACAGACCTCAGCCTGTTCGAACGCCGGCTGAATGCCACTTTCGACTTCTACCTCAAAAGAACGAAAGACCTGGTATTGGATGCCAGCATCGCACCTTCCACCGGTGTTGTCAGCGGTAAGCAAAACATCGGCGAGATGGAAAACAAAGGATTCGAATTCTCCCTCGACGGGTTCATCATCCAACACAACGACGTATGGTGGCAATTAGGCGTAAACGGTTCCACCAACAAGAACCGCATCCTGAAAATCAGTAACGCCCTAAAGCGCCAGAACGAACTGAGCAACGATGTCGAGCCTACCCGCCAAACTCCCGCCCCGCTGGCACAGTATGAGGAAGGCGAATCCACCTCTGCCCTGAAAGTCGTTCGTTCGGCAGGCATTGACCCGGCAACCGGACGCGAGGTGTTCATCAAACTGGACGGCACCCGTACCTTCACCTATTCGGCAAACGACAAAGTGGTGGTCGGCGACACCGATCCCCGTTTCCACGGCAGTGTCTACACCAACGTATTCTACAAAGGATTCAGCCTTTACATCATGGGCTCTTTCAAATGCGGCGGTTACCTATATAACTCCACCCGTGCAAGCCGCGTGGAGGGAACGACCGGAAAAACCAACGTAGACCGCCGGGCATTCGACAACCGCTGGAAACAAGTCGGAGACATCACCCTCTACCGCAACATCACCGAACACAGCGTGCCGCAGCAGACCGACCGTTTCGTGGAAAAAGAGAACGTGCTGACCATCAGCTCCGTCAATCTCGGATATGAATTCCCGCAACACATCTGCCAGAAGATGATGCTCCGGAATCTGCGCGTAGGGCTCAACCTGTCGGACATCCTGCGTTTCTCGAACGTGAAAATCGAACGGGGACTGGATTACCTCTACGGAAACGGATTTGAATTCACCTTAAGTACCACTTTCTAATTCAAGAATCATGAAACTCAATATAAAAAATACGATTTACGGGCTCAGCCTCCTTATGTTGGCTACCTCGTGCGACAATTTCCTCGATGTGCATCCCAAGGGCGAGGTGGTCGGCAAAGACCTCCTCACCGACCGCAAAGGATTCGAAAACGCCCTCTACGGCGTCTATGCCTCCATGCGGAACGACAAAGCCTACGGCGCTTACATGACGTATTACATATCCGACGTACTGGCGCAATATTTCAACTGCCCGGGCAACAGCGACATCACGGACCTGTCCGCCTTCAAATACAAGGAAAATCCGGAAGTCACCAAGGTGTTTTTCGACATCTGGAGCACCATGTACCAAAACATCTCATATGCCAACAACATCCTGATCAACCTGGAAGAGCAGTCGCCCAAAACCCTCGAATTCTTCGACATCTACAAAGGGGAGGCTTTAGGGCTCCGTGCCTACATGCACTTCGACCTACTGCGCCTCTATGCGGACCAAGCCACCGGCGCCACCACGCGCGGCATCGTCTACAACACTGCTTTCTCTCTGAAACCGTCGGACATACTGCCCAAGACCGAGGTGTACAAACGGATTATTGCGGAACTCCGTGAAGCCGAGAGACTCCTGGACAACGAAGAACTCTACCAGGCGGCGTCCCCGGAAGACGGTTTCTTCCAAGACCGGCCTATCCACTTCAACCTCCAGGCGGTACGCGCCACGCTCGCACGCGTCTATCTCACCCAGGAAAACTTTGACAGCGCCTACTACTATGCCGACAAGGTCATTCAGGAAGGCGGATTCGAACTCGTAGAGAAAACCGAAATCGCCAATGACATCATCGGCAACCTCTCGCTCAAAGAGACCATTTTCGGACTGTATGCCAAAACAAGCCTCTACACCCGGACAAAAGAAGAACTATATGATGCCGTTAATTACAAAAGCCTCGACCCGTGGAACGGCATTGCCACCGTGTACCAGCAAGGAGGCGGAGGAAACGACTACCGTTGGGCAGCATGGTTCCAGACCATCAGCCAAAAACTCCGGTTTGTGAAACTGACCGACCCTTATCAATTAAGTTCAGGCTCCAACCGTCCCGCAGAAAAGATTCCGGGCATCAACCTCATCCGTCTGCCGGAAATGTATTACATCGCCGCCGAATGCCTGCTGCGCAAGAACGACCCGAAAGCCAACGACTATTTCAATGCCGTGCTGGAAAGCCGGGGACTGGTGGCACTGGATGACCGCATTCCCGCCGAACCGCTGACCCTGGAGAAAATCACGCAGGAACGCTACAAGGAGTTCGTCGGCGAAGGGCAGACCTTCTTCAACATGAAGCGCCTGAACCTCGATATCCAATCTATCACGGGCGAAACCATCCCGGCAGACAACAGCATCTATACGGTGCCCATCCCGGAAGAGGAATTCAGCTACAGGAATGAAGTTTATGAAGTAAAATGATAAAATCCAAAACCATGAAACATACGATATTATTTCTTTTCATCGGCTTGTGCATCGCCTCTTGCCGGAAAACGGACTACCCGACTTTCGACGACTCCGTCATCGACATTTATTTCACCCAGGACTCCGTCAGCTACTCTTTCGGAGTGACTCCATTGAGCACCACGGAACACGTCATCAAACTTCCGGTACGCATCATCGGAGCGCCCATGAAAGACCTCGCCCGGAACTTCAAAATCGAAGTAGTAGACAAACGCACCAATGCCGAATCCCCCCTGCATTACACCGTGCCGGAACAACTCACTTTGGACAAGGACTCCGTCAATACCTTCGTCCCTGTCACCCTGAAACGCTCCGACCTCGGAGACTCCGAATGGGCGGTAGCGTTCCGGCTCTTGCCGAACGACTATTTCAATCCCACGGCACAAACCGAAAAGGAAATCAGTTGCGAAGCCATCATCACTTTCAACAACATCGTCAGCAAACCGAACTGGACCAATTGGTCGGGGAATTTTGCATGGGCTGAAAACTATATGGGACCTTGGAATCCTATAGTGTATGTGACATTTATGGACTTTTTCCATCAATTGGAAGAAAAAGTACCCGCAACCTATAAAGCCTTGGTGGAAAGGTACGGAGAAAACTTGGATCAGAAATACAATCATCCCTATATGGGACCTCAAGATTTCGGAGGCTGGGACTATGATTTCGACTATACTCTCCAGAAATATGTTCTCGGACCCATGTACGAGTACTTCCAAGCCCATCCGGAATTGGGAGTGACCGATTTCCCGAAACCCAATGTATAAACAACCGAAAAGAAAAACATCATGAAAACATTAAAATACCTGTTTCTTATCCTATGCTTTCCGTTTTTAACCGGCTGTTTCAAAGATGAAACGACCGTAGATACGGTGCGTATATCGGAAATCAGCATCGACACGTTGAAGATGCAGAAAGTTTACAACATCGACCAAAACGAAGAGTTGATTATCTCCACCGAAGGATTGGTCAGCCAGACGGAACGCCCACTGCCCCTCACCTATGAGTGGCAGGTGAATTACAAATTCTATTCCGACTCCTCCGCGCTCCGCTTTGCGAGCAACGAACTGGGTTCTTTCCCCGTACGGCTGAAAATCAGCAACGAGCACGGGAGCAGTTTCTACGAATTCACTCTGAACATCAATTCCGCCTATGAAAAAGGCATCGCCATCCTGAGTTCCAACTCGGAGGGTGAACCCCTGCTGTCCATTATGCGGGAATTGAGCGACAAAGAAATCGCCGAAGGAAGAAAACGCTTCTTCAACACCAATTGTTTGGAGGTTACCAATCCTGATATAGAGTTTCCTCGAAATCCCACCGATTTCGGACAACGAGACAAACAACTCTTTATCAGTTTTAAAAACCACCCCTCCGTGTATGCTTTGAATAGTCAGATGTTGAATGTGGAAAATATCATCACCGACGGGAATCCGGATTTCATCCCTGAACGACTGCTTGTCGTTGATGGAACGGGAAATGCGTCGCCTGTTATATCGGAAAGTGGTAAAATCTACAAAATGGCAACATTGGAAGGATTGGTTGTAAATTACGGTCAACAGATGACCTCCACCTACGACAAAAACACGACATTAGCAATGGGATTAGGTTATCAGGATGCTGTAATTTTTTGGGATTCTAAAAAAGAAACCATCATTGATTTCTACAATTACTACTATGAATACGCAGCAAGTGACAAAGGATTGGATTTCACAGGGCATTCTCCCATAGCTCTTTATAATCGGGATGGTAGTTATTTTACGATGATTACACGTAAAGACAATATTTTCATGAAAACTTCCATTGCATATACCTGGATGGTATATAATGCCGATTATACCCAACAAAGTTTCGGACTGTCCGAAAATAAAGTCGTTATCAACGGCACTCCGGAACTCACTTCGGAAAGCCCTTATGTCTCCAACACGACCTACCAATGTCTGTTCTATGCTTCCGGCAACAAAATCTACCGCTGGTATTACAACACCGCCACGTCGTTCCCAACCGAACCCTGGCGCACGCTGGATGACTTGGAAGGGGCAGAAATCACCAGCCTCGCCGTCAGCCCGGACAACCAACAGCTGTACGTGGGCGTGCACCAGCCCTCCGCAAGCGGCTTGAACGGTTCGTTCTATCTGCTGAACTGCAACACCGGCAAGAACGAAGGCGACTCTCCCTATTTGAATGTGGCATACAAGCCTCTGAAAATCGTTTATAAACCCAGATAACTTTTTGCCCAACCCACCGGAGAATGTGCCCTGAAAGGAGACCCCTTTCGGCACATTCTCCTCTTTTTAGATTCATACCCATGAAAAAGACAGTTATCTATCTCCTCATCCTGCTTGCTTTCGCCTGCCGGAAGCAAGCGGAATACACCCTTTCCGGCACTCTTCACACCGACGGGAACACCGTTGTCGAAACGCTCGGCATCCAGACGCCAGACACCCTGTTTACCATCACGGCAGACAGCAGCGGACATTTTTCGGTCGCCGTGCCCTCCCCTAAAGCCGCCTTCTGCCATCTCTTCGGCGTGGCAAGCACCGGAGGAGAACGCCGGCAATTCTCCACTCCCGTCGCCCTGCATCCCGACACCCCCACACACCTCGATTTCCACCTCACCGACAGCCAAATCCGCATCAGCGCCACCGACCCCGACAACCGGACATTACAGGCATTCCGCGAATGGTCGCTCGCCAAAAGCCGCACCCTCTGGAGCAACCCGCCCGCCGAGACGGACATCGCCTCCCACCTCGCCCTGTTTCCGAGCGAAGCCCAACGCATCATCCTCCGGGAACACCCCGGCAAAGCCACTGCCGATTACCTCGCCACCTGGGCGAACATCGAATGCCTGAACCTCGCCAACGGACTGTTCTACGGCAAGATGCCCGCCTCCATCGCCTCCCATCTGCCCTCCGTCCCCAAGACCTTGGACGTGCCCTATTGGACGCTCTTCTACAGCAGCGAACTCTACATCATCGAACACCTCCAACAGAGCGCCCCGGAACCCGAAGCCCAGCTCGCCCTCCTGCAGAAAGAGTTCCGCACCCCCTCCCTCCGCGAAAAGGTCACCCGGCGAATCATCGAAAACTACGTCCGCCAACGTTCTTTCTCCGAGGAACACCTGGCACGCCTCGACAAGCTCTGCCATGACCAACCCGACAAGGAGCAACTCCTGCAACAGTTCCGCGACAAGCGCTACGCTTCCCCCGGCGCCCCCCTGCCCGATGTCGTATTCGAAGACCGGGAAGGCAAGGAGCACCGCCTCTCCGAGTTTGCCGGGAAATACATCTATATCGACCTTTGGGCATCATGGTGCGGTCCCTGCGTGGCGGAAGTCCCCCACCTCCAGAAGCTGGAAAAGGAACTGCGCCGCCGGGACGTCGCATTCGTCAGCATCTCCCTGGACACGAAGCGCGCAAACTGGGAGCAGAAAATGGACCAGCTCCACATGCACGGCAACCAATGGATTGTCCGCGACGAGGCTTTCGCCAACATGATGAACATCAAAGGCATCCCCCACTTCCTCCTCTACGGCAAGGACGGCAAACTCATGGTCTACAAAGCCCCCCGCCCCTCCCACCCCGCCTGGCAGGAGGAACTGAGGACGCTCTGAGGTTACCCACGGGTTGCCATAGGCATTCACCAATCGTTTACCGATGATTCACCGATGAATCATCGGTGATTTTTTTACCGACATTCAGTTAAAAAGCTGTTTTTTCCCTGTTTATACCAGCGTTTCACCAGCGTTTTACCAGCATTTCACCAGCATTTCACCAGCGTTTCAACCGTAGAATCATCGGTGAATCATCGGTGAATCATCGGTAAACGATTGGTGAATACCTATACCAACCCCATGACAACCTCATGGCAAAGGTATTTCGAGGGAGGGTAAGGGAAACGGATAATGGCTCCTGGAGATGGAAAAGGGAATTTAGAGGAACATTTCGATGACGGGGACGAGGATGGCGGTCATGATGCCCATGACGCCGATGGCAAGCCCGCTGATGGCCCCTTCGATGGCGCCGAGTTCCATGGCACGGGCGGTTCCCAGCCCGTGGGCGGCGGAACCGAGGGCAAGCCCGCGGGCGATGCGGCTCTTGATGCCCAGGCGTTCCAGGATAAAAGGTCCGACGGTGCCGCCGAAAATACCGACCACGACGACCACCACCGCCGCAATGGAAGGGATGCCGCCGGAACGCTCGGCGATGCTCATGGCGATGGGGGTGGTGACGGACTTGGGTTCGAGGGAGGCAATGAGGGCATGGTCCGCCCCGAAATAACGGGCAATGAAGATGACGCTGAGGATGCCGGTGAGGCAACCGACAAAAACGGAGGTGATGATGGAAAGGGCGTTCGCCTTGAGGTGTTCCAGTTGCTCGTAGAGCAGGTAGCCGAGGATAACGACCGTGGGTCCCAGCATGAAAGTGATGATGCGGCTGCCCCGTTCGAAGGATTCATAGGATATGCCCAGGCAATGGGTGACCACTGCCAACACGGGAATGGCGACGAGGAGGGGGTTGAGGAGGGAGAGTTTCGTCTTGCGGTAAAGCCATACCGCCGCGAGATAGACGCCGATGACGAGGGTGAGGATGAAGATTTCGGTGTGCAGAAGCGCTTGCATGTGAGAGTTATTTTAAACGGTGTTTTTCAAACCATTGCTGGAGGGAGGCGACGACGACAATCACGATGACGGTGCTGACGGCACATGCCAGCAGTACCGCCTCCCAATAGCGGGAGAGGATATCGAGGGCATTGACGACCCCGACGCCCGCCGGGATGAAGAAGAGCCCCATGTTGTCGCACAGGAAGCGCGCCACGGGTTTCAAGGGCTCCGGCTTGACGATTTTGAGGCAGAGGGCGGCAAAGAGCAGCACCATGCCGATGACGCTCCCCGGAATGAAGCCGTGGAGCAACCAGGCGACCAGTTCACCCAGGCAATAAAAGAGCAGTACGATAAAGATTCCCGGTAGCATTACATCCGATTCAAGGGTTCCACATCGGGCAAAAGAACAATTCCGGCGCCGAAACGCCCTGCCGCCTGCCCCTGGCGACGGTAGGAAAAGAAAGCATCGGGGTGGCACATCGAACAGCAACCCGCCACCTCGATATGGTCCGGCTGCAAGCCGGCTGCAAGCAGCTGGAGACGGTTGGACGCCCAAAGGTCCACACGGGATTTCCCCGCCCCGCGCGCAGGCAGGACGACCTCCGGATTCCCGGGATGGAGGGCGCGGAAGACCTGCGCCACCTCCTCCCCCACCTCGAAGCAACAGGGGCCGATGGAAGGAGCGACGCCTGCCAGGATGTCCGCAGGGAGGCACCCCCACCGCTCCTGCATGGTGCGGACGGTGCGGGCAACGATTCCCGCCGCGGTTCCGCGCCAGCCGGCATGCACGGCGGCAATCACGCGACACACAGGGTCGAAGAGCAGGACCGGCACACAATCGGCGGAAAGCACCATGAGGCAGACGCCGGGCGTGGCGGTGACGAGCGCGTCGGTCTGAGGCAGACGGCTCGGGCGGTCGAGGGCACCGCGTCCCGCGTCCTCCCCGGCGACGACCGCCACATGGGTGCCATGCACCTGTTGCGCCGTCACCAGGCGCCGCACATCGAAACCGACCGCCTGTGCCAGGCGCCGGCGGTTCTCCCGTACTTCCACCCCGTCCTCCCTTTCGGGAAAACCGAGGGTACGGCTGCCGGAAGAGACGAAGTGGAGCATCCCGCCGGCGGCACCCAATCGCTCAAAACGGTAGTACGGAAAAAGAGGATGGTCTATTTTCAACATGTCATCCGGAATATTTCTGAAAACTGCGACAAAGATAAAACAGAGTTTCGTAAGATGGAGTAAAAAAGTTCATGTTTTTCTTGGCTATTAATGAGGAATGGCGTATCTTTGCCGACCGATAATGGAAAGAATAATTATAAAATTTACATACGATGAAAAAGGGCATACATCCTGAAAATTACAGACTGGTGGCATTCAAAGATATGTCTAACGGCATTATTACGCTGACGAAATCTACGGCAGCGACGAAAGAGACGATCGAGGTGGACGGCGTGGAATATCCGCTGGTGAAACTGGAAATCTCCAATACTTCGCATCCGTTCTATACCGGAAAGGTGAAGTTGGTGGACACCGCCGGACGTGTGGACAAGTTCATGAACCGCTACAAAGACCACATGGAAAAAAGAAAGAAGTGATTTTTCCTTGTACGATATGGCGCCGCCCGCATTCGGGCGGCGTTTTTCATGAATGGCGGAAGTGCGGAAACAAATGGCACAGGATTTGCGTTATATACAGGATATATCCGAAAAAGGCTGACAGATGACATCTTGTCAGTGACGGATAAGCCCACACCAGATACACAAAAAAAAGAAAGGATTACACAGATATGAACAAAATCAACCTGAAAACGGACCTGTTGAACACGTTAGGCGAGGATTTGTCCGACTTTATCCCGGCAGGGGACGAGAAGGAGATGCCTAATGACAATACGACAATACCCGACACAATGCCCATATTGCCGCTGCGGAATACGGTTTTGTTTCCGGGAGTCATCATACCCATCAATATCGGGCGGGACAAATCGTTGCGCCTGATTCAAGACGCCTATAAACGCGGCGACCTCGTCGGGTGCATCACGCAGAAAGACACCAATACGGAGATGCCGAAACTGGAAGACCTGTACCAGGTGGGGACGGTCGCCTCGATTGTGAAAATCCTGGAAATGCCGGACGGCACCACGACCGCCATCATCCAGGGGAAAAGGAGGTTTGTGCTGGAAGATATCCTGTATGACAAGCCTTATCACGTGGGGAAAATCTCCCTGAAACAGGAGGAATCAGTACCGGAAAACGATGAGGAATACAATGCCCTGTCGGAATCGCTGAAAGAGATGGCGGCGAAAATCGTGCGCTATTCGAACAATATCCCCAAAGAGGCGGACGTGGCATTGAAGCATGTGGAGAGCATGCTGTTCCTGGTGAATTTCATCTGTACCAATTCGGACGTGATTTACCAGCAGAAACAGGAGTTGCTGGAAATCGACCGCATCAAGGAGAGAGCCATCAAGTTGCTGGAAATCTTAAGCAGGCAAATCAATCTGCTGGAGTTGAAAAACGATATCCAGAAGAAGGTGAAGACGGACATCGACAAGCAGCAGCGAGAGTATTTCCTCCACCAGCAAATCAAAACCATCCAGGATGAGCTGGGCGGCAATCCGGCGGACGAGGAGTTCCAGGAGCTGGAGGAACGCGCGGCAAAAAAGGAGTGGAACGAGAATATACGGGAGTTGTTCGACAAGGAGTTGAACAAGATGAAACGCCTGAATCCGCAGTCGCCCGATTATTCGGTGCAGTCGAATTACCTGCACGAGATGCTGGACTTGCCGTGGAACCACTGTTCGGAGGACAATCTGGACCTGGAGCATGCGAAGGAGATATTGGACGCCGACCATTTCGGGCTGGAGAAAGTGAAAGACCGGATATTGGAGTACCTGGCGGTGCTGAAACTGAAAGCGAATATGAAGTCGCCCATTCTGTGCCTGTACGGTCCTCCGGGAGTGGGAAAAACTTCTTTGGGCAAGTCGGTTGCCAAAGCCGTGAACCGGGAGTTCGTGCGGATGTCTTTGGGAGGATTGCATGACGAGGCGGAAATCCGCGGACACCGCAAGACGTATATCGGCGCCATGCCGGGACGGATATTGCAGAACATCAAAAAAGCAGGAACCTCGAATCCGGTGTTCATCCTGGACGAAATAGACAAGGTGGGGAACGATTTCCGCGGAGATCCACAGTCGGCTCTGCTGGAGGTGCTCGACCCGGAACAGAACAATGCGTTCCACGACAATTTCCTGGAGGTGGATTATGACCTGTCGAAGGTGATGTTCATCGCCACGGCGAACGATTTGAGTACGATTGCCGCCCCGTTGCGCGACCGTATGGAGATTATCGAAGTGAGCGGCTACCTGCTGGAAGAGAAAAGGGAAATCGCGAAACGGCACCTGATTCCGAAGCAGATGGAGAACCACGGCATCCAAGCGGAGCATATCACGATACCGGATGAGATGCTGCAAATCATCATCGAGAAATATACGCGTGAATCGGGAGTACGCAGCCTGGACATGACGATAGCCAAAATCATGCGCCATGTGGCCCGGAAAGTGGCGACGAACAAAAAATTCCACGTCACGCTGGATGAGGGAAAAATCAAGGAGTATTTAGGCAGCCCTATCTTCTCCCGGGAGGAGTATCAGGGGAATGAATTGCCGGGAGTGGTGACCGGACTGGCATGGACCGCCACCGGCGGGGAGATTCTCTTCATCGAAGCGAGCCACAGCAAAGGGAAAGGGTTATTGACGCTCACGGGAAACCTGGGGGACGTGATGAAAGAGTCCGCCACCCTGGCACTGGAATATATCAAAGCACACGCTTCCTCCATCGGCATCGACGAAAAGATATTCGAGGAGCACAATATCCACGTCCACGTGCCCGCAGGCGCCGTGCCCAAGGACGGACCGTCGGCAGGTATCACGATGGTGACCGCCCTGGTGTCCGCGCTCACCGGGCGCAAGGTCAAGAAAGCGATCGCCATGACGGGGGAAATTACCCTACGCGGGAAAGTGCTGCCGGTGGGCGGCATCCGCGAAAAGATTCTTGCCGCCAAACGGGCAGGCATCAAGGAGATTATCCTGTGCAGCGAAAACCGCAAGGACATCGAGGAAATCAAGAAAGAATACGTGAAGGGATTGAAGTTCCATTATGTGGATGAAATCAGCGAAGTGCTAAAGGCGGCATTGCTGTAAGACGAGGAAGGGAGGAAATAAAAAATCAGTCATTTTTCAATGACTGATTTTTTAGGGAGGTCGGTAGCAGAGTCGAACTGCTTTAGACGGTTTTGCAGACCGTTGCCTAACCCTTCGGCCAACCGACCTTGTTGTGTTTTGCGGTGCAAAGATAGGAGGTTTTTATTAACCTCCAAAATTATCGGGCAATTATTTTTCCAAGGTGACGCTGGTGCAGCGGATTTGTCCTCCGAGAGGCGGGTTCATTTTGGAAATCTTGATGCGGGCGTACTGCAGTTGCGGGAAAGCGGCATAGAGCGCGCTCAATATGCGTTTGCCCACATGCTCCAGCAAATGGGAGGGCTGCATCATTTCACGGGCAATAATCTCATAAGCGGTCTGGTAACTCAGGGCATCTTCTATCCGGTCGGATTCCGCCGGGCGACTGCATTCGTAATGCAAACAAGCGTTTACCGTAAATTTATTACCCACCACCCGCTCCGCCTCAAAGCAACCGTGGTAAGCAAAAAACTCCATTCCTTCGATTTCTATGATTCCAATCATACGTCCGGTTTCTAAAAAAAGCAAGGAGCGGATAACCGCTCCTCACTCATTACTAACTACTAACCTAAACCATACAAACTTATGAAAAACAATCTTCTTAAGACGCTGCAAAGGTAAGGCTATTCCCTATACCCGCAAACAGTCGCTACAAAATAATTGTTAATTCATTTGTTAATATTTTCCTAATTCCAATGACCCGATTTATCTTTTCATTTTTTCTCGAAAATATTTTGGAGGGAATGAAAAAAGCGCTACATTTGCATCCGCAATCGAGACTATTGCACGGGTTCTTAGCTCAGCTGGTTCAGAGCATCTGGTTTACACCCAGAGGGTCGGGGGTTCGAATCCCTCAGGACCCACAAAGGAGACTTAAAGAGTCTCCTTTTTTGTTTCCATCCATATGGCATCTGCTTCTTTTGCCTGCAAACGGCTAAATATCAGGTCATCGACAGAATAACGCCCGGCGCCGGTGAAGAAAAGCGCCACGTAAACGCCCATATAAAGCCACGCCAATTCCTTTACGGCAAAGGCATCACCGCCATGAATGGCAAACACCGCTACCAGAAGCCCGAAAATCGAAGGGAGCACCACCAGGCGGGTAAGGATACCGCACATGAGAAGAATGGAACATACCACTTCCGAACCGAGCAACAAAAGCAGCGACATCGTACTCCCTACCCCCAACGGGTCAGGAAAAACGAGCGACAACTCGGAAAAAGTCAATAACTTAGCCATGCCATGAGTCAGCATCATGGCACCGACAAATACACGTAAAATCAATAGTCCTACATGGACAGACCCGCCTACCGGGGAGGTCACTTTCAATAAAAATGTTCTCATAGCTCTAATTTTTTTCCTTATATACGGAGGACAAGAGCTACAGGTTACTTTAATCGCATCCGCAATCGCCGATGCGCAGGATGTCGTAACTGACGGTAAGGGAAAGTTGCATGGGAAAAGCGCCATGCGACGAATGGAAATCGGAAAAGGCTTTCCGGCAACCGACACTGAAACGACAGAGCAGTTCCAGGTGTTTTATGATACGTTGCTCGTAGCCTACGGTCACGCCGGCATTCCAATCCTGCATGCGGCTTGCCGCATCGGACTTTCCGGCATGAAAGACATAGCTGCCGAAACCTCCGAAAAGAAGGCTCGCCCGGTTACAGGGCAACATGTATTTCAGGTAAAGGGGCACTTGCAGTTGCTGCGCCTTGAAACGGTAGTCGATTTCACTCCCGAAAAACCATTTGCGCGTGATCGGGAAAGTCATCTTCAAACCCGCCACGGGACGCATCGTCCAATCGGATTTCCGCAGTGAGGTCCAGGTTCCCGCCACTCCACCCGCCTGCAAGGCAAAGGCAGCATCGTAATCTTTCCGGGTGACCAGCTGTCCGGCACTCTCCGCAATAGTGCCACATAAAAGTATGATGCAAAATAACAAACGCATGATGTATCCTTTAGTTTTTCCAAGTCGAATAAGGAGCGCGCGACAGCACCGCATTGTAATACCGGACGTCTCCCGTCACCTCTTTTCCCAGCCATTCCGGGCGTTCAAAAGGTTCGTCCGGGGCATGCAGTTCCACTTCAGCGACGACCAACCCCGCATTCTCCCCATGAAACTCGTCCACCTCAAAAAGATGCTGCCCTACCGGCACATAATGGCGGCTCTTATCGATTACACCGGGTTCACATAACCGTAATAGCTCCAACGCCTCTTCCGCGGCAATCTTTGTTTCCCACTCATAACGGCTCACGCCGGAAGCATCACCCGCCCCCTTGACAGTCAAGCAGCCTTGTTCCCCCTGCAAGCGCACACGCACCGTCCGCTCGGGAACGGAAGAAAGATACCCCTGGCAGATACGTTCCACCCGAATCGCCCGGCTTTTGAACTCTCCGCATACTAAAAACTTACGCTCTATCTCCTGTGCCATGACCGACTGATTTAGTCAGACAAAAATAGATGTTTTTTCCCATATCCGGCATGCCGGAGAAAAAAAGATCGGCACTTCCGCGCCGATCCGTATGATTCATTTCCGGGAAAAGTGTCCGGCTCAACTGCCGCCCGTGCCGCACGTCTTCACAAAACTTGCCGGAATATCCACCAAAGCGCACCCCAACATGTCTATCCTCACCGCCACCTTGGTTGTTCCGCGGAACTTGACCAACTCACCCTCCAATCCTTTCAAAGGCCCCTTCACCACTTCTATCCAGTCCCCCACGGCAATCTCCTCATTCACCAATTCCACTGCCTCTTCCGAAAAGTCCAATAAAAAACGGAAATCCCGCATCTGTCTGTCCGATATCACCGCAGCCTCCCTCTCCCCCCGCAAGCGCATAAACGCCACCACGCCTTTGGTCTCCAGCACTCCAACCTGCTCCGCCTTCGCCACCCGCACAAAAATCATTCCCGCAATCAAAGGAACCTCTACCCGCGCCTTCCGGTGAGTCCACTGCCGCACCACCGTCTGCACCGGCAAGAAGCACTCCACTCCCGCCTCCTGCAACCGCTCCCTCACCTTCTTTTCCGCCCGTGAAGCCGTATAAACCGCATGCCAGCACTTCCTTTCCATCAGCGACTGCCGTACATTTTCTCGTAATAACTCTGATAGTCGCCGCTCGTCACGTTGTCCAGCCATGTCTGGTTGTCCAAATACCACTTCACAGTCTTCTCAATGCCCTCCTCAAATTGCAGCGAAGGCTCCCAGCCCAACTCTTTTTTCAACTTTGTAGAGTCGATGGCATAACGCAAATCATGGCCGGCACGGTCGGTCACATACGTAATCAAATGTTCCGACGCCCCCTCCGGACGTCCGAGCAGACGGTCCACCGTCCGAATCAGGACCTTTATCAGATCGATATTCTTCCACTCGTTGAAACCGCCGATGTTATAGGTGTCCGCCACCTTCCCCTGGTGGAAAATCACATCGATGGCACGGGCATGGTCCACCACATACAGCCAGTCGCGCACATTCTCGCCCTTGCCGTACACCGGCAGAGGTTTGTTATGCCGGATATTGTTGATAAACAAGGGAATCAACTTTTCAGGAAACTGATAAGGACCGTAATTGTTGCTGCAATTCGTCACTACGACAGGCAAGCCGAACGTGTCGTGAAAGGCACGCACAAAATGGTCGGAAGAGGCCTTGGAGGCCGAATAAGGCGAATGGGGGTCATATTTGGTCGTCTCGGTAAAGAAAGTGCCGTCAAAATCCAAGGCACCATAGACCTCATCCGTGGAAATATGGTAAAAACGTTTCCCCTCATACGCCCCCTCCCAACTCATTTTCGCCGCCTGCAACAAAGAAAGCGTCCCCATGACATTAGTCCGCGCAAAGGTGAAAGGATCTTTAATGGAACGGTCCACATGGCTTTCCGCCGCCAAATGAATCACCCCGTCTATACGATAGTCCCGGAAAACTTCCAGCATCCGCTCGAAATCGCAGATGTCCGCTTTTACGAAAGTGTAATTCTCCGCCTGCTCCACGTCCTTCAGATTCGCCAGATTACCCGCATAAGTCAGTTTATCCAGATTCACGATCCGGTACTCCGGATATTTCGTCACAAACAGACGCACCACATGCGAACCGATAAAACCGGCACCGCCCGTTATTAATATATTCCTTTTATTTGGCATACAGATTTTCTTTATAATCAAACAAAAACTCCGCTTCCCCCAATCGAGGATGATGCCTGTCCTTCTCGGAAAGAATCACCTGCTCCGCGGGAATACGCCAATCGATGCCTAGCTCCGGGTCATCCCAAGCCAGCGCCCCCTCGCTTTCGGGGGCATAAAAATTGTCACACTTGTATTGGAACACCGCCTCTTCGCTCAACACCGCAAACCCGTGCGCAAAGCCGCGCGGGATAAAAAACTGCCGTTTGTTCTCCTCGCTCAGCTCCACCGACACGTGTTTTCCGAACGTCGGCGACCCTTTGCGGATATCCACCGCCACATCCAACACCCGTCCTTTCACCACCCTCACCAACTTCGACTGTGCATAAGGGGGCTTTTGAAAATGCAACCCGCGAACGACTCCATAACAGGATTTCGACTCATTGTCCTGCACAAATACCGTCCGGCACACCTGCTTTTCAAACTCCCGTTGCGAATAGGACTCAAAAAAATACCCCCGCTCATCACCGAAGATGCGGGGTTTAAGAAGTACGACTCCCTCTATGGCGGTTGTTACGATTTCCATGATGCACAATTATGATAGACAAAGATAGGGAATCCGTTTTTAACAAACAATAGTTTCCGGCAATCCCCTATTCATCCAAGTTCATCCGGTAATCTTTAACAACATGCGTTTACCTTTTCTTCATGCAATTGTTTTACAATTCTTTCGCAAGCCAATCCGTCTCCATAAGGATTGACAGCTTTACTCATCCGCTCATAATAATTCGGATTCTCGATGAGCAAAGAAACCTCTTGTGTAATCTTCATAAAGTCCGTACCGACCAATTTCACCGTTCCGGCCTCCAACGCTTCGGGGCGTTCGGTCGTATCACGCATAACAAGCACAGGTTTCCCCAATCCCGGAGCTTCTTCCTGGATACCCCCACTGTCGGTGAGCACCAAATACGACTCCTTCATCAAGTAAACAAATGACAGGTATTCCAACGGTTCTATGAAAAACATATTACCTAAATGAGCCAAGTCATTCCCGAAAACTTCATGAATCGGACGACGAACATTGGGATTCAAGTGCATCGGATAAACAAAATCCACTTCCGGATATTTTTCTGCCAGACTTTTAATCGCACGACATATAGAAATAAATCCATCGCCAAAGTTCTCCCGTCGATGTCCGGTTATCAATACCAATTTCTTCCCTTTCGTCAAGCGTTTTACATCATATCCTGCTTTTGCCAATAGTCTTTTCAATTCACTATTCAATTCACCATTCCGCTCGATTTTCTCCACAACACTATATAGGGCATCAATCACCGTATTGCCCGTTACGACGATTCTCGTTTCTTCGATACCCTCACACAACAAATTTTGCCGGCTTAAAAAGGTCGGTGAGAAATGGTAAGTTGCAATGCGTCCCGTCATCTGGCGATTCATCTCTTCCGGCCACGGACTGTATATATTATGCGTGCGCAGACCTGCTTCCACATGCCCAACGGGTATCTGTTGATAGAAAGCAGCCAAAGCCGCCGCAGTCGAAGTGGTCGTGTCACCGTGCACCAATACCACATCGGGCCTTGCCTCATTCAATACATCGCGCATCCCAGTTAGTACCCGAGCTGTAACATCATATAAATCCTGCCCCTGTTTCATGATATTCAAGTCATAGTCAGGAGCGATTTCAAAGATTTTCAGCACTTGGTCAAGCATTTCCCGATGCTGTCCGGTCACACAAACAAGCGTTTGAAAATCTTCCGTATATTTTTGAAACTCCTTTACCAACGGAGCCATTTTAATTGCTTCAGGACGCGTCCCGAATACCAGCATTACTTTTTTCATATTTACAATTGTTTTGTTAGCAACCACCAAGCATATTTCACCAAATGTATCTGACGCTTTATTCTTTTGGGTTCTTTTATCAAGCGATAGGCAAACTCTAAATTATGTCTAACCCACCATTGCGGAGCACGTTCCACATGACCGGTATAAACATCAAAACTTCCTCCTAAACCTTGATAAATAGCAGGATGATGTTCCAACATCTCTTCCATCAATAACTCCTGTTTCGGAGAACCCATCGCAACAAATACCACATCAGGCTTCTTCACCGCAACGTCTTCAATCAAATTCATCCTCTCCTCCCCTGTCCGAATATATCCATTACGATAAGCCACAATCCGAATACCTTCAAACTCCGCTTTCAGCTTATTCACAGTGGCCTCGATTACCTCTTGCTTTCCTCCGACCAAATAAAACGTTTTATTGTCTTGATATAAAGAGGCAATTATTTTCAACCACAATTCACAACCGGGAATCTTACATGCATTGGGATATCCTTTTTGTTTTAAGGCTATTTGTGCTCCTGCCCCGTCGCAATAACCTATATTACGGTTAATCAATGCCCGCGTCTGCTCTGTCGCATGCAGAATTTTTTCCGCATTAATCGCCACTAATATCCCTTTATGCGCGTCCACATAATTCAACACCTCTTCTTCAGAGCTGAAAGGGAATACTTCAACTCCGTTAAGCGAAACTTTGTCCATATTTAAAAAATAAAACTATTCTCGATGAAGTAGATAAGACGACATTGCATGAAACATAAAAGCATTGCTCCAACGCATGTATGATATTTTAGAACTTATACCCGGTTTCAATTGATAATAAAAGTACCCTTCCCTGTCTTGCATATTTTCAAGCGTCCAAACCAAGACTTTATCTGCAAGCATACCATATTCTCCATATTTATCCAAACGCGCTAATGTTATCAACAATTGCCCGGGACAATGAATATCAATCGGATAAGTCTTATTATGAAAATATTTAGGTGTTCCGTCTTCTTCAAAAAAATGAGTAATATAAAATTGGAATCCTTTTTCAAGAGCAGAATAGAATGATTTATCGCCTGTCAATTGTTCATAAGCCATCAAACCGTCTAAATTATATCCTGTATGAAAACTATCAATCCATGATTGAACCGGCAACATTCCATATACCCATGCGCCATTCTTTTGCTGGGCATTGCAACAAGCTAATACCGATATTCTTGCGGCTTCTTTATACTCTTCTTTCTGAGTATAATGATAACAATAACTCAATAACCTGCTTCCCAATAGCGAAGCATTAAAGACGGTATCGTTTCCTCGCAATGGACTATAAGAAAATAAAAAGCCATCATTACACTTGGTGCGATGCAAATCATTTATCACAAAATCAGCAGCAGACAAAGCGACATCCAAAAAATTCTTTTCCCGAGTTATTTCATAAGCTTCCATTAGCGCTGTTGCACAAAAATTTGTTGCAACAACTGTCGGCGTATTTTTAGGAAAAAGAAAAAGTCTCCGAGCCTGCCAATCAAAATTATATCCCCAACAAGCCCCGCTATACCCTTGTGATTGTAAGGAAATCAATAAATTTGCTAATAACTTGATTTGCTCCAAGAGTTTCTCTCTTGTTCCCAAGATGTTTTGCCATTCCGAATGCTTTTGAATAATTTGATACAAATTACAATAACCGGATAAAAACAAACCAATACCTTTAGCGTTATACTCTTTCGGCACAAATGCCAAACGCCGCAAATTAATCGGGAAGCGTTTAAACCCTTGAATCACGACCAATCTGCAAATAGCAGATTTTTTCAAAAATGGCATTGCTTGAAAAAGCTTTGAATTCAAACCATCATATGGGTCCCAGCCTCTAAATTCATGATTTTCACAATAATTCTTTAAAGTTATCAAGGAGTTTATTACTTTATCCCTCATTGTCTTGTTTTTTAATTCGTAAAAAGGTGTTCCGCCTGACTTATGGTTTTAAATCCAAATTTTCCATTTGTTTTGCGTAAAAGAAATTCGAAAGTCCTTCCAGTCACAAAACTTTTGGGATGTCCTACAAGCACAAATACATCTCTATCGAGCTGTTTATTTATTAACGAAAGATATTTCCCATGTTGAGAAGCAGAAAATAAACAATAATCCCAAGTCTGCCATTCTTTCTCCCTGAAAAACTTTATCTTCGATAAATAAGCCTTCCTTTTACCTCCTGTTTTAGCTTCAAATGTTTCTTTTGCTGATTCCCGATTTCGAAAAAGAGAAAGAATTCTTGCAATAGACAAATATTTCCTCCAACGAGTAATCGGAAAAGCAACAATAGGTAACTCTATCAATTCTTCTTCTCCTTTTTCTTCTAAAAAATCACCAGTATGCCACCAGCCAATATTAACAGGTACCTTAGAATAATCATAATTTGAAAGATTTCCTTTTTCTAATCCACCTGGATAGACAGAAGAATCTATATAAATACCCGTTTCTTTCATGGCTCTCACAATTTTTGCAGAAGGTTGAATATTATATCCACCTGCACGCAATGCGATGCACTTATAATTAGGATCTATTTCATTAATAATACTTTCTATTGTTCTCTTCCCCTCTTTTAAAAGATTTGCAAGTGAATATTTTCCTTCACGCTCATAACTTCCAAGTCTCCATGCCTCAAAATTAACATTCCATTTTCCATGAACATAATAAGCATCTACCCATTGAGGATGTATATGCAATTGAATATCATGTCCTTCTTGGTAAGCCATGCGAATTTGATCTTCCATTGCAGTTATGGGGTTCTCTCTATATCCCATTTTGTTTCCCTTATCCCATTCTTCTTTTAATCGCCAATATTCAACTACCTCAAAAAACACTGTAATTTTCACTCCATATTTTCGCACAATATCCAATATCCTATAAGTGGGCTCTATGATGTGTGTAAATACGTCTCCAGTACCATTCCCATATAATTCATAGTCTAAAGTAAGCAATAAGGTTTTCATGCTTTTAATCGTGAGTTGCCTTTTTCAAACATTTTTCTCATAACATCAAGAAGTTCTATATTGTCTATGATATAGACATAGCTATAACCAAAATCTATCTTCTTATATGTTTTACAATGCAAAGAAGCCACATAATCTCCAGCACTCATACATTTAGAAAGCAAATGACTATTATGAATATGAGTTTTTACAATCTCATTTATTCCATGCTGTGTTCTAACGACCAGATTATATTCCATCGGTTCGTAATAGGCAAGTTTGTTTTCAGAAAACACATCTTCAAACGCATGAAATATTGGAATATTTTTTAAACCAAGTCCTAAGGATTTACATCCTTTCTTTAACAATTTTCCATATGGCGAATCCCAATAAAAAGGAGTCGTGGCATATTCATGCCCTTGGATAATTTCTTCGGCTTCTTTTCCCCAAGCACATACTGCTTTTGTTGGATGCTTGCTTTTATAAACATCATCCATTTTAGAGAATACATTCGTTAAAATTCCCATACCAGATTTAGTTGTAAGCATATCAAAAACATGATTGCCTTTAGCCCATTCATCCGAATTCATCGGCGGGTAATAAGGCATCATAATCAATCCTTCTTCGGTTACAATAGACTGCAACAATTTGATCACTTCTTCAGGAGAATATGCAGCATGGAGATTCCCAAAACTTGAACTAACTATTATTCTGTCCTTTGCTTTCAACCCCAACTCATGAGTCAGGATATATCTCAATTCCGATAAAGTAGTTTTAGCTTTGTTATGCTGAAAAACATTTAAAATATATCGTTTGATTTTTTTGATATAAACACGTTGTTGTGACGATGTGATTCTTTTTAGCAAATATCTCAATGACATAGTTTTATAAAATATTTTATTTGATATTTTGGATTAAATATCTAAACTTTCCATTGGAAGTTTTAGGTATGTAATCAACGATTTCGACCAATAAATCAAAATCCACAAAAATGCTTTTTCCTATTCCTAATATTTTTTCAATTGAGGGAATTGTAAATTGTTCGTTCACTTGCAAACACAATATCAATTTGCCGACTTCTTGTTGCCTATATTGATAAGCAATAACTCCATCAATACCCCATAATAATTCATCAGAACAAGTAAAAATCACTTTATTACTATTCTTGTCATAGACAAATTCTTGCTCTCTACCTATAATTCTATTAGCAACCTTAGGATAGTGCAGAATGGATTCCCCAACTTCAACATAATCTGAAGTTAAGTATCGAATAAACGGAAAATATTTATTATCAAAAGATGTAACAACAACTTGCGCGATTTCTCCAACTGCTTCTATTGTCTGAAAATTCTTGTTGAGAAATTCAGTATAACTATATAGTGGATGAAATAATAATTTTTGTTGGCTGTTTTGAAATGCCCAAACTGCCTTTTCGCTATGTCCATAAAATGACAATATCTCCACATCCAAAACTTCTTTCACTAACTTTCTTTGCCAATCATATACATTTTCCGAAGAGCAAATAATTCCTTGCAAAGTTTCTATTTTAGCATCCCCATGCTTTTTCATTAGAGAACAGAGCAATGCAATACTACTTGGATAAGCTTTAATAAAACGAGGTTTAAAAGCACGAATTTTATTGAGATAAGAATTATAATTTTGTTCAGTTAAATGAAAAGAAGAGCAAATCAGAGCATTCTCTAATCTACCTTTTTGCCAAAAAATATGTTTACCAATCAATTGTGGACTGATTCGATTACCTCTTAATATTACAACTTTATCCAAACACTGTTTATATCCCCACATGCAGTAATTTCGCCATAATTGAAAAGCAAATTCTTTTGTTTGAGCGTCCAATTTATTAATATAAAAATTCATAGGAACTCCCGTGGTTCCACCTGTAGTTACTAACGTAAGTTTAGATTTATGGTAATTGTCAGGGACCATTTTTTCATAGTTTTCCCGAACCATATTTTTATCAATACATGGAATCAAGCTTATATCATCAATACTTTTAAATAATGACGGGTTAAAACCTGCCTTCCCCCATAATTCCTGATAAAATGGGATATGGTTCCAAGCAAAGTCAATTAGATTTTTTAATTTTTTAAACTGCTCTCTTCTTATCTGTTCATCTGACAAAGTCTTAAATCGAATCAAATGATACAAGTGCCTTATAAATACAATAAACAGCTTTATTGCTTTCATTTTTTTATTGCCTCAAATTTATTGGTATGGTATTTCCTCCAGATGCAAAAAACGAAGCCTGTGAATAACAGAGAGGCCTGTGTGCTAGTATAGGCATGACCGGCTAAACAGCCATGCCCAATAAATAAACACATAAAAATAATACCCCAGAAATAGATCGAAGAATGTTTCTTCAAATAACTGCGACAAATAATAAAAAGGATATAAAAAGAAAACAGTAAAACTATGCCACCGAGTATAACTCCATAATATCCTATGACATCATAAAAATCCATTTCTGTTAAACGGTATCCTTCCAAATTTCTCTCCAGAGCCATACTTTTTCCAAATCCTGTATAGCCTCTCCCCAAAAGCCATTGAGCAACATTAAACTTGCTCATAATGTGTTTGGCAGGTACTTCTAAACCAGTCCGCGAATCACCGGATAGCAATGTATGAAAACGTTGCACCATATAATCATCCGCCGTTAAAATGGCTATGATATTATAAATGATATAACCTAAAATTCCACCGATAATCAAAGCAAGGAATAGTTTTTGACGCTTGGAAAGAAACTTTTTAGAAAATAGAATAAAACCGAATAGAATGCCCCAAATAAGAATACTTCCACCTATACCTGCCATAGTGCCCAACATAATGGTGCCTATCGTCACAAGAACAATTTCAAATAGATAATGCAACTTATTCCTTGATAAATACAAATAACACAATAAACTATTGGTTAATAATAGTACCAATCCTATATCATTCCCTGCCGTAAAGAAACCTTTAGTTCCAAATCCATAGGCAGAATCCACTTCTCCGTAAGAATTTACACCTAAACCTAAAAAAAACAACACAATAATAGAAACCGCACCTATGATTCCATAATAAGTCAATAATCGAATCAATCGGCTCGTAGAAATATGCTTTTCACAAAGAAAAAGAAAGGCTAAGACAATATATGGAAATGAGAATTTTATAAAAAATCCGAATTCATCTTTCAAACTGAAATAAGGTTCAAAAATACACCAGTACAAAAAAGATACAACATACAAAAACAGACATAACAATAGACCTTTAAAAAATGGCTTCCATTTACCTATGAAACTGCAACTCAAACATACAAATAGCACCCCTCCTTTATACAAAGAAGGTAATAAAGGGATTTTATTCAGATAATGCTGGCAATATCCATTGTACATGTCAATAAATACAGAGAATGCAAATATGAGAAGAACAATTACAGAACATATGCCCCGATATGTAATAATTCCCAACCTCATATTTTTTTGATGCTCAGCAAGTACTTTTTATAAAAGAGATATAGATTCCCTCCTAAAATGGCGATACATAAAAGAGATCTTGCCACAAAAGAGAAATCATAAAACGAGAAGATGAAAACCAAAATAATTTGTATGAAAAGTAAGCCGAGATAAGAATCTTTGATAAGATGTCTAGACAATATGTCTGACTTTAAGTATAGTGGAAGAAAAAGTAAAACTATTGTCATGCAAGCAATAGTTTGTCCCCATACAAATCCTAACACACCATAATGATAAAAATAAAAAAACAGGCATACAGAGAATAGAGAGAATGAAACAGAATCACCGAAATAAAGCCAACTTTTTTCTTTCACAGCCACAAATCTAGCTATCGCCTGCCTGTAAACACCTAAAAAAGCAAAGAAAAACATATAATTGGATATCAGCCTGATATTTTCGATCGTATATGAAGGACCATAAATCCAACCTATAATCTCTGGAAAAAGCATTAAAGGAACAGAGATAAATAAAGCCACTAGCAAGGGCAAAAATATATTCAATTTTTCCAATAGATATATACTGTTGGAATCGCGGTATTTTGACATAATACTGACAAAAGGGGCACAAACCATAAATGACATGTTAATAATAATTAGTACTACTACATTTATAATGGAATAATAACCCATTTGTGTATAGCCTTGAGGTAGCCCTACAAGTCTTGTTTCATTATACCACGATAAAAAAGCAACGATGAAACTCGATATAATGTAAGGAAATATAAAAGAAAGTATCACTTGGCTTTCTTGTATGCAATTTTTATATGACGGCTTTACTTGTAAAGTACAGAAAAGTTTTTTTAATTCAAATCTAGTTAAAAGACAAACAATTATATTGTAAAACACATAAGCACCAACAGCTCCTTTCAAAGAAAAGAAATAAGTTCCTAAATAATAAACCGGAAAAGAAAAAATAATCTGGAGCAAATTTATTTTACTAATTCTTTTGTATTGGTTAAAGCCTCGCAAGATGCCATATTGATTATTATTAATTGAACTAACCAATATTACGATTGAAGATACTTGTAAATATATCGTAAGGTCTGTCCGGTTTAGCATATTTGTTGCAATTATATCGGAACATGACAATGCACTGACAAATAAAACCAGACCCAAAATAAAACTAAAGAGATTAAACAATCCAAGCAGTCTCTCTACTTTGGAATTATCAGAACCATAATATTTTGCAATATAATTTGTTCCTGCAATACCAATACTCGAACCTACAAAATCAGCAAAAAGCATTGTTGTACTACGAATAATACTAAATTCTCCGTACAAATCAGCTTTGAGTATTTTAGCAACAAAAATCCAAATCAGAAATAATAATACCTTGGAAATAAAAGTACCTATTATAGACCAGAAACTATTTAATAACAAATCTTGAATCGCTCGATTTTTCTGAATCCTATTCAACAACTTCTTCACCATAATAGAGTTTTTCAAAACGTTCCATTAAAATATCCCAATCATATGCCTTAATCAATGCCTCACGAACTTTTTTTCGATCAAAAGGAGTTTGTAAACACTTCATAATTTTTTGGGATAAAATACCCGGTTGTTCTGTTGCGATATCTATAGATTCTCCTATATATGTATTCAAGGTTCTTTGAAATTCATTTATCATTGCATAATAGCCAATAACAGGAATACCAACAGCTAATGCTTCCGTATAAACCAAACCAAAACTTTCAAATTTACTAGGAACAACTAATAAATCAGATTGCATATACATTTTAAGCACTTCTTCAAATCTAATGCGCCCAAATACTCCATATTCAAAATTCCAAACACGCTTCTGTAAATAATTAATTGCTTCTTCATTGCAAATCATCCATAGTTTCACATTTTCACTCAGATACCTATTGGAATTTATTGCATCTAAAAGAAATGCCAGTCCTTTTGTAACCAGGCTATCATTGTATCCATTAAATATTATTATATATTTGTTACCATTTAAGTGTTCGACATCTTTGCATGGATAATTTCTAAAAGAAGTCGGGTTCGAAATTTTTACTAATTTCCTCAAATCCCCTAATTGTGCTTTTTTATGCTCTACTAAAGCAGCATCTGAAATATAAATCACCTTGGAAGTAATAGAGAAATTCTTTCTCAACAACACCAGTAACTTTTTATCAAGCAGATAATTGGAATCTACCCAAAAACCATGATCGGTAGTTACTAATCTGCCCTTATATTCTAACAATCTTA
Source organism: uncultured Odoribacter sp. (assembly GCA_910578985.1). GTDB lineage: Bacteria > Bacteroidota > Bacteroidia > Bacteroidales > Marinifilaceae > Odoribacter. The sequence goes on along the minus strand of CAJTSF010000006.1, from coordinate 31,764 downwards.
TAGCTATTGCTGCAGGATTATATAATGAATGTATATGGATAAAATCAGGCTCTTCTCTCTTAAAATATTTAGATAATGTTGCATAATAGTATGCTATCAATATCAAAGTTTTAAATGAATAAGATTTATAAGTAAATTCCCTTTTAAAAAGTAGTCTGGCAAATCCGGATAACACAGCTACAAACCACCCTATCTTCAAAGAATTAATTACCTCCGGATGGTTTACACCAAATGGTTTATGATAGCATATACGTATTTTGATATCTCTTTTACGCAAATTATTTATCAATCCATCAATATGGGTTGCAATTCCTCCTGCAGCAATTCCTCTATAGCTCGCCGGTAAAGTCCCTATTATTAATCCTATTCTATTTTTCATTATTCAATATTCTGTGGGAAACAGCTTTACAAGGAACTCCATATGCAATGGTCATGGGAGGAATATCTTTTGTAACAACCGAGCCTGCTCCAATAATTGCTCCATCACCAATATGTACACCTTTTGTAATAACGACATTAGATCCAATCCATACATTATTGCCAATATGTACATCGCCGATAATATGTCCGCAATCTCTAACACTTAAGGTCGAATGAATATCGTGATCATTAGAAACAATATAGCAGTTACCTGCAATCATTGAATCTTCGCCGATGATAATATTACCTGCTCCGGCATTAACAATTGTGTTATATGATATAGAAGTCTTTCTTCCTATTTGAACACTGCCATAATGTCCCACAAGAATACATACATTATTATGTATATCAACGTGGTCTTTTATAGTCAGGTTATTATACCACCCCCTGATTTTACAATTTCCAATAACCCTGAAATGTGATCCAATCTTTGCTCCGAATAAAATATATTTATATTTAACGAATAGACTACTAAAATACGTAATCAAACGACGCAAGATAATGAATAAAACAGTTAAATGCTTTCTCATACTCTTTATCTCTTAAACACCCCGCAAAAGTCCAAAATAACCTTATCCTCCCTCCATTCCAATGTTTTAAACGGTTCATGCGCCGTCAAGAACACGACAACATCCGCTTTCTCATACGCCTCCCGGTAATTTGTCAATTTAAATACCTTGTGTTCCGTTATATTCGGTTCCACCACCAAAATATCGGCATTATTACAACTTTGCATCACCTTGGTCGTAATATATTTTGCCGGAGATTCCCGCAAATCGTCAATATTCGGCTTAAAAGCCAACCCCATCATGGCTACACACGGTTTCCGGTGATGTGCTAACTCAAACTTCAACATTTCGTTCTGAACTTTTTCAGCACACCAGAATGACTTGTAATTATTAATCTCCCGTGCTTTGCCGATAATCTGCGATTCTATCGGAAAATCAGCCGTAATGAAATAGGGATCTACCGCTATACAATGCCCTCCGACACCACACCCCGGTTGCAAGATATTTACACGCGGGTGTTTATTGGCTAAGTTTATCAATTCCCACACATTAATCCCCGCTTTGTCGCAAATCAATGACAACTCATTTGCAAAAGCAATCTGCACATCCCGTGAAGAATTCTCTGTCAATTTACACATTTCTGCCGTCTTGCTGTTCGTCCGGTGCAATGTTCCTTGAACAAACTGACCATAAAACGCAATCGCCTGGTCCGTCGATGCTTCATCCATTCCGCCGATTACCCGGTCATTGTGTATCAACTCATAAATTACATTTCCCGGTAATACCCGCTCCGGACAATAAGCGATAAATACTTTCCCCTCCAATTCCGGACGCTCTCCAAAAATCAAATCACGCATCTTATCCGTCGTTCCCACTGGGGAAGTGGACTCAATCACATACAAATCCCCTTCCTTCAATAAGGGTAACACCGCTCTCGTAGCCGCTTCTACATAGGAAATATCCGGTTCATGATTCCCTTTGAACGGGGTCGGTACAACCATAAAATAGGCATCACTGACCTCCGGAGTGATGGAAGCGTGCAGCATCCCGCTTTTAACGACTTCCTTCAGCATTTCTTCCATTCCCGGCTCGATGATATGCAACTGTCCCCGATTAGTCATCTCCACCACTTTCGGGTTAATGTCCACACCGACCACTTGCACACCATGTTTGGCTGCAATAATTGCGGTTGGGAGACCGATGTACCCCAACCCCATAAAACATGCTTTCATTTGATTATGTTGTTTTAGCGATAAATTGCAATGCTGCGCCGACCACTCTTTCTATGCCATCAGATGCCCTTTCATGAAAAGAAAAGAGAAAGAGAATAGAAAAAGTGATAAATTAAAATATGGGAATTTCTTAGATACGCTTCGCGGTTCCTCAGTGTCAGACTTTGACTGAGAAACCGCTTCTGAAATATCTGCAAAAGTAGGTTATATTTCCATGCAAACAAAGCACTGCATGAAAAAAAATCGGCATGAGCACCGGTGCCTGAGGAGAAGCACCGGTTGTCCTGAGGAGGGAGGCAGGTTACCGTAGCTTTTAACCATGCGTTCACCGATGATTCACCGATAGTTATACGGTTGAAACGCTGGTGAAACGCTGGTAAAACGTTGGTGAAACGCTGGTATAAGCAGCGTTAAACTTGTTTTTAAGAAAAATATAAGCACTATTTTTATCGGTGAATCACCGGTGAACCATTGGTAAACGCATGGTCAAAAGCTATGACAACCCGCTGATGGTCTTCTTGTCGCGCTGCTATTTTCCCCTCCGTGCCCGCCCGAGCATGATGCCGCTCTGGGAGGGGATTTCCGCCATGTAGGCGTCCAAGGGTTTGGCGGTGAGCATGACGTGCTTGCCGGCGCTGGAGGCGTGCAGGAGATAGGTTTTGCCGTCGCGTTTGACGGCAAAGCCGAGGTGGGAGGTGTCCAGCCCCTTGATGGTGGTGGTGATGAGGACGACGTCGCCCTCGCGGATTCTGCCGCAGGCCTTCCGCAACGCATGTTTGGGGATGTAATAATAAGGGCGGCTGTTGATGGCTTCCTCCACTTTCTTCATCTGCGCCTTTTCGGCGGGGCTGGCTTTGAGGACGGGGTAGCGGTCGGCGTTCTTCGTCATGAAACCGATGCGCTTGCCATAGGGCACCCCGCCGGCGAACTTCGTCACGTCGGTGAGCAACCCCTGCCGTCCCATCTCATACAGCCAATCGGAGGAATAGTGGAGACGCGAGGCGTAGCCGCCGATGCGTCCGTCGCGGTAGCGTATCTTCCGGAGGTTGTCCACGAAGGCCTGCTCGGCGCCGTTGCCATAGCGTTCGAGGTATGCCAGCGCGAGGACGTTCTCCACAAAAGTCACGCAGTCCAGGGCACGGAGATTGACGACGGGCAAGTCCTCCGCCGTCACTTCCGCCGCCACCTCGAGCGTGCCGCTCGCGTAGGGGGTGCCCACAAAAAAGCGGGCTATGACGGGGACGCGCTCGGCGATGCCTTTCTCCGCGAGTTTCTCGCGGGCGGCATATCGCCAGAAACGGCGCAATATTTCCTTGTCTTCTTTCCCCACGTTGGCTGCCGTACAGCCGCAAGCGTAGAGCAGGAGCGTCATGAATAACACTTTCCGAATCATATTCGACTCTCTTTGAAACACCGGACTGCCGGACACGCCTCCCGACGCGACAGGCAGGGGGAAACAGGATTAGATCGCCGCCGTGAATTGTTCGAGGAAGCGGATGTCGTTCTCGAAGAAGAGGCGCAGGTCCTTGATGCCGTACTTGAGCATCGTGATGCGCTCGATGCCCATGCCCAAGGCGAAACCGGTGTAACGGTCGGCATCGATGCCGTTCAAGGTCAGGACATTCGGGTCCACCATGCCGCATCCGAGGATTTCAAGCCATCCGGTCCCCTTGCACACATTGCATCCCTTGCCGTGGCAGAGGGAACAGGAGACGTCCATCTCGGCGGAAGGCTCCGTGAAGGGGAAATAGGAAGGGCGCAGGCGGATGCGGGTGTCGGCGCCGAACAACTCCTTGGCGAAGTAGGTCAGCGTCTGCTTCAGGTCGGCGAAGGAGACACCCTCATCGATATAAAGGGCTTCAATCTGGTGGAACATGCAGTGCGCACGGGCGGAAATCGCCTCGTTGCGGAAGACGCGCCCGGGGGTGACGAGGCGGATGGGGAGGGGGTGGGTTTCCATGTCGCGCACCTGCACGGAAGAGGTGTGGGTACGGAGCAGGATATCGGGGTTTTTCTCGATGAAAAACGTGTCCTGCATATCACGGGCAGGATGCTCTTCGGGGAAATTGAGGGCGGAGAAGACATGCCAGTCGTCCTCTATCTCGGGTCCTTCGGAGATGGTAAATCCGAGGCGGGCAAAAATATCGAGTATCTCATTCTTGACCACCGCGAGGGGATGCCGCGAGCCGAGGCGCACGGGGTCTCCGGGCAGGGTGAGGTCCATGCCGCTGCATCCGCTGTCGGCATCGGCGAGGCGGTCTTTCAGGTCATTCACCTTGTCCAAGGCGGCAGTCTTGAGGTCATTCAAGGCGCGCCCGATTTCCTTTTTCTGCTCGAGGGCAACGTTCTTGAAGTCGTCGAAAAGGGCGGCAATGGTTCCTTTCTTGCTGAGGTGACGGATTCTGAACTGTTCCACTTCGGCGGCGGTGCTGGCGGTGAAAGCGGAGATTTCCGCAATCAGCCGGTTGATTTCCTGTATCATCTGACGATTCATTTAATGATTCGAATGGCAAAGCTAAGGGATTTCATCGAATATTGAAAATCGCAGAGGCAAAATCCGGATGTCCGCCGTCACTTTTTACTCCCGCGAAGCCAGGAAACGGAGGAGCCAGGGATAGCAGAGGCAGCCGGCAAAGGCACCGACCAGGTCGGCGACCAGGTCGGCGAAGTCGCCGCTACGGCCGAAAAAGCGGGACTGCAGGATTTCAAGGATGCCCCCGTAGAGGAAAGCGAAAACCACGGCGAGCAGCAGGATGTGGCGCCGCCGGAAACGGGCGTAGAGGTGGAGCGGCAGGGCAAGCAGCAGGGAGGTGATGAAAAACATGCCGAAGTGCACCACCTTGTCGAAATGGGGGATGCGGATGCCCGTGTCGGGCACGCTGTCGCCAGGCATGGCGCAGAGGGTGAAAACGACAAGCGCCCAAAGGATATTGGCACCGATAAGGGAACGCCGGGAGAGGATGCGCATGATCAAGAAGTATTATTCAGAATGAGAAGACAACAATTTCCGTACCAAATAGCGGACGGGGAAATAGGAAGCGAGCGTGCCGATGAGGAACACGGTGCACACGACGGCAAGGATATCCCCGGCGACCATCCGCACCGGATAGGCATCGACGAGGAAGCCGCCTTCGCCGAGGGTGATAAGCCCGTAGCGTTCCTGCAGGAGGCACAGCGCCGTGCCGATGGCGAAGCCGCCGAGCACCCCCGCCAGGGTAATCAACATCCCCTCCGTGCGGAACACGGAGATGATGCGGCGGTCGGTCATGCCCATCGCCCGGTAGGTGGCGAGGTCTTCTTTCTTGTCCAAGATGAGCATGGAAATGGAACCGATGATGTTGAACGAGGCAATCAGCAGGATGAACAGGAGAATCAGGAACACCGCCAGCTTCTCGGATCGCATCATGGCGTAGAAAGTACGGTTGATTTCATACTTGTCCTCCACGCGGAATCCCTCCCCCGCACACTCCGCCAGCCGCGCTTTCGCCTCGGCGAGGCGGGCGGGGTCGGTGAGGCGCACCTCGATTTTGGAAATCTGCCCCTCCGTCTTGAAAAGCCGCCGGGCAAACCCGATGTCGGTCAGCATATAGCGGTCCGCCAGCTCCTGCTGGGCGGAAAAAAGGGCGGAAGGATAAATCAATTCGGTGCGGAGGGAAGCGGCATTCATGCCTCCCGCCTTGTCGGGGTAGTAGAGGACGACGGGCCGCACCGTGGTGAGCGCCACGCGCAGGCGGTGCGCCACGCCGTACCCCATGACGGCGGTGTACCCCTCCTCGTCGCGCAGGCGGAAGTCCCCCTGCACCAAGTTGCCCTCGAAGCCCGCATGGGAGCCGTAGTCCCCGTCCACCCCCTTGACGACCACCGGCACGGCGTTGTCCTCGAAGCGCGCCAGGGCTTTCTCCTCCATGACCTCATGGAACGACGCCACCTCCGGCATGCCTTGCAGGGTGCGGCAGAGGGCGGAATCCACCCGGGCATACTTCCCCGCGGCGGGACGGATTTCCAGGTCGGGCGTAAAACTGTCCGTGCTCTCCTGCAACAGCACATCCATGCCGTTGAAGACCGACAGCACCACAATCAACGCGGCCGTCCCGACCGTCACCCCCGCCACGCTGATGGCGGAAATGATATTGATGGCATTCTGCTTCTTTCTGGCGAAGAGATAGCGGCGGGCGATGAAAAGCGAAAGGCGCATGGGCTATTTCAAGAGTTCGTCGATTTTGTCGATGTAGTCGAGGCTGTCATCCACAAAAAAACGCAGTTCGGGAATGATGCGCATCTGTTTTCCGATTTTCCGCCCCAGGGCAAAACGGATGCTCTTGTTGTGCTCCTCCAGGCTGGCAAGCACCTGCTCCGTCCGGTCGGAGGGGAAAATACTGACATATATCCTCGCATACGACAGGTCCGAACTCACCCTCACCGTCGTGACGGAGAGCATGGCCCCCAACGCGTACTCCCTGCATTCCTGCCGGAACATGTCGCTTAAATCCCTCTGTATCAATCTTGACACTTTGTTTTGCCTGATAGAATCCATGACAACGAAAATTATTTGATAAATTTTTTCCGCAAATATAGCATTTTTTTCCTGAAACGTTATTACATTTGCAACCGCAAACGAGATGTAGCGCAGTTGGTAGCGCGCCACGTTCGGGACGTGGAGGCCGCTGGTTCAAGTCCAGTCATCTCGACAGCAAATGCGCCGTTTGGCGCATTTTTTGTTACCTACAGGTTATGATTGATATTCAAGTACGCATACATGACCGCTTCTCCGTGGAGTTCAAAATCGGGTATCTCGTGAAGAAAGACCGCCCGCACACCGATTTCATGCTGAACGCCTGGATGTTCCTGCCCGACAAACTGGACATCAACGCCGCGACCTACACCAAAAAACAGTTCTACCGGGATGTCAAGTCCGACATCCGCCTGATTACCCCCATCTATTCGCTGGAAGAACTGGCAAACGAGGAGGCGCTCCCGTTCCAGTTCCTGGCGGTCGCCTTCAACGAACTGGCGGACGAACCGACCGCCGAGAACCTGCAGGAAGCGGAGTACCAGGTGAAGATGTTCTGCACCATCGCCCGGAGTGCCGTGCGGCGCGCCGCCGAACGCGTGTGGCTCTACACGGACACCGGAGAACGCGCCGAAGCCATCGGGAGATACGAAGAGCAGGTGCGCCGCATCGTCGGACAATACCGCGAATTGCGCGACCTGCTGCCGGAGGAGGGGAAGGGCGAAGAGGCGCGCCTCTCCCACGGCTTCGGCGAAGAGTTCCTCTCGAACCAAATCGAGTACCACACCTTCGAACTCCTCAAAAAACTGAAACGCCGGGACGAAGCATGCCTCTCCCGGGTGCAGGGCAACCTGTTGGAAATGGTACGCGAGGAAATCGCCTACCGCCGTTCCCGCGGCTGGGCGGTGATCGAAAAAAACAGTCCCGACCGCAACCGCACCGTCCTCTACCGCCTGCGCATGTTGCAGACCTATATGGAGAACCACCTGTTCCTGAATGCCAACCGTAAAAAAGACGGCGCCGTGGCGGAACAGGTGTCCTTCAGCATCGCCGCCGGCATCTCCATGATTTTCGCCACCGCCATCGCCTTTTCCTTCCAGCAGAAATACGGCAACTTCACCATGCCGCTCTTCGTGGCGCTGGTCGTCAGCTATATGCTCAAAGACCGCATCAAGGAACTCACCCGCTACTATTTCGTGCACCGCCTCGCCAAAAAATACTTCGACAACAAAACGGTCATCAGCATCAAGGACAAGCCCATCGGCTGGATCAAGGAGGGGGTGGACTTCATCACGGAGGACCATGTGCCGGAAGAGGTCATGGAGAAACGCGACCGCTCCGACCTGCTCGAGGCGACCAACCGCCACACGACGGAAAAAATCATCCTCTACCGCACCCTCGTGCGCATCGACGGGCAGACGCTGGACGAATGCAACCAGCATGAGGTCTCCGGCATCCACAATATCCAGCGCTTCAACGTCTCCTCCTTCATCCTGAAGATGCACAACCGGGAAATGCCCCTCGAAGTGCCCGACGACAAAGGCGGATACGAAACCGTGCTGGGCGAAAGGACCTATTACATCAACCTCCTCATGCAATTGAAAAGCGAGGAAAAGATTGATTATAAACGTTTTCGGCTCATATTGTCGCGCAACGGGATAGAGGGAATTGAAAAATTATGAATATTCAATTAATTCCCTTAGTTTTGCAGGACGTTTAACAATTGTTTTTCAGTGCATCAAATGAGAAAATGGAGTATCGACGATTCAGCGGAACTGTATAACATCAACGGTTGGGGGCTGAACTATTTTTCAATCAACGAGAAAGGCCACGTTGCCGTGACACCGAAAGCCGGAGGCCCCTCCATCGACTTGAAGGAGTTGATGGAAGAGTTGCAGGTGCGCGACGTTTCCGCACCCGTGCTGCTGCGTTTCCCGGACATCCTCGACAACCGCATCGAGAAAATATCCAACTGCTTCGAAACCGCCGCCAAAGAATACGGCTACTCCGCGAAGAACTTCATCATCTACCCCATCAAAGTCAATCAGATGCGCCCCGTCGTGGAGGAAATCGTCAGCCACGGCAACAAATTCAACATCGGGCTGGAAGCCGGCTCCAAACCGGAACTGCATGCCGTCCTCTCCATCGACATCGACGACGACGCCATGATTATCTGCAACGGCTACAAGGACGAGAGCTACATCGAACTGGCGCTGCTGGCGCAGAAAATGGGGCGCCGCATCTACCTCGTGGTGGAAAAACTCATCGAACTGAAAACCATCGCCCGCCTCGCCAAAAAGATGGGCGTGAAGCCCAATATCGGCATCCGCATCAAGCTCGCCAGCTCCGGCAGCGGCAAATGGGAGGAATCCGGGGGCGACGTCAGCAAATTCGGCGTCAATTCCAGCGAACTCCTGGAAGCGCTGGAACTGCTCGAAAAGAACAAGATGGCGGATTGCCTGCAACTCATCCACTTCCACATCGGCAGCCAGGTGACCAACATCCGCCGCATCAAAACGGCGCTGAAAGAGGCGTCGCAGTTCTACGTGCAACTGAAAAGACTCGGCTACAACATCAACTTCGTGGACATCGGCGGCGGCCTCGGCGTGGACTACGACGGCACCCGTTCCGCCACCTCCAACAGCATGAACTACTCCATCCAGGAGTACGTCAATGACGCCGTCTCCTCCATCGTGGACGTGTGCGAGAAGAACGAGCTCCCGCAACCCAACATCATCACCGAATCCGGACGCTCCCTGACCGCCCACCACTCCGTGCTGGTGTTCGAAGCGCTGGCAAGCACCAGCCTCCCCGCCTTCAACGAGGACGAGGAAATCGGAGAGGACGCCCACGAGCTGGTAAAGGAACTGTACCAGCTTTGGGACAACCTCAACCAGCCCCGCCTGTTGGAGACCTGGCACGACGCCCTGCAATGCCGCGAGGACGCCCTGAACCTCTTCAACCTGGGGTTAATCGACCTGAACACCCGCGCCCAGGTGGAGCGCCTGTTCTGGTCGGTGGCACGGGAAATCTACGACATGGCGAACGCCACGAAGCATGCCCCCGACGAACTGAAAAAGATATCCAAGATGTTGCCGGACAAATATTTCTGCAACTTCTCCCTCTTCCAGTCGCTGCCCGACTCGTGGGCAATCGACCAGGTGTTCCCCATCATCCCCCTGTCGCGGCTCAACGAGCAGCCGGTGAAATCCGCCACCATCCAGGACATCACCTGCGACTCGGACGGGAAAATCAACAACTTCATCTCCACGCGCAACTTCTCCCACAGCCTGCCCGTACACGAACTGAACAACAAAGAACCGTACTATTTCGGCGTCTTCCTCGTGGGGGCATACCAGGAAATCCTGGGCGACCTGCACAACCTGTTCGGCGACACCAATGCCGTGCACATCAAGGTGAAAGGCGGCGAATATGTCATCGACAAAATCATCGAGGGCGAGACCGTCGCCGACGTGCTCGACTACGTCCAGTTCAACCCGAAACGCATGGCACGCACCGTGGAGGTATGGGTGATGTCCTCCGTCAAGAAAGGCATCATCTCCCCCGAAGAGGGACGCGAATTCCTCTCCAACTACCGCTCCGGGCTCTACGGGTACACGTATTTGGAATAATCCTCACCCCCGATGCTCTTCCTAAATATCCGGTCCGGAGGCAGGAAGAGCATCGGGGGGTATTCCATGAAACTTCAGTAGTAATACTCTTCTCCCCTCGCTTGGTCTTCCTTCAGACGTTCGACAAACGAACCGATATCCTCGCAAGCCTCGGCAGAGGTCATGTTTTTGTCATCCGTCACCGAATAATAAAAACGCTCGCCCTCCAGGCAGTAAGTGAAATAGATATAGAACACGCACCTGAACACCCTCCAGTCCGTCCGCCGCGCATCTTGCAGCAACTTTTCCACCGGACTCGGCGGAGGCGGCTGTATTCCGAACTTTCGATACACCCCGCTGGTACGCCCATGCACAAGCCCTCCAGGTAACCATTGTCCCTTCCTTTTCACGGCAAACAGCGTGTACAGGATTTCGCCGCCTTCGCACACCAGGAAATACATGCTGTCCCGCACCGGCACCAAGGAATTGAACAAATTCTCCGGCGTCGGAAGGCTGTGGAATTTGTCTATATCCAAATCATACATCGGCAGGTAAGTGATTTCCTTGTCGGCAGCTTCGACAATCCCGTCCATGAGAGAAATAGGCCTTCCCACCTTTGTCCGGGTGGATCTGGCATCTTCCACCATGGATTGAAACGCCTCCTGTTGGGCAGGAGTCAACTCCGAAGAAAGCGCACGGCTAATTGCCGACGGCGTTTGCTGTACCGGATGGTTGTTCGTCCGACAACCGAGCAGCAAACAGATGCTGAATGACAAAACAATTGCTCTCATAATCGTCTTAACAAAGTTATGGAAAAAATATAACATACGTATGCGCAATAGTTGAATTTTTTCTCCCTATTTGCACCTAAGTTGCGTCATGGTTCCTTGCTCCCTTCCTCGCTGCTCGTTCGCCACTCCTTCGGTGCTCGTTCGATCCCGAGCAACCGAGCACCGGATTTGCCCCGTCCGAACAACGGCGGAAGAGGCAAGGAACCATGGCGCAACTTAGGCTCAACTTAAGGACAAGCCTGTCGCCATATACCACTTTTCAGGTGGTATATTTGGGCGCGAGTGGTATGTTCCCTATCTTTGCGCCTGAAAAAAAAGATTGCCGGACGATGAAAATGTGCATTGCGGAAAAGCCGAGCGTGGCGAAGGAGATTGCCCGTATCTTAGGCGCCAATACCCGCAGGAACGGGTATCTGGAGGGGAACGGGTATTGCGTGACGTGGACTTTCGGGCACCTGTGCACGTTGCAGGAGCCGGGGGAGTACACGGAGAAATGGCAGAAGTGGAACATGGGGGTGCTGCCGATGATTCCGTCGAAGTTCCGCATCCGGCTGATTGAGGACGAGGGCATCAAGAAACAGTTCGCCGTCATCGAGGAACTGGTGAAGCAGGCGGAGGAGGTCATCAACTGCGGGGATGCCGGCCAGGAGGGAGAGCTGATACAGCGGTGGGTGCTGACGAAAGCGAAATGCGGGGTGCCGGTGAAGCGGCTCTGGATTTCATCGCTGACGGAGGAGGCGATCCGCGAAGGGTTCGAGAAACTGATGGACGCCTCGGAGTTCGACACGCTGTACGCCGCAGGGTCGGCACGCGCCATCGGCGACTGGCTGCTGGGGATGAACGCCACGCGGGCGTACACGCTGAAATACGGGACAGGCAAGAACGTGCTCTCCATCGGGCGGGTGCAGACCCCCACGCTGGCATTGGTCGTGGAACGGCAGAAAGCCATCGACAACTTCAAGCCGGAAACCTATTGGGAAATCCGCACGACCTACCGCGAAGGGGTGTTCGCCTGCCAGCGCGGACGGTTCAAGCAGCGCGAGGAGGCAGAGGCTCTGATGGAGCGCATCCGCCCGGAGGAGCTGGAGATTACGGGCGTGGAGCGGAAAAAGGCGATGGAGCATCCGCCGAAACTGTTCGACCTGACCTCGCTACAGGTGGAGTGCAACCGCAAATACGCCTTCACGGCGGAAAACACATTGAAAATCATCCAGTCGCTCTACGAAAAGAAACTGACCACCTATCCCCGCGTGGACACGAACTTCCTGCCGAACGACCAGTACCCCAAGGTGCCCGGCATCCTGAAAGGACTGGAGCCTTACAAGGCATTGACGGCGCCGATACTGGAAGGCGGCAAGATACGCAAGTCGGCGAAGGTGTTCAACGACAAGAAAATCACCGACCACCACGCCATCATCCCCACGGGGGTGTTCACCTACGACATGACGCCGGACGAGAAACGGGTGTACGACTTGGTGGCACGGAGGTTCATCGCGGTGTTTTACCCCGACTGCGAGGTGGCGAACACCACGGTGACGGCACGAATCGGCGCAGAGGATTTCAAGGCGACGGGCAAGCAGATTGTGGACCCGGCGTGGCGGGTGGTGTTCGGGACCCACACGGACAAGCAGAACGAAGAGAACGTCCTCCCGCTGTACGAGAAAGGGGAACGGGGAGCGCACGCGCCGGAATTGCTGGAAAAGCAGACCCAGCCGCCGAAATATTACACGGAAGCCGACCTCCTGCGCGCCATGGAGACCGCCGGCAAGCAGGTGGAGGACGAGGAACTGCGCGACCTGATGAAAGAGAACGGCATCGGACGCCCCTCCACCCGCGCCAATATCATCGAGACGCTTTTCAAAAGGCAATACATCCGCAAGGACAAGAAACGGATACTCGCCACCGCCACCGGCACGGAGCTCATCGACACGATACAGAACGGGCTGCTGAAATCGGCGGAACTGACGGGACAATGGGAAAAGAAACTGCGCATGATAGAGGACGGGAGCTACGCCGTGGGAGAGTTTATGGAGGAGTTGAAGGTGATGGTGAATGAACTGATACACCACGTGAAGTATGCCTCCTCCAAGACCATCACCGTCGAGGAACAGCCGGAGAAAGCGGAGAAACCGAAAAAGAAACGGTAAACGTCTTACAAGCCGGGTGGGTGCGGGTTTGAGTCCCGTTTTCCGCTCTCGTCATCAATCACTTGACCAAGTGGCTGTTTTTGTTTTTAGGAGGTTTTTGACAAGTGCGTTCCCCAATTAATCATAAACTTAAACACTGACGGCTACCGTTCTGACCTGAGGGCGATGAACAACCGCGACCTGCCAAGGGGAGTGTATGAGCTGTTTGCCAACTATGACGCAGGGCAACACCCGAGGAAGATGGATAAACTGAAAGACCATTATTTGAACAAGCACCAGTTTGCCGAACGGATAGGGAAATGCAGGTTGTACCAATGCTTGCCTTTGGGATAACGGATGCGCTGCAAGGTGGGGAGAGGTACAGATGGTTTATAGAATAGGATAACCTACATTAGAGGGATTGGCAATACCAGTCCATCGTTTCTTGTATTTAGTCTACCAGTCTGAAGAAAAGGATGGAATTAGGCTAAAATCTTGTATGAAATGAGTTTTATTTGTTCATATTGTTTATATTTGAAATCTATATAATAATCACATATAAAACAATAAATACGCTAATAAACAAATGATTATGACATTTCAAAAATTCAAATGCAACTCAATCGTCACGAAGAAATTGACGTCTATTTTGGAAAAAGGAAATGTGTGTTAGGAAAGTTTATGATTTAGAAACACTATCAAGAGGGGCAAAACGGAGGAGAAAGAGGGTGGTTTTGATGGTTGAAATATGGAATTTATTAACTAAAAATTTGAGATATGAAACAAGAAGAATTAAAACTAAGTCAAGAAGAACTTCGCATTTTTAATGAGAAAATTTTGAAAAGATTTGAATCTGACTTCAAGGAACATTTCAAAGGGCAAGAGTACATGATAGCTAAAAATGCAAGTGAAACTTTAGAGATAAAATACCAATTAGAATTACAACTTATATCTGAAAATGAAGCCAAAAGGAATCAAAACATATTTTCTGAAATAAAGCCCAGACAAATAATAATGGTTGGCAACGAAGAATTTCCCTATCACTATTTATATCGTCATTTGAATAATTGTGTTCAAAAACCTGATGAGAAGATATTCAAAATGGAAATAGAAAATGAGATATATTATGATTTTACAGACTCATATCCTAAAGTTGAAACCATTTCCATGAGGGCCTTGATTCCTGTTGATGTTTTTGAAAACTATATTGATGATATATTTCACTGGTACAAGGAATTTCATAAAAAACAAATTCAATAATCAATTATTTATTCACTATTAAAACCAAAAGAAAAATGAGAAAACTGTTTAGTTTGATGCTGGTGGTACTGGGTGCTACCGCATTGGTATCCTGTTCTAAGGATGATGACGATGTACTGCGTGATGGAGAGGGAGTGATTACGTTTGTGACAGAAGCGAAAAGTTTGACATTAGATGATGATAGCGCACTTTGTCTTGAAACCTTCAACGAAGAAGAGAGTATAACCATTGACTGGGGAGATGGAAATGAAGAGGAATATGTGTATGTAAGGGTAGAAAATAAACCTGGTGACTTTGTGTATGCAATCATATCAGAACATACTTATACAGATGGCAAGTCAAGCCATACGGTTACAGCAAGAGGGAAGATAATATACTTTGGTGTTTATAACTGTGAAGTTACTTCCATTGATGTAACCAAGTGCCCAGCATTGGAAGACTTGAATTGTAAAGACAATCAATTAACCTCATTGGATGTTAGCAAGAATACGGCATTGGAAGGGTTGAGGTGTGATGGCAATCAATTAACCTCATTGGATATAAGCAAGAATAAGGCATTGGACTACTTGGATTGTGAAGACAATCGATTCAATGCCTCTGCCATGAACAAGATTTATAATGATTTGCCTGTTGTGGAGTATGGGGAGTTGGCATGTGACAAATTAGGTGACTACTCCATTGCCAAAAGGAAAGGGTGGGATGTAATCTTCGTTGATTAACCTTATCACTCCTGCCACCTCATTCAATGGTGGTGGGAGTGATTTTTTAAAACACAAGATTATGGCAAGAATATACAGTAATTCCTTTTTTCATTACACTACTCAAGAAGGACTTTTAGGAATATTGCAAGAGGGGTTCAAGGCTACTTACTGTAAAGAGCAATTCAAAAATAAAGAGGGAGAAATTAAATATATCGGCATTCCTATGATTTCATTCTGCGACATTCCATTATCTTTATTATCAGAAGTCGTTTACGGTGATAGAGGATATGCTATTGGAATGAAAAGAGAATGGGGATTAAAAAAATGTTTAATACCAGTATTCTATTATTCTCCATCTGAGAATTCAATGTCAACAAAACTCCTACAAGATAGTTGTTCAAAATTTTATGCCAATCAAATACATTCTGGTGATGCACAATATACGATGTTGGGTATATCTAAGCCTTATGAAAAATTTGAAGATGAAGCATATATAAAAGGAAGAAAGAAAGAGAATTATCAAGAAAGAGAGTGGAGAAAAATTGATTATTCACAGAGAATATGGTATGACTTAAAATGTTATACAGAATGGCGAGGAGTTAAAAAGAGTAAACCATACTTAAATGAGAAATTAGAATTTACTATCGATGATATAGAATTAATTATGGTAAAAAATGACAAAACTGCTCAAACTGTGATTAAAAAAATTCTAAATCCCAAGTTTAAGATATGTGGTCAAGAGATTAGTGATAAACTTCGTTATCAACTCATTTCCAAAATCATCACCAAAGACCAAATCACAAATAATTTCTAAATAAAATAACCTGCACCGAGGATGTAAATTGAACTGTGTCAGCAAAGAATAAAATATTAACTTTTGCTGACACAGTTCAATTTACATCCTCGAGCACTAACCCTACAGGCTGTGGGTCAATTTCTTGACTAATTCGTATTTATTGAAAAACTCTTTGAGTATCACCCGCACCACCGTATAGACCGGAATGCCGAGAATCATGCCCGGGATGCCCGCCATACTGCCTGCCATAAGCAGCACGAGAAAGATTTCCAAGGGATGCGCATGCACACTGTTGCCATAAATCAGGGGCTGGAAAATGATGTTGTCCATCAGCTGGGTGAAGAGCATCACTCCCGCCATGCCCAGCAGCAGGGGCAGCATTTCGCCGTAGAACTCCATGTCGAGGTTCAGCAACACGCCCGTCATCAAACCGAAAACCGTACCGATCAGAGGACCGATGTAAGGGATGACGTTCAGGATGCCTGCCATCAGTCCGATGACCACCGCATTGCCGAATCCCAGCCCGAGGATGGAAAGCCCGAGGACATTCAGCGTCATGACGCCCAGCACCTCCAGCAGCAAGCCCACGAAGTAGCGCACGAGGAGCTTTTCGATGGATTCGAGCGCATTGTTGCCCTGTTCCTTGTAGCGCTCGGGAAGTGTCGCCAGCACCATACCGGAAAAGAGACGGTTGTCCTTGAGGAAGAAGAAGGTGATGAAACTGATGGAGAAAAGCGCCACGAAGATGTCGGACACCGTGCCCACCACCGAACCGAACCAGTTCCGCAAACGCCCGCCCTTCAGCCATTCGCCCAATTGGTCGGTGATGTATTGATTGACATCCTCGTCCGAGTGCATGATGCCGTAATCTTTGAGAAAACGCCCGACATCCTGCAAAGGTCCCTGCAAACGTTCGATGATGTGGTGGGTGCTGACGTTCTCCAACGACTGGTATTCATGCACCGCCAAAGGGATGACAGTGCTGAAGAAGAGGAGGAAGAATATCCAGAGGATAACGAGAGTGATCACCGCCTTCAGCGTGTCGGACAAACGGTGGCCGCGTATCTGCACCTTGCCCAGCAGAACCACCACGGGCTTGCCGATGAAAGAAAGCACTGCCGACACCAGCACATAAACGATGATCGAAAAGAAATACCACGAGAAAAAAAGGACCGCCGCAACGGCTAAAATTCCCAAAATATATTTCGCCAATGTATTCATTTTTACATAACTTTGCGGGACAAAAGTAGGAATTTTACGTGTCATTATCAAATCAATGGAATTTTTGACCGTGCTGAAGCCATTTTGGAATCTGTACTACGACGGATTCAGCCACCTCCCCCGGTGGACGAAAACGGTGCTTGCCATCGTGGCGGTGAAATTAGCCGTGATGTTCCTGGTGTTCAAGATGCTGCTGATGCCGAACTACCTGAACAGCCGGTATGAGACGGACGCAGAAAAGGGGGAACACGTATTGCAGCAATTCATTTCAAAACCTTAAGATATGATGACAGAAATCGCAACGAGTTCTTTGGTGGAATGGTCGCGGTGGCAGTTTGCCATGACGGCGATTTACCACTATATGTTTGTCCCGCTGACGCTGGGTCTTTCGTTCCTGCTCGCCCTGATGGAAACGCTCTGGGTGAGGACGGGCAACGAGGAGTGGCTGCGGGCGGAGAAGTTCTGGATGAAGCTGTTCGGCATCAATTTCGCCATCGGCATCGCCACTGGACTTATCCTGGAGTTCCAGTTCGGCTCGAACTGGTCCAATTATTCCTGGTTCGTCGGGGATATTTTCGGCGCGCCGCTGGCGGTGGAAGGGCTGTTCGCCTTTTTCATGGAGGCGACTTTCTTTGCGGTGATGTTCTTCGGCTGGAACAAAGTGAGCCGGAGGTTCCATTTGACTTCCACGTGGCTGGTGTTCGCAGGGTCGAATATCTCGGCGCTGTGGATTCTGGTGGCAAACGCCTGGATGCAGCACCCCGTGGGCATGGAGTTCAACCCGCTGAGCGCCCGCAACGAGATGACGGACTTCTGGGCGGTGCTGGGCTCGCCGACCGCCATGAACAAGTTTTTCCATACGGTGACCTCCGCCTATACGCTTTCGGCATGTTTTGTGGTGGGGGTGAGCGGGTGGTATATCCTGCGGAAACGGCACATGGAATTTGCCCGGAAGAGTATCCTGCTGGCATCGGTGTTCGGGCTGTTCAGCATCCTCGCCACGATTTTCACCGGGGATTCGAGCGCCCAGGACGTCACCCGCACGCAACCGATGAAACTGGCTGCCATGGAGGGGCTGAACCGGGGAGGTCATGGAGCCGACTTCACCTTGATAGGCATCCCCTGCCGGGATGAAGCGCTGCCTTCGGAACGGATGCGGAGCGTGAAATACGGCATCACGGTGCCGAAAGTGCTCTCTTTCTTCGGCTACCACGATTTCGACGCTTTCGTTCCGGGGATGGAAGATATATTGAACGGCTATACGTCGCACGAGGGCGTGACCTATCCGTCCGTGGAGCAGCGCATGGCAAACGGCAGGCTCGCCATCGACGCCCTACGCGCCTACAAGCAGGCGACGGATGCGAAAGACGAGGCAGCGGCAAAGGAGTCGCTCGCCGTGTTGCGGGAGAACTACGGGGATTTCGGCTACGGATACCTGAATGCCCCGGACGAGGTGATTCCGCCGGTGACCTTGGTGTTCTACAGTTTCCGCCTCATGGTGGGACTGGGGATGCTATTCGTCGTGCTGTTCGCGGCGGCGGCGTGGTGGGCAAAGAAACGGCAGTTCGACCGGTTCCGCTTCATGCCCTATTTCGCGCTGTTCTGCGTGCCCTGCGCCTATATCGCCTCGCAATGCGGATGGATTGTGGCGGAGGTGGGACGGCAACCGTGGGTGGTGCAGGACCTGATGCCTACCCACATCGCCATCACACGCATCGCCTCGGGGTGGGTGGTCACGACGTTCTGGATGTTCGCCGTGCTGTTCACGCTCCTGCTGGCGGCTGAAGTCGGCATCATGTGTTCACAGATTAAGAAAGGACCGAAAGGGAATTGAAAATAGAAAAGGTATGGACTTGAATTTATTACAACATTACTGGTGGCTGCTGCTCTGCGTGCTGGGCGGTTTGCTGGTGTTTCTGCTGTTCGTGCAGGGCGGACAAAGTTTGCTGTACACGGTGGGCAAAACCCGGAAGGAACGGGACCTGCTCGTGAATACCCTGGGACACAAATGGGAATACACGTTCACCACGCTGGTGGTGTTCGGCGGGGCGTTCTTCGCCAGTTTCCCGCTGTTCTACTCCACCAGCTTCGGCGGGGCATACGTGGTGTGGATGCTGCTGCTGTTCTGTTTCGTGCTGCAGGCGGTGTCGTTCGAATACCGCAACAAACCCCGGAACTTCTTAGGAAGCAAGACTTATGAGGTATTTTTGATGATTAACGGATTTGCCGCCCCCATCCTGTTAGGCGCGGCGGTCGCCACCTTTTTCACCGGTTCGCCGTTCCGCATAGGAGAGATGAACCGCGTGGAGTGGATGACTCCGTGGCGCGGGCTGGATGCACTGGGCGTGTTCACGAACTACCTGCTGGCGTTTGCCGTCTTTTTTCTGGCGCGGACGCAGGCAGCCCTGTATTTCATCCTGAATATCGGGAATGACGCCATACAGGCGCGCAGCCGGCGACAGGTGGTGTACAATGCAGTGCCGTTCGTCGTGTTCTTTCTGCTGTTTTTGGGATTCATTTTCGGAGGCGAAGGGTATGCCGTCAGCGAAACAGGCAAGGTGGAATTGGTGAAATACAAATATTTCCACAACTTCATCGAGATGCCTTGGAATGCCGTCCTCTTCCTGTCGGGTGTGGCAAGCGTGCTGTACGGCATCATCCGGACGGTCATAGCGCCGCAATGGCGGAAAGGCGTATGGTTTACGGGAGCGGGCACGGTGGCAACAGTCATCGGGCTGCTGGTGCTGGCAGGCTTCAACGACACGGCATTCTATCCCTCCTCCACGGACCCGGATTCATCACTGACCATCCGCAACGCCTCCTCATCGCTGTACACACTGAAAGTCATGAGCTGGGTGTCACTGGTCATCCCGTTCGTCGCGGCTTACATCTGGTACGCCTGGCGTTCCATGACACGCCGACCGATGGACACGAAAGAACTGGAAGAGGCGGAGAATCGGTATTAGAAGCGGGATAGTCCGCAACATAGCAGCGCCCTGAAAGTCATGTCTAATTCAGGGCGCTGTTCCATTTCATCGATACATCTCCTTTATCTTTTGTAAGGTTTCCACTCCACGTGTTCCGCTGCAAAGGATTTTACCGTCTTTGCCGATTATCAACAAATGAGGAATACCTCCGACGTTATAATCGTATGCCATACCTCCTTTGTTCCAGGATTGCACATCGGAAAGACATTTCCACGGGTGATTCGATTTCTTGACGTCCTTCACCCAATCCTCGCGTTTCTTGTCCAAATAGACGGAAACAATCTCAAAATCCTTGCCCTTCATGGCTTCGTAAACCTGTTCGATAAAAGGAATTTCCACCTTACACCAATGGCACCAAGAGGCCGTAAAATCAAACAGTACCATTTTCCCAGCAAAATCTGCCAACGTATATTCTTTGCCATGGACATCCTGCAAACGGAAATCCGGGGCTTTTTTCCCTATAGCCATAGCTCTGGTACGACGTATGCGCTCCTGCATCTTCACCCAATAGACAGAAGGGGCTATTGCCGGGTCAAACCGTTGTAATACCGCCTCCAAACGGTCGATGGACAGAAAAGAAAAATATTGGTAAACCGTGAAAACAGCTGCCGTACTCGTCCGGGCAAAATCAAGAGCAAACAACTCGTCGAGACTTTTATCCACCAACCGGGCAAATTCATTCCGTTTCGTTTTTAAAATAACGGTATCTTCTATTTGCCGCAGCAGATTTTGAAAACTCGTGATACGGTCAATCAAACCGGTTGCTTTTATCTTCTCCAATTCCGTTTGCACCGGACTGTTCAAAATAACTGCATTTTCAATCCGTTTCTCCACTTCGGCATTTACACGAACAGGAGTTGAAGAATTCTCAACCAACAAGAAAAATCCATACGTTCCCCGACGGGCGCAAGCTTCGTTCCCGGCAGGAGAAAACCACAATTGTATCGGATAATCGGAGGAAGACCGGAAAGTAAAACGGTCATTCTTTACAAATGCCGTATCCCCGGTATTGCCGTCTATCGTTTCGGCAAAGACATACATCATCCCATCCCCGAATCCTTTAATCTCTCCTTCTATGACATAATCTTTCGCCACGGGTGCGGTACAAGAATAAACCCCAACCAGACATACTGCCCATAAATTCAATATCGGATTTTTCATATCATCACTTTTTAAACAGGTCATTTATATAATCAATCATTCCTTCACGCCGTAATGTTTTATTCTCAATCACACCATCCGGATCAATTAAAAAAATGACAGGGATACCGCTGACATTATAATTTTTTGCCACCGGACTTTTAAACGCTTGCAAATCGGAAAGTACCGGCCAAGGCAAATCGTATTCTTTCACGTCATGCTCCCATTTTTCCCGATTGTCATCCAAATTGACAGTAAGCATTACAAAATTTTTCCCTTTCGTATTTTGATAGACCTGTTTCAAGAAAGGGATTTCCAACTTGCACCATCCGCACCAAGAGGCGCTGAATTCCAAAAGGACGTATTTCCCTCGGTAATCGGAGAGTTTATACTCTTTGCCATTTAAATCCTGCAATGTAAAATCATAAGCCTTAGTTCCCGGCAGCACCCGTTTTTCATTTTCCAATTCCTTACGGCATTTTGCCACATAGGGATGATTGGTCATAGAGGCATCGAAACTGTCCAACGCTTTTTCCAATTTCTCCCAATCGCTGGTGTTGAAGTATTGATTGACCAAATGAGGCGCGACCTGACTGGTTGCATAACCAGAAATCGTAGTAATATATGTAAACACCTCATGATAAGCCTCTTTTACTCTCGGAGCCAGCGAGTCATAAAGCGCCCGATCGGTTTTGAAGGCCTGCCCGCGGCGGTAAGACAAATTTTCGTATTTCTTGAAAACAGTTTCTCCATTCTTTAGAATGGCAGCATATTCCTGCTGCGCCTTTCCGCCCTCGATGGTGAGTTGATTCTTTTTCCCCGTGTTTTTCAAATCCTCAAAATCACCGCTCACGCTTATTCGACTGTTATCCAAAAATACTCCGCAAGAACCGAAAAACTCATCTTCACCTTTCTTGAATACAAAAACAACCAAGCGGGGATACTCCACTTCGCCTTTGAAAACAGCCTTCCCGTTTTTCAAATCAAAAGTATCCGTGTACCACACTTTAGGATTAGGAATAGCCTGTGATACACATACAGAACAGTCGGTCGCGTTTTTCAAATCAAAAACGACTTCAAAACCTTTCTGTTGCCGGCAAGCCAGCAACAGAAAGATGAAAAATGATAAATAATAATATTTCATGGTCATAAATTAAAGGTTATATACTCCATTGGTCTCCGATTTTATAAATAATATCCACGACACGCCCGCATTTCCCTTTCACTTCGGTGCCTTCGATGACTTTACCTTTGCCGACAACGGAAACATCCAATACCATAAAATCGCTTTTGGAGGCATCCTCTGCATTTTCAAAGGCAATCGCCAGGCGCTCCGGATTGGCACGGCTGATGGCTATTTCCCGGATAACAGTGGGAAAATCAGTTCGCAAAGGCTCTACAATGTTTTCTGCATAGTTGTACACATAAAGCACCTTCCCATTCGTGAAATAAGCATAATTGCGTCCAGTGCAGACGGCAAACTTCGTATCCTCATCGATTAAATCGGATTCCGGAAACTCGACTTCCGATTCGGTATAAAAACTACGATTATTCCACCCAGAGAAAAAGAATTTCTGCACATATATTTTTCCCGTATTCATATCCTTCAAGAAAGTCACAAAATCATCCCGATTGGATGCACTACTGCAAACGCCCCCTCCCAACAACATTTTCCCCATATTGGAAGGATTGAATGCTTTCGTTTCATCGCGGGAGGTGTCGAATGTTTTCATTTCGCCGTTTCTCAAGAGTACGTAACTGCATGTTTTTTTGTCAAAAGCCAATACATCGGAATTGAAAACAAGATTCCCCATCATGGTCCAAGGCAGCAATTCATAATCGCCCGCAACCGGGAAATTAAGGAAAGAACCTTCCTGGTACAAGGCATCCACACCATTGGGTTGTTCGCGGGTGTACAGTTTCCCATTATTAATCAGGTAATCCCAATTCATCACGCAATTCATGCTTTGTGGCAGGAAATCGGCCGGCACCCCGTCTACGAATTCCTGGTTGGTATATACCATCTTTTGCAATGTATTGCCGTCGATTTCCACCGAGTAGCCGGGACCTTGCTGGCAGGCGATGAAGACCTGACCGATTTCGGAAGACCACGGCAAGAAATGTTCGCATAACGCATACGCTCCAGCGCCAAGATACTCGTTATTTTGCAGGTGATAAGCATTCTCAACAAATACATTATCCTCTCTTAAAAAACACAATTGCGATTTGTCGCCTAAATCGGACAATATCATCCAGCCATATTGGAAGGGCGATGAAACGGTGATTTCGAAAAAAGTAACGTGGCGCACACCCGTATTATTGTGAATCACATCCAACTGTGCATAACGAGCCGATTTATTAACCATGATATCCAAATCTTTCTTGGTAGATACCACTTCCTTTTCTATTTTCCATTCGTAAGAAAAGTCTGCCAAATCGCCGTTTTTAACCTCCACCGTAACCGGGATGCGGAAAGGTTCACCCACATAAGCGGTGAACTTCTGTCCCTCTTTCAAACCGGTCACGATAACCTCCGGTAATGTGGTGTACTCGTAATTGCCTTTGTCTTTGTAACAACCTGCCGAAAATATCCATATCAGCAAGAGCGTAAATATATGATTTTTCATCGTGTTCTTGATTTTGATAAGTTAACCATTCATTGCCACCGACATTGTCGAACCATCTTTATCCGGTCGGGGATTCTTTCCCAAAATACGCTTAAAACGGAGAATTAAAGAACGTACTTCCGAATAGGTTAATGTTCCGCCGTCTTTTTCCATTGTCAGGTCATGTACCCCCATTTCTTCAATGAAAGCTGCGTATTTTAAGTCGGTATATGCCCCCAAACCGCTTGTCTCATGCCAATTGTCCCACCAATCAGGTTGGCTTAATTTGTCGGAAATGATGACCCGTGCCTTCGTATGGGCAGGCAAACCGACTTTAAAATCGTCGGATTCCATCAATTCGAATACGGCGGTCACCGTGTTCTCATGCAAATCGCCTTTCTTGATGTTCAGGTGCATATAACCTACACTGTCGTTGGCAGCTACGGTTTGTTCGGCAGCATTCAACTCAAAGTGTACTCCCTCCTTGGCAGTGCTCTCTTTCGGCAGGAAACGGACGGCAAAGGTGCGTTCGCGGGATTCCAATACGGAGACCATATTCAGTTTCAGACTCAAATCCCCTTCCGTCAGGTTTTTGTCGTAGGCAAAAGAGAAGACAGTGCTGTCGCAGGATTCCTTGGCAAAGTAAATGTAGCTGTCACCGGAATAACCGGTCAGTTTGTCTTCGGAGCAGGCTGCCAGTCCCAACAATCCTCCGAGGCATATCATCCAAAAATGTTTCATGTCTTTTGATTTAATGTCCATTATTTTAAATACTCTTCCACCCGTCCGCCGAATTCGATTTCCGCCGACGGCATAGGCACACTGAAGTTCTGTTTGGTGAGTGTCACACTACCGGCTCCTCTGTCCACCGGACGTCCCAAACGTTTGTACCAATAGAACATCTGCCCTTCACTGAGAAATTCCCGCCGAGCTTCACCAGTAAGTATGGTGAGCAATTGATCGTAGGACGCCACGCTCTCCGTTACGGTGACACCGCGCATTTCCTGCAGTTCGCCCAAAATTTCAAAGGCTCCGGTCGGGTTCTCTTCGTAAAGCCTCTCCGCCGCAATCAGATACATTTCGGACATGCGAATCATGGGAATTTTGCCGCCATGCTCCGACTTAATGTCGGCAAATTTGTATGAAACGGTTTTCCCGCTGGTGGAGGCAGTGCCCGTCAAAAGTTTCCGCAAATCGTTCGGTTCGGGGAACAAGGCATTCACTTCGTTGATTTCAAAGCGGGAAGCAGCAACCGCCTCACTCGAATAAAATATTTTATGTACCCCCGAGAAATTCAAGGCAAAGAGTATTTCGTTTTTCATGACTACATCTACCTCCTTCAGTGTTCCGCTCAAATCAGATTCAGAGGTAAACGTGAAATACCCGTCATGCGCGGCATCGATGATTTCCTTGGCATACGTATACGCCTCTTTATCGCCCATGTAGTTATATACCCTTGCCATCAACCCGGTGATGGCCCAATAGTTCATGTGGTAGGCGCGGTAATCCCAAGCCGTAGGATAGGTTCCGAAAATCTGGTAATGGTAATAAGAATCCTTATACTGTTCCGTACGAACAGGATCTAGGTCTTTCAGCATATCCCGTGCGATTTCCAAATCTTCCAAAATGCGGCTCACCACTTCTTGGGTGGACAACTGCTTGTGAATCTTGTTTGAAAAACTGTCGGCATACGGGATGCTCATCCCCCCTTTGTTGTCCTTCCACGAGGGGGCAAAGGCACGCAGCAGATCGAAATGCAGATAGGCACGCAGAGCCAGCGCTTCGGCTTTCAGCCGTTCGAATTGGTTGTCCTGGAAAAAGCCAGGATCTTTCTTTTCGAGGTATTCCAACAGGACATTGCAGTTGGCGATGCTGCGGTAAGAATAGAGCCACATGTTCCGGATGGCGTCTATGGAACTGCCGCTCTCATAATTATACTGCGCAGCATCATAATAAGCGTGGTTGGAATTTTTGTACACCGTGTAATATTGCGCCAATACGTCCATGAAGCCCCAAGTCATGTTTTTGCCATAAGTGGCTTCGTTGGTCATCGAGGTATAGATACCCAACAATGCATTTTCAAACCCTGCCGGCGTGGAAAACAATTTGTCAGCATTCACCTGTGCCTGCGGCGTGACGTCCAGCCAGTTGTTGCAACTGGTCAGCAGGACGGCACCCACCATTATTTTAGATAATATCTTTATTTTCATAGCTCTTCATTGATTTAAAATTGAACTTGCAGACC
Organism: uncultured Odoribacter sp.; assembly: GCA_910578985.1. Taxonomy (GTDB): domain Bacteria; phylum Bacteroidota; class Bacteroidia; order Bacteroidales; family Marinifilaceae; genus Odoribacter. Next base: position 5,609 of record CAJTSF010000006.1, on the reverse strand, counting down.
GAAATTGAAAGCCCTGGCAAACGGATAATCCAAGCCGCGCTCACGCTTGATGTTGGAAACGCGGAAAACGTCCTCCATCAGGAAAATCAATTTCAAACGATCCATGTGCCACTTACGGGTCATCGACTGCGGAAAGGTATAGGAGAAGCTCAGGGATTTCATTTGCAACACATTTTCGTCCTGCACCATGCGGGAAGTCAGTTGCGTGCGCTCCCGACTGGCAATATCCTTGTAGAAAGTGCGATCGCCCGGTTGCTTCCAACGTTCTTCCAGCACGCGGCGATCTACGTTGTACACGATATTGGCATCCTCGACGCGGTCTACCAAAGTCTGGTTGTACACCTGCCCGCCGAACTGGTAGAGGAAGCTCACATTCAGGTTAAACCCTTTCCAGTCAGCATTGGCGCCAAAGGAACCGGAGAACTTGGGCTCCGTGTCACCGCAAGCCACTTTATCGGCGGCGCTCCATTTGTAGGTCATGTTCCCGAAGCGATCCAGGAACACCTCGCGCCCGTTGGCAGGATTAATGCCCAAGGAACGCACGGCGTAGATGGCGGTGGTGGATTCCCCCTCTTTGAATTGCACGCGCGGTTTGGCAGAAGTCTTGTTCTCCTGCATGTCTGCGTCCTGTTCCTTGTCGATGAGGTCGTTCTGCGACTTCAAGGAGTTGGAAATCTTCTTGATTTCATTAATGTTGCGTGCCATGGTAGCAAAAAGGCTCACCACCAAGTCATTCCTCCGGCAGGCAAAACCGCGCAGGGAGAATTCGAAACCGCGGTTATCCAATTGTCCCATATTTTCGCGGTAGGTCTCGAAGCCATTGGAAAGCGGGAGGCTGATGTCCGTCAGCAGGTCTTTGGTCTGCTTCAGGTAGTAGTTGGCATTCGCGCTGATTAAGCCGTTGAGGAACTGGATCTCAAAATTGAAATCGTAGCTGTTGGTCTTTTCCCATTCCAAATCGGGGTTGCCCAAGGCCACGACGCTGGCTCCCAAACCGCCGGCATACCATTGCCCCTTGTAGTATTCGAAAACATTCTGTGCCTCATAGGCGGAGAAAGAGGCTTTCCCCGTCTGTCCGGCGTTGGCGCTGATTTTCAAATGGTTCACCACACTCTTCGCTCCTTCGAAGAATTTCTCGTTGTGGATGTTCCAACCGATGCCCGCCGCCCAGAAAGGGGCATAGCGTTTCTCGCTGCCGAATTGCGAAGAACCGTCTATGCGTCCCGACAGATCAAAGAGGTATTTGTTATTGTAAGTGTAGTTCAAATTTAAGAACATACCTGCCAGGCGGGACACCCCCTCGCTGCCTGCAGGTGCCAAATCCTTGAACTCCTTGCCAAAAGAAACGTAATCCATATTCCCTGTCGGGAAACCGATAACATAATATGATTCATTGGCATATTTGCTTTGAATCAGATTGCCGCCCCAAGCACCGTTCAAATAGTGTTTGCCCAATTGCTGGTTGTAGGTCAGGACGAGGTTGGCATCCAGTTTGGAACTCTTCTCGTCGAAATTCCAGGCTTCACCTTTCTTCAAGACACCTTCACCTTCTTGGTAATCGTAGCCTTCATAACGGTTGGAGGCCGGGTCGGTGAACTTCTCCTGTTTGTCGAACATCTCCGAGTAAGATACCCGACCTTTCAAACGGAAGTTATCGCTGATAAACCAATCGAAGTCGAAATTATCCGTCCATTCTGTGTATTGGCGATCATCCCGATGGTTCAAAGTGCCTTCATACAACGGATTCAAATGGCGATAGGAGGCAGTAATATACTGCGGATACTCCTTAATCAGATTTCCTTTTTCATCATGCACCGGAAAATAGGGATTCGCTTTCGTAAATTCCGAGAAAGAACCGTAAGGAGATTCTTTTGCATTTACTTTATCCACAGAGAGTTTATTTCGGAACAATAATTTATTCTTATAATTGTAAGACAACAGGAAACCCAAGCCCATACGGTCACGTTTCGACTTCTTCATCACGCCGGGATTGCCCTGGTAGCTGGCATCGATACCATAGCGCACGCTCCTGTCGCCCCCTTCAATGTACAAGGAATGCTTGTGCCCGACAGCCGTGCACAACGGTTGCGAAAGCCAATAAGTGTCCACGCCCCGTTTCACATTCGCCAAGCGGTAGGCATAATCTTTGTCCAACTGCTGCTGCGTGCCCACGTAATCCGAGGTATAGTACCCCGCCAGACGCTCCGCTTCCAGTTTCCCGGCGGCATCCAACAGGTTATAGTCGGACAGGTCTGGTGCGGTGAAAGCCAGGTTCAGGTTATAAGACACCTTCAATTCACCAGGTTCCGGAGCTTTGGTAGTTACAACAACCACTCCATTAGCGGCACGCGAACCATAGATTGCAGTAGCCGAAGCGTCTTTCAGAATAGTTACGCTTTCAATGCGATCGATATTCAAGTCGAAAATTTTCTCCACATCCACTTCATAGCCGTCAAGGATAAAAGTCGGCAGGTTCGGGTCATTGCGCAAGCGGGATTCCGACAATCCTTCAGCACCGAAGCCCGAATTACCACGAATACGGAAATCCGGCAAATTATTGGGATTGGAACCCATCTCTATATTTTCCTGCAAACGGAACGAAGGATCAAACACCTGTAATGCACTAATCAAATTATTGGATGCCACTTTAGATAATTCGTCTTTCGTTACCACAACCGCCGTTCCTGTAAAACTATCCTTGCTTTTAGTAAAATAACCGTTCACGACAACCTCATCGATTTCAGCCGCCTCCTCTTCTAATACAACCTCTATAATTTTTTGTCCGGTATAGGCAACTTCCTGCGACTTCATTCCTACAAAAGAAAATACCAATACGACATTTCCCATCTTAGGCAATTCCATTTTAAAGTTTCCTTCCACATCGGTAGAAATCCCCACCGTAGTCCCCTTGACAAATACAGACACTCCGGGTAAAGGACTCCCCTGCTTATCCTTTACGATACCTTCCACTACCATTTTTTCCTGGACAACTTGCATCCGGCAATTAATTACAATCACCTTATCCACAAATTCATACCCCAATTCACTACCTTTCAGACACTCATCCAACACTCCCGTGATTTCACCGTCCTTCACATCCAGTGTCACAGGATATAAACGGTTCATCTGTTCATTATTATAAATGAACGTGTACTCACTTTGCGCCTCAATCATCTGTAAGACATCTACCACAGACGCCTCCCTGACACGGATACTCACTGTCCCGGTCTGCGCATACGTCATAGCAGATAGTTGAAAAACGCCGACATAGCATAAAAGCAATGCCAATAACCATCTTTTACGATTTTCTTTCATAACTTACCTTTAATTATTAAATATATAAACAACATAACCCTATTGGGCAAAAACAAACACTTTCCGATCCGTGACGCGGAAACCTACCAAACGCGTCCGCTCTAAAAATTTTAAAACCTCTTGGATGGTCGAATGGCGCAAAATATTTCCGGTAAAATGAAGCGATTTTACATCATCATCCTGATAGACGACTTCCACATTATACCAACGCTCCAAAATACTCATGACTTCTTCCAAACGCTTTTCCCGAAAAACGAACTTTCCGTCTTTCCAAGCTATCCGTTCGTATACATCCGGCAATGTCTCAATGGATACCTTGCCGGCATACACCTTAGCCTCCTCTCCGGGTCTTAAACGGTAATCGCATCCTTCCACTTTCAACGCCACTGATCCATCAACCAAAGTAGTACGCATATCATGACCGTATTGCTGAACATTGAACGAAGTCCCCAATACCACAATCTCCCCTTCTGTCGTTTCAATCCGGAAAGGTCGCTTCACATCATGTTTCACCTCAAAATAAGCCTCTCCCTGAAGCCTTATTAAACGTTCTGCTCCCGCAAACGCCAAAGGAAATTCCAATTTAGATTCTGAATTCATCCAAACTTTGGTACCATCTGCCAATTGCAATTGAAATTCCCCGCCCCTCGGAACTACCACCTTACCATACTCGATTTCCGTTTTCCCGTCATTCAATGAATCAATCTCTTCGATAATCAACCCTTCCTCCCCCTCACGAATAACACTCTTCTCTATATTTCTTACCCAATCCTTCCCATTCTTTCCAAGAGCAAAGCGCTCCCCTGTAGCCAACTCCATATAGGCATGTCGATACCCCGGACGTATTGTATCCATTATGACAACTCCTGTCATAGAAGACGACACAACATGGGTTTCCCGATATAAAAACAAAGCGGCACCTATCAGTACGGCACTTATCGCAGCGGCATATTTCATGCTCCGCATCCAAACACTCTTCTTCCGAAAAACAAGAGCACGCTGGATAACTTGCCAATCCTTTGTACTATCTGCCTCCCTATAATATTTCCATTTGGCAGATAACAACGATTTTTGCTGTAGTCTTTCATATAGCTTTCGGTGTTCTTCGCTCTCATTTAGCCAAACATTCAGTTCTTTCCTCTCCTGTTCAGTCAATGCCCCTTCCAATGCTGTTTTCAACAAAAATATTTTACGATTGATGTACTCCATTTCCATTTTTATGCTATTTTGTTAATAATACAATGCAGACTGACGAGAGGATGACAAAAAGAGAGGATAAAAAATAATATTTTTATCCCCTTGCCCTAAAAATGAAATAATACAGTGATACTAAAGCCCAAGCAACATAGTGACTATCAACAAGTCTCCCAATTTATTCTTCAAAGTTTTTCTTGCCCTTGCTTTATGAGTTTTTACCGTATTGACAGAAATACAAAGCAATTGGGCAATCTCTATATTATTCTTTCCTCCCAAATGCAATTCTATCACTTTCCGCTGTTCCTCCGGCAAAGCCTGTATTTCTTGAATAACCAACCGATAAACCTCTTCCTCCAACACGATTTGCTCAAAATAAGCTTCTTCCTGTAAAGCCAGATATTCCCGCTTGCAACGATCCTCAATCTGCTTATTTTTCAAATAATTCAAACAACGGTGGCGCACAGCCTGATACAGGAACATTTTCAAATGCAGTTCCGACTCTATGGTCTCTCTTGCTTTCCACAAACTGATAAAAGCCTCCTGCACCATATCGTGCATAAAGGTTTCATTTTTTATCATACGCAACACCCACAAACATAATGCGTGATAATATTTCTCGTAATATGCACGAAAAGCATGTTCATCGCCTCGTTGAAAAGCGAAAAATCGGTCTTGCGTTTCTTCACTCATAATATGGGCTCATTTTAACACCGGAACCCCTCGTACGGCAAGATCAGGGGTTCCATTCCCTCCTCTGCATCCACACGACAGAGGATGCGGAACTTGATGCCTTCCGATGCCATCAGGCTCATCTCTTCGGGCCAGTATTCCATGTACACCTCTCCCGGCTGGCTCGTACAGCGCCAGATGCTGATCATATCCCGCCGGATGCCTATCCGCTCCAAATCGGCATACTTGTTTTTCAGAATATCCAAAAAGTTGGTGATATAAAAGATGGGCAGGTCGCCGAATCCTTTGTCATAATCCATGGTCAGCACCCACGTATGAGCCTCCTCCATATCGTGCTCCACTCCCAGAATCATATCCAACAACTGCATCTGTCCCGGGATATTCACCTCTATCTTCAAGCAATAAAT
>CAJTSF010000005.1 GCA_910578985.1 uncultured Odoribacter sp. | reverse complement strand
TATGCGCAGGCATTGGAATACCTGATTCGGCGTGCCTGCGAGGAGGGGAAGGAAATCCCTGCCTTCATCTACGAAACCCCGCAGAACGGCAAGGCTGCGTATGACATGCGCCATCCGCTACTGAAGCAGAAACCTGCGCGGAAGAGGTAGGAACGGCGGAATGATTTTTTCTTGAAACGGGATTCGGAAGAGTCCCGTTTCGTTTTTTTATATACCTTTGTACAACCAAATAAAAAGAAAATAACATGCAGACAATCAACGATTACAATTTCAACGGGAAGCGCGCATTGATTCGCGTGGATTTTAATGTGCCCCTGAACGGGGAGTTTGAAATTACCGACGACACCCGGATGAGGGCTGCCGTTCCGACGATTAAGAAAGTGCTGTCGGGGGGCGGGGCTGTCATTCTGATGTCGCACCTGGGACGCCCGAAAGGGGTGGATGCCAAATATTCCCTCCGGCATATTTTGAAACATCTGGAGGAGCTGTTGGGGCAGCCTGTGCGGTTTGCGGACGATTGTGTCGGGGAGGATGCCAAGAAGCAGGCGGCGGCGTTGAAGCCGGGCGAGGTGCTTTTGCTGGAGAACCTGCGTTTTTATGCGGAGGAGGAGGGGAAGCCCCGCGGATTGGCGGAGGATGCTTCGGATGAGGAAAAGAAGGCTGCCAAGGCGGCGGTGAAGGAGTCGCAGAAGAAGTTCGTGGCGGATCTGGCTTCCTTGGGCGATGTGTGGATCAACGATGCGTTCGGCACAGCCCACCGTGCTCATGCCTCTACGGCGCTGATTGCCGTTTATTTCCCGAATGACAAGCTCTTCGGCTATGTGATGGAGGGGGAACTGAAGGCGGTGGACAATGTGATGCAGAACCCGCAACGCCCCTTTACCGCCATCATGGGAGGCTCGAAGGTTTCTTCCAAAATCGATATCATCATGAATCTGATGGACAAGGTGGACAACCTTATCCTTGGCGGGGGGATGACCTACACCTTCAAGGCGGCGCTCGGCGGCCATGTGGGCAGTTCCATCTGCGAGACGGACAAGTTCGACCTGGCACTGGACATCATCCGCATCGCCAAGGAGAAGGGCGTGAACCTCGTGCTTTCGAACCAGGCGGTCGTTGCCGATGCGTTCAGCAACGATGCCAATGCCAAAGTGTGCGACCCGATGGATATCCCGGAGGGCTGGGAAGGGCTGGATGTCGGTCCGGAAACGCGTGAGCGCTTCGCCAAGGTCATCGAGGAGTCCAAGACCATCCTCTGGAACGGTCCCGTGGGCGTATTCGAAATGCCGAAGTTCGCCGAGGGTACCCGTGCCGTTGCCGATGCCATTGTGCGGGCGACGGAGAAAGGTGCTTTTTCCCTCATCGGGGGAGGGGATTCCGTGGCTGCCATCAACCAGTTCGGGCTGGCGGACCGGGTGAGTTATGTGTCCACCGGCGGCGGCGCGCTGCTTGAATATATCGAAGGCAAGGAGTTGCCGGGGATTACCGCCATCCGCGGATAACGTTTTTTTACGACAGAACCGGCGGGGGAAGCTTTTTCCCCCGCTCTTCTTTTCCGTAACTTTTCTCCTCCTTTTTCCGTACAACCCGGAAAATGAAAAAACAAAAAGATATGGAAAAGAAAAAATTAACCGCCGCCAACGGGCGGCCGATTGCCGACAATCAAAATGTTCAGACAGCGGGGTTCCCGGGCCCCATGGTACAGGATCCCTGGTATCTGGAAAAACTGGCGCACTTCGACCGGGAGGTCATCCCCGAGCGCCGCATGCACGCGAAAGGTTCGGGGGCGTACGGCACGTTTACCGTCACCCATGACATCACCGCCTATACCCGTGCCGCCATTTTCAGCGAGGTAGGAAAGAAGACCGACTGTTTCGTGCGTTTTTCCACCGTGGCGGGCGAGCGTGGCGCTGCCGATGCCGAACGCGACATCCGCGGGTTTGCCATGAAATTCTACACCGAAGAGGGCAACTGGGACTTGGTGGGCAACAACACCCCCGTCTTCTTTATCCGCGACCCCTTGAAATTCCCCGACCTGAACCATGCCATCAAGCGTGACCCGCGCACCAATATGCGCAGCCCCAACAGCAACTGGGATTTCTGGACCCTCCTGCCCGAGGCGTTGCACCAGATCACCATCACGATGAGCCCGCGCGGCATCCCTTATTCCTATCGCCACATGCACGGTTTCGGAAGCCATACGTATAGTTTCTTCAACGCCGAGAACAAGCGCACATGGGTGAAATTCCATCTCCGGACGATGCAGGGCATCAAGTGCCTGAGCGACCAGGAGGCGGAAGCCATCATCGCGAAAGACCGCGAGTCGCACCAGCGCGACCTGTACGAAAGCATCGAGCGGGGCGATTTCCCGCGGTGGAAATTCCAGGTGCAGCTGATGACCGAGGAGGAGGCGGAAAATTACCACATCAATCCTTTCGACCTGACGAAGGTATGGCCGCACGGCGATTTCCCGTTGCACGACGTGGGTATCCTGGAGCTGAACCGCAATCCGGAGAACTATTTCGCCGAAGTGGAGCAGTCCGCCTTCAATCCGTTGAATATCGTCGAAGGCATCGGTTTCTCGCCGGACAAGATGTTGCAGGGACGCCTTTTCTCTTATGGCGACGCGCAGCGCTACCGCTTGGGAGTGAACGTCGAGCAGATACCCGTGAACCGTCCCCGCTGCCCGTTCCATGCCTTCCATCGTGACGGCGCCATGCGGGTGGACGGCAATTACGGTTCCGCCAAGGGATATGAGCCGAACAGTTACGGGGAGTGGCAGGACTCCCCCGAGAAGAAAGAGCCGCCGTTGAAAGTGACCGGAGACGCCTACAATTACAACGAGCGGGAGTACGATGACGACTATTACAGCCAGCCCGGCGACCTTTTCCGCCTGATGCCGCCCGAGGAGCAGCAGCTCCTCTTCGAGAACACCGCGCGGTTCTTCGGGGATGCCGAGCTGTTCATCAAACAACGCCACGTGCGCAACTGCTACAAGGCGGACCCCGCCTACGGCGAGGGCGTGGCGAAAGCCGCCGGCATCGATTTGCAGGAGGCGCTGGCTTCCACGCGTTAAGCCATCCCTGCCGAGGTCGCGCTTAAGTTGCGCCGGGGTTCCTTGCCCTTTTGTTCGCACTTGGGACGGAATAAGTTCGGTGCTCGTTCGCTCCGGAGCGAACGAGCACCGAGGTTGTCCCGAACGAGCACCGAAGGAGGGAGCAAGGAACCCCGGCGCAACTTAGGCGCGACCTCGGCATTTTTCTCGTTTTATTGTCTTATCTTTGTCGGGAGTTGAACGGACAAAGAAAGATACTTATGTATATAGATACACATTCCCATATTTACGAAGAGGAGTTCCGCGATGACCGCGAGGTGGTTGTCGAGCGGGCGCGGCGGGCAGGCGTGGAGCGCATCGTGCTGCCGGACATCGACAGCCAGTCGCGGGGGCGGATGCTGGAGCTTGCCGGAAGGTATCCGGAGATGATGGTGCCGCTGGCGGGCTTGCACCCGACATCGGTGGGCGAGGGGTATGAGCGGGAGCTGGCGCTGGTGGAGCGGGAGGTGGGGACGGGAGGTTATTACGGCATCGGGGAGTGCGGGCTGGATTTGTATTGGGACACCCGTTTTTACCGCGAGCAGGTGAAGGTGCTGGAACACCAGCTGGGGATTGCGCGGGATATGGGATGGCCTGTGGTGCTGCATGTCCGGAATGCGATGGGTGAAATGATGAGCGTTTTGAGGCACCATTCGCACGTGCGGGGCATCCTGCATTGTTTTCCGGGGACGGCGGAGGAGGCACGGGAAGCCATCGACCGGGGGTTCCTGCTCGGCATCGGGGGCGTCGTGACTTTCAAGAAGAGCGGCATGGCGGAGGTGGTGCGGGAAATCGGGGCGCGGCATTTGGTGCTGGAGACCGATTCGCCCTATCTGGCGCCGGTGCCTCACCGGGGGAAACGGAATGAAAGCGGCTATCTGCCGCTGATTGCGGCGAAGATTGCGGAGCTGACGGGGGACGAGGTGGAAAATATCCGGCGGATGACGACGGAAAATGCGGTGGATTTATTTAATTTGCACATTGAAAACAGATAATGCGATATGAAAAACAAATCGGTGTTGATTATTTATACCGGGGGAACCATCGGGATGGTGAACGATCCGGAGACAGGGGCGCTCTGCCCGTTCGATTTCGAGCAGATAGCCCGGGCGGTGCCGGAAATCCGTGAGCTGGGCTTCGGCATTGACAGTTATACGCTGCCGGAAATCATCGATTCGTCGGATTTGCAGCCGGGCGTGTGGGCGGAGCTTTGCCGGGTGATTGCCGAGCGTTACGACCGCTATTGCGGTTTTGTGGTGCTGCACGGGACGGATACCATGGCATATTCCGCTTCGGCATTGAGCTTTATGCTGGGCAACCTGTCGAAACCGGTGGTGTTTACCGGTTCGCAGCTGCCCATCGGGACGGTGCGCACGGACGGGCGCGAGAACCTGATTACGGCGCTGGAGATTGCGGCGGCGGAGAAAGACGGGCAGGCGATGGTGCCGGAGGTGTGCATCCTTTTCGGGGCAAAGCTGTTCCGGGGCAACCGCACGACCAAGGTGGATGCCGAGCGTTTCGACGCTTTCCAGTCGTTCAATTACCCGCCTCTGGCGGAAATCGGCATCCATATCCACTACAATGAGGACGCCATCGTGGATGCGCCCTTTCACGGGGGAGTGGAGGTGTTCGACCGGATGGACACCCATGTCGCCGTGTTGAAATTGTTTCCCGGCATCCGTCCGGAGATAATGGATGCGGTCATCTGCACCCCGGGGTTGAGGGGGTTGATTTTAGAGAGTTACGGGGCGGGGAACGCTCCTACGAGCGATTGGTTCCTGGCGCGGGTGAAGGAGGCGGAGGAGCGGGGCATCGTGGTGTATAACGTCACGCAGTGCCAGGGGGGGAGCGTGGAGATGGGCAGGTATGAGACCAGCCGGGGGCTCATCGGTTGCGGGGTGGTCAGCGGTTACGATTCCACCATCGAGGCGGCGGTGTGTAAATTGATGTATCTTTTGGCGTGCTTTTCGGATGTGAATGAGGTAAAAAAATATTTAAATATACCTTTAAAGGGTGAAATTACGCCCAAGCGTATTGGTTTTTAACGTTTCTTTTGTACCTTAGCGCGTCATTCGAAAAAAGAGAGTTAAATTTTAATTAGTAATAAACAAAAATTCAGTTAAGGAGATTATGAAAAAGTTATTTGCGCTGATAGCAATTTTCGGAATGCTTACTATTGGAGCATCACAGTTGATGGCACAGGAAGAGGATGCCGCAACGGTAGAAACGGAAGAAACGGTAGAGACTGCCGTGGAGACGGAAGCCACTACGATCGACGACGAGGTCATCGAAAGCACTTCCATGCACGCTGCCATCAAGCAGAAGTTTATCGAGGGTGGCGCCGGCTTTATGGCTTGTGTGGTGTTGTGTTTGATTTTCGGTCTGGCCATTTCGATTGAAAGAGTGATTTACTTGAACCTGGCGGACACGAACACCAAGAAGTTCATCGCCGGTTTCGAGGACGCCTTGAACAACGGCGGTCTGGAGGCAGCCAAAGAATTTTGCCGCAACACCCGCGGTCCGGTGGCCAGCATCTTCTATCAGGGATTGTGCCGTTACGACCAGGGCATCGACATGGTGGAGAAATCGGTGGTTTCTTACGGTTCCGTACAGATGGGTCTGTTGGAAAAAGGCCTGACTTGGGTGGGTCTGTTTATCGCGCTGGCTCCTATGTTGGGGTTCATGGGTACGGTAATCGGTATGATCGACGCTTTCGACCAGATTCAGGCGGCAGGTGACATGAGCCCGGCATTGGTGGCAGGAGGTATCAAGGTGGCTTTGATTACGACTGTGGGCGGTTTGATTGTGGCCATGATTCTGCAGGTGTTCTACAACTATTGCGTTTCGAAGGTGGAGGGGATTGTGAATAATATGGAGGATGCTTCCGTAAGCATGTTGGACATCTTGGTTAAATACGAGCAAAAAAACAAGTAAACCATGGATACGAAGAAGATACTGAATATCGTAACCCTCGTGATGTTTGTGATTACGTTGGTGTTGCTGGGACTGTTTGTTTTCGGCGGTCAGGTGCCGAACCAGTCTTATCCGACGCCGGTGTACACGGAGGCATTCCTGAACTGGGCGTATATCCTTTGCGGCATTGCTGTCCTGGCGGCTTTGGCTTTCCCGATTGCCCGCCTGGTCACCCGTCCGAAGGAGGCTATGAAGAGTTTCATCGGCCTGGCATGCGTTGTCGTGGTGGTGTTGATTGCCTATGCGCTGGCTGACGACACCCCGTTGCAGCTGACCGGATATACCGGTCCGGACAATGTGCCGTCACGGTTGTTGTTTACGGATACGATTATTTATACGATGTACATCCTGTTCGGGGTTGCCGTGTTGGCGATTGTCGGAACGGAGATTTACCGGAGAGTGAAATAATTCCCAAAGGAGTAAAATAGAGGGATATGGCAAAGAAAACACCAGAAGTTAACGCCAGTTCTACTGCCGACATCGCGTTCCTGTTGCTTGCATTCTTTTTGGCAACGACGACGATGAACGTGGATTCGGGATTGTTCAGAAGGCTTCCGCCTTACCAGCCTGACGTGGAGCAGAATCCGCCGAAATATGCGAAACGCAATATTTTGCAGGTGTTGGTGAACCGGAACAACCAGTTGGCTATCAACGGGGAATTGGCTGATGTTTCCACCTTGAAGGACAGGACCATCGAGTTTATCCTGAATCCTGCCAACAAGGATGACCTGCCGCAGAAGGAAATCAAGACCATCGATTTGTTCGGACCGGTGGAGGTATCGAAAGGAATCGTGTCCCTGCAGAGCGACAAGGGTACGTCGTATGAGATGTACATTGCCGTGCAGGACCAGCTGACGGCGGCCTATAACGAGATGAGAAACCGGAAAGCAAACGAGAAGTGGGGCAAAAACTTCAACGAGCTTAGCCAGGAACAGCAGGACGCCGTGCGTGCCGTGATTCCGATGGCGGTTTCGGAAGCTGAACCTAAAAGCATAGGAGGGAAAAAGTAATGGCAAAGTTCAAGAAAGACGGTAAGAAAGAAACACCTGCGATTTCGACGGCTTCATTGCCTGACATCGTGTTCATGTTGTTGTTCTTCTTCATGGTGGCAACGACGATGCGCGAGGTGTCGGTGTTGGTTGCCAATGCGATGCCGGAGGCGGACGAGACCGTGAAATTGGAGAAGAAATCGTTGGTGAGCAGCATTTATGTCGGTAAGCCGAATCCCCAATACCAGGGGGCTTACGGTACGGAGCCGCGCATCCAGCTGAATGATAAGTTCGCGACTGTGGATGAAATCCAGTCTTTTGTCGCTTCCGAGCGGGAGGCACGCAAAGAGGAGGACCGGAACAACATCACGAACAATCTGAAGGTGGACCGGTCGGTGACGATGGGTATCATTACCGATATCAAACAGGAATTGCGTAAAGCCAATTCGTTAAGAGTAAATTACGGAAGCCGCAAAAGGCCGAAGTGATAAAAACTTTGCACGGAATGATATTTTGTATTATCTTTGCCGTGCGTTCGGTTCCGTAGTTCAATGGATAGAATGAAGGATTCCGGTTCCTTTGATTGGGGTTCGAGTCCCCACGGGATCACAAAACCCCAGATATTATGTATCTGGGGTTTGTTTTTGTAAAACAGGGGTATCGATGCAAGAGCATGTTTCCAAGCATACGAAGTTTAAGGTGATCGGGGGCTATGTCCTGCTGTTTTTGCTGACGGTGTTGTCCACGGTGATGATTTACAAGCAAATCATGAACCTGTTGGTGAGCGAGGGGGAGGAGAGCGATGTGAACGGGAAGTTGTTTATGGTCGGGCATGCGCTTGCGAACCTGTATGAGGCGGAGACGCTGAGCAACGCTTTTATCCAGACCGGTAACCGGGAGTATTTCCGGAAATATACCGAGATATTGGGGACGACGGAGGCGAATATCCATGCTTTGAGAAGCGGGGCGGTACGGCAGAGCCAGGCGGAGCGCCTGGATTCCATCAACGATTTGCTGGGGAACAAGTTGCGCAATTTGCAGGATCTGGTGTATGTGAAGAGGACGTTCGTGCCGGAGGATTTTTACGACAAGGCGATCGCCCATATCGAATTGAACCAGGATTCCGTGCCCCGCTATTATGTGCTTCCCCGTTATGTGGAGAGCTGGGACAGCACGTATGTGAAGACGGAACGCAAGCGGAGGCGGCGGACTTCCAGGAATGAGCCGGATTCCGTGCTGAACGTGACGAAATCCTACCGGATTGTCTTCGATACCGTGCGGGATTGGCAAAGTCCCCTGATGCAGTCGGTGGACAGTGTCATGAGTATTTTGCGGACGACCCGGGAGGATATGCAGCGGCAGAACGAGCAGGTCAATCGGCAAATCAACCGGAGGGAGCATGAGCTGATCCGGCAGAGCACGGAAATTTCCGACCAGTTGAAGCGGATTATCTGGGAGTATGAGAAGGAGGAGCTTGCGGATGCCGTGGAGAAACAGGTGAACCGCGACCGCATAGCGAGGACGGTGGTCCGTATTTTTTCCGTGGTCGCCGGGCTGGCTTTTATTTTTGTGGTGTTTTTTACGTTTTTCATCCTGCGCGACTTGTCGCGCAGCCAACGCTACCGTCGGGAACTGGAAAGTGCGAACCGCTATGCGGAGCAGCTGCTCCGGGGGCGCGAGAAGATGATTCTGACGGTCACCCATGACATCAAGTCGCCCTTGAGTTCCGTCCTCGGGTATATCGAGATGCTGACGCATACGGCGGTCGATGAGCGCCAGCGTTATTTCCTGAAGAATATGGAGGGTTCCGCCCGGCATATTTTGCAGTTGATCAGTAATCTGCTGGATTTGTCCCGCTTAGAGAACCATAAGATGCAGGTGGAAAAGGTGGTGTTCAATCCCGCCCACCTGTTCCGCGAGGTGACGGATAATTTCATGCCCCTCGCCGCTGCCAAGTCATTGACTTTGCTCGGACGGTGGGGAGAGGGGTTGGACGGGGATTTCGAGGGGGATGCCTTGCGTATCCGGCAGATCTTGACGAATATTCTTTCGAATGCGGTGAAATATACGGCAACGGGCGGAGTGGCTTTTACGGCGACCATCGGCACCGACGACCGGATGATGGTGCTTCGGGTGGAGGACACCGGATGCGGGATGACGCCGGAGGAGCAACAGTTGATATTTGAGGAGTTCACCCGTCTGGAGTCGCATGCCGCCATCGAGGGGACGGGGTTGGGACTGACGATTACCCTGAAATTGATTCATCTGCTGGGGGGAGAGGTGAAGGTGCAGAGCGCCCCGGGAGAGGGCAGCGTCTTTACCATCAGCCTGCCTGTCCGGAGGGTGGCGGCGGATTGTCCCGCTGTGCCTGCCGTGCCCCGGGAGTTGCTGCCGGTGGACGGGGTGCGCGTTCTTTTGGTGGATGACGATCCCCTGCAATTGGAGTTGAATGCGGGGTTGTTGGGGCGGTACGGGATTCATGCCGAGACCACGATTCATCCCCGGGAGGTGGTGGAGTTGTTGCGGAAGGGGCATTACGACCTGCTGCTTTCGGATATCCAGATGCCGGAGATGAACGGTTTCGATTTGGTGAAACAAGTCCGCGAGCAGCCGGATGCGTTTGCGGGGTCGTTGCCCGTGGTCGCCCTTTCCGGGGATGTGAGCCGGAAGGAGGAGGAGTATTTCCGGGCCGGTTTTACCGCCCATCTTTTCAAGCCTTTTGCTGCGGAGCAGTTGATTGAGTTGATTCACCGGTTGTGCGGGGGACGGGAAGCGGAACGGGAAGTGCCTGTTGAGTCTGTCGAAGAACCTGAGGGGCAGGGATATACGTTGAAGCATATCCGGGCGTTTGCGGACCATGATGAGGAGGCGTTGCGGCGTATCCTGGATTCGTTCGTCACGACCACCCGCGAGCATATCGGGCGTTTGCAGGCGTCCCGGCAGGAGGGGCAATGGGAGGAGGTTTCCCGCCTTGCGCACAAGATGCTCCCTTTGTTCCGACAATTGGAAGCCGAGGCCGTCGTCGGGCTGTTGGAAAAGTTGGAACATCCCGAGAATCATGGGATTGACCGGGAAGAGACGGACCGTTTGACGGAGGAGGTGTGTCGGCGGGCGGAGGAGCTCGCGGAGGCTATTCGATGGTGTACAGTTTGAGTTTGTTGTACAAGGTCTTGCGGTCGATTTTCAGCATCCGCGCCGCTTCGCTTTTGTTGTTGCCGCATTTTTCCAGCGCTTCCCGAATCAGTTCGGCTTCCTGTTGTCCGCGTATTTGCGCCAGGTCTTTTTTTTGCGGTGCCGCCACGGTTTGCGGGAGTTCCGCAGGAATGTGTTCCTGCCTGATGAATCCTTCCCGGCAGAGGAGGGTGGCGCGTTTCACCACATTGCGCATCTCGCGCAGGTTGCCGGGCCAGTTGTAATTCCTGAAAACGTTCATGACCGTGTCGTCGAATCCGATGACGTCCTTGCCCAGCTCCCGGTTTGCCGCCTCTAAGAAATGATGGGCGAAAACGGGGATGTCTTCCCGGCGTTCCCGGAGGCTTTGCGCTTTTAAAGAAAATTCGTTCAACCGGTGGTATAAGTCTTCCCTGAAGTGTCCTTCCGCGACCGCCTGCACCAGGTTTTCATTGGTCGCGGAAATGATGCGCACGTCGAACGCCGTTTCCCTGTCGCTTCCCACGGGCTTTACCTTCCTTTCTTCCAGAGCGCGCAACAACTGCACCTGCACGTCGTAGCTCAGGTTGCCTATTTCATCCAGGAAAATCGTTCCTCCGGATGCCTGCACGAAATATCCGGTCTTGTCGCTGACGGCTCCCGTGAAGGCGCCTTTCACGTGGCCGAAAAATTCGCTTGCCGCCAGGTCTTTCGGGATGGCTCCGCAATCCACCGCCACGAAAGGGGCATTTTTGCGTGTGCTTTGGCTGTGGATGGAGCGGGCGATGTATTCTTTGCCCGAACCGCTTTCCCCCGTAATCAGGACGGTCATCATGGTCGGTGCCACGAGTTGAATGTATTCGTAGAGTTGTTCCGCTTCCCGGCTGGTTCCTTTGATGTAGGTGATTTCCCTTTCTTTTTCCGTTTTCTCCTTTTGGGCGGGCATTTCCCGGAGTGAGAGGGCATCCTGTATCTTTTTCAGGATTTCTTCCGGAATGACCGGTTTTGCGACATAATCGAAGGCTCCGGCTTTCATTGCCTGCACGGCTGTCGTGATGTCTGCGTATCCGGTCATCAGGATGACCTGCGCTTCCGGCATGGATTTTTTGATATGACGGAGCAGGACCAGCCCGTCCTCGTCCGGCAGGCGCAGGTCCGTGAGTACGACCCCAAACGAATCCTTTTTGATTTTTTGGCATGCTTCCCGGTATGAAAAGGCTTCCTCCACCTGAAAACGGCGCTTGGTGAGCCAGGTCTTCAGCATCAGGCAAAAGGTCGTGTCGTCATCGACCAACAGTATTTTTGTCGCCATAACCATTCCACAAAAATATATGGCGAAATTACAAAAACGGTTCGATATAGAATCCAAAATGGTAAAAAAAGAGAGTGCATGCGCACTCTCTTCAGGAGAATCATGATGGTCCGGTACCCCAAGAGAAATAATTGTTGTTTTAGCGCAAGGCGACAATCTGTATCGGTTTGACCATCTCTTGTTTCAGGTATTCCCCGTCGGGGCTGTAGTGAACAATGAGTCGGGAGTGTTCGTTTTTCAGGATTACTCTATAGTTGCCTTTTTGCGTAACGGAAAATTCTTTGACGGCATGGGCTGCATATTTTTCTGCAATAGCGTAACGGACAGATTGCGGCAGAGAGATGGAAGAGGATTTATGATGTGCCAGTTGCTCTTTTTTCAGGTTTTTCCACACGGTTTGGGAGGGCGGGACGATGTCCAGGCTGTAGGTTGCGCCGAGAATGGTAATGGAGATGGCTGCTATGAGTGCGTTTTTGTTTCTTTTCTTCATGACGGTTCGATTTATATGCGTTTTTGTATATTATAGAGAAAAATGTGCCGCATTTTTTAATAGGTTTGTCAAGATGGGCAAAAGAGTATGTGTTGTTGGTTAAATGTGTTGGAAAATAATTGATTGCGTGGGAATGGAGGGATGTTCTTCTTTTTAGCCAAGGGATAGGTGAGGTATTGGTGTGGAGGTGTATTTGTGGAATTTTTCCACAAATGTGTGGATATTTATTCTACACAAGATGCTATGAATCAGAGGAACGGGAATGGCATTGAAAATAAATTAAATTTTGCTCGCGTTTTTAACATATAAATCTTTGTAGGTATTAAAATGTTTTATAGATTTGTCACGAAAACGTTGTCAAAGGGGAGAAAATGTAAAATAAAACATAAAAAAGAGAAACCATTACTACTTATAACTATTCACAAACTTAAACGAGCTGCTTCTTAGGGAGCAGTTTGTTATTTTTGTCGGTTATAAATGTAGATTGGAAATAGATGAAAAGAATGAAATGGTGGAGAATATTGATTTGCGGGTTGATTTTGCTGACAGGGTGCAGCGTGTGGAAATGGATGTTGGAATCGTAGTATCCTCGACGAGTGAATAGCTGTCTTATGTCAATGATGTGTCGAAAAAAGAAGTGGAAAAGAGGACGATGTATAAAAGTGTCTGTCAGGATTATTTCAGAAATAAACAGGAGTGACGTATGAACACCCATGAAGAGTACATGAGAAAGGCTTTGGAGGAGGCGAAGATGGCGGAGGAGGAAGGAGAGGTGCCGGTGGGGGCGGTGGTGGTGTGTGGTGGGCGGGTGATTGCCCGGGCGCATAATGGAGTGGAGCGCTTGAACGACGTGACGGCGCATGCGGAGATGCTGGCGGTGACGATGGCGAGCGGACGGTTGGGGGGGAAGTATTTGAACGAATGTACGCTCTATGTGACGCTGGAGCCTTGCACGATGTGTGCGGGGGCGTTGGCGTGGGCGCAGTTGGGGGCGTTGGTGGTGGGAGCTTCGGACCCGCACCGGGGATATTCCAGACTGGAGCCCGGAGTACTGCATCCGCGGACGGAGGTGGTTACGGGAGTGTTGGCGGAGGAATGCGGGGAGTTGGTCAGGGATTTTTTTGCGAAGAAGCGAGGTAAGTGACCGCGTGGTCGAATTCTTCCCAAAACCGGGGAAAAGATTTCGTGACGACGGTTGGGTTTTCTATAACAAGGTCGGGATAGCGAAGAATGGCGGGGGCGAATGCCATCGCCATTCGATGGTCGTTGTAGGTGCGAATGCGGTGTTCCGACTCGGGGCAGCGGGTGCCGTCCCAGGCGAGCGTGGAATGGCTCTCGTCCGTTGTAAGGACATATCCTAACCGGGCGGATTCGGTTATCAGCGCCTCGATACGGTCACATTCTTTGATGATAAGGGTTTGCAGGCCGGTGAACAGGAAATGCGTGTCTGTCAAACAGCAGGCAACGACAAATGCAGGTATCAGATCGGGCATGTCGGTGAAGTCGGCTTCTTTATATTTTTTCCTCTTATACAAATGGCATTTGCTTAAAGAAATCCGTTCCGGATGAGGCAGATATTTCGAAGAGATGCCGATATGTTTCCATAGCTTCACTTGTCGGGAATCCCCCTGTGTGCTGGAACGGGAAAGTCCCGTCAATTCGAAATTCCCCTCAGGAGCAATCGCAAGCAATTCGAAAAAATAGGAAGCGGCACTCCAGTCGGCTTCCACCGGATAAGCAGCCGATACAGCGTAAGGGGTGGCAGGGATACGGATGGTATTACCTTCCTGCTCAACGCTGACGCCGCCGAAATCACGCATAAGGGTGGCGGTCATATCGATGTAGGAGCGGGATACGACAGCGCCCTCCAGATGGATGGCAAGCCCTTGGGAAAGAGTGGGGGCAATCATCATGAGGGCGGAAACATATTGGCTGCTCACGGAAGCGGAAACGGTGATTTCGCCGCCGGTAAGCTGCGTGCCATAGATACGGAGAGGCGGACAGCCCGGAGTGCCGAGATACTCGATGCGGGCGCCGAGGCTCCGGAGGGCATCGACGAGGATACGGATGGGGCGCTCGTGCATACGGGGGGAACCGTAGAGTTCGCGGATGCCGGGGCGGCAGGCAAAAAAGGCGGTGAGAAAGCGCATGGCAGTGCCCGCATCGCCCAGGTCGAAGCGGGTGCCGTCCGGTGTGGCAAGCGCCTGTTGCAGGCGGCGGGTATCATCGCAGTCGGATAAGTTTTCGATTCGAACCGGGATGCCTGACAGTCCACGGACAATCAGGAGCCTGTTGGACAAGCTTTTGGATGAAGGAAGAGTAATCCCGTGTGTTTCCGTATTCTTAAATGTTGGCAAGCGCTTCAAGGATTTCCTCACGGTTGCAATATTGGTTAATTTCAAACTCTCCGGGCCGCCTCAACAGGGTAAAGTTCACCCCGTCGCGTTCGTTTTTCTTATCGTGGAGCATCAACTCGTAAAGCTCTTCCGTGCTGGTCACGGGAGTATAACGCGGGAATTTGTCGCGGATAAAGTTCCGTATGGCTTCATAGCGTTTCTCGTCAAATCCGAACCTCCGGACGGAGAGATACAGCTCCGCAATCATGCCGTAAGCCACGGCATCCCCGTGGTATATCTCCAAATTCTTGCGTATGGCGACACTTTCGATGGCATGGGCGACGGTGTGCCCGAAATTGAGCACGCGGCGCATACCGCGGTCGTACAGGTCATTGGAAACAATGGCATTTTTAATATCCACAGACTTTTTGATTAATCCCAAAAACTCTTCGCTTCCGATATCCGAAAGTTTGCAACACATGATTTCCGCCAAATGCCCCTCGTCCGCCAGCAAGGCATGCTTCAACATCTCCGCGAATCCGGAAAGGACTTGCCGTTGGGGCAGCGTTTTGAGGAACCAATTGTCGATAAAGACATATTTCGGGAGGGAAAAAATCCCTATCTCATTTTTCAACCCATTGAAATTAATGCCGTTCTTCCCTCCGATGGAAGCGTCCACCTGGGACAACAACGTTGTAGGTATATTGATGAAAGAGATACCCCGTTTGAAACAGGAAGCGGCAAACCCGCCCAAATCCGTAATCAGTCCTCCCCCGAGATTGATCAGTATCGAATTGCGCCGGGCACCTCGTTCGGAAAGGGTTTGCCAGATTTGTACGGCATTTTCCAGCGACTTGTTATGCTCTCCGTCGGGCAGGACAATGCGGTTGTTGAGGGGAATAAAACCGAGATTCAAGTATTCCACGCAGTAATTCCGGCTATTGATATCAACCAGCAGAAAGATGTCGGCGGATTCGGTTTCTTTCAACACTTTTTTCAGTTCGGCGCCACATTGGCGGGTAAATACAACGTTGTTCATGAGGCATGGATAAATTCGGTACAAAAATAAAAAGTTATTTCTAAAACTCTTTTCTACTCGGATATATTTTTGTATGTTTGTTAATTATTGAAATATAAAGCGATATGTACATAGAAAATGCGGCGCAAGCGCAGGTGGCTGTCAGTTTCCTCCCGAAGTTGAACAGCACGCTCTCTCTGCCTTTGGTGGAAAGGTGCGGTGGCATCGAAGGTTTTTTTCGGGAAAGAGGGCAGGCGTTTGATGCTGCTTGCCGGGAGTGCCGGGTGGAACCGGGAATCTTCGACCGGGGACACGCATTGCAGGAAGCGTTGCGGGAGTTGCAGACGATGGAACGGCATGGCATACACCTCTGTACGATAGAGGATGGCATGTATCCCGAACTGCTGAGACATTGCGAGGATGTACCGCTTATTTTGTATCACAAGGGAAACATGTCGGCGCGGGCGGAAGATAAATTCCTGGCGGTGGTCGGGACGCGCAAAGCATCGGCAAGATGCCAGGAGCGGGTGGGGAAAGTCTTGGATGAATTGTGTGGCATGGGGCATCGTCCGGTGGTGGTGAGCGGATTGGCTTACGGCATCGATGCGTCGGCGCATCGGGCGAGCCTGAAATGCGGCTTGCCGACCTGGGCAGTGTGCGGCATCGGTTTACATACCGTATACCCTTCCTCCCACAAAGCCCTGGCGGAATCCATCCTGTCGGACAGCGGGGCGTTGATTAGCGAATTTCCGTGCGGGGCAACTGTACATCCGGGGAACTTCTTGCGCCGGAACCGGATTGTGGCAGGACTATGCCATGCCACCCTGGTGGCGGAATCGGCGCTGAAAGGCGGTTCGATGGCGACGGCGCGTGTCGCGCTGTCGTACAACCGGGAGGTCATGGCATTCCCCGGTCGTCCGGACGACGCCTATTCTGCGGGATGCAACCTCTTGATTAAGGAAAATGTCGCCGCCTTGGTGGAAAACGGCTTGGATGTGGCACGCATATTGGGCTATCCTGAAAAAAGAGTACAACCGCAACAGGCGCAACTTGATTTATTCGGAGAAGAGGGACAAAAACATTCTGTCTTGACCATATTGGAGCGGGAAGGCGAGGTGCATATTGACGAACTGCAAGCCCGGACAGGCATCGGCGTGGGAGAACTGTCGGCAGTGCTGTTGCAGCTGGAATTGGAAGGAAAGATTATGGGAACGAAAGGCCAACGGTATGCAAGAACCCTATAAAAAAAAGTGGGTGTTTAATACACCCACTTTCGAATATCACGATTCATTCCGCTCGGATTACACAATGCCTTGCTCCAGCATGGCAGTAGCAACCTTCATGAAACCTGCGATGTTGGCTCCCTTCACATAGTCCACTTTACCGTCGGCTTGAGTACCGTATTTAACGCATGCTTCGTGGATGCTCTTCATGATGAAGTGCAGTTTTGCGTCCACTTCCTCTGCAGCCCAACCCAGGTGAGCGGCGTTCTGCGTCATTTCCAAGCCTGAAGTTGCCACACCGCCGGCGTTCACGGCTTTGCCCGGTGCGAACAGGATGCCGCGGGACTGGAACTCGTGGATAGCTTCCGGAGTACAACCCATGTTGGACACCTCGCAGCAGCACCATGTGCCGTTTGCAATCAATTCCTTCGCATCCTCGCCGTTCAGCTCGTTCTGGAATGCGCAAGGCAGAGCGATGTCGCACTTCACGCTCCAGGCTTTCTTGCCTGCGGTGAACTTAGCCTGTCCCGGGAACTTGTCAGCCATCATGGAAACAATGTTCTTGTTGGAAGCACGCATGTCGAGCATATAATCAATCATCTCTTTGGTAATGCCGTTCGGGATTTCGCAAACACCGTCGGGACCGGAGATAGCCACCACCTTGGCGCCCAATTCCAGAGCCTTCGTTGCGGCACCCCATGCCACGTTGCCGAAACCGGACAGGGCAACCGTCAGACCTTTGATGTCTTTGCCTGCCTTGTGCAACAGGTGCTCGGTGAAATAGAGGGCACCGAAACCGGTAGCTTCCGGACGGAGGATAGAACCACCCCACGTTGCTCCCTTACCGGTCAATACTCCCGTATTGTACTCGCGGGCAAGCTTTTTGTACATACCGTACATATAACCGATTTCACGACCGCCAACACCGACGTCACCGGCAGGAACGTCCGTGTCGGGACCTATATTTTGCCACAATTCATACATGAAAGCCTGGCAGAAACGCATGATTTCAGCATCTGATTTTCCAACCGGATCGAAGTCGGAACCACCTTTGCCGCCACCCATCGGAAGAGTTGTCAAAGCATTCTTGAAAGTCTGCTCGAAACCCAGGAATTTCAACATGGAAAGATTGACAGCCTTGTGGAAACGGAGACCGCCCTTGTACGGTCCGATGGCGCTGTTGAACTGCACGCGGTAACCCAGGTTGGTCTGTACTTCGCCTTTGTCATCGACCCATGCCACGCGGAACGTGAAGATACGGTCCGGCTCAACCATGCGCTCTACAATCTTCGCTTTCTCGAATTCGGGGTGTTGGTTGTACACCTCTTCGATGGATTCCAATACCTCATGTACGGCTTGGAGGAACTCTTTTTCGCCCGGATGTTTGGCTTCCAGGTCAGCCATTACTTTTGCTACATTCATGATATAAGTATTTTTAAGTAAATCAAAGATTTCCGTTAAATTTAACGATGCAATATTACTGCTTTTTTTTGACAGCACAAACATTTGCGCATAAAAAGTTTATACTGCCCGTGGTTCTCCTATTGCCCCGCGCTTGCACAACGGATGCACCATTTCTTAACCGTTGATTCACCGATGGTTCTACGGTTGAAACGTTGGTAAAACGCTGGTAAAACGCTGGTGAAACGTTGGTATAAGCAATATTTTGGCAGCATTTGAAAAGAAAATAAGCTTTTTTTCTATCGGTAAATCTACGGAGAACCAATGGTTAATCATCGGTTTATGTGGCGGGCAACCCTTGGTCGGGCAGCGTTCAAGCGGCTGACGAATCCCAAGAATGCACAGTTGATATTTACGACGCATGATACGAACCTGTTGAATGCAAATCTGTTCCGCAGGGATCAGGTGTGGTTTACTCAAAAAGATTCACCGTTTCATCTTCTCACAGATTGTTTATTTTCGTGATGGTCGTATCCGGAAGTACGTCAAGTCCAAAAAATAATTCGTCCTTATTATAGCCAAGGAAATAGACATATTTAAGAATTTGATTATAATTATATCGTGCGAAGTCCACGTTCTTATTTCCTGTCGTATCGAAGCATATCGGCTCATGGTGGGCTATTCGGTTCCTGAACTTCTTTATCTCCATTAATTCGTTATAAATCAACCTCTGTCCCAAGCCGCTGGCTCTGTTCGGCAAGACTGT
This sequence comes from uncultured Odoribacter sp., assembly GCA_910578985.1. Lineage (GTDB taxonomy): Bacteria > Bacteroidota > Bacteroidia > Bacteroidales > Marinifilaceae > Odoribacter. The sequence goes on along the minus strand of CAJTSF010000005.1, from coordinate 126,590 downwards.
TAGCAAGGTTTGTCCTCCCTTACGGAATGGCTGCTTATTGAAAAGATACGTCCAAAAACCGAAGCTCACCGAAGAAACCAGCCTGTCATGCGTATATTTCCCGCCGTTTACCAGCCTTTTGATATGCTTGTTTACATCGGGTAACTGCGGGCAGTTCTCTAACATACCTCCCGGCCGTATCTGCGTCCTGATCCAGTCGTTATCTCCGAAATGGTGTTTATAATGCTCATTGATCGCATTGCGCAAGACGACTTCAAACAGGCTTAACACGCCATAAAATTTCTGACACAATTTTATATTGTGTCTGTACAGCGTTAGAGCCTTGTTATTATCTCCACCGCAAGCGTTCAAATATCGGCTTAGACGAGCTGGAGAAAAGGCAGTTTCATAATTGGAATATTTCATTTTGGTTTTTTATTGGCTTTTTGTTTGCAAATATAGGAAAAGTTTGTATATTTGCAAGGTAATCCCCTGTTGTCCCTGTCGTAAGACATACTTCAGGGTTTTGTTTTTTTATACTTTCTCTTCTAAGTTTATTTTCAATCATTTGGACAATTTCCGAATCATTGATTTCGCAATTGGACGAATGTAATTTAATTTAATTCTTCCTGTCAAGCATCTTTTAGGAAATCTGTTATAAAAAATTCGCCCGGCTTGCTGCCGGGCGAATTGATTTTTCCCTAAGGTCATCCTTTAAAAGAACTTTATTTTTTGCAGGGATACGGCGAATGAGGAACCGTTGGAATTTTGCTGGTCGGTGAGTATGAATTTCACATATTGTGCATTCTTGGGCGAAGAGAAATTCAAAATAGTAGTTTCTCCTTTTGTTGCTCCCAGCTTGTTTTCAACGACATGGGTCGCATCTGTCCAAGTCTCTCCGTCGATAGACGTTTTGATTTGTATTTTCTGTGCGATATAATACATATTGGAGTTGTTGGCTAACTGTTGGCTGATGACAACCCCGTTGATTAGCTTCATCTCTTGCATATCGACGATGATTTCATGTTTTGAAGATTCATTTACCTTCCGCGATTGCCAGCCGTTTTGGGATGCTTCATCAAACAAGCGGGGAATCAACTCTTCCTCATCTTTGGATTCGCCCGCATAGGAGTATTTCCATTTGTCCGCTTTCAGATAGGAGAGTTCCGGCAATTGGGGATTCCCTTTCTCTTCCATGAAATCGAACTCATCCCACCAGAAATAGTGCTTATTGTAGCGCTCCACTTTCAAACCGTTCACTTCAGCTGCCACTTCCATGGCGAAAGCGCTGAGTTCCTCATCATTCAATGTGCTGTAGTTCGAAAAGTCTGACGCTTGTTTGGAATGCAAATACCGGTTCTTGCCCAGATACAACGTCTTCAACGCCGGCATATTCAGGATATCCTCCAAAGTGAATATATCGTAGTCCACTTCCAGAGTTTCCAAAGTGGAGACGAAATCTTCGGTTACTTCGGTCACACCGTATTTCACCCGCATCAATTCTTTAAAATCCGGGGTATACATCCGGTGGCGGGTCAGTTCATACGGTTCGAACACAATCAGGTCCGTGCATCCTTTCAAATACCCAGAACGTTCAATGGTGACCGGACTGTTCGGGTCGATAGGCTTGTCGAGCAACAGATACGGATTCTTCTCGATAAACTCGCTGTCTATAATTAGGCTGTCCCTCTTTTCTCCGGAATAGTAACACAAGGTCGCAGTTTCGATATTGTCCGACCATTCATCGAATACAAGTGCCAGTCGGTTTTTCACGAAAAAATGTTTGCTCACCAATCGGGTAAAAGACATGACATTTTCATGCTCTGACGTATAAGGACGCACATATCCTAAAACCGGCAAGGACATGTTACCCTCTTTGTCCACACTGCGGACGGCAATTTCATACGTCCCGTTTTCCAATCCGGTAATATTGCATGAAGTTGTGCCTTTTTCCAACAAAGTATCCTGTTCTACGCCGTCCAATGTCCAGCTGACTTTGATTTTGTCGATGACCGGGTCCACATGATTTTTCCAATTCACAATCAACCGTTTCCAACCCGGTTCGACCGACAGGTCCTGGCATTTGCCCAGGTAACGCTGGGCGCCCCCTTCGGTATAGTCGCTGTACGTATCCTCCAGGCTTTCGCATCCCGTGAAAATACCCAGGATGAAAAGTAATCCCCAATATTTTATTGCTTTCATAACTTAATCTTTTGCTGTGTAAATTTCCAATTCTTGAATGGCGACATATTTTTCCGGATTGGTATAGGTTCCTGGGATTTCTTTCCCTTGAGGAGTATAAAATACTTCGTGAACCACTATTTTCAGGTAACGGTATTGTTTGCCGTCTGCCGGACAATTTAAACTCAGAAAACAAGGCTCTTCCAATAGAAGCATGTCTAAATATTCAATCCAATCATCGGCGTCATTGCATCGGCTGCACCAACGCGCTTCATTGTCAATGGTGCGTTCCTGTTCAAAATGGACGATTTCTTCCCATGAAGCATCATCATTCATATCATTGGAACCGAAAAGGGTGACGCTGCTTGGTAATTTAGTCGGATAATTGCCGTTCCATATTTCGCCCCATTCAGGTACTCCATAATTATTTGCATACCAACTACCTTCTCCATAAGGGAATGACCTGTTGGCTAATTGTCCGTACAGCCGGACCTCGGCAGGCAATTTTTCTTCTTCCAAATCAATGATGAACAGGGGTTTTCCCGGATTTTCAGGGGTTGCTGTTGCCCAAGGTCCTGCGATATAGGTGTTGAAATTATCCCAATTTTCGTTTCCGAAACCGTTCTCGCCTTTTAAATCCCCGTTGAACAGGTACTCCTTCCCTAATTTTCCATACCGGTCTTCCACCGATAACTCTTCCGGATCATGGAAGTTGTCCTCCGAAAGAGTACACTTTTCTATCTTCCGGGGAATTATATTGGACCACACCTTTTCTTTTACCATATACCCGCGAAAATCCTCCGTCCGAACGACGACATCATAGGATTCCCGGGATTGCTTGAACGTTTCCACTGTGGAAGTCTCTCCTTTCGTCGGCACAAAGCTTTTGATTAGCACGGTGTCGGATTGTTTCGTCAAAGGGTCTTCGCCGATGTAAAACAAATGAACCATGCCGGACATATCCGTCTCCAGTTCGTAGGAAAGAGTAAAGGTCTCTCCCCACCCGGGCCCCACTTCCAGTTTGTCGAAGAAAGCCACGGGGCTGGAGTCTTTCGTGTCGAAGGTCACTTCTACGGGTTCCGATTCCACATTGTTCCTGTCGCACAAGGTGACGGTCGCTTTGACACCTGTCCGTGCCTCGTTGAACCCGACGATGACCAGGGAATCGCAGGCATAACTGCCGGAACGGATTACCTCCTGGTTGAAAGCATCCAGATAGCGGACGCGGATGTTGTATATGTTGGCATCCGAGGGCAGGCGGTAGTGCATGACGGCACCTCCCGCGATGGGATTGAAAGAGAGGTTCTCGGCAGGCATGGGAACATGGAAAATGGCTTCATCCTCCGCGCAGGAAACCCATGCCCAGCATACGCATAATATGTATATCAGTTTTTTCATCATTCGTTATTTTAAAGTTCGACTTACCAACCGGGATTCTGTACGCATCCGGAAATCAGTATCTCTTCGCTCCGGATGGGGAAAAGATAATCCCGCGAGGGAATGAATTGTCGCTTTGACCATACGACAACGGGACCTTCGTAATTGTTATAGAATTGCTGGGCGGTCTCGCCGATGATATTCCAGCCGTATTGTTTTTCGTTCAAGGCCTCTTCGGCATTCAGCCAGCGGCGCAGGTTCCAGAAACGCCTGCCTTCGAAAGCAAATTCAACGTCCCATTCCTGGTGGATGATTTCACGCATTCCCTCTTTGGTCTTCACTTTGTCCGGATGGATGGCATAGGTCTGCCATGCCTCCTCCACGTCCGGGATGCCTGCCCGGCGGCGCACTTCATTCAATGGCTCATACACATGTTCTTGGTCCGGAGCTCCTAAGTATTCATTCCAGGCTTCCGCTTTCATCAGATAGAGATCTGCCAAGCGGAACAGTATGGCAGGATAATCTTGGGAAAAGGCATTCTTATATCCGGAATTGCTGACCTCCGGGTCGGACCCTTTTTTCATCCAGTAGCCCGTCAGGTTCTGGGGTGAGGAATTGACGATGGACGTTTGTTGCGTGCCGAACCGCTCGCCTCGCCTGGCTTTCACGATGTCTCTCTGGTTGTTGATGTTCCCGTTTTTGGGTCCCATATAGAAATAGCACCGGTCGGCGGCGACATGCGCGTAGAATCGGGGTTCCCTCCGCAAGTGCAGGCGCAACACCCCATCGGTTGATGCTACGATATTTTTATACTTGTCATCTGTTTCCTGTCCCATTTTGTAACGGGACGAGTAATCCCATTCCTTGTCTTCATTGATGGGCAGCCCGTGCTCCGTGTAATAGGTCTCCACCATCTTGATGCTGGGAGCGATACAGCCTAACAAATCGCCGTTGTACTGACTGAATTTGTCGTCGCTCGGGAAATAAGGACGGGTGTACCTTGTCCAGGAAGTCTGGGCCAAAACTTCATGGCGGAACATGAAAATGGCTTCCTCATTTTCGAAATTCCTTGCCAATGTTGATTGTTCTATATCCCAAATCACCTCTTTTAACGATTTCACTTCGTTGGATATCAAACGCTTTCCGTTTCGTAGGCAAATCGCGAGCGCTGTGTCGGCGGCGATGGCAGCCAGTTTCCATTTTTCAGGATCTTTGGTCGGATTGAATAACTGTTCACCCGCTCTGTTTTTGAAGTTGGTGTACATGGGATTGCCGTTGAACAGGGGGGAGGCGGCATAGAACAAGGTCATGGCTTTCAGCGTAGCCGCCGATTCCAGACTGTGATATGCCCATCGGCTGGTCTCTTTCTGGTTCATGGGAGGCAGGTCGCGCATCGCTTCATCCAGCAGGGATACGATTTCTTTCACGCACACGTCCACAGGGCTGCGCGGCTGTTTCATTTCATCGATGTCGGCATTCGTTTCAATGTTTTCGGGTACCAGGACGAAAGGACCGTAATGCCGCAGGAGTTCGAAATAATAGTGGGCTTTTAGTGCCTTGATTTCAGCTGACCATAACGTTTTTTCTTCGTCGGTCATATTGAATACGCCTCCCACTTTCTCTAAGAAAGTGTTGCAATAGCGGATGGAGCAGTAAACGGCATTCTTGCGCCACATATTGCAATAGGGGGTTTGTGCCATTTGCAGTCCGTCGGCGATATATAGTCCGCTCCATGCGTAATTGAGTTGCTGCCTCATAAAGTTCCCTGCCACCACTTCGTCCGTTCCCATATAGGCGGGATTAGAAATGACGGAAGTCGTGAAAGGGCTGAGCCAGGCATGACAGACCTTGAACCAGTTTTCCGTCTGTTCACGGCGTTCGAATATCATGTCGATGTCTTCGATGTCGCCTGCGGGCACCACATCCAGAAAGTTACATCCTGAAAGCAGCCCCAACCAAATGAGTAAAATATAGTAATACTTCATAGTCATCGTATTTTAAAATTAGAAACTGAAATTCAGACCCACCGTATAGGTTTTTTGAATCGGATAATTGAACCCGTCTTCACCCAATTCGACATCCCATATATTGAAATTGGAAATCAGGAACGGATTGTTGGATCGTACGAAGAATTTCATGTTTTGCAATCTCCACCGGTTCATCAGCCTCTGCGGCATATTGTACGCCAGTTCCAGGGAGGTGCAGCGCAAAAAGCGGCATTCCCTCATGAAATAAGTGCTCTTGCGGATTTCGGAATCGTTGTTGTACCAGTCCTCCTGCGGATTGTGCTTGATGAGGTTGTCCACCGACAGGCGGGGCCAGAAAGGCTGCCGGCTCATGTTGTCTTCCGACCAGTGGTCTTTGTAGATGGCGGTAAGCATGGCATGGTCATCGACAAATGGGGACAATCTTTTCGGGTCCATGAAGAACGAGCGTTTGCCCGAGCCTTGGAAGGCGAAACTGAATTCGAAATTCTTGTAGTTGATGAATCCCGAGAAACCGTAAGTGATACGCGGGGTTTCCGGAAAGCCGATATACGTGGCGTCATTGACGTCGATTTTGCCGTCGTTGTTCAAATCCCGGTAGCGGATGTCGCCCGGCAGGAGATCTCCGCCCTGTGTCGGGGCATTGTCGATTTCCGCCTGGTCCTGGAACACCCCTTCGGCGATATAGCCGATTTGCTGCGAGATTTCCTGACCCACCATGCGTTGCCATGCCGGTTTGTCGGAGGCTTCTTCAATCGCTTTGTACACCACTTTGTTGTAAGTCAAAGTACCGTTCAATATCACCCAGAAATCCTTGTTGAAAGCATGTTGTATTTTGCCCGAGAAATCGATGCCGCGGGAGCGTGCCTTGCCGATATTGGCGAGTTGGTTGTATTCGATACCGACGGCAGCCGGTACATTGGAACGGTAGCCGATGATGTTGTGCCGGATTTCCTGATAGGCGTCCAAATTCAATTCCACGATGCCTTTGAACAGCTTGCTTTCCAGACCGAAGTTCACCTGTTCCGCCACCTCCCATTTGATGCTGTTGTTGGTGTACCCCAGCACTTTTCGGTATGCCGTGGCGCCGGTTCCGGGTTCCGGGTCCATTTGGTTGATTTCGGTGTACATCGTAGGCAGGAACACGAAACGGGGGGAGGCTATCACGCCGTCATTTCCCACTTTTCCGTAAGAAACCCTTAGTTTCAGAAAATCCAGCCAGTGGGAACTCCCTTCCATAAATGGCTCGCTCGATGTCACCCAAGCGATTCCTCCCGCGGGGAAAATACCCCAGCGGTTGCTTTTGGCGAAACGCTCCGAAGCATTGTAGCCGAAACTGGCTTCCGCAAAGTAACGGTCTTTGTATCCGTATGAACCTCTCATGGAGAAGGTCATGTTCCGTTGCGGCATGCCGGTCAGTACATTTTTCACCGGCGTGAACGTATAGTCCTGCGCCTGGAATACTGCCGTCAGCGAAGTCTGGTGGTCTTTCCAGGCTGCCGTATGCAGTAAGCGTGCTTCATAGGTCACCCGCGTATTGGTCGTTGAGGTGGACGCTTCTGAAAATACATTAAGGGCACCGTTTGAAATGGTGGAGACTTCTTGCAATTGGTGTTTTCCGGTTTCAAAATCGTAATTGATCAATGAATATTGGGCGGGCATCGTATAGAATCCTGTCGTGTAATATCCTGCTTGGGCGACGGATACGCTGGCGCGTGCCTCTAAGCCTTTCACTAAGCTCGACAGGTTATGGATGTATTCCGCTCGGTTGGTCGTCGAATAACGGGTACGCTCCAGATATCCCCGTTGAAGTTGGTAGTAGGGATTCACTTGTTTCGCTTCGGTCGTTCCGAAACGCAGATGAGGCCAGGAATAATAATCGTCTCCCGGGTAAAGCGGCGCGAAGTCCACGGGGGAGGCGTTGAAAGACAAGGCATACGCTTCGTTTACACCCGTAAGCGGACCGTGATATTTGTCGATGGTTGTGGAAGAATTGATGACCAATTTGATACCTGCTTTCAGGTCGATATTCAGGTTGGTACGGAAGGAAGTCTGATTGTTCGTGATGTTGCAGTCGAAATCGTTCAGTTTATCGGTTTTCAACATACCTTGGTCCCGGTTGTAGTTCACGGAAGCATAATACTGGATGATTTTTGAACCGCCTCGGATATTCACGCCCAGGTGGTGGTTGGTGTTATAATTCTTGAACAGGATTTTATACCAGTCATTCTGCGGATACACCCAGTCGGGATATTTCCCCGATGCGGTGCGGTTGATGCGCTCCACGCTGTATTTGGGTGTGGCGAGCGGGTCGCGGGACAGCAGCGCCTGGTTGTACATCCGCATGTAATTGATGGGGTCCACCACGTCCAGTTGCTTGGTTGGCATGGAGAACACCGTTTCGTAGCGGGCGGTGGCGTACACGCTGCCCTCCTGCCCCTTTTTCGTTGTCACCAGAATCACGCCGTTTGCGCCGCGGGCACCGTACATCGCTGTGGCGGAAGCGTCTTTCATCACGCTGAACGTCTCGATGTCCTCCGGGGCGATACGCGCCAGGTCCAGTTTCGAGGACTCCACTCCATCCAGCAGAATCAGCGGGTCTACATTGGCGCCCGTCTGGAAAGAGGTGATGCCCCGGATGTAGAACTTCGTGTTCATCTCCTCTTCTGTCAGTGCCGCGGGTAATCCTCCTGTCTGCCACCCCACCATACCGGCGATTTTCCCCGCGAAGCTGCTGGTCAGGTCGCTGTTTGAACTCTTCAGATCCATCGGGCGCACGGTGGTGATGGCGGATACCACGCTCTCTTTCTTCTGCGTACCGAAAGCGACCACCGCCACCTCCTCCAGGTTTTCCGCCGTAGGCTTCAGCACCACGTCCACCTTGATTTTCCCGTTCACCGGCACCACTTCCGTCTTGTAACCGATGAAAGAGACCTGCAGGATGTCATCCGCTTTGGCGGGAAGCGAATACCGTCCGTCGCTGTCCGTCGCGACTCCCGCCGTCGTCCCGTAGATGATGACCGTGGCGCCTGCGATGGGTTCCCCCTTGTCATCAACCACGCGGCCCGTGATTTTCAACAGCTCCTCCGCCTGCTTCGGACCCACCAGGATTTTCCCGTTCTCCTGCTGCGTGCACGTCAGTCCCGTGCCTTCCAGGCAGATTTTCACGGCTTCCCACACCGTGATATTGTCCCGTTTCAGGGTAATCTTCTTCGTCTCCTTTACGGCGAGTTCCTCCCGGAAAGTGACCGGATGCCCGCCCCTTTGGTTGATTTCGTGCAATGCCTGCGCCACGCTGACATCTTTGAAATCCAAGGAGATGGTTTTTTGACTCGTCTGCTGTGCCGAAAGCAAAGCAGGACACACCAGCACGGCGATGAAGAAAAGCAAAAAATGTTTAAACATTCTTCCGCTCGCGCATGAAAATTCAGAAAAGACTTTTGGTTTAGTTCTTTTTCTCATACTTTTGTAGAATTAAAATTAACACTATCCTTGTTCTCACACAAGGGTTTACAAAATGGAGCAGCCCGCGAAGCAGCTCCATTTTTTTGCCATTATTTATTTTTTACATAAACGACCTCCCCTTTGATTTCAAATACGGGACCTCCCGCAAAAGTGAACGCCTCCAGGATGGACACCAGCGTTTCGTCTTTGCTGAAATAACCGTTGAATGTATAATCCGTTTTCTCTCCCGTTTCATAGATGAATTTCACGCCGTACCATCGTTCGATTTGGCGGGATACCACCTCGATGTTCTCTTTGTTGAACAGGAACAGCCCTTCTTTCCACGCAAGCGTATGTTCCAGATTGGCTTTCGACACCCGCATTTGTCCGCTCTCCCGGTTCCAGTCCGCTTGTTTCCCCGGTGTCAGGAGCACGGAGCGTGTGGAATCCGCCTCGGCGCTCACCTGCACCTTCCCCGTGAACAGCGTGGTGCTGATGTTCGTTTCGTTGCGGTATGCCTTGATGTTGAAAGAGGTGCCCAACACCCGCGTGCGAATCCCGTTGGCTTCCACGATAAACGGACGTGCCGCATCCGGCGCGACCTCGAAGAATGCCTCCCCGCTCAGTTTCACCACCCGTTCCCCCCGTCCGAAGAGGACCGGGTATTCCATTTCGGTTTCGGAATTCAGCCACACCCGCGAGCCGTCGCTCAATTGCAGCGAATAGAGCCCGCCGGAAGCGATAATCACTCGGTTCATCTCCAGGTGCTCGGGCTGCAGGCTGTCCGTCTGCGTCCGGTCGGAAGCATAGATGATGCGCCCCTCCTCGCCCATGACGGTGGCGGTGCCCAAAGTCATGGAATCCTGCCGCATCTCGGTCATATTCACCCGCTTCCCGTCCGCCATCACCAGAATCACCTTGTCCTGAACCTCCTCGCCCTGCGGTGCTTCCGCAATGCTGACGGACGTTTTCACCGCCTGTACGCGCGGGCTGCCCGTATATTCCCAAAGGAGGACGGCGCCCACTGCCAGGACGGCGGCTGCGCTGCTGCTCCATGCCAGGATGCGCCTCGTTACCCTGCGGCGTTTCCGCTCCTGCAAGGCACGGCGGATGTCGCCTTCCAACTTCTCGTAATCGGTAGTACGTTCATATTCGGATTTCAAATCCAGGAATTTTTGATAACTCTCGTTTTTGACTTTCATATTTGATTACTACTTTTCTTAAAGACACCGCAGAGTACCCTTTGGTATTACACAAAATAATATTTTTTAATTTTCTCGTTCCACCGGAATAAAATCCCTATATTTGGCGTAAACTTTTTAACCTGCTTCCTGACTATATGCAAAACCTCCGGAACACTTCGGAACCTCCGTTCGACTTAGGGCATTTCATTCGTGACCGTTTTGCATCGCTGTGTGCAGTTGCCGCCTCCTTGACGGGAGATTCGGAGGCGGCGAAGGACATCGCCCAGGAGGTCATCATCAAATTCTGGGAAAATAGGGCGCAATACGACAAACTGGAATCCGTCGAGAACTACCTTTTTATCATGGTGCGCAACGAGGCGTTGAACTATATGCGCTCCCTGAGGCGAGAAAAAAAGCGCCATGAGAAGCTGGATCGCATGGAGGAGGCGGACGATTCTTTGTGGAACAACATCATGGAGCAGGAGGCGAATTTCCTCTTGAACCGCGCTATCGATATTCTCCCTCCCCAAGCCAAACGGATTGTGGAACTGTCGCTGCTCGGGAAAAGCATCCGGGAAATCGCCGATGAGCTGGAGATTGCCTACAATACCGTCAAGGTGCTCAAGAACAGGGCCATCCACAAATTGAGGGAGCATTTCCAAAAAAACAATATTCGAATCGATTTCTAATGGACGTATTCTTTCTCCGTGTATCCGATTACGAGGCGTGTCCCGACCGTTTTTTCGCCCCTCTCATCAGCGGGGAGACCCGGTGTGCGGGACTGGCGTGCGGGAATCCCCGCGTGCGCCTTACCAAATGGCTCGGGGAGGCGATGGTGCGCTGCCTGCTCCGCAGCATCTGGGGATTGAAGCCTTCCGACTATTGCATCCTGCGGGGCGCCCACGGCAAACCTTACGTCAGCGCCGCTATCCCCGTTTTCTTTAACCTCTCCCATTCGGGCGATTACGTGGTGTGCGCCGTCGGCGGCGAAGAGGTCGGCATCGACATCGAGCGGAGGGGAAGGGTGCGCATGGAGGTCGCCCGCCGTTACTTCCACCCCGATGAGGTCGCCCTCCTGGAGCATACCCCCCCCGAGCAGCGGACGGCGCTCTTCTTCGACCACTGGTCCGTGAAGGAGAGCTACCTCAAATATACCGGCGAAGGGCTGGCAGACACCCTCTCCGCCTGCAAGGTCTCTTTCGACGGAACCGTCACCATAGAAAGAGGACATTCCCTCCAGCCGGTAGCTGTACGGGAATGTCCGATAGATAAAACTTATAGCTGCTTTATCTGCACCGCCCGCCCGGAGGCGTTCGGCATTAACCACTTTCAATTCTAAGCCTTTTTTTGCAGAAGCACTTCGGCAATCTGCACGGCATTCAAGGCAGCGCCTTTCTTGATTTGGTCGCCCACGACCCAGAAGGTCAGCCCGTTCTCGTTCGCCAAATCCCGTCGTACGCGTCCCACATACACCGGGTCTTTCCCCGACAGGAACAGCGGCATCGGGTATTCCTTCCCTGTCGGGTCATCCTGCAACACCAGCCCTTCCGCACGGGCGAAAGCGGCGTGTGCCTCTTCCACCGTCACCGGACGCTCCGTTTCTATCCAGATGCTCTCCGAATGGGCGCGCAATGCCGGCACCCGTACGCAGGTCGAGCTGACCCGGATATCCGAGTGCATGATTTTCCGCGTCTCGTTGAACATCTTCATTTCCTCTTTCGTATAGCCGTTGTCCGTGAACACGTCCACTTGCGGAATCAGGTTGAACGCCAACTGGTAAGCGAACTTCTCCACTGTCGGTTCCTCGCCCGCCAGGATTTGCCGGTGCTGCGCGTACAACTCGTCCATCGCCGCGGCGCCCGCACCGCTGGCAGCCTGGTAGGTCGCCACATGTACCCGCTTGATGTGCGACAGCTCCTCGATGGCTTTCAACGCCACCACCATCAGAATCGTCGTGCAGTTCGGGTTCGCGATGATACCCCGCGGACGCACGAACGCATCCTCCGGATTGACCTCCGGCACCACCAAAGGCACCTCCTCGTCCATCCGGAACGCGCTGGAATTGTCGATCATCACCGTTCCGTGCTTCGTGATGGTCTCCGCATACTCCCGGGAGGTGTCCCCTCCTGCCGAGACAAAGGCGAAGTCGATGCCCTTGAAATCGTCGTTATGCTGCAACAATTTCACCGTCAGTTCCTTCCCTCGGAAAGTGTACGTCTTTCCCGCGCTGCGCGGGGAACCGAACAGCACCAACTCCTCCGCCGGAAAATTCCGTTCGTCCAGTACCCGCAGGAACTCCTGTCCCACGGCGCCGCTGGCTCCTACAATGGCTATTTTCATAAGTATATGCGATATAATAACTTATTCTTCTACAGATGCCGCCCTTTTGCTCTGCCGCTTGCGCTCCGTTTCGTCCAAGATGATTTTGCGCAGGCGCATGGCGTTCGGTGTCACCTCCACGTACTCGTCCTCCTGGATGTACTCTAAAGCCTCTTCCAGACTGAACTTCACCGGCGGTGCGATGTTCACCTTGTCGTCCGAACCGCTGGCGCGCATATTGGTCAGTTTCTTCGACTTGCACACGTTGATGACGATATCGTCCGGACGCGTGCTCTCGCCAATGACCTGCCCCGCATACACTGTTTCTCCCGGTTCGATGAAGAACTTCCCGCGGTCCTGCAACTTGTTGATGGCATACGCGAATGTATCGCCCGTTTCCATGGCAATCAACGAACCGTTGATGCGCATTTCGATTTCCCCCTTATACGGCTCGAACCCTTTCAGGCGGTGCGCGATGATTGCCTCGCCGGCGGATGCCGTCAGCAGATTGCTGCGCAACCCGATGATACCGCGCGAAGGGATGTCGAAATCCAGGTGCACCCGCTCGTCCCGCGTCTCCATATTGTTCAACACTCCTTTCCGCTTCGTCACCATCTCAATGGCTTTGCCAGAAAACTCCTCCGGAATATCGATGGTCAGTTCCTCCACCGGCTCGCACTTCTCTCCGTCTATCTCCTTGATAATCACTTTCGGCTGTCCCACCTGCAACTCATACCCCTCCCGCCGCATGCTTTCGATGAGCACGCTCAAGTGCAGCACGCCGCGCCCGAACACCACGAACGAGTCCGCGCTCAGTCCCGGCTCCACCCGCAACGCAAGGTTCTTCTCCAGCTCCCGGTCCAACCGTTCCTTGATGTGGCGTGAGGTCACATATTTTCCGTCCTTTCCGAAGAACGGCGAGTTGTTGATGGTGAACAACATACTCATCGTCGGCTCGTCGATGGCAATCGGCGTCAGTGCCTCCGGATTTTCGAAATCGGCAATCGTATCCCCGATTTCAAACCCTTCGATGCCCACCAGCGCGCAAATCTCTCCCGCCTCCACCTCTTCCACCTTCTGCTTCTCCAATCCCTCGAACAGCATCAGGTCCTTGATGCGCGTCTTCACCTGCGTCACTCCGTCGCGCTTGCACAGCGTTACGGGCATCCCCGCCTTCAGAGTACCCCGCGTCAGCTTCCCGATGGCAATCCGTCCGATGTAGGACGAATACTCCAGCGATGTAATCATCATCTGCGGCGTGCCCACCGCGGCTTCCGGTTCCGGAATGTCCTCGATGATGGCATCGAGAAGCGGCGTGATGTCGTTCGTCTGCTGTTTCCAGTCCGTCGACATCCAGCCCTGCTTGGCACTTCCGTATATTGTCTTGAAATCCAACTGTTCCTCGCTGGCGCCCAACGAGAACATCAAATCGAACACTTCTTCCTGCACTTCATCCGGGCGGCAGTTCGGCTTGTCCACCTTATTCACCACCACAATCGCCTTTTTGCCCAATCCCAGCGCCTTCTGCAACACGAAACGCGTCTGCGGCATCGTCCCCTCGAATGCGTCCACCAGCAGCAGCACGCCGTCCGCCATATTCAGCACGCGCTCCACCTCCCCGCCGAAATCCGAGTGGCCCGGGGTGTCGATGATATTGATTTTGTAGTCCTTGTAATGCACCGACACATTTTTCGCCAGAATCGTGATGCCTCGCTCCCGTTCCTGGTCGTTGTTGTCAAGAATCAAATCTCCACTCTGTTTCTCATTTTCTCTGAATTGCTTACCTTGCAGTATCAGCTTGTCCACAAGGGTCGTCTTGCCGTGGTCCACGTGCGCGATAATGGCAATGTTTCTTAGTTTCCGCATTTGTAAAATTTATTTAAACATGCAAAGATACGAATATTTTTCGTAAAAACGGGTCTTCCGCGGCGTAATAATGCAAACCCTCCCCAAGTTGTGGAAACGCCCTGCCCGCGACAGTAGGATGCCTATGGAATATTTCGTTTGCAAAACCCTTGATTCTTCGTTATTTACCTTGTTATAGCAAGTGTGCTACGGGCATTCCTTAGGCAAGAGGCTGTCTTGGGTTGAAAAAAACCGGAGGCGCGTCAGCGCCTCCGGTTGCTTATCGTGAAAAGAGTCGGTTATTCCACTCTGTTCGCACTGCCCAGCACATGCACGGTCTTGTGCTTGTAGAGTTCTTTCAGGGCATCGCGGGCGGGACCCAGATATTTGCGCGGGTCGAATTCCGCCGGTTTCTGCACGAACACCTCGCGTACGGCAGCCGTCATGGCGAGACGTCCGTCGGAGTCGATGTTGATTTTGCAGACAGCGGAAGTGGCGGCTTTGCGCAGCTGTTCCTCGGGAATACCTACCGCGTCCTTCAGGGCGCCGCCGTATTTATTGATGATTGCCACCTTGTCCTGCGGTACGGAAGACGAGCCGTGCAGTACGATCGGGAAGCCCGGGATGCGTCTTTCGATTTCCTCCAGAATGTCGAAACGCAGGGGGGGCGGTATCAGGATGCCTTCCGCATTGCGGGTGCACTGTTCCGGTTTGAATTTGTTGGCGCCGTGGGATGTGCCGATTGAAATCGCCAAGGAGTCCACGCCGGTCTTCTTTACGAAGTCCTCGACCAGGTCCGGGCTGGTGTACACGTTCTTGGCTGCCACCACGTCATCCTCGATGCCTGCCAGCACGCCCAGTTCGCCTTCTACGGTCACGTCATACTTGTGCGCGTATTCCACCACCTTTTTCGTCAGCGCCACATTCTCCTCGTAAGGCAGCGCGGAGCCGTCAATCATTACCGAGGAGAAACCCATCTCGATGCAGGAAACGCACAGTTCATACGTGTCGCCGTGGTCCAGGTGGAGACAGATGGGGATGTTGCATCCCAGTTCTTTGGCATACTCCACCGCTCCCTGTGCCATGTAGCGCAGAAGCGTTTGGTTGGCGTACTTGCGTGCGCCGCTCGACACCTGCAGGATGACGGGCGATTTGGTTTCCACGCAAGCCTGGATGATGGCCTGCATCTGTTCCATGTTGTTGAAGTTGAAAGCCGGGATGGCATATTTCCCATCCATCGCTTTCTTGAACATTTCTCTGGTATTCACCAGACCTAACTCTTTGTAACTAACCATGATTCGTTCAATATTGTGTTTATTGATTTTTAAATCTGTTTCAAAATTAGGCATTTATTTCCATATAGATGCCCTATTTCCGGTTTATTTTGGGTTTGGGGATGATTTTTTCGGAAACGGTTGCGGTTGTTGGGAAAAAATGTGTACGTTTGCAGTGGAATAAAAACAGGTTGCCTATGGGAAAATAAAGGATTGAAGATACGTATATTTTAAATATTGGAAAAAGCGTTTAGCTTGTATTCTTGTCTTTAAAATCTCGACAATTTTAGAACATCAGGAGTAAAGCGATGACGCTCACGTCTATGGCGTGGGCTTTACTCATTTATTTGATGTTCAGGTAGTCGAGAACCTTAAAGACGAATAATATGAAGTGTTGTCCCACGTTTTTTTTATATGCGTATATTGAAAATGGGACGAGTCACCATTTTATTAATTGTAAAAATGAAAATTATGAAATACACATTTTTAATTACCATTATTGTTTTAATTGTATTTGGCTCTTCTAGTTGTGTACACACTAAGCCTATGACAAAAACAATTCATCGAAATGCTTCTATTGTAGGTAAAGTAGAAAACTTCCAATATTATGTATCAAGAAATATTGTCTTAACCAAGAGCGAAAATCCTGATATTATTGGTAAAGTAGCAGTAAAAGGGTCAATAAAGGCAACGTATCATAAAGACGTGATTCAAATAACTAGTAGTACTGAAGGTGCTTTGCTAAAATGGGAAAAAGATGCTGACGGCAACATTATATATTATGTAGCCTTTGAGCCGGATAATGATAATTGCTTACGTTTTAAACAAAAAACGCAAGGATCTGAAGAACGCATATATTTATTGTATGATGATAATGAAACACATGCTGTTAATTATGGAGATGAGGTGTATGTAGTAGAATGGAAAGGTGCGGAAGGATTGAAAGCAAGTCGTGGAAAAGCTCAGAGGGATGATAAAATGGGTAAATTTAAAGGTAAATTTAAAGGTGTAGTTGCTAATGAAACAGATGATCCACATTTGCTTGTAAAGATGAATATAAAAATCAAAGAAAAGGAAAATTATCGGAAAGCGGCGGGAAGAAAAGTACAAGTGAAATAAAAGAGTTTGAATAAATCGAGATTCTTTGAATAGTATCCTGAAATCAATTGATTTCAGGATACTATTCAAATATAGAGAAATATTCTATTTTTTACCACTCAATGGGTGACAAGCCGTGCGCCTGCAGGTATTGGTTGGTGCGGCTGAACTGGTGGTTGCCGAACCAGCCGCCGCGGTTGGCGGAGAGGGGGGAGGGGTGGACGGATTTGAGGACGAGGTGCCTGTCCGTGTCGATGAAGGCACCTTTCCGCTGGGCGTAGGAGCCCCAGAGGAGAAATACGAGGTGCTCTTTTTGGTCGGCGAGGCGGCGGATGACGGCGTCGGTGAAGGTTTCCCAGCCTTTATTCTGGTGGGAGCCCGCCTGGTGGGCGCGCACGGTGAGGGTGGCGTTGAGGAGGAGGACACCCTGGTCGGACCAGCGTTCCAGATTGCCCGATGCGGGGACGGGAATACCGAGGTCGTTTTCAATCTCTTTGAAGATGTTCTGGAGAGAGGGCGGTTGCTGGATGCCTTCGGGGACGGAGAAGGAGAGCCCGTGCGCTTGTCCGGGACCGTGATAGGGGTCCTGTCCGAGGATGACGACTTTGGTGTTGTCCACGCTGCAATGGTTGAAGGCGTTGAAGATGAGTTTGCCGGGAGGATATATCCGGGTTTGCCCGTATTCGTCCCGGACGAAACGGGTGAGGGCTTCAAAGTAAGGTTTCTCGAATTCTTCGCCGAGCAGTTCTTTCCAGGAGGGTTCTATCTGTACGTTCATGATAGTGTGGATATAGGTTATGGGTTGAGGGAGACTTGGACTTCGAAGAGTTTGGGCCACCGTTTCCCCGTGAGGTAAAAGGTCCGTTTTTCCGGATTCCAGGCAATGCCGTTCAGCACTTCGTCGTTCTCGTCCAGTTTCGCCCGTTCGGAGGCGGACAGGAGACGGGTCAGGTCCAGTTCGTATTTCACGACGCCGCTCTCCGGGTCGATGGCGACGATGCGGTCGCTGAGCCATACGTTCGCCCACACGAGTCCGTCGATGTATTCCAGTTCGTTGAGTTGTTCCACGGGTCCGTTGTGGTCGTAGACCTCCACCTCTTTCGTGATGTGGAAGGAGGAGGGGGCGACGTGGTAGAGTTTGTGGCTGCCGTCGCTCATGACGAGGCGGTCGCCTACGGTGGTGATGCCCCATCCTTCGGTGTTGTAGCTGAAGGAGGATTCCGGGGAAAAGGTCTTCAGGTCGTAGACGAAGCCTTTGCGCGAACGCCAGGTGAGTTGGTAGATTTTGTCTTTGAAGACGGTGATGCCTTCGCCGAAGAACTGGCTGTCGATGGTGAGGACGGAGAGGATGTTGCCGGTCTTCATGTCGATTTTCCGGATGGAGGATTCGCCGCACTGCCCGGTGCCTTCATACATGTAGCCGTCCCGGTATATCAGTCCCTGGGTGTAGGCGCGGGGGTCGTGCGGGTAGGTGTTCACCACGCGGTAGGAGCAGCGCACGGGCGCCTTGTCGGGCTTGACCTCGATGGTCGTGGAGAGCAATCCCTGTCTGTTGTCGGGATGCCAGGCGACGATTTTCAAGGTCTGCCTGCCTGCCCGGGTGGCGGGTATCGGGAGGGTGAACGTGCGGGTGCCGGCATCCAGTCGGGCGACGGGGCGTCCGTTAAGGTAGACGGCGGAGGAGTCTATGGGGAAGCGGTCTTTGTTTTCAAATTCCACTCTCAGCTCCTCCCCGAAACGGAACGAGCGGTTTTTCTCCGGCGTAATCCATTTGAGGCTGTTCACATATTTCACCTGTTCCCGGCGGTTTTCCGACACTGCGGTCCCCGTTTGTTCCTGCCGGGCGGTTTTTCCCCCGTTGCAGGAGCAGAGCGCCAGGAGGACGACCCAATAATATAGGTAGTGCATCGTTATGCGTTTTCCAGTTCCCATTCGTATCCTTCTTTGGTGTCTTTGACGATGACACCTGCCGCTTTCAGTTCGTCGCGGATTTTGTCGGAAGTCGCCCAGTCCTTTTTCTGTTTGGCTTCCGTGCGGATGGACATGACCATGTCCAGCACCTTGCCCAGCGCTTCGTGGTCGCGCCCGACGGCTTCGGTTTCGGCTTTCAGTCCGAGGATGTCGAAGGTGAAGTCGTGGTAGAGCGTCCGGAGTTTTTCCAGGTTGGCGCTGTTGATTTTTTCACTTCCTGCCGCGAGGGAGTTGATGAGGCGTACTCCGTCGAAGAGGTGGGAGATGAGGGTGGGTGTGTTCAGGTCGTCGTTCATGGCGTCGAAGCACTTGGTTGCCAGTGCGTCCACGTCCGCCGTGTTGTCCGGGGATGCCTTGATTTTGTCCAGTGCCGCCACGGCTGCCATCAGTCGCTCGTAGCCTTTCTGTGCCGCTTTGAGGGCGTCGTTCGAGAAATCGAGCGGGCTGCGGTAGTGGGCTTGCAGGATGAAAAAGCGCACGGTCATCGGCGAGTAGGCTTGTTCCAGCACTCCGTTGTCGCCTGAAAAGAGTTGGTCGAGGGTGATGAAGTTGCCTAAGGACTTGCCCATTTTCTGCCCGTTGATGGTGACCATGTTGTTGTGCATCCAGTATTTCACGGCTTCCTGTCCGTATGCCGCCGTGCTTTGGGCGATTTCGCATTCGTGGTGGGGGAACTGGAGATCCAGTCCTCCGCCGTGGATGTCGAAGCGGTCGCCAAGGTATTTCTGACTCATGCAGGAGCATTCGAGGTGCCAGCCGGGGAAGCCTTCGCTCCAGGGAGAGGGCCAGTGCATGATGTGTTCCGGCGAGGCTTTTTTCCAGAGGGCGAAGTCCGCGGGATTGCGTTTTTCCTGCTGTCCGTCCAGTTGGCGGGTGTTGGCGAAGAGTTCCTCCACGCGCCTCCCGGAGAGTTTGCCGTAGTGGTATTTGCGGTTGTAGGCTTCGACGTCGAAATAGATGCTGCCTTCGCTTTCATAGGCGAATCCGTTTTCAAGGATTCTTTTCACGAGCTCCATCTGCTCGATGATGTGCCCGGACGCATGCGGTTCGATGCTTGGGGGGAGGGTGTTCAACTGCTCCATGTTCTTGTGGTAGCGGTTGGTGTAATATTGCACGACCTCCATCGGTTCCAGGCGCTCCAGTTTGGCTTTTTGGGCAATTTTATCCTCGCCGTCATCGCTGTCGTTGGTGAGGTGCCCCACGTCGGTGATGTTGCGGACGTAGCGCACCTTATAGCCGAGGTATTGCAGGTAGCGGAAGACGAGGTCGAAGGTGATGGCGGGACGGGCGTGCCCCAGATGGGCGTCGCCGTAAACCGTGGGACCGCAGACATACAGCCCTACGAAAGGGGGATTGAGCGGTTCGAACGTTTCTTTCCGGCGGGTGAGGGTGTTGTAGATGTTCAACTTATTTTCCATGTTTTTTTCTTCTCCTGTTCGAATGGTTATCCAAGTGAAAAAGGGGTTGCGCCGGACGCTTGTCCCGGCACAACCCCTTGCGTGTCGTCTGTGTGATCACAAGATTAATTTGTAGCCCTTGCCGTGCACGTTGATGATTTCCACATTGGGGTCTTTCTTCAGGTGCTTGCGCAGTTTGGTGATGTACACATCCATGCTTCTGGCATTGAAGTAATTGTCGTCCGCCCAAATGTGTTTGAGTGCGTAGTTCCTTTCGAGCACTTTGTTCACGTTCATGCACAGTAACTTCAACAGTTCGGATTCCTTGGTGGTCAGCTTCTGGTCTTCCGTTCCGTCGCTCAAGGTCTGTTTCTTGGAGTTGAAAGTCAGTTTGCCGATTTTGAAGATTTCCTGTTCGTCTTCCGGTTTCAAGCCGGTGGAACGGCGCAGCACCGCTTCGATTCTCAGCAGCAGTTCTTCCATGGAGAACGGTTTGCTCATGTAGTCGTCGGCGCCCAATTTGAAGCCTTCGAGGACATCTTCCTTCATGCTCTTGGCGGTGAGGAAGATGATGGGTATCTCACTGTTGATCTGCCGTACCTCTTTGGCCAGGGTGAAGCCGTCCTTTTTCGGCATCATGACGTCAAAGATACATATATCGAAAGGCTGGTTGAGGAATGCTTCGTGTGCCACCTCACCGTCTTCGCAGAGGACCGTCTCGAATCCCTTGGCTCTCAAATACTCTTTCAAGAGCATACCCAGATTGGTGTCGTCTTCCGCCAATAAAATTTTTATTCTGTCTTCCATACTATTTTGTTTTAGTTATTTCTTTGAAATTATACGTATTTAAAAAAATAAAGTTTTTCTTCCTTTCTTTTTATTATCCGCCAAGGGCAGAATGACTTGAAACCGGCTTCCCTTGCCCTCTTCGCTCTCCACCTCGATGCGCCCGCCGTGTGCTTCCACGATGCTTTTGACGTATGACAGCCCCAAGCCGAATCCTTTTACATCGTGCAGATTGCCCGTGGATACTCTGTAAAACCGTTCAAATATCAGTTTTTGTTCTTTTGCAGCAATTCCTATGCCATTATCTTCCACGCTTACGATAATTTCGTTGCCGCGGTTGCAGGTGGTGACGTTGATTTCCGGTTTCCCGGCGCAGTATTTGAGCGCGTTGTCCAGGAGATTGGAGACTATGTTGGTGATGTGCACCTCGTCCGCATATATCTCGTCGTGTTCCGCTTCGGGGTAGCAGAAGAGATGGCCTTTTTTGTCCACCGCCCGCAGGCTGAACTTGGTGGAAAGGCTTTCCACAATCTCATTCAGATAGACCGTCTTCAGTTTCAGTTTCATCCTCTTCTCCGTGAACAGGGCGGTCTGCAATACCTTTTCCACCTGGAAAGCCAGCCGCTTGCTTTCATCCCCGATGATGCCCGCGATGTGGTCTGTCGTCGCGGAGGAGCAGCTCACCGCCCCGTCTTTGAGCATCTGTGCCGCCAGCGAGATGGTCGCGATGGGGGTCTTGAATTCATGGGTCATGTTGTTGATGAAGTCGTTCTTGATGACGGACAGTTTTTTCTGTTTGACGATTTCCATGAGGCAGAGCGTGAAACAGCCCACCAGCAGAAAGGTGATCAACAGTCCCGGCAGCAGGAGCAGGACGACGGACACGATGTCTTCCGTTTCGTCGGGAAAAGAAAGGAACAGCGTGCCCTCTTCCCCCAAGTAAATCTTGCGGTGGTAAGTGAACGAGGATTCCCGTTCGAAAAAGCGGGAGGACATGGAGATGAAGCGTCCGCCCTCTTTGACGGCATATTCGGCTTGTGCCGCCAGCCCGTTCTCTTTCAGGTATTCGCCGATGGCTCCTTTGAGGTCGGTTTCGCGAATCAGCTCTTCGAGCGATAGCCCTGCCGGCTCTTCGCCGTGGGCGACTACGACCAGGTCGTATGCCTTGCCGTAGCGTTCCTGCAATGCCTGCCTCGATTTCTCGATGGAGTTCATGAGATTGTTGTTGCCGTTCTGCCCGAGGCTGCCGGAGGAGAGGCTGTTTTCATATTTCAACGGCGTTTCGGAGTAGCCGATGCCGATGTTGATGCCGTTTATCGGCAGGTCGGAATGGAGTCCGGGGCAGATGGGCGTGGTGTACAGTCCGCCCGCTTTCTGCATCGGCAGATTGTCGAGCAGGGAAGCTTTGGCGTGCAGCCGGGCGCTGTATTGTTCTTCCAGAAAGCCGACCACCTGGTCGATGGAACGATTGACAAGGTAATCGAACTGAGACCTTTTCAGTTTGAAAGCAGTCTGGAAATATTTGGCTTGTGTGAGCAACAAACCCGCCAGGGCTGCCCCCATGACTACGCCTAATATGATAATCTGCTTTCTTCTCATCCCCACAAATTTAACATTTATAGTTGAAGATACAGCAGTATTTACATACTTTAACTATCAGAAGAGTGACATTTGCCTGCCTTCCGGTTGGCGGTTTTCTTTTCCCAGATGCTTGTATGCCAGTTCGGTGACCTCTCGTCCGCGAGGAGTCCGCTTCAAAAATCCCTCTTTGATGAGGAACGGTTCATAGACCTCCTCCAGCGTGCCGGCATCTTCGCCCACGGCAGTGGCGATGGTGGTCAGTCCCACAGGTCCCCCGTTGAATTTCTCAATGATGGTCAGGAGGATTTTGTTGTCCATTTCGTCCAGCCCGTATTTGTCGATATTCAGGGCTTCCAGGGCATAGCGGGTGATTTCGTGGTCGATGGTGCCGTTCCCCTTGACCATGGCGAAATCCCGGACGCGCCGCAGCAGGGCGTTGGCGATACGTGGCGTGCCGCGGCTGCGGGAGGCAATCTCTTCCGCTGCCCGGCTGGTGATTTTTGTGCCGAGGATGGCAGCCGAACGATTGACGATGCCCGCGAGGACGTCGATGTTGTAGTATTCAAGGTGGCAGTTGATGCCGAAACGGGCGCGCAGGGGTGCCGTCAGCAGTCCGCTGCGCGTGGTGGCGCCGATGAGGGTGAACGGGTTGATGTGGATTTGCACCGACTGCGCCGCCGGTCCTTTGTCGATCATGATATCGATGCGGAAGTCTTCCATGGCGGAGTAGAGGTATTCCTCCACCACGGGGCTCAACCGGTGAATTTCATCGATGAACAGGACGTCGTTTTCTTCCAGGTTGGTGAGCAGTCCCGCCAGGTC
Organism: uncultured Odoribacter sp.; assembly: GCA_910578985.1. GTDB lineage: Bacteria > Bacteroidota > Bacteroidia > Bacteroidales > Marinifilaceae > Odoribacter. Next base: position 103,347 of record CAJTSF010000005.1, on the reverse strand, counting down.
GCCGGGCTTGTCCAGCACCGGTCCCGAGGTGATTTTGATGCCTACGCCCAGTTCATTGGCGATGATGGTGGAGAGCGTGGTTTTGCCCAGTCCCGGAGGACCGTGCAGAATCACGTGGTCCAGCGGTTCTCCCCTCATTTTCGCCGCGCGGACGAAGATTTCCAGATTTTCCACAATCTTTTTCTGTCCCTGGAAGTCCCCGAACGCCAACGGGCGCAGTGCCCGTTCGAAGTCCCGGTCCGTCTCTTTCATCCGGCTGTCGTCCCTGATGTCGAATTGTTCATCCATCGTCCGTCAATCATTTGCATCCGCGCACAAAAGTAAAAAGATTTTATGGAATACGCACCAGGCATATCATGTTTTGAAATAATTATTATATTTGCGACACTTAAATGTTTTATGCCATGAAAAATACACTGTTATGCGTGGCGGTTTGCTTGTCATTGGGCTTTGCCGGCTGCGATAAAGATGAAACGGAAGTTGTAAAAGATGAAGTGGAAGTCGTAAAGTCCGCCCGAATTCATTGGTCGGTCAATCCCTCGGCGGACTATCTGAGCCTGGCGGATGTCCGGGTCTCCTATACGGACGCGCAGGGCAAGAGGCAGGAAGAAATTGTCATCAAGGCATGGGAAAAGACCATAGAGTCGGATACGGTGCCTTTTTACGCGGAAATCACCGTGTACGCCACGAAAAAGAAAAACCTGTCTTTCGATAAGGAAGAATATGAATTGAGAGAACCGAAGGTTTTCTATGTCATTGATTATCTTGAAAACGGTTCAGTCAAAAATAGCAGCAGTTTTCAGGAAGAGAAGACCTTGAATGTTTCCAAGGAACATATCGGAAATTGGTTTTCTTGGGAAGAAGAAAGCAGTACACTGAAACGCCAAGTGACCGCAAAGGGGGAGATTGTCAATATGCTCGGCAAGCCCGCCCCGCTTTCAGCCCAACAATAACCGGATGTCCTTCTCCAGTTTGAGCATGGGGGGATAGCATCCGAATTTCAGGTTTTGCCGCAGGTAGAAGTCCACGCTATACCGTCCGCGGTACACCTCTTTCACCTCTTCGGGAGTGGCCTTTTTCGCCTCTTTGGCTTTGCGGAGGAGGGTTTTGCACACCTCTTTGCACAGCAACAGCACCAGGTCGTACAGATTGTGCCCCCGGATATAGAGGTAAACATTTTCGGGCGTCAGCCCCAGTTTCCTGTATCTCCCTTTGGTCCGGTTCAGATTGATTTGCGGGTATTTCCGCCTCAGGGTGTCCAGCCGGTGGCTCACCCGTTCCTGCAAATCGTCCAGCACGGGCATGCCGCCTCCGCGGATCAATGGGCAATAACGCGAGTTGGGCAGCACGATGTAGTTGTCGAAATCCGCCTGGCTGAACAAGGCGGGCTGCGTGTTCTGGAAGTAGAGGTGCCAGATGAACAGTTCGTAGAGGATGCGGGAAAACCGCGTCAGGAAGCGACGGAAATCGAACACCGTGTTTTCCATGTGGGTTGCCCGGCTGCACACGTTGTCCAGCCCGTCGATGAAACAGTGGTGGTTTTCGAAAGAATAGGTGTAGGTCTGCAGGACAAAGTTGCGGGCGTTCATCTTCTGGTTTTGCAACAGATACCGGTAGTCGCTGTCGATGCAGATGAAAAACGCCGGGCTCAAGTAGTTGTAATACTTCAGACACTGCGTGACCCCGTAGGTCTCCCGCCCGTATTCGTTGCGTGAGCCTGCGATGAAATGGAACTTTTCTTCCGGTTTGAAGTGCTTCAGCACCATGCTCCAGAATTCGATGTCATCCTTGTTTTCCACATGTATCGCCGCGCGGCAGCGGAACATCTTCGCATCCAAAGCAAACCGTTTTGCCGTTGCTTCATAATGCTGCGCCCGCCGTTCCGCCTCCCGCTTCCCGTTGCTTTTCATGTTTTTTCCGAACATACCGTCTCATTGTTTAGTCGTAATCAAATCTTCGACGAAGACCAGCTTGTCGCCCCATCCCTCCCCGAAAAGGCTCGGCGAGTGCGTGGAGGTGATAATCTGGCAGTTCGGATTCAACCGCCGTATCTCTTCAAACAACTTATACTGCCATTCGATGTGCAGCGAGATTTCCGGCTCGTCCATCAGCAGGATGTAAGGTTTCTCCTCCATCAGGAACACGCGCATCAGAATCAACAGCAACTGCTTCTCTCCGGACGACAGTTTGTACAGCGGTATCTCCTCATCGTCATCCATAAATACGAGATGATTGGTGTTTGGGTTTATTTTTATTGTCTTTTCTGTTTTCCCGAACAGCCGGTCGATGGTCTCGAAGAGCATCTGGATGCGTTGGTTGATGTGCTCCGCTTCGTCCGGAAAATTTGTGGCTTTGAGGCGGTAATCGGAGAAAGAGGGATTGATGTTCCCGATGTCGTACACGATGGTGTGCAATTCGTTATATAGCTGGCTGTACTCCCGTCCCGCTTTCGGTTTGTCGCGGAAGGGGATGTCGAAGGTGCTGATTTTCTGGTAGCGGATTCCTTCCAGTTGTTGCTTCAGGTCCGCGATGGCGGTGTTCTGCCTGTATTTCACGGTGTGGGCGTCTATCGTCACGTCCGCCTCCACGCCGTATCCTTTCAGCCGTTTGACGTCCGCCGTCAGTAGGGCGTCGATGATGTTGAACAGCGTGGTTTTTCCGCTTCCGTTGATACCGATGAGGATATTGACGTCCGGGTTCAACCCGCACCAGCAAAAGTCATATTTTTTCCATAACCCGCGAATCTCTACACTGTGCATCCTGTTTTCCATGGTCGTAATCTGTTTTTTCTGTCTACAACAAAGGTATGGATAAAATTGTCAATTTTATCCGTTTATGGTAATTTTGCCGAAAAATTATTGGTAAACCGCTTGTTATGAAAGTTTTTCAAACCCTTGCACTTCTGCTTCTCTCCAATGTGTTCATGACGTTTGCCTGGTACGGGCATCTCAAGCTCCAGGAGATGAAAGTGACCACCCACTGGCCCCTCATCGGCGTCATCCTTTTCTCCTGGTGCATCGCTTTCTTCGAATATTGCGCCCAGGTGCCCGCTAACCGCATCGGTTTCCAGGAGAACGGCGGTCCCTTTACCCTCATGCAGTTGAAAATCATCCAGGAGGTCATCACCCTCGTGGTCTTCATCCTTTTCTCCACCCTGATTTTCAAGGGTCAGGAGCTCCACTGGAACCACCTCGCCGCCTGCATCTGCCTGGTCATGGCGGTCTATTTCGTGTTCATGAAGGGGTAGTTGAGCCCAAGTTGCGCCATGGTTCCTTGCTCCCTTCTTCGCTGCTTCTTCGCTGCTTCTTCGCTCCTCGTTCGCCCCTCGGTCGCTCTCGAGCGACCGAGCTCCGACTCTGCCCCGACCGAGCAGCGGCGGAAGGGGCGAGGAACCATGGCGCAACTTAGGATAGGGCGGTGAGAATAATTTTTGCCGTTCTTTTTGGAGTTCTGTAAAATTGTCGTATTTTTGTGGGAGAAAATTGAAGGGGGGTTAGCTCAGTTGGCTAGAGCGCTTGCATGGCATGCAAGAGGTCGTCGGTTCGAACCCGATACTCTCCACGAGGAGTTCCTGTTAAGGTGGAAAAAGAAAGACAACTCACAAAGAAAATCAGTCCCTGGAAAATAGTTTATCCGGTAGGCATTGGGCTGGCAGTCGTTTCCTACATGCTTTATCGAGAGTTTGATCCGACGGCTTTTAGCCGTGTGGTTTTCACGTGGCATTCGGCGTGGTGGCTTTTCGTGGCGCTGCTCTGCATGGGGGTGCGCGACTTGGGGTACATCATCCGCATCCGGGTGCTGTCGGACGGGCATTTGAGCTGGTGGGGCGCCGTGCGGGTGATTTTCCTGTGGGAGTTCACGTCGGCGGTGACGCCTTCCGCCATCGGGGGGACGAGCCTGGCGATTCTTTTCGTGAACAAGGAGGGGGTGAAGGTGGGGCGCAGTTCGGCGATGGTGATGGCGACTTCGTTTTTGGACGAGTTGTATTTCATCGTGATGTTCCCGTTGATTTGCCTGTGCGTGAGCCAGAGCCGGTTGTGGGATATGCCGGGGGTGAACGGGGGGGTGACCGCGGGATTGGTGTGGGTGGCGGTGGCGGGCTATTCCGTGAAGCTGCTTTATCTGCTGGTGTTGAGCTACGGGCTGTTCCGGAATCCCCGGGGATTGAAATATTTGCTGATGAAGTGCTTCCGTTGGCGGCTGCTGCGGAAGTGGCGGCATAGCGCGAATGAGGCGGGGTCGGACATCGTGCGCAATTCTTATGAGCTGCGGCGGAAGCCTCTCGGTTTCTGGCTGAAGACGTTCGGGGCGACCTTTTTTTCGTGGACGGCGCGGTATTGGGTGGTGAATGCGTTGCTGGTGGCGTTTTGGGCGGGGCGGTATGACTGGGGGACGCATTTCCTGGTGTTCGCGCGGCAGCTGGTGATGTGGATTATGATGCTGGTGAGCCCGACGCCGGGAGGCAGCGGGTTTGCGGAGTTTGTGTTCAAGGAGTATCTCGGGGAGTTTTTGCCGGGTGCGGGGTTGGCGGTGATGATGGCGATGCTCTGGCGGTTGGTGACTTATTATCCTTACCTGCTGGCGGGGGTGTTCATTGTGCCGAGATGGGTGGCGCGGAGTTTCGGGGCGGGGAAGGATACGGATATAAAAGAGTGACGGTATGGCGATGTTTTTGTTTAAGCAACCGGAATATAAGCGGTTTAATCTGAAGCCGCGTTTTTGGGATCCCGAGAAGGAGGCGCGGGAGGAGCGCGTGAAGCGTGCCCGGGCGGAGCTGGGGATGGAGGAACGGGAGGGGGATATTTATGTGCCCGGCATCAAGGGGCAGTTCAGGAGCGAGTACGAGAGGCGCAGGGCGATGCGGATGAATGCCGGTTCGTCGCGCACGGTGCGGCTGTTTATGATTCTGGTGTTGTTGTTCCTCGGGGCGTTTTATCTGTTTGTGAAGAATCCGGACGGGCTGTTGCGCCTGTTCGGCTTATAAATGAGGGGGCGATGGCGGATGTAGTGCGTTTGTTGCCCGATTCGGTGGCGAATCAGATTGCGGCGGGGGAGGTGGTCCAGCGTCCGGCTTCCGTGGTGAAGGAGTTGGTGGAGAATGCCGTGGATGCGGGGGCGGGGCACATCCGGGTGGTGTTGAAGAATGTGGGGAAGGCTTCGATTCAGGTGATTGACGACGGGAAGGGGATGTCGCCGGCGGATGCGCGGATGGCGTTCGAGCGGCATGCCACATCGAAGATTGCTTCGGCGCAGGATTTGTTCCATATCCATACGTTGGGATTCCGGGGGGAGGCGTTGCCTTCGATTGCTTCCGTGTCGGAGGTGGAGTTGCGCACGCGGCGGGAGGGGGAGGAGTTGGGAACGGTGCTCTGCATGGCGGCGTCCGAGCTGAAGAGCCAGGAGAAGGCGTGCACGCCGAAGGGGACGAATATCACGGTGAAGAATCTGTTTTACAATATACCCGCGCGGCGGAAGTTTCTGAAGTCGGACGCCACGGAGTTGCGGAATGTGACGAACGAGTTCCTGCGGGTGGCGTTGACCCATCCGGAGATTGCCTTTTCGCTGGAGAACAACGGGACGGAGTTGTACGATCTGCCGGCAACGGGGTTGCGGCAGCGCATCGTCCATATTTTCGGCAAGGCGTCGGACGGGCGGTTGATTTCGGTGGAATGCGACACCAGTCTGGTGGGTATCAAGGGGTTCGTCTCTTCGCCGGAGTATGCGCGCAAGACCTACGGGGAGCAGTATTTTTTCGTGAACAACCGCTTCATGAAGCACCCGTTCTTCCACAAGGCGGTGCTGGAAGCCTACGAAGGGCTTATCGGAGCGGACAGCATACCTTCTTATTTTCTCTACCTGACGGTGGAGCCTTCGATGGTGGACGTGAATATCCACCCGACGAAAACGGAGATTAAGTTTCAGAACGAATCGGACTTTTTTCAAATCCTCTTGGCGTGCATCCGGGAGGCGTTGGGGAAGTTGAATCTGACCCCCCCGTTGGATTTCGACACGGAGGGGAAGCCGGATTATATGGAGCCGCGGGCGGAGTCGCAGGCGCCGTTTGTGCCCCGCATCACTTATGACCCGGGGTATAATCCGTTCCACTACCCCGCCCGGATGACGCCGGAGGATTCGGATTTCGAACATACGCGGGTGTCGTGCGGGGAGTACCGGCAGGAAAAGGCGCCGGCGCGTTGGGATGCCTTGTTCGACGGGGTGAAGGAGGAGCCGGAAGCGGTGCAGTCGCTGTTTCCGGGGATGGAGGAGCCGCAGGTGCCGGGAGGACCGGTGTCGTCGTGTTATTTCCAGATGAAGGGGCGTTATATCGTCACCCCGGTGCAGAGCGGGCTGATGCTCATCGACCAGAAGAGGGCGCATGAGCGGGTGTTGTTCGACAAGTATGCGGAGTCGCTGTCGGCAAGCCGGGTGGCGGGGCAGAAGAGCCTGTTTCCGGAGGTGTTGGAGTTGTCGGCATCGGATTTCCTGCTGTTGCAGGAGTTGTTGCCGGACCTGGAGATGCTGGGGTTTGAGTTGAATGTGTTCGGCAAGCAGTGTTATGCCATTCAGGCGACACCTCCCGATTTGCCCAACAACCGGGCGAAGGAGGTGCTGGTGGAGTTGGTCGAACATTATAAGAATACGGAGGGGAGCATACGCGACAAGGCGCGTGAACGGGTGGCGCTGGCGCTGGCGAAAGCGGCGGCGGTCGCTTACGGCACGGCATTGGCTTGCGGGGAGATGGCGGAGATGGCGGAGCGGTTGTTCGCCTGCCGCAACCATCGCCATACGGCGGATGGGAAGGTCATCGTGCACCTGTTGAAATATGAGGATGTGAATAATTGGTTTAAATGATGGAAACGAAAAAGGATTGGTCGGTACTCGTGGAGCATGTATCCAAGTCTTATTGGAAGCACAAGGCGTTGAAAGATGTGAGTTTTACTTTGCGGGACGGGGAGATATGCGCTTTCCTGGGACCGAACGGTGCCGGGAAGTCCACGGCGATGAAGGTGATCACGGGCTACCTGCCGGAGTTCGACGGGAAGGTGGAGGTGAACGGCGTGGATGTGCGCAAGTATCCGTTGGAGGTGAAGAGAAGCATCGGTTATCTGCCGGAGACGAACCCGTTGTATCCGGATATGTACGTGCGGGAGTACCTGACGCACGTGGTGAAGCTGTACGGGCTGACGCACATCAAGCGGAAGGTGGACGAGATGATTGAGATGACGGGGCTGGAGCCGGTGCTGAAGAAGAAGATGGAGGAGCTGTCCAAGGGCTACCGCCAGCGGGTGGGATTGGCGCAGGCGCTGATACACGATCCGAAGGTGCTGATGCTGGACGAGCCGATGACGGGGCTGGACCCGAACCAACTGGACGAGATGAGGAAAGTGATTCTGCGCATCGGGCGCGACAAGACGGTGCTGCTCTCGACGCATGTGATGCAGGAGGTGCAGGCGCTGTGCGACCGGGTGATGGTCCTGCACGAAGGGAGGCTGGTGGCGGACAAGCCCATCGGGGAGTTGGCGTTCCTGGCGGACAACCGCATCACGGTGACCGTGCGTTTCGCCCCCGGGTCGAATGGCCGGTGGCTGGAGCGTTGCGGGCTGTTCGAAAGGGTGTCGGAGCTGGCGGCGGGATGCTGGCAACTGACGGCAAGGCCGAAGGAGGATCCGCGGGTGGAGTTGTTCCGCCTGGCGGCGGAGCATAATTGCCCGATGTTCGAGTTGAAAGCGGAGGAGGCAGGGCTGGAGGAGATATTCCATATCCTGACAAAAGAGGACGGCAGCTTATGAAATTCACCCATTTCCATGTGCATTCGCAGTACTCCATCCTGGACGGGGCTGCCAGTATTTCCGGGTTAATCGACAAGGCGGTTGCCGACGGGATGCCGGCACTGTCTTTGACGGACCATGGGAATATGTTCGGCATCAAGTTGTTTTACGACACCTGCCGGAAGAAGGGTATCAAGCCGATATTGGGATGCGAGGCGTATGTGGCGCGCGTGTCCCGTTTCAATAAAGAGAAGCAGATAGACCGCTCGGGGGAGCACTTGATTCTGCTCGCCAAGAACCTGGCGGGCTACCGGAATCTGGTGAAATTGACCTCCGCTGCTTTTGTGGAGGGGTATTATTACCGTCCCCGCATCGACAAGGAGTTGCTGGAGAAACACCATGAGGGGTTGATAGTCTCTTCCGCGTGTCTCGGAGGGGAAATCGACCAGAAGATTATGGCAGGCGATTTGGAGGGGGCGGAGAAGGCGGCGCTGTGGTACAAGAATCTGTTCGGGGAGGATTATTATCTGGAGGTGATGCGCCACCCGGCGGAGGACCCGAAGCAGCGGGCGGATGTGTACGACAGGGAGCAGGAGTGCATCCGGGAGAAAATCAAGATGGCGAAAAAGTTGGGCATCAAGCTCCTGGCGACGAACGACGTCCATTTCCTGAATGCCGAGGATGCGGAGGCGCATGACTTGTTGATTTGCCTGAATACGCGCAAGGATATCGACGACCCGAACCGGATGCGCTACACCCGCCAGGAGTGGTTCAAGACGACGCAGGAGATGGCGGAGCTGTTTGCCGACCTGCCCGAAGCCATCGAGAATACGCAGGAGGTGACGGACAAGGTGGAGGAGTACCAGTTGGATTCCGACCCGTTGATGCCTGTGTTTCCCATTCCGCCGGAAATCGGTACGGAGGAGGAGTACCGGCAGAAGTACACGCCGGAGGACCTGTTCAACGAGTTCACCCGCGACGAAAAAGGGAATGTGGTGATGTCGGAGGAGGAGGGGCAGAAAAAAATCAAGAAGCTGGGAGGCATCGACCGCCTGTACCGCATCAAGTTGGAGGCGGACTATTTGAAGGAACTGACGATGCAGGGCGTGGTCCGGCGCTACGGGGAGAATCCGTCGCCCGAACTGATGGACCGCATCGTGTTCGAGTTGCATATCATGAAAACGATGGGTTTCCCGGGATACTTCCTGATTGTGCAGGATTTTATCCGGGCAGCCCGCGATATGGGGGTGATTGTGGGTCCCGGGCGTGGCTCGGCTGCCGGTAGTGCGGTGGCTTATTGCCTGGGGATTACGAATATAGACCCGGTGAAATACGACCTGCTGTTCGAACGCTTTTTGAATCCCGACCGTATATCGTTGCCGGATATCGATGTGGACTTCGATGATGCCGGCAGGCAGCAGGTGCTGGAGTGGGTGACGGAAAAGTACGGTTCCGACAAGGTGGCGCACATCGTGACGTTCGGCAGTATGGCTGCCAAGATGGCCATCAAGGATGTGGCGCGCGTGTTGAAGCTGGAGCTGTCGGAATCCAACCGCCTGGCGAAGATGGTGCCGGAGGCGCCCAAGATGACGCTGAAAAAGGCGTACAAGGAGAATCCCGCCCTGGAGGAGGAGAAGCATTCGCAGAATCCGCTGATTTCGAAGACCATCCAGTTTGCGGAGACGCTGGAGGGCTCTATCCGGCAGACGGGGGTCCATGCCTGCGGTATCCTCATCAGCCGCGACCCGCTGACGGACCATATCCCCATTATGCCGACCGAGGGGGAGAGTCTGATGACCACCCAGTACGACGGGCATTTCGTGGAGCCTATCGGGTTGATTAAGATGGACTTTCTGGGGTTGCGCACCCTGTCCATCATCAAGACCTGTCTGGAGAATATCAGGAAATCCAAGCAGTTGGTGCTGGATGAGAACGAGATACCGCTGGATGACGAAGAGACGTTCAAGCTATTCTCCCGCGGGGAGACGACGGGCTTGTTCCAGTTTGAGTCGCCCGGCATGAAGAAACACCTGCGGGCGTTGCAGCCTAACCGCTTCGAGGACCTTGTTGCCATGAACGCCCTGTACCGTCCGGGACCGATGGAGTATATCCCTTCGTTCATCCGGCGCAAGCACGGCGAGGAGCCTATCGCATACGACCATCCCATGATGGAGCCTTTCTTGAAGGATACTTACGGGATTACCGTTTACCAGGAGCAGGTGATGCTCCAGTCGCGGGCATTGGGGAACTTTACCCGCGGTATGTCCGACACGTTGCGCAAGGCGATGGGTAAGAAACAGCTGGAGACGATGGCGAAACTGAAAGGGGAGTTCCTGTCCGGTTGCCTGAACAATCCGGAGTTCGTGGAGGGGGCGAAAGGGCAGGGAAAGAATGTGGAGGAGCTGGTGGATAAAATCTGGGGCGACTGGGAGGCTTTCGCCTCTTATGCGTTCAACAAGTCCCACTCGGTGTGCTATGCCTACATCGCTTACCAGACGGGCTTCCTGAAAGCCCATTATCCGGCGGAGTTCATGGCTGCCAACTTGAGCAATAACCTGTCGGACATCGGTAAGGTGACGGTCTTCATGGACGAGTGCAAGCGGATGGGACTGAATGTGCTGGCGCCGGATATCAATGAATCATACAATGACTTTACCGTCAATACCCACGGGCAAATCCGTTTCGGCATGGCTGCCATCAAGGGCGTGGGAGAGGCGGCGGTGGAGAAGATTATCGAGGAGCGGGAGAAGAACGGACCGTATAAGGATGTCTATGACTTTTTCGAGCGCATCGACTACCGCGCCATCAACAAGAAGGCGCTGGAGTCCTTGGTGATGGCGGGAGGGCTGGACAGCTTCGGGTACCACCGCGCGCAGTATTTCCACGTGCACGGCAATATGAGCGTGCTGGAGGCTTTGGTGAACTACGGGCAGAAGACGCAGCAGGATGCGATGAGTATGCAGGCTTCCCTCTTCGGGGACATGGAGGCGTTCGAGGTGTCGAAGCCCGTGATTCCGGATTGTGAGCCGTGGCACGACTATGAGAAGTCGAAGAATGAGAAGGACTTGATCGGCATCTATTTGACCTCCCACCCGCTGGACCTTTATAAGCTGGAGATGAAGATGCTGTGCACCCCGTTGGACGAACTGAATGCCGGTCTGGAGAATTTCAAGGGGAAGGAGCTCACGATTGCAGGCATCATCACGGCGCAACGGGTGGGGAAGACCAAGAACGGCAAGGATTTCGGGATACTGACCATAGAGGACTTCGGAGGGGCTTACGAACTGGCGTTCTTCGGCAAGGATTTCACCGACTGGCGGCAGTATTTCATCGACGAGACGGCGGTTTTCGTCAAAGGCAGGGTGGGTCCGAAGTGGAAAGACAGCAATGAACTGGCGTTCAACATCCAGCAGATGGGCTTGCTGGAGACCCTGACGCAGGATGCCATCCGTTCGATTACGCTGAAGGTGGATGTCACCAAGCTGACCTTGGATGTGGTGAATGAGATTCACCGGCTGTTCATTACGGATGTGACCAGCGAGGCGTACAAGGAGGAGCAGAAAAAGGAGGCGGAGAAGAAGAAAAAGAAGGAGGAACCGGATGATTTGGTGGAGCAAAACAAAGACATTCCGTTGCATTTCGAACTTTTCGACCAGGAGGGGAATCATGTGAAAATGTTCTCCCGCACCTGTAAAATGCGTAAATCCAGAGAGCTTTACGAGTATTTCGAGGGATGCGATTGCGTGAAGATGGCATTTAATAAATGATTTTTTAACGTTCTATTAGGGATTACATGCTCCGAAAACCGTAAAATTGTTGTACTTTAGCGCTGCATAAGGAATAAGCAACTTTTAAATCATAACATTATGGCATTAGCAGTAAACGATTCTAATTTTGAAGAGGTTGTACTGAAGTCGGCACAACCGGTAATGGTGGATTTCTGGGCAGAATGGTGCGGACCATGCAAAATGATGCTCCCCATCGTGGAAGAAATCTCCAATGAGTTCGAGGGCAAAATCACCGTGGCGAAAGTGGATGTGGACAGCAGCCAGGCAACGGCAGCCAAGTTCGGTATCCGCAACATCCCGACCATCCTTTTCTTCAAGGACGGACAAGTTGCCGACAAGCAGGTAGGTGCTGTGCCCAAGCAGGCGTTGGTGGACAAAATCAACAAATTGCTCTAAGAGTTCGAAATGGAGAATTGGAGGTGTTTCAGTTCTCCATTCTTGTTTTTTAACCGATAACCGATAACCCAATGGATTCTTTGGAAGAGATTGTCCTTTACGAGCAATTCGATAATCTTGAATTCATTGCTTCACAGATTGTGGCAGGCTTTATCACAGGGCTGCACCGCAGTCCTTATCACGGTTTCTCCGTGGAGTTCGCCGAACACCGGGTGTATAATGCCGGGGAGTCCACGAAGCATGTGGACTGGAAGTTGTACGGGCGGACGGAGAAACTGTTCGTCAAGCAGTACGAGGAGGAGACCAACCTGCGCTCATACATCGTCCTCGACACCTCTTCCTCCATGTTGTTCCCCTACCGCCAGGCGGGCAAGGTTTCCAAATTGAGTTTTTCCGTCTGTTGCGCCGCCGCGTTGATTCACATGTTGAGGCAGCAGCGGGACGCTTCCGGGCTATGTCTCTTTTCCGACCGCATGGAGTTGCTGACGGACGCCAGGCTGAATGCCACGCATGTGCAGATGATGTATGCCCGCCTCCGGGAGTTGTTGAAGGAGGATGCGGTGCCGCTCAACAAGCCGACGGTGACGGCGGAGGTGCTGCATCAGTTGGCGGATTCCATACCTAAGCGCTCGTTGGTCGTTCTGTTCACCGACATGTTCTCCGGCGGTCCTCGGGAAGAGTTGTTCGCCGCTCTCCAGCATTTGCGTTACAACAGGCACGAAGTGATTATCTTCCATGTGAAGGACAAGCAGATGGAAGAGCAGTTCGAGTTCTCCAACCGTCCCCATATCTTCATTGACATGGAGAGCGGGCGCGAGATTAAGTTCTCTCCGAATGAGATACGGGAGACTTACCGGCGGAAGATTGCCGAATACTACCGTGAACTGAAACTCCGCTGCGGACAGTATCAGATTGATTTCGTGGAGGCGGACATCCGTGAGGGGTTCCGCGAAGTGTTACTCTCCTATCTGATCAAGCGTTCCGGACTCTACTGACGTTTCGCTTTCTGCCGGAATATCGATTTCATCCAACATTTCCACCAAGGCATCCCGCACAAGGATGAATTGCGGCATATTCTCCCGGCTGATCGGCTTTTTGGGTTGCGATTTGATGGTGAGCGGATTGATGGGTCTTCCGTACTCATGCACCCGAAAATCCAGATGAGGTCCCGTGGCGATACCGGTGGCTCCCACATACCCGATGACCTCTTTCTGGGCGACCTGGCTGCCCACCTTCAAGCCTTTGGCAAAGCGCGAAAGGTGCATATAGGTCGTCACGTAAATGCTGTTGTGTTTGATTTTCACGTAATTCCCTCCTCCGTTTGCCTGGTAGCCTTTCGCGATGACTTTCCCGCTGCCGACGGCATAGACGGGAGTGCCTGTCGGGGCGGCATAGTCCACTCCGTGGTGGGGGCGGTAGCGTTTCAGGACCGGATGGAAACGGCTGTTGCTGAAACGCGACGAGATGCGGAAAAAGTCCAGCGGGGCTTTCAGGAAGGCACCCTCCAGGCTGTTCCCCCGGTCGTTGTAATAGAGCACTTCGCCGTCCTGTTCGAAGGGAATGGCGTAATGGGTGCTGTCCCCCTGCTTGAAAGAGGCTGCCAGCACATGAAAGTTCTGGAGGCTCTTCCCGTCCACCTGCTCCTGTTCGTAGATAACCCGGAATTCGTCATTCTTTTGCAGCCCGAAAAAGTCAATGGTCCAGCCGAAGATTTGCGACAGGATGACCGCCAGCTGCGGGTTCGTCCCCCCGTTCTGCATCGCCACCCACAGGGAGGACTCCACCCGCCCCCGCGCCTCCTTGCGCACCCATTCCACCGGATTCTCCCCGCGGGAAACGTGGTACTCCTCGTCGCGCAGGTCGAACAGGACATAGGATTTGGCATCCTCCTCATACACGAAAAACGCCATCCGGGGAATGGAGTCCCGCGTGGTGAAGACGGCGTAAGACTGCCCTTTCCGGATTTTTTTCATATTGAATATCCCTTTGGCTGCCTGGCTCAACCGGTGGACCTCCCGTAAAGTCATGCCGTGCCGGTTCAGGATGGCGGATAACGTCTGGTTCTTTCCCACCAGGCCGTAGTCCACGTCATAGTCATCCGTCGGGATGCCGTATTTGTAAACGATATCCCGTACCTCCGTCGAGTCCGTTACCTCTATTTCGTCCAATGCCTTCTCCGCCCGCTGCCGTTTCGGGGTAAAGATGGCGGCGGCCAGCACTATTCCCAACAAGGCGGGGAATAAGATTTGTTTCTTCTTTTTCGTCCACTTCATGCGATAGCTTTTCTTTTCCATGTGATAAACCAGATGGCGGCGCCCACCACGCATGCGCCTCCGATGCCGTAGGATATGCCGGGCGACAGTTGCAGGCCTTCCGGTGCGATGCACAGGTAGGTCGAACATACGCACGTCATGAACAGGGCGGGAACCAGGGTAATCCAATAATTCTTTCTCCGGTTAGCCAGATAGACCGTAATCGCCCACAGGGTAAACACCGAGAGGGTCTGGTTCGCCCACGCGAAGTAGCGCCAAATCATGTCGAAGCCGGCGGCGTCTTTCATGCTATAGAGCAGCAGCCCGACGGCAGCCAGGAACATGGGGATGCAGATGTACAGCCTTCGACGGATGCTTTTCTGCTCCAGTCCCATAAAGTCCGCCACAATCAGGCGTGCCGAACGGAAAGCGGTGTCGCCCGAAGTAATCGGTGCGGCAATCACGCCGAGGATGGCAAGGATGCCGCCGACGGTGCCCAGCCAGTTCTTCGTGATGGCATCCACGATGACGGAGGCGTTGCTCTCCCCCATGCCGTTCTCGTGGTAGAAACAGGTCGCTGCCGCCGCCCAGATCAAGGCGACGATTCCCTCGGTAATCATCGCCCCGTAAAATACGGGGCGTCCGTATTTCTCGTTTTTCATGCAGCGCGCCATCATCGGCGACTGGGTGGCGTGGAAGCCGGAAATCGCCCCGCAGGCAATGCTGACGAACATAATCGGGAAGATGGGGAGCGTGGCGGCTGCGGGATGCGTGTTCCGCACCCCGTCCCACAATTCGGGCAGCGCGGGGTGATGGACATACAGCATCACCAGGATGCCCACCGCCATGAACAGCAGGGCGATGGCGAACAGCGGATAGATTTTACCGATGATTTTATCCACCGGCAGCAGGGTGGCGAGGATGTAATACAGGAACACCGCAATAATCCAGAACGTCACATCCAACGCCTCCGGCGTGAGTTTGGCGAGCAGCCCCGCCGGTCCTGCGACGAACACGGCGCCCACCAATATCATCAATACCACGGTGAACACCCGCATCACCTGTTTTGTCGTCATCCCCAGATAGCGTCCGATGATTTCCGGCAGGCTTTCCCCGCCATGCCGGATGGACAGCATGCCGGACAGGTAGTCGTGCGTCGCGCCGGCGAAAATGCTCCCCAGCACGATCCACAGATAGGACGCCGTGCCGAACTTCGCCCCCATGATGGCCCCGAATATCGGTCCCAGTCCTGCAATGTTCAGAAACTGAATCATAAAGATTTTCCACGTCGGCATCGGGATATAATCCACCCCGTCCGCTTTTGTCACCGCCGGCGTCGGGCGCGAGGCGTCCGGTCCGAAAATGCGCTCCACGATTCGTCCGTAGATGAAATAACCGGCAATCAGCGCCGCTAAGCAAAGGGTAAAGGAAAACATGGTGTATCGGATGTGTTAAACGGTTATTTTCTTCTTCCTCTTCTTCTTTTATCGTTTTTCTTCTCCGGCGCTCCGTTCGGACTGTCCGGCGAAGCGACGAGTTCGAAATCCAATTGCCGCGCGACCAGATTGGCTTTCGCCACCCGTATCCGCACCTTGTTCCCCAGTTGGTACACTTTATGGTGGTAGCGCCCGTAGATGCAATAATTCTTCTCGTCGTACTCATACGCGTCGTCGTCCAGCTCCCGCATGGAAACCATACCCTCGCACTTGCTCTCTTCCAGCTCCACATAGAACCCCCAGTGCGTCACGCCGGAGATGGTCCCCTCGAACTCCTGCCCCATGCGGTCCGCCATGAACTCCACCTGCTTGTACTTGATGGATGCCCGTTCCGCATTGGCAGCCACCTGCTCCATGTCGGACGAGTGTTTGCAGAACTCTTCGAACTTCTCTTTATTCACCGACCGTCCCGCATCCAGGTATCTTTGCAGCAGGCGGTGCACCATCACGTCCGGATAGCGCCGGATGGGGGAGGTGAAATGTGTGTAATAGTCGAATGCCAGCCCGTAGTGCCCGCAGTTGTCGGTGGAATATTCCGCCTTCGCCATCGTCCGCACGGCAAGGGTCTGTATCAGGTTCTGCTCAGGCTTCTCCCGCACCTCCGCCATCAGCCGGTTCATGGAGGTGGTCAGCGCCTTCCGGCTTCCCGTTTTGACGCCGTAGCCGAACCTGGAAATGAAACGGTTGAAATCCTCCAGCTTCTCCGGCAGGGGTTGCTCGTGGATGCGGTAGACGAACGTCGGCGCCTTTTTGCCGCTTGCCGGATGGCCGATGAATTCCGCCACCCGCCTGTTCGCCAGCAGCATGAACTCCTCGATGAGTTTGTTCGCCTCTTTGGAGCGCTTGAAATACACGCCGGTCGGGTGTCCCTTTTCATCCAGGTAGAACTTCACCTCCTCCCGGTCGAAGTCGATGGCTCCCGACTTGAACCGTTCGACGCGCAGTTGCTGCGCCAGGTCGTTCAGCAACAGCACCTCCTGCTTGTAGTCGCCTTCCCCCCCCTCAATCATGGCTTGCGCCTCCTCGTAGGTGAACCGCCTGTTGGAACGGATTACGGTGCGTCCGAACCATTGGCTCAGCACCTGGGCATTCTTGTTCAATCGGAAGATGGCGGAGAAGCACAGTTTGTCTTCATCCGGACGCAGGGAGCACACCCCGTTGCTCAACCGTTCGGGCAGCATGGGGATGGTCCGGTCCACGAGATAGACCGACGTCGCCCGGGCATACGCCTCCTTGTCCAGCGTGGTGTTTTCCTTCACATAATGGCTCACATCCGCGATATGCACACCCACCTCATACGTGCCGTCTTTCAGCACCCTGACCGACAGGGCATCGTCGAAGTCCTTCGCGTCGGCAGGGTCGATGGTGAACGTGACGGTGTCCCGGCAATCCCTCCGTTTGCGTATCTCCTCCTCCGGGATTTCCAGCGGAATCCGCTCCGCCGCCTTCAGCACGGCGGACGGGAATTTCACCGGCAACTCGTATTCCGCCATGATGGCGTTCATCTCCGTGTCGTTGTCGCCCGGGCGTCCCAGCACCTCAATCACCTCGCCGACGGGATTCTTCTGGCGCTCGGGCCAATTGACGATGCGCACCACCACCTTGTCGCCGTCCTTTGCCCCGTGCAGATGGTCGGAGGGCAGGAATATCTCATAGGGCAACTGCTTGCCCGATGTTTCCAGGAAGGCATAGCTTCCCATGCCCAGCACCGTCCCCACCAGCGTCCCCCGCTTGCGCTCCAGAATCTCGATGACCTCCCCTTCCGGCCTGCGGTCGCGGCTGCGGGCATAGACCAACACCTTGACCTTGTCCCCGTTCAGGGCATGTTTCAGATTGGCGAACGACACGAAGACATCCCCCTCCATCTCATCCGACAGGATATAAGCCGACCCCTTCGCCGTCAGTTCGACGATGCCGGTGATATAGGAACCGGCATGCTTGTATTTGTATCTCCCCATCGACACCGTCTCCAGCACGCCCCCTTCGCTCATCTCTTTCAGGACTTCCGAGATTTGCCGTTTCATATCCATGCTGCGTGCCTGGATGCGGGTGGCGATTTCTTTGTAATTATAGCTTCGCGACGAATGGTTTTCCATAAACGTCGTCAGTCTTTTCCACAACTCTGCCTTACTCATGGTAGGCTCGCTTACTTTTTTCTTCTTCCTCATGACATCATATTTTGAAGCCTAAATGTAGATATTATAATTGAAACCACAAAAGACCTTCTTCTTTATTACTGTTCAAAATTCGCGATTTTTGAACAGCAACATCGGAATACTTCTCAAAAATCGCCGATAAACCATTTCCTGGAAGAGTTTCAATGATGGGTTTGGGAAGAAAAATGATAGCCTGCATTCTTAGTTACATGAGGGCAGGCTATTTGAGTTTGATTGATTTTTGTCTATAGCAAATTTGCTTAAATCGTTTTCCAAGGTCTTTCTTAATTTATTAAATTTCTTTTGTGAATCGCTTGAACTTGAAGCTTTCACAAATTTTATAGACTTCAAACATTTGAACACCTCTATCAATAAGTCTGCAGATTCCTTTACTGATTCATAAAATACTTGTTTGTTTTCATGTTTGAGTGCGGAATTACGATTGATTTTCAAGAATGTACTTATCAAACGTTGGGCATATATTAAATGCTTTTCCAATCTTAGTAAACTCTCTTGTGTAATGGAATTTAGTTTTTCTTTTTGATGAGTAATTTCGTCTAATCCGATAGAAAAACTTCCATCCTCATAAGTTAAGATGAATGTATGTACTTTATCTGCAATTGTGTTTTCTAAGTTTACAAATAGATTGTAATTATCAACTCTTAATTGTTTTTGGTTTAGACGTACTTGTTCTTTATTGAATTTCTGCTGTTGATTTTGAAATTCTTCCTGCCTTGCATTGAATTTCTGCTGTTCTCCAAAAGTTTTATACAGCAACCAAATACTCAGCAACCCCACAATAGGTGCAGTAATCCCTCCAATTGTGTCTCCTATTTGCCCTGTTTCTGTAAAATCTGTATTTAGTCCAAAGAATGGACAATGAAATGTGGTAAGGAGAGTTGTGGGAAGAATAATGATAAGAATAACTGCCGATACTATTATTCCAAAAACATAAAGCCAAAACTTCCAATATCTCCAACATTTCCAACGTTCTATATTAGCGCAATTGGGACAATATTTCCTATATTTCTTCATAATTAAAAAACAATCACTCCCACCACCATCTTATTAGTGGCAGGAGTGATAAGGTTAATTAATAAACATATACATCCCACCCTTTATTTTCAGCAATGGAGTAGTCACCTAATTTGTTACACTCCAATCTGCTTCTATAACCCTCTTCATCAACTCTCCCTTGAGGCAAATCATTATAAATCTTGTTCATGGCAGAGGCAGAGAATTGATTGTCATAACACTCCAAGCGGTGCAATGCCGTATTCTTACTTACATCCAATGAGGTTAATTGATTGTCTTTACACTGCAATTTTTCCAATGCCGTATTCTTACTTACATCCAATGAGGTTAATTGATTGTTAAAACAAGACAAGTCTTCCAATGCTGTGCATCCACTAACATTCAATGAGGTTAATTTATTCCGTCCACAATCCAAGTCTTCCAATGCCGTGCATCCACTTACATTCAATGAGATTAATTGATTGTCACTACAACTCAAGCCACGCAATGCCGTGCATCCGCTTGCATTCAATGAGGTTAATTGATTGCAATAACACCCCAACCATTCCAATGCCGTATTCTTGCTAACATCCAATGAGGTTAATTGATTGTAATCACAATACAATTCTTTCAATACTGTATTCTTGCTAACATCCAATGAGGCTAATTTGTTGTCAAAACAATCCAATACTTTCAATGCCGTGCATCCGCTAACATCCAATGAGGTCAATTGATTGCCGCCACACCGCAACTCTTCCAATGCAGAACACTTGGTTGCATCAATGGAAGTAACTTTACAGTGAGAAACACTAAAGTATTCTATCTTCCCTCTTACTGTAACCGTATGGCTTGACTTGCCATCTGTATAAGTATGTTGTGCATTGATTTCATAGTAAACCTCTATTTCACCATCTTCATCTTTATATTCGTTCTTTACAGACACATATTCTTCCTCTCCCCATCCATCTCCCCAGTCAACGGTTATTTTCTCTCCTTCGTTGAAGGTTTCAAGATATAAACAGTCGTTTTCTGATGTAAAACTTTTCGCTTTTGTCACAAACGTAATCACTCCCTCTCCCTCACGCAGTACATCATCGTCATCATCCTTAGAACAGGATACCAATGCGGCAGCACCCAGTACCACCAGCATCAAACTAAACAGTTTTCTCATTTTTCTTTTGGTTTTAATAGTGAATAAATAATTGATTATTGAATTTGTTTTATACTTTATGCCAATTGGTTTTGATAAAATACATCTAAGCGATTTGCTAATAATGAATCTTCAGGTATTCTATGGAAATATTGTTTATTAGTGATATTTTCATATGGAATTCTAATTTCAGCAATTAACCGTTTATTAAAATTGCAAGTTTCAATCTTCTCACAAGTATTAATTTTAGGCGTAGAAACTAAATATCCTTCTTGCAGAAAAGGTCTTAAAGCTTTAGGATGACAAAGAGACGACAAACGAATAATGGTAATCCCGCTCTTCTTTTCTGTAAAAATAGTTTGTGTTGGGTTAGGCATTCCAAATACATAAATAAAAACATCACTATTATTATCATGCGATTGGGCAGCAAACGAATAAGCAACTCTTAGAGATTGAGTTAAATCCAACCAAGGTGTTGGGATTTCTTTTGAATTGTAATGTTGGATTATACTTTCTGCAATAATAGGAGATTTTTTTTCCCATTGCTTAGATTTGGAAATATTCTTAAATACATCCATTGTTCTAATTTTTTCTACTTCTCCAGCTAACTTTTTAAATCTCTCTTTTAATTCCTCATCTGTTAAAATCTCATTTCCTGATTTACGATAGATAGTAGGTAAAAATGAGAGACAACCTTGTTGGTTGGTAAAAGATTCACTTTGTCCACGATATAGAATAAAATGCTTGGGATTTAAAAAACTAAGTTGAGCCGTAAGTACAACTAATTCTGAATAATTGTTTACTTTATAGCTTTTGAAATTTCCTGACGCTTTTTCTTCTATTGAAAAATCATTAGTTTTTAATTCCTCCTCACTAGGAAAGATGAATTGAATATTTTCCATGTCTTTAAATTTTTGCCTCATAAATCCTCATTCTTGACTATCAAAACCCCTCCGTTTTACCCCTCCTGATAGTGTTTTCAAATCATAAACTTTCTTAATACACGTTTCCTGTCTCCAAAATGGACGTCAATTTTATCATGACAATTAGGTTCCATTTGAATGTTTGAAATGCCATAATCATTTGTTTGCTAATATATTTGTTATTTTACTTGTGATTATTGTTAAGTTCTCAAATGTAAACAATATGAATAAATAAAACTCATTTCATACAAGATTTTAGCCTAATGCCATCCTTTTCTTCAGACTGGTAGACTAAATACAAGAAAAGAGGGACTGGTATTGCCAATCCCTCTAATGTAGGTTATCCTATTCTATAAACCATTTGTACCTCTCCCCACCTTGCAGTGCATCCGCTATCCCAAAGGCAAGCATGGAGGCATTCAGTGACCTGTCCATTCGCCAAACCGGTGTTCGCTCAAATAGAACCGACACTATTCCATGACTTTACCATGCCGGCAGAGGGGAAGGTCAGCAGTCAGCCATGAAAGAATTACGGTTCAATTACGGTTATTCCACGATAAATCCATTTTTTACCACTTATTAAAAACCGATTAAAAGCTTATTCTATATATAAGCTTTTAATAAGGGTATAATAAGCTTTTAATAAGCTTTTAGTCGTAGAATCACCGTAAGTGAATTGTAGATTAACCGTAATTCATTCCTGACAAGGTATGGACGAGGCGAAAACGACATCCTGACAACGAGCCGTACTCCGCCGCACCAATCGAGAAAATCCGCTGACCAGGAAAATGCAGGGAAGAACCTCGTGTATAATGCAATTCAGGCGGGGCATGCCCCGCCTGAATTGTACTTCTATATAGGAGTTGATGATTTACTTGATCAATCCCTTGTCGAACTTTTCTTTTACTTTCACCAGCATGTCGTCGGTCATCGACGTGAGGTTGAATTTGGGATTCCAGCCCCATTCTTCGCGGGCGCACGTGTCGTCCATGCTGTTGGGCCAGCTGTCGGCAATCGCCTGCTTGACGGGGTCGATCTGGTAGTCCATCGTGAAGCCGGGGATGTGTTTCCGGATTTCGGCGGCGATTTGCTCCGGCTCGAAGCTCATGGCGGCGATGTTGAAGCTGTTGCGGTGCTTCAGTTTCGTCGGGTCCGCTTCCATCAGCTGCACGACGGCGTTCAGGGCGTCGGGCATGTACATCATGTCCATGTAGGTCCCTTGTTTCACGTTGCAGGTGAAGGAGCCTTTGCGGATGGCGTCATAGTAGATTTCGACCGCGTAGTCGGTGGTGCCTCCGCCGGGCAGGGTCACGTAGGAAATCAGTCCCGGGAAGCGTACGCTGCGGGTGTCCACGCCGAAGCGGTGGAAATAGTAGTCGCTCAGCAATTCGCCGGTCACCTTGCAGACTCCGTACATGGTGGTGTTGGAACGCTGGAGGGTGTCCTGCGGGGTTTTGTCTTTCGGGGTGTCGTTGCCGAACGCGCCGATGGAACTGGGGGTGAACACCGCGCATTGGTTGTCCTTGCCGATGTACAGGGCGTTGGTCAGGGCGCCGATGTTGATGTCCCATGCCAGTTTAGGGTTCTTTTCGCCCGTGGCGGAGAGCAGGGCGACGAGGTTGAAGATGGTGTCGATGCCGTATTTTTTGACGATGGCGGTGTAGGCTTCCCCGTCCAGGGCGTTCAGTTCTTCGAAGGGACCTGCTTCCGCCAGGGCGCGGCATTTGTCGGCGCTGATATCGGCAGCTACCACGTGGTTATCACCGTAAATCGCCCTCAAGTGGGGAACCAATTCGGAGCCGATTTGTCCACCGGCGCCAACGACTAATATTTTTTTCATTGCAGAGTTTTAATTTAGTATTTAAACGCTGCAAATGTAGATATTAAAACGCTTGTGTGGAATAAAACGGGGGTAAATTTTGTTTGTTTAACCGAAAAATCCGGCGGGGGTGTCCCGGGTGGATTCGTAGTATCGGTCGATGAGCAGGTCGGGCTGTTTGTATGCCTGCACTGCCAGTTGGTCGCAGCGTTCGTTGCCGGGGTTGTCGGCATGTCCCTTGACCCAGACGAAGCGCACGCGGTGCCGGCGGTAGACGAGGAGGAAGCGTTTCCACAGGTCGGGGTTTTTTTTGTCTTTGAATGCTTTCTTTTCCCAGCCGAAGACCCATCCTTTTTCGACGGCGTCCACGACATAGCGGGAGTCGGAGTAGACGGTGACCTCCATGTCGGGGTGGCGCAGGGCTTCCAGCCCGAGGATGACGGCGAGGAGTTCCATGCGGTTGTTGGTGGTTTTCCGGAACCCGAAAGAGAGTTCCTTGCGGTGGGGGCCTGCGATGAGGAGGACGCCCAGACCTCCCGGTCCGGGGTTCCCGCTTGCCGCTCCGTCGGTGTATATCGTGATGGCTGCCATGGTCTTTTTTTGCGGGTGTAAAGATAGGGGATTTGTCGGGAAATCGACGGCTTCCGGGGGTGCAATTTTGCAGGCGGCGGCTCAGGGCTTGTAGGAGACGGCTGTGTGCGGGGGGATGCAGACGTCGGTGCGGTGGCGGTTGATGCCGTTGATTTGCCATTCCGCCCGGAGGTAGACGGTTTGGAGGGTGGGCATGCGGGAGCAGTCGAGGGGGTAGAGGAGGCAGCTGTTGCAGAGGTTGGTGCGGCTGACGTCCAGGACGGCGAGCTGGTTTTTGCGGCAGTTGAGTTTGATGAGTGCCGGGCATTCGCTGACGTCGAGAAATTTGAGCTGGTTGTCGGACACCTCGAGTTCGGTGATGCGGCTGCTGATGACTTTCAGGCGGGCGGATTCGCCGAGGCTGTTGTAGAGGTAGGGGTAGTAGCGGTGGGAGGCGATGGCGTAGTAGAAGCGTTTGGGTTTTACGTCCCCCAGGTTGAGGAGTTCGAGGGGGTTGGAGTAGCAGGAGAGGTCGGTGAGGAGGGTGTTTTTGCTGACGTCGAGGGTGGTGAGCCGGTTCATGCGGCAGTTGAGGGAGGTCAGTGCGGTGCAGTGTTCGATGCCTTCGAGGGAGGTGATTTGCATGTTGGAGCAGTCGATGGCTTGGATTTGCGCGGCTTCTTCGCGGGATATCCTGCCGTCGCCGTCGAGGTCGAAGTTTTTGACGAGGTAGTTCCTGAGGCGTTCGTCGGGGAAGTGGACGTATTGGTCCGGTTCGTGGGTGTCGGGGGTGGTGAACATGGAGCGGAAGCACATGGCAAGGGCAATCAGGCCGTAAAATAACGTTTCTTTCATACGAGCATTCATTATAGGTTGTTATCGTTTGCTGTCGGCGCCCCTTCCCGACAGGATGCAAAAAAGAAAGTGTGGAGCTGATTTCCGTTTGTCTGCCAGAAGGTTATGGAAGGACCTGTAACAACGACAAACGATGCAATACCCCACACTCATATAGATATACCCCGGCATGTACCGGCAGGTACATGTCCTGTTTATCTAAACAAGAAATGAGTGTTGTCCGTTCAGTCCTGTTGTTGTTGAAAACTTCCATATTTTCTGACAAGGACGTGCGAAAACACTTTCAATATGTCCGCTTCCCGCATGGCTGCGTTCGGCATGACAAAATTAGAAAATTATTTTCATTTACGGAACAACACTCGTGAGTAAAGGTATCGCAAAAATACGCTATTTAGTGGGAATCTGAAATATGGCATAATCGGGCGCGGATAGGATAGTGGTCGGAAAAGGTGACGGTGTCGCGGAGGTAGGATACGGCTTTCAGGCGGGGCGAGTGGAGGATGTAGTCGATGCGGAAGGAGGGGAGTTCGCCGATGTAGGTGTTGCCGATGCCCCGCCCGCATTCGATGAAGGCGTCTTTCAGTCCGTTTTTGATTTCGCGGTAGGTGTAGGAGAGGGGTGTGTCGTTGAAGTCGCCGCAGAGGACGACGGGATGGGGGGAGTGGGCGATGTGGCTGTGGATTTGTGCCGCCTGGCGGGCGCGCCGTTTGTTGGCCCCCGTGAGGCGGGCGATGAGGTGGCGGGTGCCGTCCGAGAGTTGGTTGCCGTTGATGCCTTGCCCGATTTCTTTCATGAACGCGCGTTCTTTTTCTCCGAGGCGGAAGGATTCCAGGTGGACGGAGTAGAGGCGGACGGTGTCTTTGGCGGTTTTGAGGTCGCAGTAGATACCGGCGGCGCGGTGGGTTGCGGGGAAGGTGAGGTAATCGTGGCGCAGGATTTTCCGACGGGAGAAGATTGCCGTCGTCCCGTGGATGTAATGGTAGGGGTAGGTGTGCAGCCGTTTGACGACGGTCTGCTCTTCGGGGCTTCCGGGTTTGAGGTTGAATTCTTGCAGGCAGATGAGGTCGCCGCGGTAGGCGTTGAGGTAGCCGAACAGTTTGGAGGAGGTGTTTTTGTCGTTGGACCAGCCGTAGGCGTCGAAATAGCGGACGTTGTAGGAGAGGACGGACAAGTCGGCTTTGGGCTCGCGGTCTTGCACGCGGGCGGTCCCGTAGTAGGTCGTGAAGGCGGGTATCCCGAGGAGGGTGACGGTGAGGACCGCCCATGCCGTCCGTTTCCAGCGGAATATCCAGTAGGGCAGCAGGCACAGGTTGGCGATGAGGAGGTACGGGTATGCCAGCCCCAGCAGCGAGGGCAGCGCCAGGACTTCCGGGTCGATGAATGAGGCGCAGTAAGCGCCTGCCAGCCCTGCCATGATGGGAAGGTTGAAGAGGAATATGATTTTATCCAATAGTTTCCACATGATGGCGTTTGTTAGCGTCCGGATTTGAATAGCGCTTCTTTTTCTTCCCGTGTAAGGCTTTCGTAGCCGGAACGGGAAATCTTGTCTAAAATGTCGTTGATATGCTCGTGTTTTTCCTGGCGTGCGTTGCCGGCAGGCTGGCGGTATTTGACGCGCATGTTCCCGCGGGAAGCGGGACGGTTTCGTTTCAGCCGTTCGGCAGGTCCGATGATCCAGGAAACGCAGTCGCGGTTGCTTCGCATGCCCCAGGCGAACAGGCAGCCCAGGAGGGCGCCGCCGAGGTGGGCGATGTGTCCGCCGGCATTGACGGAGCCGATGCTCAGAAAGTCGATGAAGGCGGTGAACAGCGCGAGGTATATCAGTTTGACCGGTCCGAGCAGGAAAATGTATACCTGGTGTTGGGGCAGGTAGATGCAGACGGCGAATACAATCGCCATCACCGAGGCGGAGGCGCCGATCGCCCAGGAGGAGAGCCGGCTCAATTGGTCGAAGTGGGGGAGAAGGTTATAGCAGAGGATGAACAGCACTGCCCCCGCGATGCCTCCCAGGAGATATACCGCCGTCAGTTGCCGTTCGGAGAAGACCGTCAGGAAGAAGTTGCCGAACCAGTAGAGCCATAGCATGTTGAACAGCAGGTGGAGGAAGCTGAAATGGGTGAACATGTAGGTGAGCAGCGTCCACGGGCGGTAAAGCAGGTATTGCGGTTCGGCGGGGACGCCCAGCCATTCCAGCAGGAGGTCGTAGTACATTCCTTTCGCTCCGCCCAAAAGAAAAAGGATGGAGACCAGCGTGATGGCAAAAAACAGTCCGCAGTTGATGTAAATCAGACGTGTCAATGCCGAACCGCTTTTGAAAGAGGAGAGGAATCCGTTGCCGAAGTTGCCGGAGAACGAGGGTTGGGGACCGTTGGTGTTGTAGTACATGATGTTTTTCAATAAAACCGTTTGCTGCGTCTGTTCCACCATTTGATGAGCAGGAAGCCGAACAGCATCCCTCCCAGGTGGGCGAAGTGGGCGACGTTGTCGCCGGCGGCGTTGCGCATGCCGAGGAACAGTTCCAGAAGTCCGTAGCCGATGACGGCATATTTTGCCTTGATGGGAATCGGAATGAACATGAGGAACAGTTCCGTGTTGGGGAACAGCATGCCGAACGCCAGCAGGATGCCGAAAATGGCTCCCGAGGCTCCGATCATGGGGACATTGACTTTCAAATCGATGATGCGCTGGAAAATCTGCCGTCCCGCCGCGATGTATTCTTCCGAAGTCGGGTTGTTGATCCAGGCGTCGATGGTTTCCCATACCCATCCGGCGGGAGAGCCCAGTTGCGCCAGGGCGAAGTCGGAGAGGAGGGTCGGGTTGGGGGATGCCATGAACCGGGCGTACTGCTCATACATTTCTTTCGTTTCGAACCATCCCACGAGGCTGTTCAATACGCCTGCGCCGATGCCGCACACGAAGTAGAATATCAGGAACCGCTTCGAGCCCCACACGGTTTCCAGGATGCGCCCGAACATGAAGAGGGCGAACATGTTGAAGAAGATGTGGGTGAATTCGATGTGGCCGTATGGCGATACCGAGGCGTGCATGAACATGTGGGTGACATACTGCCATATCCCCCAATAGGAGGATTGCGGCAGGTGCAGCCCCAGCAGGTGGTCCAGGTCGATGTGGAACATCTTCTGCGCCGCGATGGCGGCGAGCCACATGGCGACGTTGATGATCAGCAGCACTTTCACGGCAGGCGTCAGGCCTGAAAAGGGACGGTAATTCTGCATCATGCTTCGGTTTTAGCGGTTGGGTTCGGGTTGTTGGGCTGTTTGGGCGGCTGGTTCGGGTTCTGCGCTTTCTGCGGGCGCTGGTTGTTCCGCGGCTGTTGCGGACGTCCCGGTTCCTGCCGTCTGTTCTCGGGGGCGGCGCCGTTGCCGTTGCCTTTGTTGTTGCCCCGGTTGCGGTTGTTCCGGTTGCGGTTGTTTTTCCGTTTTTTCTTGTCATCGAAGCGGTTCAGGCTCTCTTCCCCTACGCCGTCGGTGTATTTGATGGGCTCCTGGGTGGGCATGCCTTCCAGGGCTTTCGGGGGGATGACGCCTTTCCGGTTCATGGCGATGATTTCTTTCACGCGCTGCACGGGTATCTGGACGAAGATGCCTTTCCCTTCCTTGTCCGGCGAGTAGGTCATCGTGCCGCCGAAGATGTCGGATTTCTGATGGTACAGCAGCCCGTCGCCCGTGTTCAGCGTGATGTTGGTGGGTGGGAAACTGCGTTGGGCATCCATGTAGGCATCCATCTCGAAGTTGAGGCAGCATTTCAGTTTGCCGCACTGCCCGGCAAGTTTCTGCGGGTTGAGGGAAATGTCCTGGTAGCGGGCGGCGGAGGTGGACACCGACACGAAATTGGTGATGAAGGTCGAGCAGCACAGTTTCCTGCCGCACGGGCCGATGCCGCCGATTCTGCCGGCTTCCTGGCGCGTACCGATTTGTTTCATTTCGATGCGGATGTGGAACGTTTCCGCCAGCACCTTAATCAAGGTGCGGAAATCCACCCGGTCGTCGGCGATATAATAGAAGATGGCTTTGGTCTTGTCGCCCTGGTATTCCACATCGCCGATTTTCATGTTCAGGTGAAGGTCGGCGGCAATCTTCCGGGAGCGTATCATCGTCTCGTATTCCAGGGCGATGGCCTGTTTCCACTTTTCAATGTCGTGGGGCTTCGCCTTGCGGTAGACTTTCTTCAAACCGCCCTTCTCGGCGTCCGCCCGTTTCAGGCGCATCTGCTCTTTGACCAGTTCGCCTGCCAGCGACACCACGCCGATGTCATGCCCCAAGGCTGCTTCCACCGCCACGATGTCCCCCTCCTGCAAAGGCAGTTTCGAGGGGTTGGTGTAAAATCCTTTCCGCGTGTTTTTGAACCGCACCTCCACAATCTCCGGCACCGAGTCGGTTTTGGGCAGGTCGCCGAGCCAGTCATGCACATTCAGTTTGCCAGCCAGCAGACGGTGGTCGATGGTGGCGACCACCGGTCGCGGGTGTTTCGTGTGAGGCTGCTGTTGTTCCTCCTGTTCGTCTTCCTCCTTGGCGGGCTCTTGGGGTGCCGGTTGTACGGTTTCCTGGGGCAGGTTCTCCTGTTCTACATTCTCCTGCTCTATATTGTTTTCTGTTTCTTGCATCTCCTCCATGGCGATTGGGTATTATGGGTTTATGTTTATCATGTTTTTAAGTCGGTCGGATGTTTTGCATCACTTTGATGCACAAATCCGTAAAGATGATTTTGCCGTTTCCGTTGCGGGTGACGTCCTGGTAGGCGCGTTCGAACTCCTCGGTCAGCGGCAGCACGTTGCCTTCGTGCACGTAAGGGGAGAAGCGCAGGGAGAAATTCTCCTCGCGTTCCGTCATGTAATTCAGGCGTTCGATATGGAAATTCCGGACGAAATTTTCGCGAATCATGCGTAGGGCGTGGAGCAACAGGCTTTTCTGCCGTTCGCGGCCCAGACCGCTGACTTCGTTTACCCATTCGTTCACAGGCAGCATTTTTCTCTCCCAGCAAAGGCGCATCAGGCTCATGAATTTCTCCTGGTTGTACACCTGCTCCTCGCTCTCCTCCAGCAATTGCAGCGCGCGGTGCCAGTTGCCCGCAGCCACATGGGCATAGGCGGCGGCTTTCTCGTCCGTTATCCCTTTTTGCCGGACCAGTTGGCTCCGGATTTCCTCTTGGGGCAGGGGGGGGACATGCACGCGTTGCAGGCGGGAGCGGATGGTGGCGAGCAGTTGCTCCGGCTGTTCGGATACCATGAGGAACAGCGTTTTTTCATACGGTTCCTCAATGATTTTCAGGAGTTTGTTGGCACATTCGGGGTTCATTTTCTCCGGCAGCCACACGAGCATGATTTTGTAATCCGATTCGAAGGCTTTCAGGTTGAGTTTCCGCAGTATGTTGCCGCTTTCCTCCGCATAGATGGAGGCCTGGGCGTTGTCGTCGATGCCCATTTCGGCGTACCACTCCTCCAGCCCGAAATAAGCGCCTTGCGTCAGCAGGCGGCGCCATTCGTTCAGGTATTCGTCGCTCACCGGGCTTTTGGCTTTCCGCACCACCGGGAATACGAAATGAAGGTCGGGATGGATGAATTTCTTCATTTTCCGGCATGAAGGGCACTCCCCGCAGGCGTCGTCATGCTTGTCGCCCGTGCAGAAGACGTATTGCGCGAATGCCAGCGCCAGGGCAAGCGAGCCGTAGCCGGTCGGGCCGGCAAAGAGTTGGGCGTGGCTGATGCGCCCCGTTTGCAGGGAACGTATCAACCGTTGCTTGATGGCTTCATGTCCGATTACATCCTGAAACACGTTGTGTCTTGATTTAATGGGATGTCACTTGGATTGCCAGCTCTTTCATCTGTTCGTCGGAAATCTCCGAGGGGGAGTCGAGCATGACGTCGCGTCCCGAATTGTTCTTCGGGAAAGCGATGGTGTCGCGGATGCTGTCCAGTCCGGCGAACATGGACACCAACCGGTCGAAACCGAAAGCGATGCCGCCGTGAGGGGGCGCTCCGTATTTGAAGGCGTTCAACAGGAAGCCGAATTGCGCTTCCGCTTGCTCTTTCGTGAATCCCAGGCAGTCGAACATCCGTTGCTGCAAGCCGGTTTCATGGATACGGATGGAACCGCCTCCCACTTCGACGCCGTTGATGACCATGTCGTAGGCATTGGCGCGCACGGCACCCGGGTCGCTTTCCATTTTGTCCACATCCTCCGGGTTCGGCGAGGTGAACGGGTGGTGCATGGCGTAGAAGCGTTGGGTCTCCTCGTCCCATTCCAGCAACGGGAAATCAACCACCCACAGCGGTTTGAACACATCCTTGTCCCGCAGCCCGAGCCGGTTGCCCATTTCCAGACGCAACTCGCACAGCTGCGGCAGCGTGGTTTTCTTCGCCCCGCACAGGATGAGCAGCAGGTCGCCCGGTCGGGCTTGGCAGGTGTCCGCCCAAGCCTTCAGGTCTTCTTCCGTATAGAATTTGTCCACGGAGGACTTTAGCGTCCCGTCCTCGTTGTATCGCACGTACACCAGCCCTTTCGCGCCGATTTGCGGGCGCTTGACGAACTCGGTCAGTTCGTCCAGTTGCTTGCGGGTGTAGGAGGCGCATCCCGGTACGCAGATGGCGCCGATATATTCCGCCGAGTTGAACACGGCGAACTCTTTCGTCTGTGCCGCTGCGGTCAGGTTTACGAATTTCATGTCGAAACGGAGGTCCGGTTTGTCGCATCCGTAATATTCCATGGCATCCTGCCATGACATGCGCGGCAGTTCCGGCAGCTCGATGCCCCGGATTTCCTTGAACAGGTGACGGATCAGCCCTTCGAAGATGCCCAGCACGTCTTCCCGTTCCACGAACGACATTTCGCAGTCGATTTGCGTGAATTCCGGCTGCCGGTCGGCGCGCAGGTCTTCATCGCGGAAGCACTTCACAATCTGGTAATACCGGTCGAATCCCGCCACCATCAGCAGCTGTTTGAACGTCTGCGGGCTTTGCGGCAGGGCGTAGAACTGTCCCTGGTTCATGCGTGAGGGCACCACGAAATCCCGCGCTCCCTCCGGCGTGCTCTTGATGAGCACCGGCGTCTCCACTTCCATGAATCGGAAAGAGTCCAGGTAGTTGCGTACCAGGTGAGCCATGCGGTGGCGCAGTTCCAGATTCTTCCGCACCGCCTGCCGGCGCAGGTCGAGATAACGGTACCGCATGCGGATTTCGTCGCCTCCGTCGGTGTGGTCCTCGATAGTGAACGGAGGCACCTCCGAACGGCTCAGCACTTGCAGCCGCTCTATGATGATTTCAATCTCTCCCGTCGGGATTTTGTTGTTTTTGCTGGCGCGTTCCACCACTTTCCCGTGCACCTGGATGACAAATTCGCGTCCCAGTTCCGCCGCCGCTTTCCGGATATCTTCCGGTGCCGTCTCTGCCACCACCAATTGGGTGATTCCATATCTGTCACGGAGGTCGATGAACGTCATCGCTCCCAAATTGCGTATTTTCTGTATCCAGCCGCTCAGGCAAACAGCCGTGTCTACATGTTCGAGCCGCAGTTCTCCGCAAGTGTGTGTTCTGTACATATCGTCATTCTATATTTACCAATTGGCGAAAATACTAAGAATTTATGAAACAATTCAAAATTGGGAATTGAAAATTGAAAATTATTCTATTACCTTTGACGGATATTTAAGACAGTGCCGTGAGTTACATAGATATAATCATATTGGTTATCATAGCCATAGGAGCCATTCGGGGCTTCTCGAAAGGGTTGATTGTCGAAATCGCCACCTTGCTGGCATTGGTGCTCGGGGTGTTCATCACCATGCGCTATTCGGTCTACACCGAAAAGATTCTGAAAGACTTTTTCAACGCCTCCTCCCCCTATACTCCCTATGTCGCTTTGGGAGTGACTTTTATCGTGGTGGTCATCGGCATTTACATCTTGGGCAAATTGCTCACCAAATTGGTGGACATCATTTCGCTCGGCTTGGTCAATAAATTGCTGGGCACGATTTTCGGGGCAGCCAAGGCGTGCCTGATTATCTGCGTCCTGCTTCTGCTGGTGGATGCGTTGAACGACAGGTTCCAGTTCATGAATGAAAAAACGGTGCAGGGCAGCCTGCTCTATCGGCCTTTGCTTGATTTTGCAAATAAGTTATACCATACAATACGATTTTAGCGATGAATTTTGTAGACGATTTGAAATGGAGAGGCATGATTCAGGACATCATGCCGGGAACCGAAGAGTTATTGGCGAAAGGGCAGACAACGGCATACGTGGGCATCGACCCTACCGCAGACTCCCTGCATGTGGGGCATCTGGTGTCGGTGATGATGATGAAGCACTTCCAGCTGGCGGGGCATAAGCCCATCTTTATCATCGGCGGCGCCACCGGCATGATCGGCGACCCCAGCGGGAAGTCGCAGGAACGAAACCTGCTCACCGAAGAGACCATCCGGGCGAACATGGCGGGCATCAAGGCGCAACTCTCCCGTTTCATCGATTTCAATTCCGACGCTCCCAATGCGGCGGTCATGCTGAACAATTACGACTGGATGAAAGAGTTCTCTTTCCTGGACTTCATCCGCGACGTCGGGAAGCATATCACCGTCAATTACATGATGGCGAAAGATTCTGTCAAGCGCCGCCTGAACGGGGAGTGCTCCGACGGCATGTCCTTTACGGAGTTCACCTACCAGCTGGTCCAGGGCTACGACTTCCTGCACTTGCGCAAGCATCACGGCTGCATGTTGCAGATGGGCGGCTCCGACCAGTGGGGCAACATCACTACTGGCACGGAACTCATTCGGCGCAAGGAGGGCATGGAGGCGTACGGGCTTACCTGGCCTCTGATGACCAAGAGCGATGGCAAGAAGTTCGGTAAAACAGAATCCGGTAACATCTGGCTTGACCCACGCCGCACATCGCCCTACAAGTTTTATCAGTTCTGGCTGAACACCACGGACGACGATGCCGCCCGTTACGTCAAGATATTCACCCTCCTGCCTTCTGCAAGAATCGACGCTTTGATTGCCGAACATGCGGAGGCGCCGCATCTGCGCAAGCTGCAAAAGACGCTGGCGAAGGAAATCACCTGCCTTATCCACGGCGAGGCGGCTTATAACGCTGCCCTCGAAGCCTCGCAAATCCTCTTCGGCAATGCCACGTCGGACTCCCTGCGGAGAATTGACGAGGAGACTTTCCTTTCCGTCTTTGAAGGTGTCCCCCAGTTTGAAATCGCAACTGCCGATTTGAAAGCGGGTATCTCCATCGTGGACTTCCTGGCGGACAAGACCGCCATCATGGCATCCAAGGGTGAAGCGCGCCGCGCCCTCAAGTCCAATGCCGTCAGCATCAACAAAGAGAAAGTGGGCGGCGAGGAGGCGGTCATCGGCGAGAGCCATCTGGTCAATGGGAAATATATCCTTGCCCAGAGCGGGAAGAAGAATTATTTCCTGGTCATTGTGAAATAACCGTTATTCGTTGAATTCCTGATATAGGAAGTCATTATAGGGAAACCGTGCCGAGTGGATCTCTTTCACGACGGCATAGAGTTTCTCTTTCAGCTCCTCGATGTTCTCCTTCCGGACGGCGGAGATGTACACCGTCTCGCTGCCCTGCTTTGACATCCACATCTGTTTGAGATCTTCGAGGCTATAGTTTTCCCGCAGTATCGGCGTCAGGTCGTCTTCCTCCTTTTTGACATAGCGGAAGGCGTCGATTTTATTGAACACGATAATCATTGGTTTCGGTTCCTTGATCAGTTCCGCCAGCGTTTCGTTCACCACTTGCATCTGCTCCTCGAACTGGGGATGCGAGATATCTACCACATGCAGTATGACATCTGCTTCACGTACTTCGTCGAGGGTGGACTTGAACGATTCCACCAAGTGGTGCGGCAGTTTGCGGATGAAGCCTACTGTGTCTGCCAGCAGAAAGGGCACGTTCCGGATGGCGATTTTCCGCACGGTAGTGTCCAGCGTGGCGAACAGTTTGTTCTCGGCGAACACCTCTGACTTGCTCAACAGGTTCATCAGCGTTGATTTGCCCACATTCGTGTATCCCACTAACGCTGCGCGTACCAACTTGCCCCGGTTCTTTCGTTGAATGACTTTCTGCCGGTCGATTTTTTCCAGTTCCTCTTTTAGGCGTGTGATTTTGTCGCGGATGATTCGCCGATCGGTTTCGATTTCCGTCTCTCCGGGGCCTCTCAGTCCGATACCTCCCTTCTGTCGCTCCAGATGGGTCCACATGCCTGTCAGACGGGGAAGCAGGTATTGGTATTGCGCCAGTTCCACCTGAGTCTTCGCGTGAGCGGTGCGTGCCCGGCTGGCGAAAATATCCAGGATGAGATTCGTGCGGTCGAGCACTTTGATGCCCTTGAACATCCCCTCGATGTTGCGCAGCTGCGTCGGTGTCAGTTCATCGTCGAAGATAATCATGTCCACTGCGTTCTCCTCCGCATAGGCTTGAATCTCTTCCAGTTTCCCTTTGCCGACAAACGTGGCATGTACCGGCTTGTCCAGGTTCTGGGTGAATATTTTGACGGTCTCCGCCCCTGCCGTTTCCGCCAGAAACGACAGTTCGTCCAGGTATTCGCACATCTGGTCGTAGGTCACTCCTTTCGACTGCAAGGCAACTCCTACTAATACGGCTTTTTCCGCTTCTTCTTTCGTATAATACATAAATAAAATCTCTTTTCGTTGGCATAAAAAAGGGCTGACACGAAGATGACAGCCCCTTTTATGAATAAATGAAATGTTCTTTAACTGTTGGACAACTGGAAGTTGATGGGCAGGGTGAACGATACTCTCACCGCTTTCCCGCGCTGCTTCCCGGGTGTCCATTTCGGCATCGCCTTCACCACGCGGATGGCTTCTTTGTCCAGCGAGGAGTCCACGCCGCGCACCACTTTCACGTCGGTGATGGAGCCGTCCCGTTCAATCACGAACTGCACGAACACCTTACCCTGAATACCGTTTTCCATGGCGAGCACCGGATACTTCACGTTCTTGCTGATCCACTTCTGTACGTTTCCGCCCGGGAAAGAAGGCATGTTTTCCACGACCACGAAGACTTCCGATTCTCCGGAATCATCTCCCCAATCGTCCCCGAAATCATCCAGGCTGGGAGCGTCCACGTTCTCCGAGTCATCCTCCGCATCCTGAATCTGAAGGTCGTCGTCGATTTGGGTGTCATCTTCTACGATATCGATCAAGTCCGTCAATTTCGGTGCGGGAGGGGGAGGTGGGGGCGGTTTCAACATCTGTTGCGTAATCGGGATAATCTCCTCTTCTATTTGCTCATCGGCGACCGATTGGAACTGCCCGACCTCTTCGGAAGAAGACTTCCACTCGAAAGCAAACAGCAAAATCGCCAAAGCCAGTGTCAGACCTATCTCGAAAAAGACCCCTTTCTTTCCTTCCAGGTCCGCTTTCGCTGATTTCTTTATTTCCATGGCTACAATTTTATATCGTTACAAATGTATTTATTTCTCGGGGTAAAGTTAAGAAAAAGTTAATACAATGCCAAATAAATCCTATCTTTTTTTTCTGGTTGGCACAAATATCGCGTGCAGTCCGCAGGATATCCGGGGGATGTCATGGTGTTCTCTATGATATCAAGCGTACTTTCGCGCCTTGCCGGCGTTTGTCAGAGGAAAAACAAAAGCGGTTATAAATTCCCGTCCGGGCGAAAGCCCGGACGGGGAAACCATGAAAGGAATGAATTGTTTCAAGTAGCTTACGTAATCATTCTACTTTCACGTTAAATTCTTTTTCCGTCGGCGGCATGCAGATGGTTTCGTTGCAGCATTGCCAGCCGACGATGCAGGTCATGTCGCCGTTGCCGGCGGTTTCCTGACGGAATACGGCTTCGTTTTCATACACGATGGTGCCGGCGCTGTTGTAACTTTTTCCGGACGGGCGCTGTAAATCGCCTACAGGGGTTACGCCTTTCCCGAATTGGCATTGGACGGTGTAAAGGTAGGATGATTTTTATGCAATATTCATTTTTTTATCGTAAAATTGCACCCGGAAACGTTTTAATATAGAAGCGCATGAAAAGAAAGAAGTTCGGGCTGTTGCCTAAGATTGTCGTTGCCATCGTATCAGGGGTGGTGTGCGGGTTGTTTTTTCCGGATTGGCTGGAACGGATATTTATAACGGTGAACGGGTTGTTCGGGAATTTTCTGGGCTTCATTATTCCCCTGCTGATATTGGGGTTGGTGGCGCCGGGCATCGCCGACCTGGGGAAGGGAGCCGGGCGGTTGTTGCTGATTACGGCGGCGCTGGCGTACGGGTTTACCCTCTTTTCGGGATTCTTTACCTTCTTCACCTGTAAACTGACCTACCCGCTGTTGTTGTCGTCGTCGGATGCGCTGACGGATATGGGGGAGCAGGCTGCCGGGCTGGCGCCTTATTTTACGGTGGACATGCCGCCAGTGATGGGCGTGATGTCCGCGCTGATACTGGCGTTCACGCTGGGACTGGGGATGTCGGTCATAGACGGCGGGCGTCTGAAGGCGGTGATGGATGATTTCAAGGATATCATCGACCGGGTGATTACGGCGGTGATTATTCCGGTGTTGCCTTTATATATATTTGGTATTTTCCTGCACATGACGAAGTCGGGACAGGTGGCAGGGGTGATGGGTGTTTTCTTGAAGATTATCGTCGTGATTTTTGTGATGACGGTGATTTTGCTGCTGGTACAGTTTTCCATTGCGGGGGCGGTGGGACGGAAGAACCCGTTGCGTTTGCTGCGCGCGATGCTGCCCGCTTACATTACGGCGCTCGGCACGCAGTCGTCCGCTGCCACGATTCCCGTGACGCTCGAGCAGACGGTGAAGAACGGGGTGAGGGCGGACTTGGCGGGCTTTGTCGTTCCTCTGTGTGCGACGATTCACCTGTCGGGGAGTACGATGAAGATTGTCGCCTGTTCGATGGCGATTATCCTGATGTCGGGCGGGGAGTTGCAGTTGGGGCAGTATGCGGGTTTCATCATGATGCTGGGCATCGCGATGGTCGCTGCGCCGGGGGTGCCGGGAGGCGCCATCATGGCGGCGTTGGGACTGTTGCAGTCGATGCTGGGATTCGATGAGACGGCGCAGGGGTTGATGATTGCCCTGTATATCGCCATGGATAGCTTTGGAACCGCAACTAACGTTACCGGTGACGGTGCCATTGCTGTCATTGTGGATCGGGTGAACGGACGATGTCAGACGCAACGTTCTTGACAAAGAGATATGTGAGACGGGAAGTGATTAAAAACTTTGGAGTGTCGCGTAAACGGCACTCCAAAGAGAAAATGAAGTTATGATACTTAACCGTATTCTTATCTCGGGTTTTGTTCGAGGAGGTCGTTGGCGGCAATGACTTTCAAAGGTATCGGAAGCACATACCGGTTGCTGTTCGGCTCCAGGGTGTAGGTCTCCCCGAGATACTTGTGCGTGATGGTTTTGGCAAAACGCGGTTCTTTGTTCAAGCGTTTCAGGTCGAACCAACGGGTGCCTTTGAACATTAGTTCGCGGCGTCGTTCATCTAAAATCAATTGTAACAGTATTTCTTGATCATGTTCGGTAATATCCATGTAAGAATCTGCAGCATAACGTTTGATTCTCAATTGATTGAGTACGTCCAATGCTTCTTCGATTTTACCTTCCCTTACTAATGCTTCGGCTTCTGTCAGATAGACTTCTCCGAAATTCAAACCTTTATTTTTGGAATAATAGAATGTACAAATACGGGGTTCATCACCGTCTTTAACTTTCTGTCTGTAGGAAAAAGTCGTTACAAATAGTTTCCAGCGCAAATCCTTGTCTTTGTCAAAAAGATTCATCAGTTCGTCTGATAGGTTGTAATCTGCATTTTGCATCGGTTCTTGCGTTGATCCTTTGTAACAAAGGACATCCGGCATATTCCATGTGTTGTTGGTGGAGAAATTTATTCCATTGATTCCACCATCTGGATTGCCCGATTCTCCTCTAATCGAACATGTATTGTAATCTAATGGGGCGCCGATTATTTTACGTGCTTTCTGGGCTGCTTTCCAACAGGCCTCGTATTCTCCGCGATAAAGGTAAATTCTTGCCAATAAAGCATAGGCAGCGGCTTTGGAGGGACGAATGGTGTGTGTCGATAGATTGTCCTCCAGTAATTTTTCGGCTTTTGTCGCATCTTCCAGAATTTGATCATACACGGCTTTTACTGTGGTGCGTTCTGGCACTTGATTCGGATTATCATCCAATTTCAATGAAACACCCAAATCTGTTTCCGCAGTTTGGGGGTCGTAATGTTTGGCATATAGGTTGACCAAAGACAGATATGAGAATGCCCGATGGAAACGGGCGGCTCCTTCCACATAGTTTTTTGTAAATTGTCCTCCCTCTTTTGCTCCTTCCAGATGGTTTAAGATGTAATTGCAGACATAAATGGTGTGGTAAAGCGCGTTGTAATCCGGGTCGTTTTCACTTACGGTAAAAAGATGTTCTTCCCAACAATAGCTTTTCAGACCATACGTCCGACAAGTTCCTATTTTCCACAGGCTGTCGATCATTTTCACGTCGTCATCCATTAGCATCATAATGCCGGGACCTTTTGCTATCTCGTTGGTGCTGCCTCCACATTCCAACATTAAGCCGAAATCTTCTATGGTTTTGGGTATCAGGGTGCCTTTGGGGGTCTCGCTCAAAAACTCGTTGCAAGAACTCAGTGACCAAAGGATAAGGTAAAGAAATATGTATTTTTTCATGTTACAATTTATTTAAGGTTAAAAATTCAAGGTTAATCCCACCACCATGCGTGGCTTGAAGTTGTTCCAAGTCAGGCCGGTTCCGTCGAAATACGACCAGGTGATTTGGTCGGGATTCAAGTGATAGCGGTTGGCAGCCCAGAAAGCAAGGTTTTCACCGCTGATGCGAAGGGAACCGCCTTTCAGTTTGATTTTTTTCAACAGTCGGGTGGCATTCCATTCCAAGCTGATAGACTTTAAATAGATAACATCGGCGTCATCTACTAATTTGTCACTTTTTGACAAACAATCGACACGATTGCTGTCATCGAAATAGCCGGTAAAATGGGTGGGAACCCATTTATTCCGATTATCTGCCCCCTCTACCCACCGGTATTCTTCTCCATACCATTCCCTCCATAATCCGAATATACTCGGTCGAGGTTGCGGAAGACGCATTTTATGACCGAATTTATAGGTTGCCATGATGTTGAGAGTGAAGTCATGAACCGTGATGGCAGTGGAGATACTTCCGAACACAGGCGGTGTAGTACGACCTACGAATTTCAGATCTTCAATGGTTAGCGTTCCGAGCTTGCTGTATGAATGTTGCGTGTCATCTCCTTCCAACAGGAACGTCGGTTGTCCCTTTTCGTCCAATCCTCCATAACGGTGAACGGCAAGATAGCCGATTGCTTGTCCTTTGTAAGGTGCTCCTCGGTAGACGTTATTGATTGTCGGAGTATAATTTATAGAAGCTACTTTGTTTTTGTTATAGGAAAACTGCAAGGTGGCATCCCATTTCACTTTCGGAAGATTCAATATTCTGCCGTAAAGCGTAAGGTCGATACCGCGGTTAAGTACTTCTGCGGAGTTTTTCTGCATAGAAGACCAGCCGGAAGTGGGGTCGACTTCAACGTTTGCCAGCAATTCTTTCGATTTTTTGTTATAGAAATCAGCATCGATACGGAGACGATGGTTAAAAAATACGCCATTTACTCCCAAATTCCAACTGTATGTCTTTTCCCAGCCCAATTCCGGATTGGCAGGATTGGTCACCTGTAAATAATTCAACATTGTTCCATAAGAATCTATATCTGCTTTGGCAACAATATCCGGTGCAGTACTCTTGTCGATATTTCCTGTCAATCCATAGGAAAGCCGAACACCTAAATCATCCACTTGATCGAATTTGAAGAAATCTTCATTGACGATGTTCCATTTGGCACCTACCGACCAAGAAGGATTATTCCGAAATTCATTGGCATTGGTCAGCAGGTTGGTTTGGTCAAGGCGGACACTTCCGAAAAAGTCGTAGCGGTCTTTGTAATTTATGCTTGCCGTTCCGAAATAGGAGGTGTAACGTTCCAGGCTTTCATAAATTGTCGGGGAATATGACAAACCGTAAGTAAGCCATCCGTCATAACCAATGACTCCGCTATTCAAATCACTTAGGTTAATGCTTTGAGAAGTCAAAAGTTCCGGGTCGTATCCCCAAAGTCGGTCTCCGTAGGTATTGTCTTCCAAAGAGTAGAATTCATTACCTGCCATTACTTTGTAGGTGAAGCCCTCTTTTTCACCACTATAGGTAATCATATTACGTACAGAATAGGAAATCGAATGGCTGTTGGAAACATCTTTAATACCGCCTGAATTGGGTAAATTGTATTTGATGATTCTTTTCGGCATATCGTCTTCATCTAATTCCACCTCTGCATTTTCGTTTGTTAAACGGCGGGTATAATAGTGGTCTTCAGCATACCAGTCGATAGCTTCCGTATTTCCGAACTCATAATTACCTTGAGTTGAAAGTTCCAATCCTTCAATAGGTTTCCACGCCAATCGCAAAGAAGAAGAGAGGTTGTACATTTTACTCTTCTTGTCATTCATGCGCATCTCCTGAAGGGAGTTTGTGTTCCAGGTTTTCATGCCCAATGCTTCTAGACGGGCTGCATATTCTTCGTCAATATTCCCCTGTTTCCAATAATAGGAACCGTCATCGTTTAAAATACGTTGCCAGGGTTCTAAATTTTCGGCATAGGTTTGCCCCAGTTCATCGTATCCGTTCGATTTGGAGTATTGGTGGGTTGCACGGAGATTTACCGAAGCGGTCAGGTTGTGACGTAAATTGATGTCGTTATTGACCAATAGGTTGTATTTGTTATATTGGTTGCCTACGATTTGGCTCTTGTTTTGGTCGTAGTTGAGCGAAATATACGTAGAAACATTTTCTCCACCGGTTTGAATAGAAATGTTGTGTTGTTGGGTGAACAGATGGCGATAGAAATTGTCTTCAATTTGCTTTTTGTTGTTGAAGGCTCCTATTTTGTCCACCTCTGCCCAAGCTTGTTTTTCAGACAGTTCGCCGGCACTCATTCTTTCGTATATTTTTTCCAGTTCATTGAGACCATAGGGTTTTCCGCTCACTCCATTGACCAGAGTCGATTCGAAATTCAGTCGGGCGTACTCGGTGGAATTCAGTAAATGTAAGTCATTTAAATCCGTTCTTGCCCCATATGTCACGTTGCCATTATAGGTAACTTGTGTACCGTTGCCTTTCTTGCCTCGTTTGGTAGTGATGACTATCACGCCGTTGGCTGCCCGAATACCCCAGATGGATGCTGAAGCCGCATCCTTCAGGACGGTTACCTGCTCGATGTCGTTGGGGTTGAGGTTCAGTTCCGAACTTTCCATCGGGAAGCCGTCCACGACGATGAGCGGTTTCGTATT
This sequence comes from uncultured Odoribacter sp., assembly GCA_910578985.1. GTDB lineage: Bacteria > Bacteroidota > Bacteroidia > Bacteroidales > Marinifilaceae > Odoribacter. The sequence goes on along the minus strand of CAJTSF010000005.1, from coordinate 61,724 downwards.
GGCGTTCAGTGTACTGATACCGCGGATAGTGATTTCATTGTCTTTGTCCACATACAAGCCTGGAACGGCACCTTCCAGTTTCTCGGTGAGGCTCGTGGAGTAGATTTGCTTCATGTCGTCTTGGTTCAGCAGGGCGAAAGACCCCGTGGCGCGTCCCTTCTCGATGGTCTGTACACCGGTGACCACCACTTCGTCCAGCGCCTCGGTGTCGTTTTGCAGGGTGACGTTCAAGGTTTGCGCATGACCGATTTTGACCTCTTTGGTTTTCATACCGATAAAGGAGAAGACGAGAATGATATCGGGCGTGTCGTCCACTTTGATGGCAAAGCGTCCGTCGATGTCGGTGGCAACACCTGCTGAAGTGCCTTTGAGGATAACGCTGACACCCGGAAGCGGGGTGCCGTTATCGTCTTTCACCACGCCGCTGACGGTGCGCTTCGCTTGCGGAGCCGCCGGTTGCGTTTCTTTCACCGGTTTGATGATGATGACGTCGCTTCCCATTTCAAAGGCAAACGGTTGCCCGGACAGGATGCGCTCCATCGCGGTCTGCAGGGCGAGGTCGTTGAATTGCGCTGTGACCGGTTTGCCTTTGCCGATTTCGATGTCGCTGTACACGAATCTGACTCCTGTCTGGGATTTCACCTCTTGCAGCACCTCCCGCAAGGCGGCATCTCTTACTTCTAAACTGACTTTCTTCCCTTGTGCCGAGGCATAGCCCCATGAACAACTCAGGAACACCATTGCCAACGCCAGGCCTTGCCTGAACATTTGGCGCACTGCTGCATGCTTTTGGATGGAGCAGTTTTTGAATTGCGTTTTTTCCATAAAGTAATTTGTTAAATGGTTCTTTTCTTTTTGATATATATTGTCCTGCCGGATATTTCAAATGTGACGCGGGTCGTTTTGCCGATCATGCCGAGTATCTTGTCTAACTTTTGGTCGCGGCGGACGATGCCTGTGAAGGGATGCTCTTCGAACTCCCGGTCTTCGAATCGGTAATCGATGTCGTACCAGCGTGCCAGCTGGCGCATGATGGCGGCCAGGGGCATCCGCTCGTATTCGAAGATGCCGTTCACCCACGAGGTATAGAGTGATGTGTTTACCTGCCGGACGTCTACCTTTTCGGTGCGGTTGTCCAGCACGGCCTGTTCGCCGGGTTGCAGGCGGAGGCGGTTTTGCTCATGGCGGAATTCCACAGCGCCTTCGACCAAGGTGGTGACGGTTTGCTGCTCGTCGGGATAGGCGTTGAGGTTGAAGCGGGTGCCCAACACCCTGACCTCTCCCTGGTCGGTGCCGACGATGAAAGGTTGCGCGCTTTTCTTCACTTCGAAATAGGCCTCCCCTTTCAGGGTGACGCGTCGTTCGTTCTCGTTGAATGCCACGGGGAAGTGCAGTTCCGAGGCGGAGTTCAGCCATACTTCCGAGCCGTCCGGCAAGGTCAGTTGGTATTCGCCGCCTTGCGGGATGCGCAGAGTGTGCCATTCTGTGCTTCGCGTAGGCTGGGAAGAGTAGACCAGGCGGTTGGCGGAGTCTACGCCGATGGAATGCCCTTCCCGGTTTGTAATCTTTTGCTGCGTCTTTGGGTCTAAGCGGATGGTTTCCCCTCCTGCCAGAATCAGTTCCGCTTTGGGTGAACCGGGGACGATATTTGTCGGCAGGATGGTGGCGGCTGGCTCCGGTTGCCTTTGCCACAGCAGGAGGCTTCCGACACATGCCAGCGGGAAAAGAACCGCTGCGATGTTTCGCCACAGGAGACGGATTTTGCGGCGTTTCCAACCCGCGGAAGAGCGGGTGTTGGCAGCCACTTTTTTCCAACCGCTTTGCACATCGATACTATGGTTGAGTTCCGCCTGTACAGTTTCGTCTATCAGTTGCGCCATCCTCTGCGCTTCGGCGGCATGGGCGGGACTCTCTTCCGTCCAGGCTTGCCATATCAATTCCTCTTCTTCGGTAAGGGCTCGGCTCCGTTTGGCTATGAGCAAAGTGAAAATGGATGCGGGCAGTATGAGCATTTTTTTCCTTTTTCTTGTTTATTATTCGACAGGAAAAGAAAGAAAATGGGTGACAGGAAAATGAAAAAAAATTATTCTTTCGGATAAAAAAGCAACAGCAGGAAAGCGTCCCGGTTCAGTTTACCCCTCAATTCGGTCAGTGCGCGCTGCAGTAACGTTTTTACGGTATTTACAGCGATGTCTTCTGTTTCAGCGACTTCTTTGTATTTTTTATGTTCTATGAGGATGGCTTGCACGATGTGGCGGGTGCGGGTGGGCAGCTTTTCGATTTCCCGGTGGATTTCTTCCAGGCGTTTCTCCAGTTCTTGTTTTTGGGGAATGGTGGATTCGTCCGGAATATCCGGAATGCTTTCGAGCGGTATGGAAGTCTTGCCTTTCCGGCTTTCAAGGATATTCACGCAATGGTTGCGCACCGAGTTGTAAAGGTAGGAGCGGAGATAGGAACGGATGTCCGCGAATTGGTTCCTTTGCCAGAATTTGATGAATATCTCCTGCACGGCATCTTCCGCATCCGCTTGGTTGCCCAGCAATCGGTAGGCGTATATCACCAGCGGTTTATAGAATATCCGGAACAATTGTTCCAATCCCGATTTGTCTCCTTTTTTCAACAGGCTGAGCAGATAGTCGGCTTCTTCCTCCGGTTCTTGGGGGATGTCTTTCTGCATGTTATTTCAACGGGATTTTTTCGATTCTCCGTTGGTGTCTTCCGCCTTCGAAGTCGGTGGTCAGGAAGCGTTCCACGATGTCCTGCGCGTCTTCGTAAGGAATGAAGCGGGCGGGGAGGCAACATACGTTGGCATCGTTGTGCAGGCGTGCCAGCCAGGCGATTTCGACATTCCAACAGAGGGCGGCACGGATGCCCTGGTGTTTATTGACCGTCATGTTGATGCCGTTGCCGCTGCCGCAGAGGGCGATGCCTTTGTCGAACTCGCCGGCTTCCACGGCGGCTGCCATGGGATGTGCCGTGTCCGGATAATCCATGCTTTCGGATGAATGCGTACCGAAATCCTTAACTTCGTGTCCCTGGGAACAGAGGTGTTTCACTAATTTTTCCTTGAAGTCGTAACCGGCGTGGTCACAAGCGATTGCTATTTTCATGGTCTGTCGTTTGAATCTTCGTATTGTTTTGGTCTGGACAAAATTATATAAAAAAATGATATGAAGGATAGATGAACGCCTTTAAAATAAGTCGTATCTTTGCGTCATGATGAAAGAGAGAGATTTAAATACGATAATAGACTTGCTGGAACGGAGTTGCGGCAAGTTTCCGGAGCAGGTTTATTTGTGGGAAAAGCGGGGCGGGAAGTATGAGCCGACCTCCTATGCGGAGACGCGGGAACATGTGCGTGATGTGGCGGCGGGGCTGATGGCGGCGGGATTGCGGAAAGGGGAGCGGGTGGCGCTGCTGAGCGAGGGATGCAATGCGTGGGTGTACGGTGAACTGGGGGTATTGTATGCGGGAGGAGTGAATGTGCCGTTGAGCATGAAGCTGACGCCGGCGGAGGTGGTGTTCCGCGTGAACCATTCGGGGGCGCGTTTTATCATCGTGTCCGATTATTATGCGGGTGCCGTCCGGCAGTTGGAGGCGCAGATGCCGGAGGTGGAACGGGTGTTCGTGATTCGACCTTCCCGGAATATGGAGGGGAAATACGCCTCTTTCGAGGAACTGGAACGTGACGGACGCGCATGGAGACAGGCACATCCTGGGGAACTGGAGGAGCGGACGGCATCGGTGACGGCTGACGACTTGGCGAACATCTCCTATACCTCGGGCACCACGGCGGAGCCGAAGGGTATCATGCTGAGTCACGGGAATTACGTGAGCAATGTGCTCCAGGCGGATTCCCTGATACGGATTCCTTCTTGGTACCGGGTGTTGCTGTTCTTGCCGTGGGACCATAGTTTTGCCCATACCGTGGGCATATATTCTTTCATGTACAACGGGGCTTCGCTGGCGGCGGTGGATTTCGGGAGTTCGCCGATGGAGTATTTGCGCAATATTCCCGTGAACTTGAAAGAGGTGAAGCCGCACTTGTTGTTGAGCGTGCCCGCATTGGCGAAGAATTTCCGGAAAAATATCGAGGCGGGCATCCGCCAGAAAGGGAAATTGGTGGGGTGGATATACAAACAGGGGTTGCGGGTGGCTTACCGGTATTATGGGGCAGGCAACTACAAGGGCAAGGGGTGGCGGCGGATGCTGTACCCTTTGCTGTGGCTGGCGGACCGGATAGTGTTCCGCAAGGTGCGGGAGGTGTTTGGCGGCAACCTGCGTTTCTTTATCGGGGGCGGAGCATTGCTGGATACGGAATTGCAACGTTATTACTGTGCGTTGGGCATACCGATGTTACAGGGGTACGGGCTTTCCGAGGCATCGCCCGTCATCAGTTCGAACCGCCCGCAGTTGCATCATTTCGGCTCGTCCGGACAAGTGGTGCAGCCGATGGATTTGAAAATATGCGACGAGCAGGGCAACGAGCTGCCGCGCGGGGAGAAAGGAGAGATTGTGATTCGCGGGGGCAATGTGATGAAAGGTTATTGGAAGAATCCCGTCTCCACGGCGGAGAGCCTGCGGGACGGGTGGCTTTATACCGGCGACATGGGCTATGTGGATGAGCAGGGGTTGCTCTATGTGCTGGGGCGCTTCAAATCGTTGCTGATTGCCTCCGATGGGGAGAAGTACAGCCCGGAGGGCATCGAGGAGGCGGTGACGGAAATGTCGCCTTATATCGACTATTGCGTGCTTTACAACAGCCAGTCGCTTTACACCGCGGGGTTGGTCGTGCCGAACAAGGCGGCGTTGAAGGCGTATGCCGAGAAACATGGTGTGGCGCCGGATTCCGTGGAGGGATGTAAACTGATGCTGGACAAGATTTACAGCGAGTTGATGCGTTTCCGCAAGGGGGGCGATTGCGAAGGGATGTTCCCCGAGCGATGGTTGCCTGCCGTGGTGGCGGTTTTGCCCGAGCCGCTCGGGGAGGCGAACGGCACGGTGAACTCCACGGCGAAGGTGGTGAGGCATAAAGTGTACGACCTGTTCCGTGCCGAATTGGATTTTGTTTATACCCCCGAGGGAAAAGATATTCGAAACCCGCTGAATACGAAAAACATGCGGGAAATCATGAAATAGAAAGGACAAAATGCGCAGAAAAACGATACCGGTAGAAATAGGGCGCCTCACGCTTTCGTCGGAAAAGCCCGTGATGATACAGTCCATGCTGAACACGCCCACGATGGACACAGAGGCGTGCGTGGAGCAGGCGATACGGATTATCGAGGCGGGAGGCGAGCTGGTGCGGATAACGGCACCGGGCGTCCGGGAGGCGGAGAACCTGAAACGGATTCATGCGGCGTTGCGTGCCCGCGGCTATGACACGCCCTTGTCGGCGGATATTCATTTCACGCCGGATGCCGCCATGGTGGCGGCGCAGTATGTGGAGAAAGTGCGCATCAACCCCGGTAATTTTGCGGATAAGCGGGCGACGTTCCGGAATCTGACCTACACGGATGAGGAGTATGCTGCCGAACTGGAGTTGTTGCGTGAGAAGTTCACCGCCTTCCTGGAGGTGTGCCGTCTCCATGGTACCGCGGTGCGTATCGGGACGAACCACGGTTCCCTTTCCGACCGCATCATGAGCCGTTACGGCGACACGCCGGCGGGCATGGTGGAGTCCACAATGGAATACCTGCGGGTGTGCAGGTCGGTCGGTTTCGATGCCGTCGTGATTTCGTTGAAGTCCAGCGATTGTCGGGTGATGGTGGACGCAGTGCGTCTGTTGGTGCAGGCGATGGAGCGGGAGGGGATGGCTTACCCCCTGCATCTTGGCGTGACGGAGGCGGGAGAGGGGGAGGACGGGCGTATTCGTTCGGCGGTCGGTATCGGCGCGTTGCTGAACGAGGGAATAGGGGACACCATCCGCGTCTCCCTGACGGAGGAGCCGGAAGCGGAGATTCCGGTGGCGATGGCGTTGGCAGACTTGTGCGCATGTCCGGAGTATGAAGGAGGAGGCGACGGGTTGAAAGGGGATGCGCTACGTCCGGAACTGGTGGCGGACTTGTCGGTGGCTGGCGTGGTGGATGAGGAGGTCAGCCGGGCGGTCGGTTTTACGGCGGAAGGAGACAGCCTCGTTACCGGAGCCCGCCTGTCTGCCGGACGACGGGCGCCCGAATGGGTGTACACGGAGCAGCTCGGTCCCGAGTTGTCCAAGTTGCCGGAAACCACCGGCGTCCTGGTCCCTCTGGCGCTTTTCGACATGGCGCACGTGTACCATCGGAACACTGCCCCGCTGTGTCGGGCGGAGGAGTACGGGACGATGGCGGAACTGCCGGATGCTTCCCCTGTCTATGTGCAGGTGGATACGCTGGAAATGTGGGACGAGGCATTGGCGGAACGCCTGAAGGCGGACCGGAGCGCCGTGCTCGTGCTGGCTTTCGGGACGGATTGTCGGGCTTATCGCGAAGCCTATCGCCGGATGCGGCGTTGGGGGGTAGGGAATCGGACGGTGGTGCGGTTGGTGCTGGAGGGGACGGACCGGGACGGATTGAGCCTCGCGGCGTCGGCCCATACGGGTGGATTGTTCCTCGACCGGTTGCCGGACGGACTGTGGATAACGGCGCCGGAGATACCCGATGTCGCTTATCCTCTCGACTTGGCGCGCAATATTCTCCAGTCGGCGGGAGTGCGCCGTTACAAGGCGGAGTTTATCAGTTGCCCGGGATGCGGGCGCACCCTGTTCGACTTGCAGGGGGCGGTGGCGCGTGTCAAGGCGGCGTTTGCCCATCTCGACACCTTGAAAATCGCTGTCATGGGGTGCGTGGTCAATGGCCCCGGGGAGATGGGCGATGCCGATTACGGCTATGTGGGTGCCGGTAACGGCAAGGTGAACCTCTACCGTGGACGGCGGATGGTGCGTGCGGCGGTACCCGAAGCGGAAGCCGTCGAGGCATTGCGGGAGTTGATAGCCGAAGGGGAAAATATAAATAAGTAAAACAAGATGGATATGAACACACAGAAGAGTCCCTTGTCGCTCGGGACGGAGAATATCAGAAAATTGTTGGTGCGTTATGCCGTACCCGCCATTGTGGCGATGACGGCGGCTTCGCTTTATAATATGATGGACAGCATCTTTATCGGACAGGGAGTCGGGGCGTTGGCGATTGCCGGACTGGCGGTGACTTTCCCCTTCATCAACCTGGCGGCGGCGTTCGGCTCGCTGGTGGGGGTGGGGGCGTCCACCTTGGTGTCCGTGAAGATGGGACAGAAGGATTTGAAAAGCGCCGAGGCGGTGTTGGGGAATGTGTTGGTGATGAATGCCGTTATCGGATTGGTATTCATGACGGTGTGCCTGGTTTTCCTCGACCCCATACTGATGTTTTTCGGGGCGAGCGAGGACACCCTGCCCTATGCGCGTGATTACATGAAAGTGATACTGTACGGCAACCTGATTACCCACATCTATATGGGATTGAACGATGTGATGCGGGCTTCCGGCTATCCGCAGCGGGCGATGGCTGCCACCCTTTTCGGGGTGGTGGTGAATGCGATGTTCAACGCCTTTTTTATTTTCGGATTGAAACTCGGCATCATGGGAGCGGCGCTGGGAACCATCTGCGCGCAGTTCCTCGCCCTGTGCGGCGTGCTTTACCACTTCTCCCGCAAGAACAGCTATATCCGTTTCCAGCGCGGCATCTTCCGCCTGAAAAGAAAGCTGGTCGGGTCGATGATTGCCATCGGGTTGTCGCCTTTCCTGATGAATATCTGCGCCTGCCTGATTGTGATGCTCGTCAATAACGGGCTGAAGACTCACGGCGGCGACATGTATATCGGCGCTTACGGGATTGTCAATCGCATTGTGTTCCTGTTTATCATGATTGTCATGGGATTCAACCAGGGAATGCAGCCCATTGCCGGCTATAATTACGGGGCGAGGCAAGCGGACCGGGTGGTTCGGGTGGTGCGTTACACCCTCCTGTGCGGAGTGGCGGTGACCACCTTCGGGTTTCTGGTGTGCCAGCTCTTCCCGCGCGGGATTATTTCGTGGTTCACCGTCGATGAGGAGTTGATTGACCTCTCCGAGCATGGCATGCGGCGAATCATGGGTTTCTTCCCGCTCGTCGGCTTGCAGATGGTGTCCGTCAGTTTTTTCCAGTCGATAGGCATGGCGGGCAAGGCGATATTCCTGTCGCTCACCCGGCAGTTGATATTCCTGCTTCCCTGTCTGCTGTTTCTGCCTCCCTTCTATGGGACGGACGGCGTGTGGTACAGTTTCCCGATAGCGGACGGGTTGGCGGTGCTGGTTTCCGCCGTCTTGCTTTTCTGGCAGTTGAGAAAATTTCGGAAGTACGGGATTGCATAATATAAAAATCCCTATTTTTGCACAAAAATACATAGATATGGAACACAAGAAGATTATTGTCACCATAGGACGCCAGTTCGGCAGCGGAGGAAGGACCATCGGCAAGCGCATCGCCGAACGGTTGGGCATCGCTTATTACGACCGCGAGTTGATTAACCTGGCTTCCAAGGAGAGCGGCATTTGCGGGGAGTTTTTTGAAAAGGCGGATGAGAAGACCTCCGGCGGGCTGTTGAAAGCCTTTGCGTTGGGTTTTTCCATGAACAGCGCCATTTTCCAGTGCAACGATTACCTTTCCAACGAATCCCTGTTCCAAATCCAGTCGGACGTCATCCGCAAGGTGGCGGCGGAAGGTTCTTGTGTGTTGGTGGGACGTTGTGCCGATTACATCCTGCGTGACGACCCCGATTGCGTGCATGTGTTCATCAGTGCCCGCATGGAGGACCGGATACGGCGCGCATTGGAATACAATAAGGACCTGACGGAAAAAGATGCCGAGGATACGGTGCGTAAAGCCGACAAATCCCGCGCCTCTTATTACAATTACTACACGGATAAGGTTTGGGGGGCTGCCGAATCCTACGACCTGTGCGTCAATTCTTCCCTTTACGGCTTGGAGGAGACCGTCGATTACATCCTGTCATTTCTGAAAAGACCATAAAAAAAGAGGCTTCATAAGAAGCCTCTTTTTTTCATCGCGCTCTTTCTCGATTAGAATACGAATTGCACACCTACCGCCAATGCCTCCTTGAACTGCAGTTTGGCGATTTTCCTGCCGTCATTTTGCAGAATCTTGGTGTCGTCGTCATAAATCATGCTGGTGGTAACCGTCGTGGCAAACCATTTGTTGATTTGCATGCTGAGCTGCACATCCCAATTGACGTCGATGTTTTGCGGCTTATCCAGATAGTTGGAGTAAAACGCCGCTTTGGTGCCGATGGTCATGTTTTTCAGGAATTCATATCGTGCCTCGATTAACAGGTTGGCACCGAACTCCGTGCGGTGGTGTTTCCCCGGGTCCACACCGAACTGCCCCGCGTCCGACAACTCATCGCTGGTGACGAATGTCCCACGCCAGGCGGCAGGCGTAAAGGTGGCGCTGATCCATGTTCTGGGGGTCCACGTCAGACCGACACCGGCTAACAGGTAACCCGGAGACATAAAGTCGGAAATGTACGTGTGCGGATCGACTCCGTAATCATAACCTTTGGCGAACTGGGTTTGGAAAGTAACCAATGCACTGAAGTATAAAGTCTTGGCTAACTCATACCCGTACTTGGAGGAGAGATAGATTTTGTCGTTCGATTTCTTCGTGCCGTCCGACTTGGTCCGGTTCAATCCATACTCTAAGTTCAAGTTGGTGCTCCACAGGTGCTTGTTCTTTTTGTAGTCGATGAAATAGTTCACTTGGGCGTTGAAACCGATGGCATTGTCACCTCCGGCAGCCCAGTTGCTCAGGCTCACCTGGTTCAGGTTCAAGGCAGCGCTACCTCCTTTTTTCCAATAAGGATTCGTGCCGGGTTGTGCCTTGGCGGGTGTGACGAACCCGGCGATGGCAAGGCAACATGCTGTGATAATCAGTTTGTGTTTCATAACAGTAAAGATTTAGTGTGATTAAATAATTTGTTTCTGTGCTTCGTTTTACCGAATCATGCCCTCTTTTGTTTCATAGGCTGCGGATTTTAACATTACCGCCGGGGCAACCGCGGGAACAGTTTCCGCAGGCGGATGAAATAGCCGGTGATACTCCCTCCCGCGATGATGATGGTCACCGCGGCGATAATCAGCAGGATGCCGCACACGATGCGCGGCGTCAGGCTCTCCCCGAAAATCGTCACCCCGAACACCACCGCCGTCACCGGCTCCAGCGCACCCAGGATGGCGGTTGGCGTCGAGCCGATGTATTGCACCGCTTGTGTCGTGCACCAGAACGAAAGGGCGGTCGGCAGCACCGCCAGGCCCAGCAGGTTCACCCACGTGTACCACTCGTTCACCACATGCAGGCTCCGCCCGAAGTCCACGCGCACCCAAAAGAGGCTCACCCCGAACAGCAGTACGTAGAAAGTCAGCTTCAGCGTTGCCACCTCCTTCAACTTCGAGCGGTTCACCCCCACGATATAAATCGCATACGACAGCGAAGACAGCATCACCATCCCCACCCCCTTCAGGCTCAACGTCTCGCCGCCCTCGCCTTTGTACAGCAGCACGATGCCGAACAATGCCAGCGCGATGCACGCCCACGTCAGCACCTGTACCTTCTCCTTGAACAGCCCCGCCATCATCAGCGCCACCATAATCGGGTAGACGAACAGCAGCGTCGAGGCAATCCCCGCCTCCATGTAATGATAGCTCTGGAACAGCATCAGCGACGACATTGCCACCAGCAGCCCCATCCCCGCCAGCGGCAGCACCTCCTCCCGCTTCAGCCGGAAGCTCCGACCCCTCGCCTTCAGCATCACGCCCAGGATGGGAATCGCCAGCAGGTAGCGCAAAAACAACACCGAATCGGAATCCATCCCTGCCTTATAAAGCGGCAACGCGAACAGGGGATTCATCCCGTAGGTCGTCGCCGCGATGATTGCCAGCAGGTAGCCGGTCACTTTCACATTCTTCATAGGTCTCTCTTTTTCAGTCGGCAAAAGTAGGATTTATTTACTTAAATTATCCCTCTCCGCGCCCTATTTTTGCAGGCCTCCGCACGGGGGTGCGCAATGGATTCTATCATGGGAAGCAGTGACAATCGTTGCTGAAAATCAATATGCAGAATAAATTTTCGGTATATGAAAAATTTTTCGGTACTTGCAGGATTGGTATGCCTGTCATAATTTTGCTCCGGTAATAATCAAATATTTAAACGTTATGAGAGACGAAATCAAAGAATACGAGGCTGTGGCGGAAGCCGCAGAGAAATTCGTGAAGAGCGTGGCCGAGGGAAACAGCGCTTACGCCAAGGAACTTTTTACTGAAGATGCCGTTCTTTTCGGGATGCTTGACGGCGTCCTTGAGCATGGCTCAATCGAGCAGTTCTACCGCAATGTCGATACCATGGGCGGAGGTGCCGGCTTCAAGGCGCGCATCGACGTGCTGGCAGTGGAAGAAACCGTTGCCGTCGTCCGGGTGCTTGAAGAAAAGTGGGGCGGACGCATCGATTTCACCGATTTCCTGTTGTTGCTCAAACTCGACGGCGAATGGAAATGCGTGGCGAAGGCTTATAACCAAAATTCGGATACTGTACAGAACAAATATTAAGATTATGATGAAAAGAATACTGATGATGTTTTATGTTGTCCTGGGACTTGCAATGTTCTCCTGTGGCAATGGTTGCGGCAGGAAATCCTGCGAACAGGCTTCCGAAGGAAAATGCGGCGGCGCTTCGTGCTTCGGCGCGACTGCCGGACAGCTTGCGGGCATAACGAAAGCGGTGGAGTATTATATCGACGGCGGTCGTAAAGGAGACAGTCGTATAACGCGGCAGGCGTTTGCGCAGACGGCCACCATGTCGTGGTGCGAGAACGGTGTGTTGAAATCCGTACCTATCCGTACCCTTTATGACATAGTGGATGCTTCGGGACCGGCAACGGTTTTTTATGAGATGACAAGTTGCAGTGTGGCGGATGACGTGGCTGTTGTCCGCATAGAATCGAATTTTGGCGAGGCAAAATATTCCGATATGTTCACACTGGTGAAAGACGGTGATGACTGGAAAATCTTGAGTAAAGTATACCACAAGAAACCGTAAGGACCTTTGAGGCGCTTGGCTTTACATGTCTCCGCGCGGGGGTTGCACAATGGATTCACCATTTGCTATCCATAGGTTTACCGATAGTTCACCATAGTTTATTTAGTCGATATTTAGCTGAAAAATAGTTTAAATACTGCTTATAGCAGCGTTTCACCAGCGTTTTACCAACGTTTCACCAGCGTTTCAGTCGAAGAATTATCGGTGAAGTAATGGTGAACGAATGGTAAAAAGCTATGGCAGGGTGGGGGTAACCAGGAGGGCGGCTTGGATAATCGAATGGGCTAATGGTTCGGATATTGCGCCGGAATTAAAAAATCCTGCAAGCTGAGGCTTGCAGGATTGCATTTTCTATTTAGTTAATTCCCCGGTTACTTCGCCAGAGCCTGAGCCACGGATACGGCTACTGCCACGGTGGCGCCGACCATGGGGTTGTTGCCCATGCCGAGGAATCCCATCATCTCCACGTGTGCGGGGACGGAGGAGGAGCCGGCGAACTGGGCGTCGCTGTGCATGCGGCCGAGGGTGTCGGTCATGCCGTAGGAGGCGGGACCTGCCGCCATATTGTCCGGGTGGAGGGTGCGTCCCGTGCCGCCGCCGGATGCTACGGAGAAGTAGGGCTTGCCGGCGAGCACGCGCTCTTTCTTATAGGTGCCTGCCACGGGGTGCTGGAAGCGGGTCGGGTTGGTGGAGTTGCCGGTGATGGAAACGTCCACGTCCTCTTTCCACATCACGGCAACGCCTTCGCGGACGTCATCGACGCCGTAACAGTTCACTTTGGCGCGGGGACCGTCGCTGTAAGCCTTGGTGCGTACCACTTTCAGTTCGCCCGTATAGTAGTCGAATTCGGTCTGTACGTAGGTGAATCCGTTGATGCGGGAGATAATCATCGCGGCGTCCTTGCCGAGCCCGTTCAGGATGACGCGCAGCGGGTTTTTGCGTACTTTGTTCGCCATTTCGGCAATCTTGATGGCACCCTCGGCGGCAGCGAAGGATTCGTGGCCTGCCAGGAAGGCGAAGCATTGCGTCTCTTCGCGCAGGAGGCGGGCGGCGAGGTTGCCGTGACCGAGCCCTACCTTGCGGTCGTCCGCCACGGAGCCGGCGATGCAGAATGCCTGCAAGCCCTCGCCGATGGCTTCGGCAGCGTCGGCGGCATGGGTGCAGTTCTTCTTGATGGCGATGGCGGCGCCTGCCACGTATGCCCATTTGGCGTTCTCGAAACAGATGTTCTGCGTCTGCTCGCATTCCAGATAGGGGTCGATGCCTTTCTCCGCGCAGATGCGTTCAGCCTCTTCCAAGGAGGCGATGCCGTAGGAGTTCAATACCTTATTGATTTGACCGATACGGCGGTCTTGACTTTCAAATTTTACTTCTCTTGTTGCCATAATGTATTTCCTCCTCTTTTATGCGTGACGCGGATCGATATATTTAGCTGCATTCTCGAAACGTCCGTAGTTCGCCGTGGCTTTTTTCAACGCTTCGTTGGCATCGGTGCCTTTCTTGATGAGGTCCATCATGACGCCGAGGCGTACGAATTCATAACCGCAAACCTCATCGTCTTCGTCCAATGCCAGACGGGTGACATACCCTTCCGCCAGTTCCAGGTAGCGCACGCCTTTCGCCTTTGTGGAGAACATCGTGCCGACCTGGCTCCGGAGTCCTTTCCCGAGGTCTTCCAGTCCGGCGCCGATGACCAGTCCGCCTTCCGAGAAGGCGCTCTGCGAACGCCCGTAGACGATTTGCAGGAACAGTTCGCGCATGGCGGTATTGATGGCATCGCACACCAGGTCGGTGTTCAACGCTTCCAGGATGGTCTTGCCCGGCAGGATTTCAGCCGCCATGGCAGCCGAGTGGGTCATGCCGGAGCAACCGATGGTCTCCACCAGCGCCTCTTCGATGACTCCTTCCTTGATGTTCAGCGTCAGCTTGCAGGCGCCTTGTTGCGGGGCGCACCAGCCGATGCCGTGGGTTAAACCGGAGATGTCTTTGATTTCTTTCGCCTTCACCCATTTGCCCTCTTCCGGGATGGGCGCAGGTCCGTGGTTCGGACCTTTTTTCACAACACACATGTGTTGCACTTCCTGTGAGTAAACCATTGTTGTTTTCCTTTATGAATGAATATTCGTTTGTTCGGCTAAACCATGCAAAAGTAGATATTCCGCAACATATAAAAAAGGGGTTGCACGCCTTCTGATTGTTGCATACGTTTTCAATGGAGAGATTTAGGTTGATTTAACATTCACGGTTAAAAATTGAACTGCACCCGTGCCTGGAGCAGGTCGAAACCTTTGCCGCCGAGCGGGGAGGACTCGCCGGGCATCATGCGCGTATAGTTGATTTTTGCCGCGATATACTTGTTGATGAAGTAATTCATGCCCACGGTGATGTCCGACAATTTGCCGCCGAGCACATCCCCGTCGTTCAGATCGACGCAGTCGTAACGCGCCAGCAATTCCAGGCTTCCTTTCTCCGGATTCCCGAGCATGCCGGTTTGCCGGTTGTAGTTGTGTCCCCCGCCAAGAATCAGGAAACTCGCCTGCACGTATCCGCCCTGCCCGTTGAAATTCTCTTCTTCCCGGCGGTTCAGGTGGGAGAAGAGATACTGTCCCTGGAGCATCCATTTGCGGTAAATCATGATGCACTCCAAATCCAGCTTCCACTGGTTGATGACCCCGTCGAGGGTGGCGTCCGCAAAACCGTTTTCGCTTTTATTCAGCAGCATGGTTGGCACTCCGCCGTTGAACGTTGCCGTCTCCTGCCCGCTGCTGAAACGCGGCGCCACCGCCAGGTGCAGCAGTTTCCGTTCCCCTGTCCACGGGCGTCCGATGAATTTGGCGGCAAGGGAATACCCTTGGTCCATCTTGACGTTCCCCTGCATGTCGCCCCCGCTGAACACCCCTGCCATGATATTCATCCACTCGTGGTCATAACTGTAGCTGATGCCCAGCTTCCGGCTGTCGCCGAACACATTGTCCGCCGTGGCGTTCTGCATGAAGCGGTAGTTTGCCGTTCCCACCCGTGCGTTTCCGAACGGTTCGTATTGGTAGCCCAACCGGAAACGGTGCTCTCCCAGCGCATAGCCTAAATAGACGTCCTTCAGGCTCACTTTGCCGTTCCCGTACCCCAGTTCGATTTTGGCATCCCAGCCTTTCCCGATGGTCACCACCGAACCCAGCCGGATGTCGTTCACATGGAAAGCATGTCCGAAATCCAGCGTATCGTTCATAAATACGCCGCCGTCGAAAAACACACGTCCGATTAATTTCCACCGGAATCCGTCCTCCGGAGATTTTTCCCCTTGGGCGAACACCGGCAGGACGCCCAGAAGCAGAAGGGATAAAAGCAAATTTCTCATATTCATCTTGTTTCAGCGGGCGAAAATATAAAAACAATCCGAAATAAAGCCTCTTTCGGATAAATTTTCTATATTTGCCGCTCAAAATAAACAGAATAACTAAAAATTAAATCCATGGCAACAACAGCAGATTTCCGCAACGGATTATGTATCGTGTTCAAGGACGATTTATATACGATCGTACAGTTCCAACATGTAAAACCCGGAAAAGGTCCCGCTTTCGTAAGAACCAAGTTGAGGAACGTGAAGACCGGCCGTATGCTGGAGAACACGTTTACTTCAGGTGTTAAAATCGACACCGCGCGCATCGAGCGTCGTCCCTACCAGTTCCTGTACAAGGAGGGAGAGGATTACGTCATGATGCACAACGAGACTTTCGAGCAGGTGAACATTCCCGAAGACATCATCAATGCGCCGCAGTTCCTGAAGGAGGGCGACAACGTGGAGATGGTCGTGCATGCCGACACGGAGACCCCGCTGTACGTGGAGCTGATGCCGAGCGTCGTGCTGGAAGTGACCTACACCGAGCCGGGCTTGAAAGGCGACACCGCCTCTTCCACCGCCTTGAAAGCCGCCGAAGTGGAAACCGGCGCCCGCGTCATGGTGCCCTTGTTCGTGGAAACCGGCGAAAAGATTCGCGTCTCCACCGCCGACGGCAGCTATGTAGAAAGAGTGCGCTGATTTTTTTAATTGTAGTATATGAGCCCCTCCTGCTGTTGATGGTTGGAGGGGCTTTTTAGTTATCAAAAAACGGAATCCTGCCGGCGCAGCCATTCCCCCATGAAACGGTCATAGATAGTGTAGCCTTCCGTTTTTTTGTAGACGAGTTCGTTGTCCACCAGTTTTTTTAGGGCGCTGTTTACGCTGCTGGCGGCTTTGAGCCGATGTTTGGTGATGAAGTCGCCCGACAGTATTTCTTTCACGCATCCTTCTGAAGCGATGGCTTTCAGCAGTCGGACGCTTCCGGAAGGATAGGCGGTCAGTAGGTTTTCGTAGGCATAGGTCGATTCCTCGATGATTTCGGTGAGGGCGTTTGCGATGAGTTGCTCATCGATGGCGACGGAGTAGCTGTATAAGCGGTTCAGCACGCATTGCATGTACCATGTGTGGCCTTCCAATCGCTCGTAGAGGGTGTTGAAGGTCGGTTGGGTCAATTCGCGTTGTTGTTGCGCGAAGAATGCTTCCGCAAATTCATAATAGGCGCCTGGCTCGATGCGGTCGATGGTGAGCAGTTGGGTGCTTTGGTAGAACGGTTTCTTTGCCGAGAGGAACATTTCCTGCATGATGTGCTGTTTGCTTCCGGCAAAGATGAAATTGACGTTCGGGATGAATTGGATGTAGGAGCGCAACAGCGCTTCTATGCCTTTTTCGGGATAGTCGGTGATTTGTTGGAATTCATCGATGGCGATGTAGCAACGTTTGTCGGCGGATTTCAGGTAGTCGAAAATCTCTTTCAAGGTGGTCTCCTCCGCTGACGGCGCGAGTTCGATGGTGGCTTTGGGAACACCGGTCAGTTCGTCGAATGTGAACACCGGACGGCAGCTTTTTATGAATTGGCTCACGCGTTTCAGGGCTTTCTGCGGAGCGGAATCCAGTTGCCCGAGCACGGTGTTTGCCAACAGGCGGATGAATTGCCCGATCGAGCGTGTGGAATAGATATCCATGTAGAGGGTGACGATGTCTCCCTGTTGCTCCTTGAGTTGGTGGAACACGTGTTTAATCAAACCCGTTTTGCCCATGCGGCGCGGGGCAATTAGGGTGATGTCGCGTCCATTTTGCAGCGCATTGATGATGGTTTGTGTCTCCTTGGCGCGGTCGCAGAAGTATGCGGGACTGTGATACCCGGAAATGAGGAATGGATTGTTGATATTCATTTTGACATTTTCGTTACGCGATTATCGTAATGCAAATATCGTAATGAATATTGGATTTTCCAAATGCCGGAGAGTAAAATGCGGGATATGAAATAAGCGGGCTTGAGAAAGCCCGCTTGTCATTTCACCATTTCCTCCAGCACTTGTTCGATGTCGGGGGAGGAAGGGCGCAACATGTTGTTGTTTACGATTTTCCCCTCCGGGTCGAGCAGGATGAAGCGGGGGATCCCTTCGATGCGGTACGCTTGCTGGAAATCGCTGCGGCGTCCCAGCAACAACTGTACGCCTGCCAGTTCTCCGCTCTTCACGCGTTCTTCCCAGGCGGTGCGGTTACCGTCGATGGAAAGCCCGAGGAATACGATGTTTTTCCCTTCGAATTTCTTCTCCAGTTCTTTTAAGTGGGGCAGTTCCTCTTTGCAGGGCTTGCACCAGGTCGCCCACAGGTCGATGTACACGTATTTGCCTCGGAACTCTTGCAACGTATGCACTTCTCCGTCCGTGTCCTCCGCGCGGAAATCCGGCGAGGGGCGTCCCGGCGAAGTCAGGTCCCATTTGTCATACGACGCGCGGAAAATCGCCATGGCAGCCGGGTCTGTCACGTAGGCGTTCACCACGCTTTGCATCTCCTCCATATCGCGGATACCGTAGAAATCCACATACTCCGCCGCGTATGCCGCAATCAATTGCTGTTTGAGCAGGGGAGATGAAAAATGTTTGCCCACATAGCGCATGGCAGCCAGCATCTTCCGGTAAAATCCCGTGGCGGGGTCTCCTTCGCGGCGGGTGAGGATGACCGCCGCCTCTTTGATAAATTCGCGGTATTCGCCGACCTGTCCCATTTCTTCCTGTTCCGTGACGTAGCTTTCCAGTGCCTGGAAATAATCCTCTCCCGGTTCGTAAAGCGTATCGCCGGTTTGCGAGACATATCCCAGCGGGTACATCAGCAGACTTTGGGCAAAGAGATAGCGTAACCGTTCACGCTCCACACGGTCGAACAGCGGATTTGACTTTTCCAGATGGCGCGCTTCAAGCAGCGACAGGGCGTCGTCCGTTTTCCGTTTCACCGCTTTGAGATAGTCGGGGAAAGGCATGGCATAGTTTTGCAATTCATCCCCTGCCGGACGGACGCTGTTCAGGTAATCGATAACCGGAGCGTTGTGTCCTTCTGTTTGGATTGCTTCGTGAAACCGGTTGCCGTCGAAGCGGATATTCAACTGTTCCCCACCTTCCAGGAACAGGTGTTTGAAATGCTCGCCGTAATACAGGCGGGCATAGCGGAACCCAGGCACCGTGTCGGCAATCTCCGCACATCCCGTGGAGTCCAACGGTATCTCCCGCACTGTCCGGTCATGCACCAATGCCACGAATGTCGAAGTCGGACGCTCCACGCATACTTTTATCTTTGCCACGTTGTCCGTTTCTTTCCCGCAGGAGAACAGGAAAGCGGTGCAGAGAATCAGTAAAAGTTTTCTCATATGAGTGATTTAATTTTGTGAAACAAACATGTGCCAAAACAATCTGTTTTGGCACATGTTTGTTTTCGTCCGTTTATTCTATATCTTCATAAACGACTGTAGTGCTTCCGATATTTTCTTCATCATCACACACTGATGTCAAGGTATAATCATTGGTCCATTGAGTAGTGATGGCATACTCGTGATTTTGCCCGTCATATTCCACATAGCTTATCTTAGTAGGAATCTTGGCAGAAGTATATCCGTTTTGATTGAGCAGTAATCCGATGCCGATATCCTCTCCCATGCCCCAAGAAATCATCATGATGAAGTGGGGAGCCCATGATAAATCCAATGTTCCTTGAACAGCATCCGGGGCATCGTCTCCGTAGATGAAGTTATATTCATTTATACCGGAAAGAGTCAATTGTTCCATGTTCCCTTCTGCATTATAAGAGACGGTCGGTATGTCGATGGCTTCATAACTCCCGTTCCCCATGTTTTGAATTGCCGACAGATAATTTTTGGCATCGTAATTCCATAAATTATAGGCTTCCGTTTCATCGTATGCCTTGCAAGCTGTTGATTTTGTTATTTTTCCATCTTTTAGGAAATACTCCAAAGGAATATCGTTCGCTTGTCCTGTTGTGGTGATTTTTTCTTCTGTGTACGTGAAATTGTATTGATAATCTGCTTCCTGTCCCATTGCGTTTACATGGGCGTCTGCAATGGTCAATTGATTGTTTTCATTATAGGTCATGGTAATGTCAATTTTCCCCATGGCATTTTCTACGGAAATCGACTTGATTCTTTTTTCTTTCTGCACGTTCAATGTGCCTTCCAACGTCCAGGATTGTACGCCGCGAATCAGGCTTACCGTATAGGTCCCTGCCGGCAAATCTTTCGGAAGGGTAAATTGCAGACCGCTTTCCGTCACGGCTACTTCGGAAATCTCGATGGCGTCTCCTTCTTCTTGGTTCAATGAAATTTTGTCGCTTGCTTCATAACCGCTTCCGCCGATGGTCACTTGTTTCCCTATATATACGATTCCTTCCGGAAGTGCCGGTGAGACAATCGGGTTCGGACCTGCTTCCAATGCGGTTTTCCCTAATTCCCATTCATGCCCTTCTTGGGTCAGGATGACACCGAAAGTTCCGGGAGTCAGTTCCGGTACGGTGCATGTGGCGCCGGCGGCACTGAATGTGGCATCCAATTTCGTCCGATTTTTTTCGGCATCTTCTAAATAGAGTGCGATTCCGGGTGCGGTGAATCCCGTTCCCGTGATAATCATCTCTTCTCCGATTTGAACCGTTGCAGGAACTTTTGCGTTTGAGACGGGATTCGTCGGATTCTTTTCATCGTCGTCGGAACAAGCTGAGAATGCAAACATCGTGCAAACTGTCAGCAGCATAAACCAAATGTTTTTCATCATGTTAAAAATTTAGTGATTAATAATATAGAGTATTGAAGTTTGTTTACCATTCCCGATAGGTCGCGTCCACAATCCGTGCAAATCCGCCATACACTTCCGGTTCGACCTTGGAGAAATCTCCCTCCAGGGCATTGTCCCGGTAGATTCTCAAAATGCCCTCTTCGCCCTTCAGGCTTCCCACAACTAAGTCATAGGAGCGGTTCTGGTTGGCTGTGTTCCGGTAGAGGTTGAATTTCAGGCGGGTGATTTGTTCCCCGTTCGGCAGGGTGAATTGCCGTTCCGCCCGCAGAGGGGCTGCGGAGAGGTCTACCCGGTAAAGGGTACCGCCAACGGCGTAATACATGCAGTTTTTCAACGAACTGAAAGCAAACAGGTCGCTGACTTTCGTGATGTCCGTGCATGCCGACAGGTCGCCGTAATAGGCTTTCCCGAGGGCTGACTGGCAGTCGGTCCAGCTTTGAGGAAGCATGTCGCCCAACTGGATGCCGTACAGGTGGCGTTTCTCTCCGTCAGACAGTACGGTGTAGGTCACTCCCATCTTCCCGTTGCCCGGATCGTAGCGGGTGTTTTCCATATATACGTAGTCGTATCCTGTGGGGAAGACGTCGAATGCAGAGCCGATGACTCCTCCCTCCGTCAGGTCGTCCAGCAGGGCTGCCATTTCGTTCATCTCATGCAGCGGGTCCATGTTGTTGAAGTCCTCGCCTGCCAGCAGATGGCCGTACCCCATGAACCGTTTGTTGTCGATGTCATACATGAGGACGAGCGGAGCGATGACGGAGGTGCTTGCCACATTGCTGCCTGCCATGGGTGCCACCCGGAAATCCTTGTTCCGCGGCATGCCGAAGAGTTCGATGATGGTGCGGGTGGAGGCATAATAGAAATCGGTCCCCGACACCATCATTTTCCCGCCTGTGGTAGTCACCATTTCATAAGGGATGGCGGTCTGGCTTTGTCCCATTTCATAGTGCAGGCTGTATTCCTCTTTCCAGGCGAAGCCGTCGTTTCCCAGGCGGGTAGCCCCCTCGTCCGTCAGCAGGTAGAAGGGGGAATCCTCTTCGGTGTAGCCTTTGAGTTGCTGGATGCGGCGCGGGCCGTTCAGTTCCGGTATCCCTGTATTGGACAGTACGTCCCGGTAGGTCTGTCCCGTTACGGCGGATATCATGTCCAGACGGGTTTTCCCGTTGTCCGAGCAGAGCACCATCCAGCCCTCGGAGGTGACTTGCGTCACCCATAGTTCATAGTTGGTTTGCCAGAAGACTCCCGTCGGGCGGTCCGTGATGGTGAAATACAGGGTGTAGGCGCCTTCCGGCAGAAGCATCAGGTAATCCAGCTCCCGGTCGGTGCCGATGACGGTCGCGCTGTCCGCATCATTGACGGAGATGGCTTTCCATTCGAAACGGCAGTTGCTTGCATCGAATCCTTCTCCCTCGATGTTCGGCGCCAGTTGCAGGCGCTCGTTTTTACGGGCGTCGATTCGGGTGTCGATGCCTGTGACGGTCGGGGAAGGCAGGGTGTGGTAGTTGTAGTTCCCCAGGTCTTTGTCGCATGAGGCTACCAGGAGCCCCAGGAACGCGATATATACAAATCCTTTTTTCATGGTTTTCTTTTTTCAAATGTGAACGGCTGGCCGGTTTGGGCGTCGAATGCTTCCGTGTCGTAAGGCTTGCCGGCTTCTTTCAGTTTTGCCTGTTCGCTGACGTACTCCGTCATGCTCAGGCAGATGTAATACCACCTCGACAAGGATATGCCGTCGGCGCGGTTGAATGCGGCGCGGTCAAGGTCCAGCACCCGGCACATCAGTTCGAATTTCTGTTGGGAGAAATCTCCCCCGTACGTATCGTTCCATCCCTCCGGTTCCACGGTAAAGCGGTCGGTGAAGAGGATGCGGTAAGTGGTCACCGGCACCGTGTCGTTTCCCGCCTGTACCTGGTATTCGAAGGGTAGGATGAAATGCTCGTTGGCTTGTAATTCCAGCACCAGTTCCCGGTCTCTTGTCTTCAGGGCTGCCGTGCGTTTCAAGACAACGGTGTAGTTCAGCGTCAAGGCTCCTGCCGGGATTTCTGCCGCGTTCTTCAGCTCATAGTCTGTCCCCTCTTCGGCATCACCGCCCGCCACGCGTATGGCTATCGGGCGGGACGTTGGGGCGGGACGTCCCAGCGCTTGCACCTGTACCGGTATTTCCAGCATATCTTCGTTGGTATAGACGAAAGTGACATAAACGCTGTCCGTCACCGTATTGCTACTCCCCCGGTTGTCGAAATAGATGCCGTCGATGTTTTGGAAAGCCTCCGGCTTCTCTTCGTTGCAGGCAATGCAACCGGCGAGAAAGAGAAGACCGAGATATAGGTTGTGTTTTGTTTTCATGTTGTGTTCTTTTGGAGATGGTTTTATCTGTTTTCCGTTTCCGTGTCGGGCAGGGGCACGACGAATATGGCATTCGACGGTGCCGGATTGTTGGATTCCGTGGCTGACCGCAGGATGCGCGTGTTCATGCGTTTGTATAGGAAGAACAGTTGTCCTTCTCCGTACAGTTCGCGGATGTATTCGTATTGAAGCCGCTCGGGGGTGAGGTTTGAGAGGTTCCCCACGCCCCGGTTGCGCCGCAGGGTATTCACGTAGGATACGCCTGCCGCCAGGTTGTCCGATTGGCTTTCGGCGGCAATCAGGTACATTTCGCCCAGGCGGAGCAAGGGTATCATGGTGTTCTCGATGCGTCCCGTCTCCTCCATGTCGGCGTATTTGTGGAAATAGCGGGCGGACGCCGAGGAGATCCAGTTGGCGCGGCAACGGTAGTCATCCAGGTTCCCGCCGGTTTCCGTGTCGCCGAACACCGTCTGTTCCAGTAGTCCGGTTTCCATGCGGAAAATCATGTTGGGCAGACGGGAGGGATCGTAATAATCCTTGAAGATTTGCCCGCGGTTATTGTTCGACAGGGCGAACAGCACTTCCGTCGAGAAAATGCGGTCTGGATCGCCGGAGGTGCCGATGACCGAAAAACGGTCGATAAAGGGGAAAATCCCGTTGTCCGCCGCCCGGATGACCTCCCGGGCGTAGGCGAACGCCTCCGCTTTCTGTCCGGCGTAAAGGCTGACGCGGGCCGCCAGTCCCGTGACGGCATAGTAGTTCAGGCGGAGGGCGCGGTAGTGCAGGAAGTTGGAGCTCCCGTCCGCCGGGCTGTACATGCGGGTCCCCAGCGTCTGAACGGGATCGCCGCTCAACAGGATGCGTGCCTCTTTCAAGTCTGTCAGGATGTTCCCGATGACCTGCGAGGCGGGGAGCAAGGGCTCGGGAGAGAGGGTCTGGGAGGTGTAGTAGGGAATGCACGCCATCTTGCTGTCGGCGGCATATACGGGACCGAAGAGCCGCAGCATGTCGAAATGCAGCATTGCCCGCAACGCCAGCGCTTCCCCGCGGATGATGTTGTAGTTGTCACCCGTGAAAAGTTCCTGTTTCCCTTCGATGTTTTCCAGCAGTTTGTTGCAGTTCAGAATCAGGGCGTAGGCTTTGTTCCAGGTCTCGTCTAAGCGCCCTCGCCAGTATTCCGTGCCGTAATTGTATTTTTGTAAATCGGGGTAATTGCCCCACACCAGCGTATTGCTTCCGATTTCGTAAGCGCCGCCCATGATTTCCACCATCTCGACGGTCAGTGCTTTCCCGTACAGTGCGCCGTCGTTGAGGTCGATATAGATGCCGTTCAGCAGTTTTTGGAATCCCTCTTCCGAGCGGATCAGTTCATCTTCCGAAATCTGGTCGTAGGGTTTCACGTCCAGCCAGCTGTTGCAGCCTGACGCCAGCAAGGCGAGGCAGAGCATCGGAATCCAAAGTCGTATATTCATGTTCATCGTTTTATGCGTTAAAAGGTTGCCGAAATGGAGAAAGAGACCGTGCGTGCGAAAGGATAGTCGATGCCGCGTTCGCTTTTCACGGAGGAGCAGCGGAAAATGTCGTTCATGTTTGCCTGTACGTTCAAGGCGGAAAGCCCCAGTTTATGTACGAAAGGCTGTGTGAAATCGTAACCGATATTGAACGATTCTCCGCTGATGGTGTTTTCGTCCATGACGAAGCGCGACGATTTGTTGGTGGCTTGCGTCAGAGAAATGCCTTTATAGCCCGCTTCCCGGTTGTCCGGTGACCACCGGTCGTATAGCGCCCGCTTGTCCTGGTTGTTGAACACCTCATCCGCTCCGATGTTTTCCACCTTCTGGAATACGGCTTCGTTGAACACCTGTGCGCCGATGGAATAGCGGAAATAGCACCCCACCGTCAGTCCTTTCCAGTAGAGAGTCGTACCGATAATCCCCTCCAGTTTGGGCTCCGTGTCGCCGATGACGGTTTCGTCGTCGGTGTCATAGGTGAAGGAGTAGGAGCCGTCTTTTTTGATGAACAGTTCCTTGCCTGTGGCGGGGTCGATGCCGGCGGAGCGCACCGCCCAAATGGCGGTCGGGCTTCCTCCGTCATAGTAGCGGGTGGTGCCTGCGAGGGAGGCTTTCTGTTCGTCGTTCAGCGAACTGAAGGCGTTGCCGATTTTGGCGTAACGCGCTTTGGCATGTGTCCCGTTTAGGCTGATGTTCCAGTTGATGCGCTCTTGCGGGCGGTAAACGGGTGATATTTTCAAGGTGGCTTCCACGCCGTTCGTCTTCTGTTGGCCGGCGTTCATCGCCACTGTTTTTACGCCCATGGAGCCCGGTGTCGTAATCAGAGCGAGCAGCGGGTCGGTGATTTTTTTGTACCAGTCGAACGTGATGTTCAGCCGGTTCTGCCATAGGGTGATGTCCGCCCCTACGTTGTAGTTGATGGTCTCCTGCCATGCCAGGTCTTTGTTCCCCAACGCGTTCACGACCAGCCCGGAGCCGAAAATGTTGGTCATGGCGGTGTTGAACTTATACGTGGAGAACGCCTGGTAGGCGGAAAAGTTCTGGTTCCCCGGATTGCCTGCCGAGGCGCGCAGTTTCAGCAACTGGAGCCACTCCTTGCCGGCGAGGAACGATTCGTGATGCAGGTTCCAGCCGACACCCACCGACCAGGTGTTCCGGAAGCGGTTGTTGGTGCCGAACATGGATGCCCCGTCGCTGCGGTAGTTGAAATCCAGCAGGTAACGGTTGGCGTAAGCGTAGCCGCCGTTCAGGTAAAAGCTGGCTGCCCGTTTCTGGCTTTCGCTGTAGGTCGGTTTCCCGTCTTCCGTAAAACCGTTGGAAAAGGAGGGCGCCCCGAACTGGTCCTCTGTGAAGCCTGTCGCTTCGTAGCCGTTGCGGGTGTTTTTTGCCGTGCTGAAATTGAAGCCTCCGACGGCATTCACCATGTGTTTCCCGGCAAAGAGCCGCCCGTAGGTCACCGCCACGTCCCCTTCGTAATTGATGCTTTTGGCGACCGTATGCCGGTAGCTCCCTTTTTGGGTATCCTCCGCTTCGTCGAATTCGCTGTGTAGCGGCGAGAGCCGCTGCTCGTCCGTGCCGTCGGATTTGGTCAGTCCGAATTTACCACGCACCCGCAGGTCGTCGGTGGCGAACCATTCGATGATGAAATTGTTCGTGAAACCGAACTGGTCGCCCTTGTCGTAGTTGTTCAGGCTGGCGTTCCATAGCGGGTTGGGAATCATCTCGGCGAAGTTGATGTCGTCGCCCGGGTAGTAATACAGATATTTGTTCACTTTCCCGTTTTCGTCGTATTTCTTGAAATAGGGATTGGCTTGGGCGTATTCGGAAAAGGAGACCGACGGGTCGTTCGTTTCCATATAGTCCAACGTCAGTTTGTTGCTGAACTGCAATTTCCCCGTCCGGTAAATCAGGTCGATATTGCCGCCGATATTCTGCCGGTCGGAGCCTTTCATCACGCCTTGCACCTTGCTGTAGCTCAGTCCGATGCCGTACCGGATGTGCTCTTCTCCGCCTTCGGCGTAAAGGTTATGCTTGTGGGTGAATCCCGTGCGCAGCGGTTCGCTGAGCCAATAGGTGTCGATGCCTTCGGCGATGCCCTGCAGGCGTGCGTTGCGCAGGCTGTCCAACCGCACCTGGTTGAAGGCGCTCCCCAGTTTGTCCGTGTACATCCCTGCCAAGGTCTCGAATTCCAGTTTCTCACGCGAGTTCATCAGGTTGTAATCCGTCAGGTCTGCCGTCGTCACGCTGAAATCCCCTTTGTAAGAGAGTTGCAGCCGTCCGCTTTCCGGCGCCTTCGTCTCGATGACCACCACTCCGTTGGCGGCCTTGGAACCGTATATCGCCGTCGATGCCGCATCTTTCAGCAGCGTGACCGACGCCACCCGGTTCATGTTCAGGTCCATCACGGTCTGGAGCGTGGTCTCGAAGCCGTCGAGGATGAACAGCGGTTGGTTGGGGTCCGTGCCGTATTCCTCTTTCAGGCCCATCACGCTGCTCTTGCCCCGGATTTCGATGTCCGGCATGCGGTTGGGGTCGGAACCGAACCGATTGTTTTCCATGATTTTGAACGACGGGTCGAGCGTGCGCAGGCTTTGCAGTACGTTCGCCGTGCCCACCGATTTCAACTCCTCCGCCTTGAAGGTCGTCGATGACCCCGTGAAGCTCTCTTTCTTCCGCCGGTAGATGCCGGTCACCACCACATCGTCCATCTCCACGGCTTCCTGTTGCAAGGTAATCCGCGCGAAGTCCGCGAGGTTTTTGCCGGTGAAGCGGATGCTCTTGGTCTCGTAGCCGATGAAGGAGAACAGGATGTTGTAGCTCCCCGCGGGAATCCGCAGCGACCACTTGCCGTCCATATCGCTTGCCGCCCCAACGGTCGTCCCTTCCAGCACCACCGTCACCCCTGTCAGCGGCGACCCGTCCGCGGCATCCACCACCTGCCCCTCCAGCACCACCTCTTTCGCTTGTTCCTCGCGTGCCGGGGCGGGGACAATCAGGATGGTTTTGTCCTCGACGGAATAGGTGAAACCCGTGCCCGACAGAATTTCCTGGAGAACCTCTTCCAAACGCCCCTCTTCGACCTCCAGCCGGATGCGTTTCCCGCAGCGCGACAACTGTTCCGCATGGTAAAAAAACTCATATCCCGTCATTTCCCCCACCCGCTTCAGGGCTTCCGTCAGCGTCGCCTGGTTCAGCCTCAGTCCGGAAACCGTCTGGGCGAAAGATGCCTGCAAGGTGTTGCTGAATATCAATAGCCCCATCATCAATGCGATTCTCACGCTTTTCCTTTTCATAGCCTTCCGATTCAAATGTTCGTGTGTCTTATATTATTTTAAATAGATGATTCCCTCTTTTATCTCGCATTCGACTCCCGCCGTCTTTTTCAGCAGTTCCAGAATATGCCCGATGCCCCTTTCCTGCCGTATCTTTCCCGTGAAAGAACACTCTTTCAGCCGTTCGTCCACCTCGATGCGCACGCCGTACAGGCGTTTCAGCCTCACCGCCAGTTCCGGCAGAATCTCCTCCTCGAAGCGGAGTATGCCCTCCCGCCATTCGGCATATAGGGTGGCATCCACCTTTTTGAGTACCGTTTCCCCTGTGGCGCAATCCAAACGCAACTGCTGGTTCGGCTGCATCACCGTTCCCGCATCCCCTTCCGTCCGATGGTAGCGGATGCTTCCCTCCACCAGCGTCGTTTCATGCTTCGTGTCGTCCGCATACGCCCGCACATTGAATCCCGTGCCCAACACTTGCACCGTCTCCCCTGCGCCGAACCGCACGATGAACGGGCATGCCGTGTCTCTATGCACTTCGAAGAACGCCTCCCCGCTCAACTCCACCTCCCGCCGGGCGGCTCCTTGGAACGAGGCGGGGTATTCCAAGGAAGAACCCGCATTCAGCCACACCTGCGTGCCGTCCCCCAAACTCAGGCGGAACCGCCGTCCTGCCGGCACCTCCACCTTCAGCCGTTCCCCCGATGCCAGTCCTATCCGCTGCCCGTCAGCCAGGCGCACCCCGACCTCCTCGCGCTCCCCCTCTTCCATCCGCGCCTCTTCCGCCAATGCCACACTCCACCCCTCGCCGCCCCTCAGCGTCACCTCCTGGGAGGGTGCCGCCTGCGCCATCTCCTGCCACCCGCGCGCCGTCTCCTGCTCCGGCCTGTCCGCTTCCCACAGCACCCCGGCACTTAATGCCAACACCACTGCCGCCGCCACGCTGCCATACCTCCACAGCCTCCTCCTGCGCCGCATCTCCCGCTCCCCTGCCCGCCGCCTGATGCGTCCTTGCAACTCCCGGAAGTTCCCCTCCTCTTCCCCTCTCCACGCTTCCTCTCTCCACGCTTCCCTCTCCACTCTTCCCTCTCCTGCCGTTTCTTCCTCGCACCCTGCCTCTTCTCCTGCTGCCCTCATCTCTCCTTCGCGCTTTGGTTCTTTCTCTGCTGCTTTCCGCTCTTCCCCGCACCCTGCTTTCGCCATCGACGCTTCGGGCAGTTTTTGCCACAGGCTCTCCAACAAATCCCGCTCGTTTTCCCCGATTTCCCGGCGGGGAATCCTTGTTCCTTCCATCTCTTTCTGTTCTCTTTTTATGAAATAATACTCCGGAGGGCGAAAACACGTACTCTTCCCTCCATTTTTTTTTCAATGTCTCCCCCAACTTTTTTTCAACGCCTGCCCCAACTTCTGTTTTGCCTTGTATAATATGCTCTCCACCGTCCGCACCGAAATGCCCAAAAGCTCCGCAATCTCCCCGTTTTTCTTCTCTTCCCAGTAGCTCATCCGCACCACCCGCCGACTCTGTTCCGGCAACCCCTCCACCGCTTTTTTCACCGCTACTGCCCGCTCTTCCCGTTCTTCCCACTCCTCCGCTTTCCTTTCCCCTCCCCCGTTGCGCGCTTCCCTGTTTTCCTGCTCTTCCCGTTCGCGGACAACCTCCCCTTCCCGCCTCCTCCGCGCCTCCTCCGCCCGGAGCATCCGCAGCGCATTGTTGTGCACCGCCCGCAACAGGTAGTGCCGCAAGGGCTTCCCCGCGTCCAGCCCGCCCCGCTTCTCCCATACCGCAACGAACACCTCCTGCACTACCTCGAACGCCAGCTCCCCGTCTTTCAAAATCTTCCCCGCATACGCCCTCAACGGGCGGGCATACCTCATGTACACCGCCTCGAATGCCGCCTCATTTCCTGCTTTTAATGCTTTTACCGTGGTCTCGTTGTCCGATATGTCGAAAAAATTATTCCCCATTTTGCGCAAAAATAGCGAAAAATAATTACTTTAATTCCTATGTATAAAATTATTTCATTCCTGCAAGCAAGACATGTATTTGCTTTTTTGGAACGAGGAAAAACAACGGGCAAGGTAGGTGTTGGTTACGTGCGAGAGTACGATTATATATGTCTTTTATTTATGTAAAATCTATCTTAAATATATATCAAAGATATGCGAGTATATAAATAATATATGTTTTAGATTTGTTTTATAAAAATAATGATTAACTTCGCTCCCTTGCTTCCCCCTAATTAAGTGGAAGCAATCTCGTGGGTGATGCGATAAATAGAACAGGGGTGTGGGAAAATTTTTACGGTTTTTTCAAGAGGGAAGGGTGGGTGGCTTCTATAAAATGTTTATATTTGTCAAAAAAATTAAGCCTTGGTATGACCGTTTCCCGTCAGCATTTCAAATCTTTCTATTTGGCGCATTTTAGGGCGGTGGCTGGGTTTTGCCGGTCGTTGGTGGGGGATGAGGAAGAAGCGCTGGATATGGCGCAGGAGGCTTTTTGCCGGTTGTGGCAGAAGTGGTCTCCGGAGTACACGGAGGCGAATGCGCAGGCTTTTATTTATATTACGGCGAAAAATCTGTGTTTGGACCGATTGAGACGGGCGCGCTTCAAGCAGGAGGAGTTGGCGGCGGCGGAAGGGATGCCGGTTTCGGAGGGCACGATGTTGGAGGAGATTATCCGTCAGGAGACGGTCGAGGCGGTGCGGAGGGCGGTGGAGACCTTGACGGGAAGGGGGTTGCAGGTGGTGCGGATGACGATGGAGGGAAAGACGAATCCGGAAATCGCGGCGGAATTGGGGGTGTCGGTCAATACGGTGAAATTCGCAAAAAAGGAGGCGTATGCGAAGTTGAGGGAGCGTTTGGAAAATGAGTATATGGTGCTGTTGGCGTGGGAGATACTGGCACATCTGTCATTGGCATAAGGGTGACTTTTCTTTAAATTATCATTCTTGAAGTAAATTTTTGCGTTTTTTTACCTACCCGCTTTTGTCGTTACTTCGTATTTATCTTTGAATAATCTTGAGAGGATAATCGGAATCAAAATGATGGAAGAGAAAATCAACAGAGGAATTGTGTTTGCCCGTTTGGTGGCGGGGCGGAAAGTGGGGATGAATACGGAGGAGGAGGAACGGCGGTTGGAGGAGGAGTTGGAATGGCATCCGGAGTGGAGGGATGTGTATGAGGAGTGTATGCGGGGAGGGGGGACGGATGAGGGGGTGCGGGTATCGGCACGGGAGGCATGGAAGGAATTCGGCCGGCGGCATGGGCTGGAGATGAGGAGGATGGGGTTGAGGCGGTGGATGTGGCTGGCAGTGGCGGGGATGGCGGTGTTGTGTGTGGGGTTGGGGAGGTTGTTCCTGCGGGAGGAGTGGAAAGAGGGGGATGGGACGGTATTGGTGAAGGCGGTGGCGGAGCGGTCGGATGCGGTGTGTCTGGAGATGCCGGACGGAGCGGTGGTGAATCTGGGGGGGGAGAATGATGCGTTGTTGCTGGCGGAGGGGATGTCGGTCGATCGGAAGCAGTCGGAGTTAGGGCATTGTCTTCGTGGGGAAGAGGGGGCGAAACCGGAGGGAGAGGGGTTTTATACGTTGTTTGTGCCGAAGTACGGGGAGTACACGGTGCGTTTCCCGGACGGGAGCGTGGTAAAGGTCAATTCGGAGAGCCGGTTGCGCTATCCGGTACGCTTTGGGGAGGGCAGGCGGGAGGTGTGGTTGGAGGGTGAGGCTTATTTCGAGGTGGCGCGGGATGAGGGGGCTTCTTTTACGGTGCATACGGAGCGGATGGATGTACGGGTGCTGGGGACGGTGTTCCATGTGGCGGCGCGTCCGGAGGAGGGGTGTGCGGAGGCTACTTTGTTGAGCGGGAGTGTGGAGGCGGTGTGTGGGAGGGAGTCGGTGCGGTTGGTGCCGGGGGAGCAGGCGAAGGCGGAGGAAGAGGGGAAAGGGTTGGAGGTGAGGCGGGTGAATGTGCGGGCGGTGACGGCGTGGGTGCGGGGGATGTTTTGTTTCGAGGAGGAGCGTTTGGAGGATATTCTGGCGTATTTGTCGGAGTGGTACGGGTTTCGGGTGGATTTCCGGGACGCACGCCTGAAGGACCGGCGGTTTTCGGTGGAGATGAAGCGTTACGGGGAGGCGCACGATGTGCTCCGGCTGATTGAGGAGACGGGAGCGGTGCGGTTCAGAGAGGCGGGTTTGACGGTTGAAGTATTACCATGAATCAAAAATAGAACGGAGTTATGAAAAGAACGATTTACAAAGGTGTCTTGATGCGTTGGGGCGTATTGACGGCATGGATGTGCGCTTTCGGGTTGTCCGGGACGGCGATGCCGCATGCGCAGGAGACGTTGCTCAATATCTCGGTCCGGGAGGCTACGGTCCGGGAGGTCATCGAACTGATCAAGTCGCAGAGTGATTACACGTTTGTGTATAATGTGGAGGAGTTGTCGGGATTGCGGCGGGTGTCCATCGAGGCGGAGCAGGAGCCTGTGGGGGATGTGTTGCGGCGGTGTCTGGACCGTACGGGGTACGTGTACCGGATAGAGGACCGCGTGGTGATTATCAAGCGGGGACAGCAAGAGGAGAAGAAGACGGTGGTGATCCGGGGACGGGTGACGGATGAGAACAAGGAGCCGTTGCCGGGAGTGACGGTGCGTTTGAAAGGGGCGTATTACGGGACGACGACGGATGTCGCCGGACGTTTCAGCTTGACGGTGCCGGAAGGGAAAGAGTATCCGTTATTGTTTTCCTTCGTGGGGATGGTTACCCGCGAGATGATGTGCCGGGTGGGGGAGAACGAAATCGTGTTGAAGGAGAATGTGGAGATGCTGGAGGAGGTGACGGTGACCACCGGTTACCAGACCATCAACAAGACGCGCATGACGGGTGCGGTGGAGACGGTGACCGCCCGCGATATCTCGAACAAGGGGTTCGCTTCTATCGGCGATATATTGCGCGGGGCGATGTCGGGGGTGAGTTCCCGCCTCGTTTCGGGGAAACCGGGTGCCCAGCCGGAAATCCGTATCCGGGGATTGAATTCCCTGTACGGGGATATGAGTCCCACGTGGATTGTGGACGGGGTGCCGTTCAACGGGAACCTGAACGATCTGGTGCCGGAGGACATCGAGAGCATCACGGTGCTCAAGGACGCGGCAGCCACCGCCATTTACGGTTCGCAGGCGGCGAACGGCGTAATTGTCGTGAAGCGCAAGCGGGGACATGTCGGTACTCCTTCCATCCATGTGACTTCCAGTTTTGAATTTCAGACCGCTCCCCGCCTGAAGCTGAAGATGATGAATACCGAGGAGAAAATCGCTTTCGAGCGCAGTGTTTACGAGGATTTTCCCAATTACAGCGGAGGCGGACGGGTCATCACGTTGCTGCGGGATGCCGGTATGGGCAAAATCACCCATTCCGAGGCGGAAGCGGAAATCCGGCGGTTGAGCCAAATCAACACCGATTGGTATGACGAGGTGTTGCGGAAGCCTTTTTCCCATAACCATAACATCTCTTTTTCCGGCGGCTCGGAGAAACTGACCTATTATGCCAGCCTGGGCATCCGCCAGAGCAAGGGCTTGGTGCCGACAAACGATTACCGCAACTGGAGTGCTATGTTGCGCCTGTCGAACGAGTTCAACAAACGGTTCTCGCTGTCGCTCGATTTGTCCACCAATATCCGCCGCGACGAAGATTCGGATGCGGGGGTGAGTGTGTTCAATTACGTGACGTTCGCCAATCCGTACGAACGCCCTTACGACGAGGAGGGAAACATGGAGTATGACCGTTCGTGGGTTTCCACGTTGAGCACCTTGAAAGACGGCTATGCCGACGATTTCAACATCTTCAACGAATTATATAACAATACGTCCATAACCAATACGCAGAGCAACCGGGTGGCGTTGGAATTGAAGGTCGGGCTGCTGGAAGGCTTGAATTTCAAAACCATCGGTTCCGTCATGACCAGTTACAGCAACGTGGAGAGCATACTCGGCGAAGGGACCTATACCGCCAAGACGCGGGCGTGGATCCGTTCTATTTACCGGGAGTTGCCCGATTACCTGAACAAAGGGGAGCTGTCGGAGCGGGATGGACGTACGGAGGCGTACACGTGGCAGAACCAATTGGAATACAACAAGGATTTTAAAGAGACCCACTATCTGAGTCTTTTTCTCGGGCATGAGATGGCGGAGTTCAGTTCGTACAACAATTATTCCCGTTTCCCTGAGTACAACGATGAGAAAGGGTTGTTTTCCGTGCCGGAAATCGGACCGGAGCAAGCCAACCGCATGCAGGCGATGATTGCGAATTTGCTGGGACGCAACGAGGCGCGCAACCGTCAGGTCTCTTTCTTCCTGTCGGGGAGCTACAGCTACCGCGACCGCTATGTCTTTTCCGCCAGCGCCCGCATGGACGGGGCGGATGTCATCGGGAGCGCCAACCGCTTTTCTCCTTTGTGGAACACCAGTTTCAAATACAACCTCCACCGGGAGGATTTCATGAAGAAGCTGTCCTGGCTGCATGAACTGGCATTCCGGGTGTCGTACGGCTACACCGGCAGCATCGACAAGCGGGCGCTGCCTTTCAATGTGCTTTATTATAATATCGCTTCGACTTTTTTCAATACGTTGATTCCTTCGCATATCGATGCGAAGAACCCTTCCGTCAAGTGGCAGCAGAAAGAGGACCGCAGTTTCGGTCTGGATGCGGCTTTTTTCAAGGGACGTCTCCGGGCAAGCGTGAATTATTACAATAATGTCACGCGGAACCTGATGGACCAGAAAACATTGCCCATTTCCGTCGGTATCAACAGCATCGAGTATAACAACTCGTCGGTGCGTAACAGCGGATGGGAGTTGAACTTCTATTCCTCCAATGTGCAGACGAAGGATTTCAGGTGGGTGACGACATTCAATTTCTCCCTGAACCGGAGCAAGGTGCTGAAGTCCTATTACAAGAGCGTCCAGGATATTCCGAAAGGCTACGAGAAGACGGAGCCTGTGGAGGGCACTTCCACCAATTCCTGGCTGGGCTACCGTTTTGCCGGCATCGACCCTCTGACGGGACATACGCTGGCGTTGGTGGACAACACGGGACGTGACGTACCCATCGGCTTCCAACGGGAGGACGGTAGCTGGGTGCTCGACATGGACGAGGCGAACGAGACGGAGAAATTGAAAATCAAACAGACCATCGGTAACAGTTATCCGCCTGTCTCCGGCGGTTTCGGGATGATGTTTTCCTGGAAGCGCTTGACCCTGAACACGCGCTTCGCATTCATGGCGGGCCACCAGATTACCTCTTCCTATTATTCCGTGGCGGGGGCGGGAAGTATTTCTTCCGTTTCCAAGAATGCGGTGTGCAAGGAGATGGAACGCTGGCGCAAACCGGGGGATGTGACCGATATTCCGGGATATAACGTGACCGGACAGACGTCGTCGTTGCAGATGGATTGGTATGACCGGAAACTGGAGACGGGAAACTACCTGAAATGCCAGGAGATATCCCTCTCGTATGTCCTTCCTTCCGCATGCTGCAAAAAACTGTTGCTGGAATCGTGCCGCGTGAACCTCAATGTGCGCGACATCTTCACCCTGTCGCGCTACAAAGGACCCGATCCCGAGAACTTCGGGGCTTTCCAGTATCCCATCCCGCGGCGGTTCGTTCTTTCATTAAGTGTCGGAATTTAAACATCAAGAGGCTATGAAAATAAAAATATTTCTTCCTTTATGGCTGGTGTGCCTGTCTTGTTTGTCTTGCAAGGATTTTTTGAACCTGGTGCCCAAGAACGCGCAGGTTGTCGCGAATATCGAGGATGTGCGCACCGAGTTGCTGACCTATTGGGCTGCCCACATGTGGACAACGCTTCCCGTGCCTGTCTACGGGTCGTCCATGTTGTCGCTGCCGATATATAACGACATCAACAGTCAGCTGGCGTTGTATGAAGACAACCTGGATCTGCTGCATTTCGAGGAGCACTCTTCCATCAATAACGACTGCATGAACCGTTATTACGAGAGCACGGACTGGAAGGCGAGGGGTATGGCGGGGACCATCTGGCAGAACGGTTATTCTTCCATCGGTTTTATGAACGCCATTTTGGACGACCTGGCGAAGGTGGACCATACCTTGGCGGATAAGGAAACCATTGGCGGGGAGGCGAAGGTCATCCGGGCATGGAACATCTTGAAGCTGTTGCAGTTTTTCGCACCCTACGGAAATGACCGTTTAGGGATTCCGCTGAACCTGGATTCCGAAAATGTGATTCCCGGAGACCGCCTGACGCAGACGGAGATTTACCGCGTCATCGAGCGTGAGTTGCTGGAAGTGCTGGAGTACAAGACGCCGGGCAGACCCTGGAACTTCTTCTACTCTCCCGATTTCATCCGTTCCGTATTGGCAGAGATGTACCTGTTCCGCGCCGGTTCGGCGGCAAGCCAGGCGACCGATTGGGAATCGGCGGAAAAATATTCGGGAGAACTGATTGCCGCATACGAGCCGGAAGACCGGGCTGAGGTGCTGCGTGAAACTTTTGCTGCGAACAGGGTCTCTTGGTCGGTAGACAATCCGTTGTACGCACTGAAATTGGCGACGGACCGCTTTTTTCGCGTGGGGGGAGAATATATGGGAATCTGGGGGTTGAACAATGCCCAGCGTCCTACGGATGAGTTGTGGAATCTTTACGAGCCGGAGGATATCCGCCGCGAAGCCTGGTTCAAGGCGGCGGAGAACGATGGCGATACGGTGTATTACATTGCGAAACCGGTGACCTATTCCTGGGGACCCGTGGGTGATATTCTGGTTCTCTACCGGAAGGCGGATCTCTATCTGATGAATGTGGAGGCGAAATGCCACATCGGCAAGGAGGGCGAGGCGGCAAAGATGCTGGCGGCATTCCGGGAGTTCCGGATGCCGGGGACGACGCAGACGGTCACGGGAGAGGTCTTTGCCGAATTGCAGAAAGAGCGGAGGAGGGAATTGTGTTTCGAGTACGGTTCGCGCTGGCTGGACATGAAACGCTGGGGGCTCACCTGTAGCCGTGAGGCTTACGACAAGGAATCCGGAGAGGTGAAAACCTATACGCTGGCAGCCGACGATTACCGGTATGCCCTGCCTATCCCCTACGATGTCGAACTGGATTACAACAATATCAGCCAGAATCCGGGATGGACGAATTTTAACTGATGACGATTAAACCGATTAGGATATGAAAAGAATATGGATTTATATCATGCTTTGCTGGACGGCGGTTGGCTGTGCTCCGGAAGATGACGTTTTCACGGAAAAACTTGCTACCCTCGGGGATGTCAAACTCATCCGCCTGCGTGCCGACCACGAAACGGTGTTGCCCAACGGTCAAGCGACCATGAAATTTTACGCGGAGGCGTACAATATCCTCGAATTTCCCAGCTATGCGCCCGAGTATGATGGCGACAGCGTCATGTATCATCCCAAGACCGTGCGTGACACTTCGCTGATTCCTGCCGATTTGTTGCCGGAAGGGCTCTTCCGCTTGGTGGATGAAACGGGAAACGAGTATCCGGATTTCACTTTTTCGACCACCGACACGCGGTCCCGCAACCTCCGCTTCCATCTGGAGGCAGGGGAGCTGATAAGCGACGAGCTGGAAATCCGGGTGCGCGAATTGCCGGCGGAGGATTATGAGCCGATAGTTATTCCCGTGATATTTCATGTGTTGAACTATGTGAACAAGCCGGGCATCGCGTCTATTACCATCACCGGCGAAACCATCCGGAAGAACATTGCCCGTATGAACGACGTCTTCAACGGCAAGGTGACCAGCGATCCCAACGGCGGGAATGCCAAGATTACTTTCCGTGCGGCGGAATATAACGATAACGGAATCTTGCTCGAGGAGCCGGGGCTTCACATTTACGAGATGCCGGATTCCACCTTTACGAAAGACGAAGAGTTCCGGGCATTCGTTTTCAGGAGGCAATCTTTGGTGTACGATTACAAGAACTTTTTGAACATCTGGTTAATCAACAACCCGAACGGGGCGGCATCCTTGGTATCCGTGCCCACCGTCATCGACGACCCGGAGAACCCCATCCCGGGATTGACCGCCGAGGCGCTGCCGGACGGTTTTCCGAAGACGGCGACCGATATCGGTTTTTTTGTCAATGTCTCCCAGTTCCTGAACCCTTTTCAGAGTTCCGATTATTTTGAGATTTCCACTCCCATGGCGCGTTATCTCGGACTGATGACCACCCAGGCATCTAAATTCAACGGAGGCAATCTGGTGAATGGCGATACGGACTATTGTCCCGACACCTTTTACTACTGGAATGACAACCTTTCCGTGTTCAAGAGCGATAGTACCCGGTCGTTCACCTCTTACAATGTCATGGACGCATATAGTTATAAAAACTCCGTATCGGTGGACCAGGCAGCGCGAATCCGCCTTTGCCTGGAGCGTTGCCCCTCGCGCTGGATGTGGAAATCCCGTTATGCCTTTACCGGCAAAAGGTCGGATAAGAAATAAACAACCTATATTTTAATTTAATTCAACTCAAAACAAATGATGAACAAACATGTATTCATTGCCGTATTGTTGGCTTTTTTCGCCGTGATACAGGTGGCAGCCCAAGAAAAACGTGCCCGCCTGACGGTGGATTTGGGCGATTTCACTTTAGCTAAAAACGTGTCGTTGTCGGGAACCTCCTTTCAGGAGAATCGGATGTGCGACTCCTCGAACATCGCCGTATTCGAGTTTCCGCTGGAAGAGGGGGATTATTTTACGCTGAATATCGCTTTCAGCCATAACCCTCTGTATCTGGAGCCGGGCAAACCCTTGTCTTTGAAAGTGGTGACGAACTCCAATGGGGAGTATTGCCTGCAACATTTCGATTTGCAATGCGAGGGCGACAATGCGGACAAAAACATCTACCTCAACGAGCGGCAGATGAACTGGATGCAAGACAGTGATTTCCTGTTGGACGAGAAAGCATACCTGAAGAAATTGAAGCAATACGAGAAACAGAACCGGAAGACGGTGTTGTCCTACCGTTTGGACAAAGATTTCGAACAGAAAGAACTTCTGACCGTCCGCTACCGGTTGCACAATCCCCTGACCAGTTATCCCGTGCAGCATTTCTGGAAAGACGGCAACCAGGCCTACGGCTTATGGAAGCAGGATGAAACCCCGCTTGTCAAGGAATATATTCCCCGGTTGCTGGAAGACGATGTCGAACTTTGGAAAAATGCCGCCTACCGGGAATACGTGAGCGGTGCGATCGCCATCCTTGCCCTGAAGGACTTCGGGGTGGATTGGGAGACGGTAATCCGGCAGCGTGTGGAGGTGTTGGAAATGTATTTCAAAAACCCCGTCATTCTGGAGGATATGGTGCAAAAGTATGCCATTATTTATACGGAAAGCACGCAAGGCGCTCCGCTGAAAGGAGTGCAGGAGATATACGACCGTTACGTGAAACGGGAGGATTACAAAGAGGAGTTGCGCCGGCATCGTGCCGTGTATGAGAAATTGCAGAACGGAAACCGGATGTTGTCCGAGGGTGCCGTTTATTACGATGTCGATGGAAATGCCATGAACCTGGAGGATCTGAGAGGCAAATACCTCTATATCGATGTGTGGGCGACGTGGTGCGGTCCCTGCCGGCAGGAGATTCCCCATTTGAAAAAACTGGAAGAGCGGTTCCATGGCAAAAATATCCACTTTGTCAGTATCTCCATCGATTCGCGGCGGAAAGACTGGGTGGAAATGGTCCGGAAAGAGCAGTTGGGCGGCATTCAGCTCATCGGCGGTCCTGAAGCGCAAATCGCCGTGGACTATAAGATTACGGGTGTTCCCCGTTTCCTTCTGTTCGATCCCGAAGGCAAGCTTATCGACAAAAACATGACCCGCCCCTCGGATCCCGAAACCGTTCAGAAGCTGGAGCAATTGAAAGGCATTTGATGAACAACCTAAATTAATATTATCATGAAGACAAACAGCGTATTATTGACTTTTGCGGCAGCCCTGGCGTTCGGGGCATGTGCGCGGGAGGTATCGGAACCGTGTCCGGAAACCTCCGCCGGATTGAAAGAGGTGAGTTTCCGGATTCACTCTGCGTCATTCACCCGTGGCGGGAAAGATGACTTTGTCGTAGGCGACTCCATCGGCATTTATGCCGTGAAGCGCACCGCTCCCGAAACGGCGGCCGTACCCGGTGTTACCGGTAATCAGGCCCATAATGCGAAATGGGTGAAGACGGAAGAGGGCTGGGCGCCTGCCACCCCGACGGACAAGGTGGTGTGGTCGCAGGACGGCGAGCCGTTGGATTTTTATGCCTACTGGCCTTATGTCCGCGAGGCTTCACGTCCCGATTCGATGATTTTCGAAGTGAATACGATGCCGAATGCGGATGTGTTGCGTGCCGCCAATGTGAGGGGGCTGACAGACGGGGAGGTGGAACTGGCGTTTGAGCATGCCTTTTCTTTAGTGGAGGTGGAGATTCTCGGCGAGGGTATCGACTTCCTGCCCGAACTGACAGTGAAAGCCATCCATGTGAAAACCAAGACGGCGTGGAATATCGGTACGGGAGCTTTTATCCATTCGGAGGACGGGGCGACGACGGCGGAGTTTGCCGTGACGGATGCCGCCGCACGCCTTTTCCGCGTGGTGCTGCCTCCGCAAAGCATCGCGACGGAAGAGCCTTTCCTGCAATGCGACAACGGGGACGTGGCATACATGTACACTCCCGCCGAATCTTTCGACTTGAGCGCCGGAAGTTTGCAAAGAATGAAAATTACCCTTAAATGAGCAAGACCATGAGAACATACAACTATATACTGGGTTTTATCCTCTCGGCAGCCGTGTGCCTGACAGGTTGTAAAAATGAGAATGGCGGAGAGGTGATAGGAGGGACGGAAGAACTTCACCTTTCGGCTCTTATCGAAGGCATGACGCCCGATGC
Source organism: uncultured Odoribacter sp. (assembly GCA_910578985.1). Taxonomy (GTDB): domain Bacteria; phylum Bacteroidota; class Bacteroidia; order Bacteroidales; family Marinifilaceae; genus Odoribacter. Next base: position 21,430 of record CAJTSF010000005.1, on the reverse strand, counting down.
CGCTTCCACCCGTTTCCGTGCCGGACAAGGGGTCGGCATGTGGATTTCGGCAACCCGGACGGATGCCGACCTGAACCGTGCGGAGGTCGCCCGGAACACGCAATTCCTGCAGAGCGCCGATGGATTGGTTTCCGAACCGCGTATTTCCTGGGATCATCAGCCTTCGTTGGAGGTGTACGCTTATGCACCTTACGATGAGAAGGCGGGGGAGAATCCCGCAGCATACGCTTTTGCCATCGAGCCGAGGCAGGACAGCCTCGCTTTGCTGGATGAGGGGAATGAGAAGAACGACCTGCTTTATGCCCGGAAGACGGTGAAATACAGCGACGAGGCGACGACCCTTTCTTTCCGTCACCTGATGAGCAAAGTGGTGCTACATATCCACAGTAATTCCTCCACGCCCGGCGGATTGGTAGGGAGCAAGGTGACGGTGAACAACGTGCAGTTGAACGCTTCCGTCGATTTGGGAACGGGTACGGTGACGGCGAAAGGCGATGCCGCCAAGGTGACGAGCGCCGAACTGAAAGAGATCCCGGAGGGCATCGAGATTGTGCGGGAGGCGATTATTGTGCCGCAGAAAGTGACAGTGGGGACGCAATTGCTGGAGATTCTGACCCTGGGAAGCCAGACTTACAATTGGAATGTGGAGGAGGAGCTGAATTTCGAGTCCGGCAAACAAATTGTTCTGGATGTGTTGGTGAAGGAGACGGAATGTGTGGTGCGCATCAAGGAAATCGCTCCCTGGCGGGATAATGAGGCGATTCTGGGGGATGCGTTGGAGAACCTGCCGACTTACAAGGTGTTCGATTTCTATAACCGGCACGGCATCCAGGGAATCGTCATCAGTGTGGACGAGACCGGACAGCATGGATGGGTGGTTTCGTTGGATGAGGTGGAATTGCCTTGGGCAACGGAAGATCCTATTGAATCAGGTATTATGCCTGCGGCAAATGACAGAGATGATGCCATTGCCAATTTGAATGCCTGTTTGCTGTGCGATAAAACATTGGAGCATTTCCCGGCAATGAAATGGTGTAATGACAAGAATGTGGATGGAGTAACGGGTTGGGTATTGCCGGCACATAATGTTTTGAAAATATTTGGAGAATTGATTATTAAGAATAATCGTTGGGATGAATTCAATGCAGCTATCAAGCAGGCTCCAGGAGAGAAAAAGAATGAGATGAAGAAAACCGATTGTTACTATCATTCTTCCACAATTGGTAGTGGCGAAAATGTAAGATTAGTTGGATATAATTCTTTTTATGAGATGTATCCAGATTGGGGGAGTTTTTTTGATGTCGTTTCGCTTAAAGGTCAGGATTTTGCCAATCGTGTTCGTGCTTTCCACGAGTTTTAATCTTTTTGTCCCCGGATTTGAATGAAGAAAGGCAGTCTGGCGTTAGCCAGGCTGCTTTTTGTATGGTGGAGAGGGAGATTCCCTAAAGTCCAATGCAAAAATAGTATATAGTAAATACTTGACTTGATTGAATAGAAAAATTGGCTGATTTTCAGAATTTTTGCAATCAAAACACGTAGACAATGGACAATAATATAACAGTACCGCAAACGGCTGAAAAACAAGATATGCTTTCTGAAGATTACAATAATTGGAGGAAAGAAATTATTTCATTGATAGAGCAATCCAAATTGAAAGCTATCCTTGGCGTCAATGCAGAATTGCTTGCTCTTTATTGGAAAATCGGTAGCGACATTTATTATCGCAACGAAAATAAACAAGCGGGCTTCGATAAGAAGCCCGCTTGTTTTTAATGCTGATTGAAGTTTTATCAGATGCCTTTCAAGCTGTTGAACAGTTTGACCGTTTCGGGGTTGGAGGGGCGGGGAGCATTGGAGGCAATGATTTTGCCTTCGCGGTCCAGCAGGATGAAACGGGGAATGCCGTTAATCATGAAGAAGTCCATGAATTCGTTGTCGCCACCGTTGTGGAGCTGTATGCCGCCCAGTTTTACATCCTTGACCATCTTTTCCCATGCGGCTTTGTCCTGGTCGCAGGAGATGCTGACGAAATGGATGTTCCTGCCTTTGTATTTATGCTCCAGTTTCTGGAGGTGGGGCAGTTCGCCGAGGCAGGGACCGCACCAGGTTGCCCAGCAGTCGATGTAGACGTATTTGCCTTTCAGGTCAGCAAGACTTACTTCTTTCCCTTTGATGTCTAAGTATTTGAATCCGATGGATGGTTGTCCTTTCGCCACCTTTTCCCATTTGTCGCACAATGCCTGGAATGCGGCTTTCTTGTCAGGCGAGGAGACTTTCTCGTTGTAGATGCCGATGAACCGGTCGAGGTTGTCGATGCCCGCATAGCCGACATAGCTGCTCAACACGTTGTCCACCACGTATTCCTGTACGGCGGGCGTATTGAAATGCTTCAAGGCGAAATCCAGTTGTGCCTGGATGCGGTTTTCCATGTTTCCCGGCTGTATGTCTTTGGTGCCTAAGATGGAGATGTAGCTGTCCAAAATCTCGCGGTATTCGGGAAGGGTGAGCAATTCAGGTTCTTCCTGTACAGCGCTTTTGATGGCGGCATAGAGCTTGTCCGAAGGTTTGTAGTCCTGGTCCTGGGCATAGTAGGGATGATAGGAAGGATACCTGATCAGCCAACTGTAGACCATGTAATGGATGCGGCGTTTTTCCGTCTGCACGAATTCCGAATTGAATTTCTGTGCATCGAGGTTAGCCAGCAGTTTCGCCTCGGCATCCTGCAAGGATTTCATGAAGGTTTCTTCGTCCGCTTTGAAGTCGGGACGGAGTTCATAGAATGTCTCTCCGTTGAGGTAAGTATTGACGGGCGCACCCTTGCCGGTGAATGCCGGAACGACGCGGCGTCCTTCCATTTTCAGGGAAACGTCAAAGCTCTTGCCCGGTTCCACATATACCGGCAATTGCATACGTCCGAACCGCACATAGGCATATTCGGCTTTTCCGTTTTCCGCCAAGGTGAACGATACCGAGCGGGTTGAGTCCAATGCGGCGGAATAGGTGGTGTCCTGCATCATCAGGGCGGGTTGCGCATTCATCTCCGTGCCTTCCACGTGAACGCTTACGACGGTCTTCGGCGTTGTCGTACAAGACATGGCTGCCAACGCAAGACCTGCAATGAAATAAAATTTTGTCATACTCTGTTCTTTTATTATTTTTGTCCCCGCAAGTTAGACATAGTTGGTGAATCATTGATTCAAAATGACATGCTTTAACTTTTATTTAACGAATACATAAAGTGATAGAACGATGTTCAAAAGGTACCGAAAATTTTTAATCGTCTTTTGGTCGGTGGTGGTGGCAGGGATATTGGGGACGGTGTTTTTCTTTTGGTTGATATCCACGGGGCGGCTGGGCTTCATGCCGACGTTCGAGGAGTTGGAGAATCCGAACAACCGTTTTGCCTCCGAGGTGTATTTTGCCGACGGGGTGTTGATGAACCGTTATTTCGAGAAAGAGAACCGGCGCTATGCGGAGTACAAGGATATTCCCCAGTCGGTCATCGATGCGCTGATTGCCACGGAGGACGTGCGTTTTTATGACCACAGCGGGGTGGATGTGCGGGGGTTGTTCCGTGTGGTGAAGGGTATCCTGACCGGGAATACCTCTTCGGCGGGCGGAGGAAGTACCATCAGCCAGCAGTTGGCGAAGATGCTTTTCCCGCGGCAGGCGGATTTGAGCGTGACGGATTTGGTGGTGCGGAAGTTCCGGGAGTGGGTGATTGCCGTGAAACTGGAAAAGAGCTATACGAAAGAGGAGATTCTGACGATGTACTTGAACAAGTACGACTTTCTGAACCTGGCGGTGGGTATCAGTTCGGCGGCGGACATTTATTTTCAGGTGCCGCTGGATTCCCTGAGGGTGGAGCAGGCGGCGATGCTGGTGGGGATGGCGAAGAACTCGTCGTACTACAACCCGGTGCGGCGTCCGGAACTGACTCGGGAGCGACGGAATGTGGTGTTGTACCAGATGTACAAGTATGATAAAATCACGGAGGCGGAGTATGATTCGCTCGTGATGCTGCCTTTGGGGCTGAACTTTAAGCGGGTGGACCACAAGGAGGGGCTGGCGACCTATTTCCGGGAGTTCCTGCGGCTTTACATGACCGCCGGAGAGCCTGTCCGTTCGCAATACCGGAGCAGGTCGCAGTTCCGCCTCGATTCCATCGCGTGGGTGACCGATCCGCTGTACGGCTGGTGCAAGAAGAACACGAAAATCGACGGGACGCCATATGATTTATATACCGACGGGTTGAAGATACACGTGACGCTGGATTCCCGGATGCAGGAGTATGCGGAGGAGGCGGTGCGGGAGCATCTGTCGCAGGAGTTACAACCCTTGTTCGACCAGGAAAAGCTGGAAAAAGACAATCCGCCTTTCTCCAACGACATCACTGTCGAGGAGATAGACGATATCCTGACGCGCTCGATAGTGCAGTCGGAGCGTTACCGTAAACTGAAGAAGGCGGGGCTGGAGCCGGCGGAAATCCGGAAGACTTTCTACGAGCCGGTCAATATGCAGGTGTTCACCTGGAACGGCTTGCGCGATACCTTGATGACGCCGCTGGATTCCATCAAGCACTACAAGGCGTTTTTCCGCTCGGGATTTATGGTGATGAATCCGAAAAACGGGCATATCAAGGCGTATGTGGGCGGTCCCGACTACCGTTATTTCATGTATGACATGGTCAGCAACGGCAAGCGGCAGGTGGGTTCCACCATCAAGCCGATTCTTTATACCCTCGCCATGCAGGAGGGGCTGGGACCTTGCGACAAGGTGCCGAATATCCCGCAGACCTTCATCCTTGCCGACGGCAAGCCTTGGGCGGCACGCGGGGGCACGAAGCGGCAGGGGGAGATGGTGACCTTGCGGTGGGGGCTTGCCAATTCGGAGAACAACATCTCCGGGTGGGTGCTCAAGCAGTTCACCCCGCAGGCGGTGGCGGAGATGGCGCGGAAAATGGGCATCACCAGTTTTATCGACCCGGTGCCTTCCATCTTCCTCGGGACTGCCGAAATCACGGTGAAGGAAATGGTTGCCGCCTATGCCATTTATGCCAACAAAGGAGTGTATAATACGCCGCTGCCGGTTACCCGCATCGAGGACAAGTACGGGAATGTCCTGGAGAGCTTCCGGTCGGAATCCCGGGAGGTGATTACGGAGAATACGGCTTACCTGATGTGCAACCTCCTGGAAGGAGTGGTCACTCAGGGTACGGGCGTGCGCTTGCGCTACCGCTACCAGCTGATGAACCCGATGGGGGGCAAGACGGGGACCACGCAGCAGCATTCGGACGGTTGGTTCATGGGGATTACGCCCGAGCTGGTGGGCGGCGTGTGGGTAGGCGCCGAGGACCGTTCCATCCACTTCCAGAATATTGCCAACGGACAGGGTGCGAATATGGCGTTGCCGATTTGGGCTAAATTCTTGCAAAAAGCATACGCCGACCCGTGCCTGCGGTTGAAGCAGGGGGATTTCGAAATGCCTTACGGCATCCGCAAACGCCTCAATTGTGACGAAGGCACTTCGGTGGCGCCCGAGATACAGACGCAGGAGATGCGGGAAGAGGAAGAAGAATTTTTCTAAATTATAGTAAGGTATGGCGAAGTCGAAGACCGTTTTTGTATGCCAGAACTGCGGGGCGAAAGAGTCCAAATGGACCGGTCGATGCACGGTCTGCGGGGAGTGGAATAGCTTTGTGGAGGAGGTGGAAGTGTCCGTCAAGGGACATGCCCGTGCGCTGGCAGGCACGCCTTCCTCCAAGGCTTTGCGGCTGTCGGAAATCAAAGTGAATGCGGATGCGCGCATGGATACGGGGGATGCCGAACTGAACCGTGTGCTGGGCGGGGGCATGGTGCCCGGCTCCATGATTCTGCTGGGAGGCGAGCCGGGCATCGGGAAATCGACGCTGGTGTTGCAGTTCGCCTTGCACAACAGGAGCGGGCGCATCCTCTATGTGTCCGGCGAGGAGAGCATCTCGCAAATCAAGATGCGCGCGCAGCGGCTGGGTTCCGACAATGACGAATGCCTTTTCCTGTCGGGCAACTCCCTGGAAGCGGTGCTGGAGCATGCGCGGGCGATTCAGCCCAACCTGCTGATTATCGACTCCATCCAGACCCTGGCGACGGAGGCGGTGGACTCCATCCCGGGGAGCCTGTCGCAAATCCGGGAGTGCACGAATGCCCTGTTGCGATTCTGCAAGGAGAATACCATTTCCACCATATTAATCGGGCATATCACCAAGGACGGGCAACTGGCAGGACCGAAAATCCTGGAGCACATGGTGGATACGGTGTTGCAGTTCGAAGGGGACCAGCAATACATGTACCGCATCCTTCGCTCCATGAAAAACCGCTTCGGCTCCACCTCCGAAATCGGCATCTATGAAATGTTGCAGTCCGGACTCCGCCAGGTGTCCAACCCTTCGGAGCTGTTGCTGTCCAACCACGACGAGGAATTGAGCGGCATTGCCGTCTCCGCGACCATCGAAGGGGTGCGTCCCATCCTGCTGGAAGTGCAGGCATTGGTATCGACCGCCGCCTACGGCGTGCCCCAGCGTTCCGCCACGGGATTCGATTCCCGGCGGCTCAACATGCTGCTTGCCGTGCTGGAGAAGCGGGTGGGCTTCAAGCTCGCTTCCAAGGATGTGTTCCTGAATATTGCAGGCGGTATCCGTGTCAATGACCCTGCCTTGGACCTGGCGGTGGTGATGGCGGTGCTTTCCTCCAACATCGACGCGGCGCTTCCCGGCGACACGGTCTTTGCCGGCGAGGTGGGACTGTCCGGTGAAATCCGGGCGGTGAGCCGCATCGAGCAGCGCATTTCGGAAGCCGGCAAATTAGGCTTTAAGCGCATTTTTGTCCCCGCAGGCAACCAAAAAGGCTACACCCGGCAGGGAGATACCATCCGGGTGTGTTTCGTGTCCAAGATTGCCGACATCTGCCGGGAGTTGTTCGGTTAATCCAATAAATCCATTACAGTCTCTTCGATGACCCGCGGGAAATAGCGGTACTCCAGTTCGTGTACCCGTTCCGCGAGGGTGTCCGCCGTATCTTCCGGCAGGACGGGGCATTTCGCCTGGAAAATGATGGAGCCCGAATCGTAGTGCTCATTGACGAAGTGGATGGTGATGCCGCTTTCCTCCTCCTTGGCGGCGATGACCGCCTCATGCACGTGATGTCCGTACATTCCTTTGCCGCCGTATGACGGCAGGAGAGCGGGATGGATATTGACAATCCGGTTCGGGTATGCCTCCACGATATGCCCGGGCATCAGCCACAAGAAGCCCGCCAGCACGATGAAGTCGGTCCCCTCCTCCTGCAGTTGCCGGAAAATCCCCTCCGGATGGCGGAACTCCTCCCGGGTGAACACCGTGGCGGGCACTCCCAGCTGCTTCGCCCGCTCCAGCACATAGGCGTCCGGCACGTTGCAGTAAATCCGGGTGATGCAAAAGTCTTCTTTCCCGGCAAAATGGCGGATGATGTTCTCCGCATTGGAGCCTGAACCGGAGGCGAATATCGCTATTTTTTCCATTTCTTCAAACGTTTAAAAATCAACGGCATAAAGGTAAGGAAAGTTTAATTCTTGGCAAAATATTTTTTCCGTAAAAAAATAAAGCCTACATTTGCCCCCTGAATTTGAAATGAAATGCACACGATGTGCATGAGGTAAATAAACAAGAATGTCTAATTAAAACTAAAAACTATGTCTGACATTAACGAAAGAGTACAACGTATTATTGTTGAGAAATTGGGTGTAGATGCATCAGAAGTGAAACCGGAAGCAACCTTTACGAACGACCTGGGTGCCGACTCTTTGGATACGGTTGAATTGATCATGGAATTGGAGAAAGAATTCAACATCACCATTCCGGACGACCAAGCTGAAAAGATTGTTACTGTAGGTGATGCTATCTCTTATGTAGAGGCTAACGTAAAGTAATTTAACCATCGATTGTATGAATTTGAAACGAGTAGTAATTACAGGTCTTGGAACCATCAATCCGTTAGGCCATAACGTACCTGAGTTTTGGGACAACTTAATCAAGGGCGTCAGTGGCGCCGGTCCTATTACTCGTTTCGATGCGTCGAAGTTCCGTACGCAATTCGCTTGCGAGGTGAAAAACTACGACCCGACTGTCTATTTCGACAGGAAGGAAGTGCGTAAGATGGATCTTTACACCCAGTTCGGACTGATTGCCGCGAGAGAGGCAATCCAGGACTCCGGGCTGAACCTCGAAGCGGAGGACAAGAAACGGATCGGAGTAATATGGGGAGCGGGAATCGGCGGGTTGCAGACTTTCTTCGAAGAGTGCAATGACTTTTCCAAGGGAGACGGCACGCCGCGTTTCAATCCCTTTTTTATTCCCAAAATGATTGCCAACATGTGCGGCGGAATGATTGCCATAGAGCATGGGCTGAAAGGTCCCAACTATACGACAGTCTCCGCCTGTGCCTCTTCGGCACATGCCATGGTCGACGCATTGAATTTAATTCGTTTGGGCAAAGCGGACGTGATAGTATCCGGAGGCTCCGAAGCGGCAGTCACCGTTCCCGGTGTCGGCGGTTTCAACGCCATGAAGGCCATATCCACCCGCAACGACGACCCGAAGACCGCATCCCGTCCGTTCGATGCCGACCGTGACGGTTTTGTCCTCGGTGAAGGCGGTGCAGGCTTGATTCTGGAAGAATACGAGCACGCCGTGAAAAGAGGGGCGCGCATTTATGCGGAAATCGCCGGCGGTGCAGGCAACTGCGACGCTTACCACATGACGGCTCCCAATCCCGACGGCGCACACGACGTGATGCTGTTGGCACTGGAAGATGCCGGCATGAAACCCGAAGATATCGATTACATCAACGTACACGGTACCTCTACGGGCTTGGGCGACATCTCCGAACCGACCGCTATTCTGAAAGTGTTCGGCGAACATGCGTACAAACTGAATATCAGTTCCACGAAATCCATGACAGGTCACCTGTTGGGAGCTGCCGGAGCCGTGGAGGCGATTGCCTGCACGCTGGCGGTGAAGAACGATATCGTTCCGCCTACCATCAATTTCCACAATCTGGATCCGCAACTCGATCCGAAATTGAACTTCACGTTCAACGAGCCTCAGAAGCGGACCATCCAGGTGGCATTGAGCAACACCTTCGGGTTCGGCGGGCATAACGCATGCGTAGTCATCAAAAAATAATCACACAAGAAACATCCGGTTGTGATTAGACAAATCATTCAATCCATAAAACTTCATCTTCATCGAAAAGAGAAGTTTTATGGATTATTTATTTCCCAGTTGGGCTTCGTGCCCAAGAACAAAGGACTTTACCAACTGGCTCTTCTCCACCGCTCGGCATCCCGGGTGTCTGCTTCCGGGGTTGTCCAGAACTACGAGCGGCTTGAATTTTTGGGCGATGCCGTGCTCGGTGCCGTTATCGCCGAACTGCTTTACAAATTCTTTCCCAACAAAGACGAGGGGTTTCTCACGAGGGTGCGCTCCAAAGTCGTCAGCCGGGAATCCCTGAACGACCTGGCGGTCCAACTCGGCTTGGACAAGGCGGTCATTGCCCGCTCGGACATCTCCCGCAACAAACATGTCTATGGTGACGTATTCGAAGCCTTTGTCGGCGCCATATTCTTGGACCAGGGCTTTGCCGGCACCAAGCGTTTCATCGAGAAATTCATCTTTCCCAATTTCTTCGACATCAAGGATTTGGTGACGATAGACACCAATTACAAAAGCCGCCTGATTGAATGGGGGCAGAAACACAAGATAGAGGTCGTGCTCCACACGGAAGAACACCGTTCCCGCCGCAACAAATTCAGTTGCGCCGTACTCATCGAAAAGAAACAGAGAAGCTGCGAATACGGAGCCTCCAAAAAAGAAGCCGAGCAGAAAGCCGCCCGCGTTGCCATCGAACTTCTGGCGAAAGAGGCGGACGAAAATGCCGGAATTTAAAGTTTAGTATATTTGAGAGATTGAGGTGTAGTATTGCATAATGATAGGAAGACGATGAACAAGCTCTCTATTCGATTCTATAAAGACTGCGAAGTACGTGCCGTTTGGGATGAGGGGAATGCCCGGTGGTATTTTTCTGTTGTAGATATTGTGGCGGCTATTACGGGAAGTCCTCGCCCTCGGGTGTATTGGGGAACCCTTAAAAGTAGGCTGAAAAGTAGGAATCATGAGTTGTATTCAAAATGTATACAACTGAAACTTTCGGATTGACCCAAAAAACGCTTAGGCAAATGTGTCGATTGGAGTAAGATTGCCAAAAACGACTATCTCCATGCTATGATAGCGAGCCATGCCGATAGTGCTGATATTCGTTCCTTGCTGCGTCAAGCCCTTACCGATAAAATCGACGACCGCGAAATCTTTATGAAAGGTATTGATTATTCTTATTATTACGAACAAGAAGATTGACATGAATAACCAAAAGAAAACCACCTACTTTCGTAAGCGGTTCTTTTTTTCTGTGACCTCGGTGGGGCTCGAACCCACGGCCCATTGATTAAGAGTCAATTGCTCTACCAGCTGAGCTACGAAGTCATCTTTGGTCTTGCATCTTCGCTTTCGCTGTTTGCGGGTGCAAAGATGCAAACTTATTTTTTACCGTGCAAGAAAAATCGCATTAATCTTCCTTGATGTTGTGATAAACGTTGGTAACATCCTCATCCTCATCCAATTTATCCAGGATTTTATCCACATCCGCGCGTTGCTCCTCAGTCAGTTCCTTGGTGTCAGTCGGGATGCGGGTAAATTCACCGCTGACGATGTCATACTTGTTTTCTTCCAAGTATTTCTGCACATTTCCGTAAGCGTCGAAAGCGCCGTAGAGGTTGATGATGCCGTCCTCATCTTCGAAAATCTCGTCGATGCCGTAATCAATCATCTCCAGTTCGAACTCCTCGATGTCGAAATTCTCGGGCTTGTTGATTTTGAAGACACACTTCCGGTCGAACATGAAATCCAGCGAGCCTGTCGTGCCCAGCGAACCGCCGAATTTACTGAATGCGTGGCGCACGTTGGCGACGGTGCGGGTATTGTTGTCCGTGGCGGCCTCCACCAAGATGGCGATGCCGTGGGGCGCATAGCCTTCGTAAACGATCTCCTTGTAGTCCGAAGTATCTTTGGAAACGGCACGCTTGATGGCGCGTTCCACATTCTCTTTCGGCATATTCTCCGCTTTGGCGTTCTGGATCAGGATACGCAGGCGGGTATTGTTGGCGGGATCCGGTCCGCCGGCTTTCACTGCGATATCGATTTCCTTGCCGATTCTGGTAAACGTGCGGGCCATATTGCCCCATCTCTTCAATTTGCGTGCTTTGCGGTATTCAAACGCTCTTCCCATGGTATGAAGTTTTAATTCCTGATATTGGTTCTTTTTGGATGCACAAAGGTATATTTTTCTCCGGAAAAAAGAATAAAGCGGCGGCAAAATAACCGGGGCGGAGGATAAAACCTTATCTTTGCGGGCGGTTAGAAAGCGATATGCGATGAAAAATTACATCTATGAAATCGAATTGAAAGTGCGCGATTACGAGTGCGACCTGCAATGCGTGGTGAACAATGCCAACTACCAGCATTACCTGGAGCACGCGCGCCATGAATTCCTGGAGCATGCGGGCGCCAACTTCGGGGAGTTGCACAAGCGGGGCATCGATGCCATGGTCGCCCGCGTGGAAATCGACTACAAGGTCTCCCTGACCAGCGGCGACCGTTTTGCGGTGCGGCTGAATATGGCACGGGAGGGGGCGAAACTGGTCTTCTTCGAGGATATCTACCGCTTGCCGGACAATAAACTTTGCGTCCGCGGGCGGGTGGAATCCATTTGTGTGCAGAACGGTAAACTGACTCGCGGAGAGTTGTTTGACGAGGTGTTTGCCGCTTATCTGGAAAAAGAAAAATAGGGCGTTCGAATAAAAAACGGCAAAATGTTTTGCCGGGAAAGAAAAAAGCGCTACATTTGCATCCGCAATCGAGACAATTGCACGGGTTCTTAGCTCAGCTGGTTCAGAGCATCTGGTTTACACCCAGAGGGTCGGGGGTTCGAATCCCTCAGGACCCACCCGGAAAGAGGACGACTGAAAAGGTCGTCCTCTTTTTTGTTGTCTGCTTGGTGTTGCATGAAATACTTTCATGCTCCAGGCTCTTTTCCCTATGTTTCGCCTAAGTTGCGCCATGGTTCCTTGCCCCTTTCTTCGGAGTTGCTTCGCTACTCCTTCGCTCCTCGGTCGCTTGGGAGCGACCGAGGAGCGTCTCTGTCCCGATGCAGATACGAGGAAAAGAGCAAGGAACCATGGCGCAGCTTAGGCGAAACCTATCGGCATGGGGGAGGAAAATGCCATGGCATACTTTTTTTGTTACGAATAAAGTTTTAATGTAAAAATAAAATGATACCTTTGTCCGAACATTGAGAAAATATTTTTTTATTCACACAAAAACCTAATTAACAGATGACTAAAACGAGAGTAATTTGTTTAATCATGCTGTTGGCATTTCCTTTTTTCCGGGTATCGGCAGGTAATCATGCCGGACGTTCGGAGAGGGAGACGGGCAATCAAAGCATGGAACGAGTGATGAAAGAGATGCACCGGGTGCATCAGCGTCCCGGCGGGAACGGGGCAGTCATGACACAGGTGCCGGAAACGGTGACGATTACCGGTACCGTGGTCGATGAGAACGGCGGTGCGCTGCCGGGTGTGACGGTGCTGGTGAAGGGAACGACCCTCGGCACTTCGACCGACCTGGACGGGAAGTTTTCCCTTCAGGTGCCGGTGGTGGCGGGGCAGCAGGCGTTGTTGTTCACCTTCATCGGGATGAAGACGAAGGAGGTGCTGCTGAAAAAGGAGCAGACCACGTACAAGGTGACCATGGAGGAGGAGGCGCAGAAGCTGGAGGATGTGGTGGTGACGGGGTATTTCCAGCGCAAGAAGGTGAGCCAGACGGGTTCCGAGGTGGTGGTCGATGGGGAGGAGCTGCGGAAGGTGGGTTCGTTGAACCTGTTGCAGGCGATTTCCTCGTTCGACCCGGGGGTGCGGACGCTGGAGAACAACGAGTGGGGTAGCGACCCGAACCGCATGCCGGAGATTACGGTGCGCGGCGAGAAGGGTTTCGACCTGCGCGACCAGGCGGACGATTCGCGTACGAACCCGAACGCGCCGTTGTATATCATGGACGGCATCGAGGTGTCGGCATCGACGGTGTTCGACATGGACATGAACCGCGTGGCTTCGTTTTCGATTCTGAAGGATGCGTCGGCGACTTCGCTCTACGGTTCGCGCGGTGCGAACGGGGTCATCCTGATTACCACGGTGCGCCCCCAGGCCGGTGAAATCCAGGTGACGCTGAATGCCAATTTCAATGTGTCCGTGCCTGATTTGCGGTCGTATAATTTGATGGATGCGGCGGAGAAGCTGGAGTATGAGAGGTTGGCGGGGGTGTATAAAGGAAAAGGGTATGACGAGCAGACCCGCATGGACATCATGTACAACGATATCCTCATGGAAGTGGAGCGTGGAGTGAATACGTATTGGTTGTCTCAGCCGTTGCACACGTCTGTGAACCAGCGGTACAGTGCTTTCTTAGAGGGCGGTGACGAGCATTTCCGCTACGGCATCAACCTGAAGTATGACAACGACAAGGGTGTCATGAAAAAGTCCGGGCGTGAGAAGTACGGCATCAACGTTTATTTCAGCTATGACATCGCACAGAAACTGATTGCCCGCAACGATGTAATCATCGACGATGTGAAGGCTACGAACTCTCCCTACGGGGCATTCAGCAGATACGCGGAGATGAATCCTTACGAACGCATCTATAATCCGGAGACGGGTGAGATGAACCGTGAATTTGATTCGAACGGCACTCCCATCCGCAACGTGTTGGTGAATGCGATGCTGCCTAACACTTCCTATGAGAAGTACACGCAGATTCGCGACAACTTCCAGTTGCAGTGGTGGGCGACCTCGCATTTGATGCTGAGGGGTAATGTCGCCATCACCAAACAATTGGACCGGAATGAGGCTTACCTTTCTCCGGAATCGGTGGAGTTTGAAGGTAAGACGGATGCCGCGGACAAAGGCAGCTATACCATCAGCAATGGCACCGACATTGATGTGGAAGGGAACCTGACGGCGAACTACAACAACAGTTTTTTCGACAAACTTTACTTGAGTGTCGGTATCGGTGCGGAATTGCTGACCTCCAAATCCTCTTCGGACGGTTATGTCGCCACCGGTTTCCTGAACGACAAATTGATTTATCCCTCTTATGCCTTGCAGTTCCAAAAGAATTCGCATCCGAATGGAAATTTCGACCGTTCCAAGTCGGTCGGTTTCTTCGGCAATCTCAATATGAACTGGGATAACCGCTATATCCTCGACTTCACTTACCGTACCGATGGCTCCAGCCGTTTTGGCCGTGAGTCCCGCTTTGCCCCTTTCTGGTCTGTGGGTGCCGCGTGGAACGTGAACCGTGAGAGTTTTTGGGCAGGAAGCGGTTATATGAAAGTGAGGGCTTCCGTCGGCAGTACCGGTTCCACCAACTTTTCGGCGGACCAGGCGCTGACGCGTTTCATTTTCGGCAATGATTCGGAGTACAACGGCATTTACGGCGGGATTATCAATGCCTACGGCAATCCTGCGCTGAAATGGCAGAATGTGATGAAATATAATGTCGGTCTTGACATGAGCGTTTGGCGGGAAATCATCACATTGAACTTCGATGCTTACTTGGAGCGGACGGAGAACCTGTTGCTGAACATCGACGTGGCACCCTCCACCGGTTTCACATCCTACACGGAGAATATGGGTTCTTTGGACAACAAAGGTATCGAAGCCCGTTTGCGCTTTAATCTGATTAATGACCGGGCGAAGGATTTGAGTTGGAATGTCACTTTTAGTGCCGCGCACGAACGGAATAAAATCCGCAAGCTGTCCAATGCCATGCAGGCGATGAACGAGGAGGCATTGAAACTGGAGAATAACCAAGGGGCTTCCGGGGTATTCCGCATGTATGAGGTGGGGCGTTCTCAGACTGCCTTGATGGTGGTGCGTTCCCTGGGCATCGACCCTGCCACGGGTAATGAGATTTATGTGAAGCGCGACGGCTCGCTGACGTTCGAATACGACCCGAACGACAAGGTTGAGGTGGGGAACATGAATCCCAAGTTGCAGGGTTATTTCAACAGTAACCTGACCTGGAAAAGCATCAACCTTTATTTGAACTTCGGTTATGAAATGGGAGGCAAGCAATTCAACCAGACGCTTGCCACGAAAGTGGAAGGGGCGGATCCCAAACGGAACGCTGACCGCCGGGTGCTGTACGACCGTTGGAAGAAGCCGGGTGACGTTGCCATGTTCCGCCGTATTGACGACCAGTCCACCGTTTACCAGTCCACCCGTCTGGTGCAGAAAAACAACTGGCTGAAGCTCTCCACCCTCTCCCTGTCCTATGATTTGCCGCGTGAGTTGCTGAACAAATCGTTCATCGAGCGTTGCAAGTTCACTTTCTCCATGACGGATGTGTTCCGTGCGTCCACCATCAAACAGGAGCGGGGAACTTCCTATCCGTTTGCAAGGACGGTGTCATTGGGATTTAACTTAACTTTCTAAACAGTATATCATGAAGAAAATATATTTCATCATCGCTTTGTTCCTTGCCTTGACTTCCTGCAACAACTGGCTGGATGTCGAATTGGACAACAAGGTGGATGACCATAAATTATTCAGTACCCCGCAGGGTTTCAAGGAGGCTTTGGCGGGCATATACAGCCAGATGTCCAAACCGAGCCTGTACGGTTCCTACCTGACCATGGAGCACATCGATGCGTTGTCCCAATACTATTCCGCCAGCAGTACCTATGAATATTGGGTGAGCTACGACTATGCCAACAGCGGTACGAAATCGACCATTCGGACGATGTGGAACGGCTTGTATTCCAATATTTCACAGGCGAACTGCATTTTGGAGTGGGCGGACAGAAATGCAAATGTCCTGAGCGATGAGGAGCGTGACCAAATCCGTGGCGAGGCATTGGCTTTGAGGGCTTTTCTGCATTTCGACCTGTATCGCTTGTTTGCACCGGATGTGAAGCGTGCGCCGAAAGCGGACGGCATTCCCTACAATAAGATTTTCGGCGTGTCCCTGCCTCCCATGTACTCGACGGAGGAGGTGATGCAGCTGGTCATCAACGATTTGTCGGAGGCCGAGAAGTGTTTGGAAAACGACCCGATCAAAGACGTCGTGCCCTACGCCATCAGGACTTCCACGGCTCAAGGAGATATCGTGGACAAAGCGGCAAAGGACCAGGCGGACAAATACGTTGCCCGCGTGAATATCTATGCTGTAAAAGCCATGCTTGCCCGTGCTTACCAGGCCCGCGGCGAGAATGGGAAGGCGGTTGAGAAAGCCAAAGAGGTCATCGAAAGCGGTAAATTCCGCCTGTTGCAAGCGACCAGCATCGACCAGAGTGAGAATCTGGTGGACTTGACGTTTTCCGATGAACACATCTTTTCGCTTCGCAATAAAAGTCTGAGCACCAATGCCGAGAGAATATTTAAAGAAGTGGCAGGTTCCGGGCGGTCAGCGGAGTTGCGCATGGCGGGTTCCTATGATTTGTACCAAGGGAACCGTGATGATTTCCGCCTTTCCAAATGGTATGATGATTTTGACTTTGTCAAATATATCCCGGCGGACACCAACAACATCTTTCCGCAGAAGGTGCCTCTTATCAAATTGTCGGAGATGTATCTGCTGATTGCCGAGTGTTTTTATGATGAGAATCCCGAGATGGCCAAGGAGCACATGAATTTGTTGCGCCGCAACCGTATCCGTGGGAACCAGGAAGGTGCATACGATTTGATGTACTTGTCAAAAAAGGACATCTTCGATGAAATGAGACGCGAGTATATCGGCGAGGGACAGATGTGGTATGTCTATAAACGGAACCATCTGAGCCTTCCGGGCGGACATACGGGGACCATTGAGGCTGATAATGACATTTTTGTATTTCCTTTCCCGGACGCTGAAATCGAATCGGGGAATCGGGATAAACGTTAATTCTTAAATCAGACTGGATATGAATAAAATATTGTTTTATTGGATGGTTTGTGCGGCACTCCTGTGGAGCTGCAAGCAAGAGATAGATTCCCCTTACGAAGGGAAAGACCGGATTCAGTTCCAACATTATACCACGGACTGGAACGGCAAGCGGCATTACAGTGATTCCACTGTCTTTTCATTCGGTTTGGCTCCGGACTCCGTCACGCAGGATACTTTGAAGCTTCCGATGGAGTTCTTAGGGAAAGGTTCCAAGGAGGCACGCACCTACCGGGTGACCGTTGTCGCAGACTCCACGAAGGCAGTGGAGGGCACGCACTACCTGGCTTTTGGGAATGACCAGGTGTTCAGGTCGGATTCATTGGTGGACACTTTGCGCATTGTCATCTTGCGTGATGCTTTGCCGAAGGATTACACCACCGGCGAAAACCTCTGTCTGGAATTACAGCTGGAGGCCAATGGGGACTTCGACTTGGGATTGGAAGGCGGTGTCCGGCGGAAAATCATGCTTAACAACTACATGTCCGAGCCGCAATGGTGGGCGGGCTTGCGTGCCTTCGGGTTCTTCCACCCTGCGAAGTGGAAATTCCTGATTGAGGAATTGGATGACAAATTGGCGACCTACGGGGAGATTCCCTATGATTTGAACAGTGCTGAAACCAGGTCTTATAGTAGCAGTTTAAGTTTGTATTTGAGCAACACCGTTGTCATAGATGAGAAAACCGGCATGAGGGTAAAGATGTACGGACTGGAACCGATTGAGTAATTTAGAAAATGATTTGTATGAAAAGAAGTATTTATTCATTACTTGGAATATCCCTGATGGCCATGGCATTCACGGCATGCTACGACGACCTCGGGAACTATGACTACAAGGATATCAACGAATTGCAAGTGGACAGCATCCATGCGGGTTATGTGAGGGATGTGGATGACAGTTTGCATATCGTTCCCGTATTGCAAGGAACGCAATACAGCGATACCTCCCGTTTTACGTATAAATGGGAATTCAACAATTCCGTCTTGGCGGAGACTCCGGAATTGCATATCCGGGTTGAACTGACTCCGGGGGAAAAGAGATGCAGGTATATTGTGAAAGATAAAAATACCGGAATACAATACTATACCCCTTTCAGCCTGAGCGTCCGTTCATCGACGGCGGCGGATTTGATTGTGGTGCTCAGCAAGTACCAGGGACGTGCGGAGTTGTCCTACCTGCGCCTGGACAAACCTTCCGCTTGGGTGAGCAATTATTATGCAGACCGTTGGGGAGAGAAGTTGGGAACCAATCCCCAGCAATTGTTGCCCACATATGCCGAGACCAACTTGGGAACGCCGGTGACTTGTCCCCGGGGACGTCTGTTGATATTGTGCGACGACCGGGCCGCGCTTTTTGACAAGAGCAGCATGGAGCAGGATACGATGTCCCCCTATCTGACAGTCGATCCGTACAATGGCATTGCCACCTGGCCGCCCAAAGACGATGAGGAAACTCAAAATTACAAGACCCAATACATGACTTCCATGGTGAATATGTGGAGACGCAATCCTTACGGCTCCAATTTCCAGGAGGGTGAGTATTTTTATGAGATTTCGGGCGGAAAATTGTATACGGTTTCTACCGCGACCAACGGCAATAAAAGATCAACATTCACTTCGGGAATCAAAAGTAGATATGAAAAAGGTTATTTGTGTCCTTTCGGTTTTTGGGATGATATGTCGGACAAGGAATTGGGACGTTTGGGAGAGATGGGGCGGACGGCAGGCGACTTTATCATGTTTGACAAAGTGAACGAGAGATTCACGTTCTATGATGGAGGACATATGCGGGAGGTGGATGCCAGTCTGCCCAAATATCCGGGCTATGAATTGCTGTGGGGGAGTGCAACCAACCTGACGCCCAACAACCGTTGTCTGGCCATCCTGAATAAGGGAGATGAGACACGTTTGGTGATGCTTGAGACCGGTCAAGACCCTAACAGCATCGGTGGGAAGGTGCGTACTAAATTGTTGGTGAAAGAGGTCAGCGGTGGTATCATTAATGCTTCCTCTAAATTCTATATTCCCAATTATGTGGATCATCTGTATTTCTCGGCAGGGAATGCTTTCTATTCCTATACCATCAGTGATATGTTCAGCGGGACGGTGCCGTCGCAGAGTCATAAGATATTCGATTTGACGGAATATGGGTATGATGCGAATGCCGTGATTACGGATATCTGTGTGTCCCGCAGTGAAAAGACCTTGCTTGTCGGTGTTTCCCGCTACGGGACGGACACGGAAGCCATGGGGGATGAGGCGATGGGGGATGTGTTGTATTTTGATTTGGACGTGTCCAACAAGTTGTTCAAATACAACGAAGCGAAGTCTGCGAAAGCCGTGGCGGGCATTCCGGTCGATGTGGAAATCAAGTACCAGACTTTCTGGCGTAATGGACGTGAGCAGGACGGAGTTACTTTAAAAGATAATATTTAAGCTATAAAGGTTATGAGAAAATATTGGAGCTTATTCATATTGATTCCTTTCTTGGGCATCCTTTCCTGTATGGACGACACGAGTGCTTATCTGCCTCAGGACAAGGAACAGGTGAACGTAGATGAGATTACCGGGATTGACACGACGGCTACGGATACCGTCCTGCCCGAGGGAGAATTGGTGCCCGGCATGCACTTGGTGAAGTTGAATGTAATGCAGGGGGGCGAGTTGGTGGAACGCAGATTCAAATACTATATGCCTGTGACCTTGAATCCTGCCAAACCGATTTCTTTGATTTTTGAATTCCATGGAAGTTACGAGTTTGAGAAACCGGGCGAAGTGGCTGACCCCATTGCGGGACTCAACGAGTCGAATGCCTTTTGCCAAAAGGCGCTTAAGGAAAACTGTATCCTTTGCTATCCTGCCGGTGTGGCTGAATTTCAAGCGGATAGTTCCGGGGCAGTGAATTGGGCAGGAGACAATTATGAAAAGAGTTTGCCGTTTGTGGATGCCATGGTGAAGTATTTTACAGAGGACAATGAGCCGCGTGTAGACCCGAACCGGATTTATTCGACGGGACAGTCCAGCGGGGCTATTTTTTCTTTTGTTCTGGCACTTCACCGTCCGGAGGTGTTTGCTGCCATCACTCCGCGTGCAGGTCAGAGCGCTTCCACGACTCCTTTCCCCAGCCGTGCCGTGCCGGTGAGGGTGTTTGCCGGAGAGGCGGACGAGATAGTCAATCACAATGCCGTCATAGACAACATGACGAAGTGGGCGGAGAAGATTGGAGGATATTTTGCAGCAGACATGCAAATGGACTCGACGACGTATGAGGGATATGCCGATGTGACCATCCGTTATTGGCATGGCGGGAATGCGGATTATGAAATCTACTCCCTTGCGGGCATCGGACATGGCATCAATTTTTCCGAATGTTTGGATGATATGTGGGATTTTATGAAAAATCATGCGTTGAACAATGCTTCCAACAATCTGTTTGTGACGACGAGCATAAAAGAAATCGACGCCCAGTGTGGGGAACCTTTTGAATTTGAGGTCAGTTGTACGGAAGGCGCAAAGGTTGAAATGGATGCGCCTCAAAGTTGGAATCCGCAATTCGACGGAAAGAAGGTTACGCTGGTTGCACCGCAGGATTTCTTTGGCAATATTGAACGTGATGGTGCAATCACTTTTACGGTAACTTTGGATGGAGAAACCGCAACGTGTGAAATACCTTATCACCTGAATGCTCCGAAAGCGTTTTTTGAGGTGGGAGACATTTATTACAACGAGAAGTTTGAGCCGGTAGGGGTCATTTATTGGGTGAACAATGCCAATATTAAAGAAGCTATGGCTATCAGTTTGAAACAAGCGAAACTAATTATTGGGAAAATGCCTGCTGATTTTGACACTCCGGATATGGACAATGGTTATCTCAATACTCAGGCTGTAGTAGCGAAGAATACCAGTGAAGGGTGGGGTTTGACTGCGGCTAATAGCGCTATTATTTGGGCTTCACAACTCGACGCTTCCGGTGAGTGGTATCTACCTGCCATCAATGAAGTGATAGAAATCTATAAGCAGAAGACTGATATAAATCAATTGCTTACTGCTGTAGGTGGAACAGCCTTGCCCAATAGTTACCTCCTGTCCTCGACGGTGGTGTTGAAAAATGGAAAGAAAACTTATTATGAACTTAATGCTCGCGGAGAGATTGCTTATGAATCCAATACATATAGTGATTCTTCTTTTGCAATTAAAAAAGTGACCAAGAAATAAACCATGAAAAAGTCGTTATTCATATTGCTCCTCATGGCGATTCTGCTTCCTGCGCGTGCTCAGGAAAGCGGCATCCGCTTTTTCCACGGGACGTGGGACGAGGCTGTGGCT
>CAJTSF010000004.1 GCA_910578985.1 uncultured Odoribacter sp. | reverse complement strand
TAACATTCTCATCGATGCATTTTAACATATGCACCGTAATTTCGGATTGACCCACTATACTCAACTACTTCCGCCGTCGTGCCACCAACGCCTCGGCAGAGTCCTTCAACTCAAAGGTTAAGATATTCCGTTCTCAAATGAGAGGCGTCCGTGACCGTGATTTCTTTATCTTCCGACTTGTCAAACTATACGCCTGAATTTTTAACATTCTCCTCGATGCATTTTAACATATGCACCGTAATTTCGGATTGACCCGAAAAAACTATTCCCCCATCCACAAATAATCCACGCTCAACCTACGCTTACCCAACGCACCCCCTGCCATTTCTACACCAACTCTACACCATTACTGCACTTCATCGCCAAAAGTGGGGTCGTAGGTCACAGACATTCCACAAAGAAAAACTCCTACAATACCTTGATATTGTAGGAGTTGTACATTTACTGTCCATTTTTGTCCAGCATTTCAGTGATCCAGCTGGGATTCGAACCCAGGACCCCAACATTAAAAGTGTTGTGCTCTACCGGCTGAGCTACTGAATCGGTCCACAATCTCTCAATTGCGAGTGCAAAGATAGAGAGAATTTTATTTACTGCAAATTTTCCAAGAACTTTTTTCAATTATTTTTATTCCGAAAAACTGGCGGATTCCACATAACGCAAACGGTTTTTTAAAGCAGGCATATCTTTTTGACGGATCGAAAGCAACATCTCGCATGCCATTTCAAAATTTCTTTCCAATACCTCAGCCCCCTCTTCTTTTACAATTTTCATGACATCATTCAATACCAAGTAACTAAAATGAATCCTCAATTGCTCATTAACTGTTTTTTCTACGATTATGGCTTGAGCGATAGCATCGGTTGCCGCTTCCCGGTAAGCATGTATCAAACCGGGAACGCCCAATTTGATTCCGCCAAAATAACGGACAACCACCACTAATATATCAGTCAAGTCATTGGATTGAATCTGTCCGTATATCGGCTTCCCTGCTGTCGAAGAGGGTTCACCGTCATCATTTATCCGGAAATGTGTTTTAGCTGCCCCCAACCGCCAAGCATAACAATGGTGGCGAGCATCGTAGTATTTTTCTTTTAAAGCGGAAACAATCTGTCGAATGTCTTCTTCTGTTCGCACAGGATAGGCGAAAGCCATAAAACGGCTTCCCTTTTCTTTGTATAATCCCTCTGAAGGTCTTTCTATGGTCTTGTAAACATCAGTTTCCACTATATAGTTTACGCTGTATTTCTTCCACTTCCAATTTAAAGTTCCGATCTGTTTGCATCAAATCAGCGACTACCTTACAGGCATACACTACCGTGGCATGATCCTTTTTCCCCAATTGCCTGCCGATATAAGATAAAGCATCATTCGTCAGATTCTTGCTCAGATACATGGCAACCTGCCGTGCCTGTACGATCTCCCGTTTACGCGTTTTCGTCTGTAACAACTCCTCCGGCACTTTAAAATGCTCGCAAACCACTTGCTGTATTTTGCTTACAGTCAATTCTTCTTCCCGTCTCTGCCTCTTGACAATCTTTTCCAAAATATCCTGCACCACCTCCAAGGTCAGATCACGTTTAATAAAAGCAGACTGTGCCAGCAAAGAAATCATCACCCCTTCCAACTCACGCACATTATGTATCATCTGCTTGCAAATATAATCAATCACCTCCTCCGAAAAATCCATCCCGTCCTTCCGGGCTTTATGAACAAAAATCTCCCTTTTGGTATCATAATCCGGCATCTTTATTTCCGCCGCTAACCCCCAACGGAAACGCGATAACAAACGTTCTTCCATTCCCTGCAATTCCACCGGCGCCTTGTCACAAGTCAAAATCAATTGTTTCCCGGCTTGCTGTAAATGATTGAATATATGAAAAAAGGTACGCTGCGTGGCTTCTTTCCCCGCTAATTCCTGGATATCATCCAAAATAAGCACATCTATCAATTGATAAAAATGCATGAAGTTATTCAACTCATTCCGCAATACCGCTTCCGTAAATTGCGATTGAAATATATTGGTCGGAACATACAGCACCACTTTATTCGGGAAATTTTGTTTTATCTCCCAACCGATGGCTTGGGCCAAATGGGTTTTTCCCAAACCGGAACCTCCATAAATCAATAGAGGATTGAAAGCCGTTCCTCCCGGATGCTGTGCAATTGCCATTCCTGCCGAACGGGCAAGGCGATTACAAGAGCCTTCAATATAACTGTTCATCGTATATGAAGGATTCAGATTCGAATCTATTTCTATACGTCTCGTATCTTTTTGAAAAGGATTTTTTACCTCCTGCTCTTTCGGACCGGCAGCATAAATGATATTCTCCGTCGTTTTAACCTGCGGAGCGGAAGTAATAGTCCGAGCATCTGATGTCTTCGGATCAACCACAACCGAGTACATCAATTTGGCATTCGGTCCAATCACATGCTGCAAAACACTGCGCAAAACATCTATAAACTCCCCTTCCAACTGCTCATGTACATAAGCACTCGGCAACTGCAGAGTCAATACTCCATCTTGAAATTTAAGCGCACGAATCGGTTCAAACAGTATCCTGAATTTCTTAGGAACGACCTGTTCTCTAATCAGAGATAAACACTTTGCCCAAATTCTTACATGTTCTTTTTCCATACTCTCTCTCTTTTCAGCACGCTAAATTCTACAAAAAATAATTCATAAAAAAATGACTTTTCATTTGGTTGTTTTCAAAAAACCTTTTACTCTATCTATCAGTTGTTTAAAAACAAACATCTATTTACCAGTATTTTACATTCGGCTTTCTGTCGAATTTTTTCTCTAAAAAACTTCCTTTATTTATCAGTATTCGTTAGAAAAAACAGGCAAAAAAATTCCGCTAAACAATTCAAATCAAAGAGTTACTCTACAATACGATTTTAACATAATTATGTGCTTCGAAAATATATTATGTAAATAGATCATCTGCCCAACCTCTCTTGTTTAGATTTTTTTTCAATGTAATATTTAATCTAATTTAACTATATACGCCTTTTCAAATACCTGTTTCACCTCTTCCAATTCTTTCTTCGCTTGTTTCAAATTGAAATCGGTATATAGCAGATAAAAGTAGGTCCCATTTTTACGAATTTCCTTTAAGTCTGGATAATCGAGGTATAATTCTGCATTCAAAGGTAACGGTTTTTTACTCTCGGCAACGACTATACCGTAACCCCCTTCTTCCTGCTTCTTATTTCCTCCAAAAACCGAAAAACTCACAAAACGTTTGGGATTTTGGCGAAATTCAACCAACAGCCGATTCAGGTTTTCGCTCACCAATGTCAAATTATCATATAATTCATCATTGTTCACGACATTTCCCAAAGTTCCCGTGCCGCGGTTAATTTTGCTAACGATTGAATCGGTCTGTGCCAAGACATCATTCAAACTGAGAAGGGTATTTGCCGGCTGAACCGCTTTCAGCGAATCGCTGATACTTTCTATATTTCCGGTCACCTGATGAATTTCCGACAATATATCGGAAATTCGAATCGATTCCTTATTCAATAAAGCATTCAAAGTCCCGGATGCCTGTTCCACAGAAGCAAGCGTACGCCCCACACTTTTCAAAGAAGTGCGAATATTTCCATCCTGACTCTCATCAAACAATTCCGACAAAGAAAATAATACCGTATCCAAAGAAGTCATAATACGTCCGATTTTCTCTTTCAACGGCTCCATTTGTTCCGTAAGTTGTTCCATCAACCCCATTGACAATTCACTGCGCAAAGTATCACCGCTTTTGGCATAGGTTTCCGAATTTCCCGGCAACAATTGGATAGCTTTCCCTCCCATCAAATCCGCACTCTGGATCGAAGCTATCGTATTGGAAGGGATTTGGAGATTCTTACCTACTGAAAACTGCACTAATACTTTTTCATAACGCGGTCCCACAAACCGGATATCATTCACTTGTCCCACTCCGTATCCCCGATAAATGACACTACTGGATACTTTCAAACCATCCACCCTGTCATATACTCCATAAAACACATAGTTTTTTTCAAACAAAGCCCTTGCTTTCAGAAAATTAATTCCCCAAATCAAAATAATTACCGCGGCAATAGCCGTGATGGCTAATTTTACTTCTCGCTTGATATGTTTCATTTCTTTACTTTATTTCAACTTCTGAGCTTCTCCGACAGAAATCAGGTTACCTTTATATATAGCTATCAAAAAACAATCCTTTACTTTACGCTTGATTCGATTCAAATTCTCCTGCGCCTGTTCCAAACTCTCTGATTCACCGACATAATAACGGTAGCGTCCGTCCACATGCAACTCTTTCACCTTCTCATTACTGCAAAGGCTTGCACAATCTTTGATGCTGGAGACTGTCGAAGCCACCTGCACGGCATAAACCGGTTTTTCCTTACCGACAGCTGTTGGGGTCGCAGCACCTTTTTCTTCACTACCGCCCAACTGTTTTTGAGGGATGACCGCTTTAGCTTCCACTCTCTCTTTGTATCGTTTAAATCCCGCAAAAATAGATTTCACCAATTTATCCTGCCCTGCCGACGACATCATAAAACGCTCATCCTCCGCATTGGTTATAAAACCAACCTCCACTAAAACCGCAGGCATGGCCACATCTTTCAACACCCACAAAGGTCCTTGGCGAACTCCCCGGTCTTTCTGGCGGGTTGTTTTGATGACCTCACTCTGGATTTCCGTTGCAAGATTGACACTATTCTCCAAATGCAAATTCCGTATCATATTAAACAAAATATACGATTCTACTCGATTCGGATCAAAACCTGCATATTTCACCGAATAATCGTCTTCATAATGAATGACCGAATTCTCTTTCATTGCCACTTGCAGGTTGTGCTCCGAACTATTCGTCCCTAATACATACGTTTCTACTCCTTTAATGTTTCTGTTTGCCGGATTTCCTTTCACATCCAAAGAATTAACATGAATGGAAATAAACAGGTTCGCCTTATTTTCATTGGCGATGCGCGAACGGTCACGCAAGTCCACAAAAACATCTTTGTCACGCACATAAACCACTTTGATATCCGGATAGGTTTCCTTGATTTTCTTACCAAGCTTCAAGGCAATGGGCAACACGATATTTTTCTCGTATATTTTTGCACCGACAGCTCCAGGGTCTCTCCCCCCGTGTCCGGCATCGATACAAACACATTTTATTTTACCCAAATCAGATTGCGCAACGGATTTATTCATGGAACATATCAGTCCGAACATCACCAAGATTCCTGCAATTCCGTGTCTAATTATCATGACATTTAAAACTTTATTTGCTACATTTGCACGCCGCATTCGGAGAATAGGATGCTTTTACAACATCACAAAAATAGTATAATAAATTGCAAATTAAAGCACATATAACCCACTTTATTCTCTCCACTGTCATTTTTGCAATGGCTGCATGCTCTGCTTCATCCCATGTAGCACACTCTCATTCTGCGGATTCGAAAAAACAAAGCCCCAAACAAACAACCCCGATACACACTGTCGATACATTGCCCCCAGACACCTCTGCCGCACCCGTTTCCACCCCTGAAAAAAAACAACAAGATACTCTTGCCCATTTCTCCGGCAATACACGCGACACCTCGATTCTCTCAAACCGCCCTGACAGCACTTCGGTTAGCCGGGACAACGAGACTTCCCCTCTTGTCCAAAGCGACACGGTTGCGCAAGACTCCGTGCCTGCCCCCATATTTACGGATGTCATCAGTTACAACGCCGAAGACTCCATTAAACTCTCCGTCATGACGCGCGAGATGTTCTTGCATAAAGGCGGAACAGTCAAATACATCCGCACGGAACTGAAAGCCGATTCCATATCTTTAAACATGGGTGCCAACACGGTCTATGCTTCCGGGAAACGGGACACGGCAGGGGGATATACGGGGAAACCGGTATTTAAAGACGGCGCACAGGAGTTCGAAAGCCTTGACTTAAAGTACAACTTTAAAACGGGGAAAGCCTACGTCAAAGAGATTATCACCCAACAGGGGGAGGGTTACATCCAAGGACGTCTCACCAAAAGGATGTCCGATTCCATATATTGTGTCAAAGAGGGGTTGTACACCACTTGCGACCATCACGACCATCCCCACTTTTACATCCGGATGAGCAAAGCCAAACTCATCAAAGACAAAAAAGTCGTTTCGGGATTCGCCAATCTGTATATCGAAGATGTACCCTTGCCACTTGCCATCCCTTTCGGCTTTTTCCCATTTACGGACAAAGGCACATCCGGCATATTGATGCCAACTTACGGAGAAGAGCGGATGCGCGGATTCAACCTGCGCGATGGAGGATATTATTGGTTTATCAACGACTACATTGACCTGGCAATCACCGGAACTATCTACACCAACGGTTCATGGGCTGTCAATTTAGGCTCCAATTACCGGAAACGCTACAAATTCAACGGCAACTTCAACTTTTCCATGAGCCGCAACCACACCAGCGAAAAAGGAACACCCGACTATTCGGAATCCCGTGACTGGTCTATTCGCTGGCAGCACGCCCAAGACGCCAAAGCCAACCCTTACACGACTTTCTCGGCATCTGTCGATATGTCGTCCGCCAGCAACAACTACTACAACAGCGGTCTGAATCTGGACGATATTGCCAACCAGCGAAAGCAATCCAGTATCTCATGGAGTAAAAAATGGCCTGACCGACCGTTCAGCCTCACAGGTAGTTTCACCCACAATCAAAACAGTCGCGACACAACCATTTCTTTATCCCTGCCGAACATCAATTTCCGGGTATCGCAAATTTATCCTTTCCGCCGTAAAGAACGGGTTGGAAAAATAAAATGGTACGAAAACATCGGCTTCACGTACAACGCCGAATTAAAAAATACGGTACAAACCAAAGAGTATGATTTAGGCGAATCTTTCAAACACATGGCGCGCGACTGGAACAACGGATTCCAACATTCCATTCCGCTCAGCACCAGTTTTAACCTCATGAAAGACCTTTCCCTCTCCCCTTCCATCAACTACCGGGGAGTCGCCTACTTGAGTTCTATCCGCCGAGGCAATTGGGTTTCCGACTCCACCATGGCAAACTACGGCTATATCCCGGTAGATACCATCTACGGGCTGCATTACGCCCACAATTACAGCACCAGCCTCTCCTTATCATACAATCCCACCATTTACGGGATGTTCCAATTCAAACCGGATAAAAAGGTATATGCCATCCGTCATGTCATCCGCCCGAGTGCCAGTGTGTCATATTCGCCCAACTTCGGTGTCGATCCGGACAAATATTACAAAACCTATCTCGACCGAAACGGAGTGGAACAACGCTATTCCATTTTTGAAGGCAAATTATACGGTACCCCTACAGGTTCGGAACGCTCCAAACAAAGCGGAACTTTAAACCTGAGCATCGACAACAATGTGGAAATGAAGGTCCGCAACGACAAGGACACCACCGGAAAAGAGGATTTTAAAAAAGTCAAACTGCTGGAAAGCTTCCAACTCTCCTCCAGTTACAATTTCTTTGCCGACTCCATGCGGTGGAGTCCCATCCGTCTGTCGGCACGTACCAAGGTATTCAACAATAAAGTAAACATCAATCTTTCCGGAACCCTTGATCCCTACGCCGTCAATACCAACGGCACCCGTATCAACAAATACCACGGAGGCGTCGGGCGTCTTACTCAGGTTTCCGCCTCATCCGGCATCCAGTTTTCTTCTGACAACGGCAAGAAAAAAGCAGAAAAAGATCCTATTCTCCACGGCCGCTATGACGAATACATGGATTTCGAAGTGCCTTGGAGCATCAGCCTGGACTACACGTTCAGCTACTCCAGAACCTATTCCGCAAATACGACGGAAGGTGCGACAAAACCCATCAGTAAGAACAACATTTCCCAAATGTTACGGGTGAACGGCAACTTCTCGCTGACTCCGAAATGGAAAATCGGGTACAGCACTGGCTTCGACTTTCAACAAATGGAATTCACCCCCACCAGTTTCAACATCACCCGTGACTTGCATTGCTGGGAAATGACCTTTTCCTGCATCCCGTTCGGCACGCACCAGTCCTATAATTTCCAGATAAACGTGCGTTCCAGCACTCTACGTGACTTGAAACTGACCAAGAAAGATTCCTGGTATGACCGAAGACGCTAATTCACTTCAAAAATATTCATCATGAAACACCTATTATTCCTAATTTCCATTGTACTCCTGGGCTATGGAAATGCCGGAGCACAATTCGACCGTTATTTCTATGACCGGACCCTCCGCTTCGATTATTACCATTGCGGTGATGCCCAGACCGAAACCTATTACTTCGACGAACTGAAGTCTGAACCTTATTGGGCAGGTTCAAAGAATGAGCTCATCGATGACACGGGCTACGGGGTTCAATGCTTCAAAATCATTGACCTCGCAAGCGGCAAGGAGATATATTCCCGCTCTTTCAACACCCTTTTCAACGAGTGGCGGGACACGGAAGAAGCACACCACATCCGCAAGGCCATGCCTGAATCCGTCATCTTCCCCTACCCGAAAAATCCCGTCCGGATAGAAATATATTCCCGCAACAAAAAAGGCGTTTTCGAGAAAAAGTTCTCCCAGAATATCGAGCCGGATAACTGCCACATCCGCCCTTTTGCACCATTGTATGAAACATTTGAAGTCGCATATAATGGTCCGGCAGACCACCGGGTGGATTTAGTGCTGATACCCGAAGGATATGCCGCCGACGAAAAGGAAAAATTCACGGAAGCATGCCGCCATTTTGTCAAAGAGTTTTTCAGCTATTCTCCTTATAAAGAGTTGGCAACCCGCTTTAATATCCGTGCCGTATGGGCTCCTTCTCGCGAATCCGGCGTTACTCTCCCGGGGGAACATGTTTGGCGCAATACTGTAGCGGATGCCCGTTTTTATACCTTCGATTCGGAACGCTATCAAATGATTGAAGACTTCCAGCGCCTGCGCGACATCGCCGCACACGTCCCTTATGAACACATATACGTCCTCTCCAACACCCAGAAATACGGAGGCGGGGGCATTTACAATTTCTACGGCATCAGTGCCGCACACCATCCCACCTCCACTGGGAAAATATACGTCCATGAATTCGGGCATGTCCTGCTCGGATTAGGCGATGAATACGTCGGTACGACCTCCTATAATGACATGTATCCGAAAAACATTGAACCTTGGGAAGAAAACCTGACTACCTTGAAAGGATTTGATTGCAAAGACTGGAAAAAACTCGTAGACCCGTCCACTCCGATTCCGACTCCCGACACCGAAGCCTACAGCAATACGGTCGGTGTATTCGAAGGAGGCGGATATGTCAATAAAGGCATTTACCGTCCTGCCCGGACCTGCCTAATGAAAGAGTTTTCCACCGACCGGTTCTGCCCTATCTGCACCCAAGCCATCCGCAAGCACATTGAGCGGCTATGCCGGTAAAAACCGCTAATAGAGTTTGATCCATTCATACCCGTTTCCCGTGGCATCCATAAAACGGATAAAATCATCTGTGCGGATAGCAAGGGAAGCACGGTTGTCATTCGGATGAAAAGATAACTTCTTGGCTTGCTTCAATTGCTCGTCCAAAAAAACATACACATGGTGATCCGCATCATTCACCAAACCGAACGGGCTGACTGAACCGGGCTTCAAGCCCAGATAACGCTCCATCCGTTGCTCGGAAGCAAAACTCAGTTTACCTTGGCGCAACAACTGTTCCAAATCATGAATTGCCAAAGAATGGTCGCAATGAAACACGACCAGATAATGCCGGTTGCCCTTATGGTTTCTGAAAAACAAATTCTTGCAGTGCGTACTATCCAGATTCACCCAATACTTCCGGGCAATCTCGATGGTCGGTGCCTCCGGATGCTCCAGATAGTCAAACTCAATGCCGAGAGCCGCTAAACGCTCATAAACTTTTTCCTGTCCTATCATCTGTTATTCATTTTATTCCATTCTTTCCCTTGCCACACATCCCGCTCCCGCAAACGCTTTTCCAATTTTGCGGTAAACTCGAAATTCTTCACTCCCCAACGCGGCGCAACCAAATACTCTTCCGGTGCCTGGTTCACAAAGCGTTCCAAATACACCTCGGGACGGATACGTGAAATAACCTCCGCCACCAAATCGAGATACTCCTCCATCGCATACAGCCGAAACGCTTCCGGACACTCCGCATATTCCTCTGCCATCCGTGTGCCGCGGATAATCTGCAATTGGTGCAACTTCAAGACATCAATTGGCAAATCACACACTCGGACAGCCCCTTCCAACATCGATTCCCGCGTCTCCCCCGGCAATCCGAATATTAAATGCGCCCCCACCCGTATGCCCAGCTCCGCGGTCCGCCGGATTGCCTCCTCCGCCTCGGCAAACGTATGTCCCCGGTTCACTCGCTTCAACACCTCATCGTTTGCCGACTCTACGCCATATTCCACACACACATACATCCTCTGTGCCAGCTCTCCGATATATGCCAACGCCTCTTCCGTCACCGCATCCGGACGCGTACCGATCACCAATCCCACCACATCCTGGCATGCCAACGCCTCCTCATACCTTGCCCGCAACACCTCCAACAAAGCATACGTATTGGAATAAGACTGAAAATAAGCCAGATATTTCTGTCCTGCATACTTATGTCTGAAAAATGTCTTTCCCTCCTCTATCTGTTCCGCTATCGACGAAGTCGCACGGCAATACTCCGGACTGAAACTCCGGTTATTGCAAAACGTACACCCTCCGACACCTTTACTCCCGTCTCGGTTCGGGCAGGTAAATCCTCCGTCCACGGACAATTTTTGCACCCTCCCGTCAAAAAGCGTTCTAAAATAAGAAGGAAAATCACGATACCTTTTTTCCATACACGTAAATTGTCCTGCAAAAATACGCTTTCCGTTTTCATATCTGAAAAAAATGCTCTAATTTCGCATTTTCTATGAAGAAAGAGTAATTTTTAATAATAACCGCCTCCTCTCAAGGAGGCATTTAACACCAAAAACACATTAATATGAGCACAAAGTACGTTTACACATTTGGAGACGGAAAAGCTGAAGGAAAGGCAGACATGCGCAATCTGCTGGGTGGCAAGGGTGCCAACCTCGCGGAAATGAATCTCATCGGACTGCCTGTACCTGCAGGTTTCACCATCACGACAGAAGTTTGTACACTTTACAACCAACAAGGCAAGGACGCCGTGGTGAAATTGATTGAGGACCAAGTAAAAGCCGGTATTGCACACATGGAGAAACTCATGAATGCCAAATTCGGTTCCAAAGGCGAGGCTTTCCCCCTGATGGTATCCGTACGTTCAGGTGCACGCGTGTCCATGCCGGGAATGATGGACACGGTATTGAACCTCGGTTTGAACGACGATGCCGTGCAACTGTTGGCTGAAAAATCAGGCAATGCGCGTTTCGCATGGGACTCCTACCGCCGTTTCATCCAAATGTACGGCGATGTGGTGATGGGTGTAGCTGCCGCCAAAGGCGAGCACAATCCTTTCGAAGCGGAAATCGACAAACTGAAAGAAGCAAAACATATCAAGCAGGACACCGAATTTACGGTGGATGACTTGAAAGTGCTGGTGGAAAACTACAAGCGCGTAGTAAAAAGCCGCACCGGCAAAGACTTCCCGACCTGCCCGTGGGAGCAGTTGTGGGGTGCCATCTGCGCCGTATTCGATTCCTGGATGACGGAACGCGCCGTTCTTTACCGCCAGTTGAACCAGATTCCGGAAGAATGGGGTACTGCCGTAAACGTACAGTCCATGGTTTACGGAAACATGGGCAACAACTCCGCCACCGGTGTGGCATTCAGCCGTGACGCCGCCACCGGCGAAGACATCTTCAACGGGGAATACCTCATCAACGCCCAAGGTGAAGACGTTGTTGCAGGTATCCGCACCCCGCAGGAGATTACGATTGAAGGCTCCCGCCGCTGGGCAAAACAGCAAGGCATCTCCGAAGAGGAGCGCGCCTCCAAATACCCCTCCCTCGAAGAGTCCATGCCGGCAGCTTACGCAGACCTGAACGCCGTGCAGGAAAAACTGGAAGACCATTTCCACGACATGCAGGACATGGAATTCACCATCCAGGACGGCAAACTCTGGATGTTGCAGACCCGTAACGGCAAGCGCACCGGTGCCGCCATGGTGAAAATGGCTGTGGACATGCTCAAACAGGGCATGATTGACGAAAAAACCGCCCTCCTGCGCCAGGAACCCGCCAAGCTGGACGAACTGCTGCACCCCGTCTTCAATAAGGAAGCGCTGAAAAAAGCACACACCATCACCAAAGGCTTGCCCGCTTCTCCGGGTGCCGCTTGCGGACGTGTCGTATTCTTTGCCGATGAAGCCGAAGAATGGAAAAACCGTGGCGAGAAAGTCATCCTCGTTCGCCTGGAGACCTCTCCGGAAGACCTGCGAGGCATGAACGTATCCGAAGGTATCCTGACTGCCCGCGGAGGTATGACCTCCCACGCTGCCGTCGTTGCCCGCGGCATGGGCAAATGCTGCGTATCGGGTGCCGGCGATGTTATGGTGGACTATGCCAAACGCAACTTCTGCGTAAACGGCAACCTGGTGCACGAAGGCGACTGGATTTCCTTGAACGGCTCCACCGGTGAAGTGTACCTCGGCAAAGTGGAAACCGAAGACGCCACCCTCAATGAAGACTTCACCGCCATCATGAATTTGGCGGAAAAATACACCCGCATGTATGTTCGTACCAACGCCGACACTCCGAAAGATGCCCGCAAGGCACGTGAATTCGGAGCCAAGGGTGTGGGACTCTGCCGCACGGAGCACATGTTCTTTGAAGGCAACCGCATCGACGCCATGCGCGAGATGATTCTTTCCGAAACCGTGGACGGACGCCGTGAGGCTTTGAACAAAATCCTCCCCATGCAACGCGGAGACTTCGAAGGCATCCTCGAAGCCATGAACGGACTGGGGGTTACCATCCGTCTCCTTGACCCGCCTTTGCACGAATTTACTCCCAACGAACCTGCTTCCCAGCAATACATGGCGCAGAAACTCGGCATGCCGGTAGAGCGCATCAAGGAAAAGGTAGATGCCCTGCATGAATTCAATCCTATGCTCGGACACCGCGGTTGCCGTCTCGGCATCACCTATCCGGAAATCACGGAAATGCAGGCTCGCGCCATCATCGAAGCCGCTTGCAACCTGAAGAAACGAGGTCTCGATCCTCATCCGGAAATCATGGTACCGTTGGTAGGCACCATCAAAGAATTGAAACAACAGGCTGAAATCATCCGCCGTGTAGCCGCACAAGTATTCGAAGAGAAAGGCGTTAAAGTGGACTACATGGTAGGTACCATGATTGAAATCCCCCGTGCAGCCATCACAGCGGATCAGATTGCCGAAGTAGCGGAATTCTTCTCCTTCGGAACGAACGACTTGACGCAGATGACTTTCGGATATTCTCGCGATGATGCAGGTAAATTCCTTCCCGAATACATCCGCAAAGGCATCCTGAAGACCGACCCGTTCGCCGTGCTCGACCAGGAAGGCGTGGGTCGTCTGGTAGACATGGGTGTCAAACTGGGACGCAAGACCAACAGCAACCTGAAAGTCGGTATCTGCGGAGAACACGGAGGCGAACCTTCATCTGTCATCTTCTGCGACTCCGTCGGCATGAACTACGTAAGCTGCTCCCCCTTCCGCGTGCCCATCGCACGGGTGGCTGCGGCGCAGGCTGCCATCATGCACGCAGGCAAATAACCCGGATAATCCTTATCCGATACGAAAGAGACTGTTCCTACGGACAGTCTCTTTTTTTTTAGGCAGCGATTCAGAACTATATTATGGTTTCCGGGAGAATGGAATAAATCCGTAAAAATGGATAAATATTTTGATGATAAAGTGTTTATGAAGCGGAGCAGGAAACTTGGTTTTTGTCGGCTTATCATGGCGGATTACTTCGATAATTCAAAGATAATAGCTGAATTTCTCCAGAGATACACAGAAAAATTGCGCTAC
This sequence comes from uncultured Odoribacter sp., assembly GCA_910578985.1. Lineage (GTDB taxonomy): Bacteria > Bacteroidota > Bacteroidia > Bacteroidales > Marinifilaceae > Odoribacter. The sequence goes on along the minus strand of CAJTSF010000004.1, from coordinate 141,255 downwards.
TTGCCAAACAGGCAGGAATCTCTTATTAACGCTTTTATCAAATCAGCAGTGGAAAAGCAAACTGCCGCGATGTTATAATGAAGGAACCGAGGTGGTTGCCCCGGCTCTTCTTTTTAAATCCAATCGAATTGTTTTCGGAAGTCGTTAATGAATTCGATGGTTTTCTTCTCCTACGCCATCATTCAATAAGACAATGGCATTTTCTAACTCTGAATTGATGTTGTCTAAATTTAGGCGTTCGATTGCTATGAATGTAGCAAATTGAGGCGTACCCGCCACGCTGCTAAAGTCCAATCAAAGGCGGCTTGCTAACACCATTATAATGTTAGCACGGAAGATACGCCGTTATACTATATCTTCCTATCAAATAACTAAATGCAAAATGGGAAATACGTCACAAATTGGCATAAAAAAATCCGCTATACAGCGGGCACTCTTGCTCCGCCTATGATTTAATAAACTTTGAACGTAGCAAGCTTACGAATAATTTTTGAAACGGCAAAGAAAATGGAAAAAATATTTGTAAGTACAAAAATAAGTACCTATATTTGTACCGTAAAAAAATAAAAAGACCATGAAAACAACCAATTACACAGAATTGAGAAACGGTTTGAAAAGCTACCTTGATGGGGTTGCGAATGATAGTGAGCCGTTGTTGGTGCATCGCTCGGGTAACGCGAGTGTAGTTATAATTTCTTTGGATGAGTATAACACAATAAAGGAAACGGAATATATCATGAAGTCGTCTGCCATGATGGATGTGATAAGAAAAGGCAAAAAGGAAATCGCTGCCGGAGGCGGCAAGGCTGTCAATATTGACGAATTATGGAAATAGTGTTTCTCGAGCAGGCGGAAAAAGACCGCGAGTATTGGAAAAAGACAGGCAATAAGGTTATCATGAAAAGAATAACCACGCTGCTGAAAGATATAGCAGAACATCCATATATCGGAATAGGGAAGCCGGAAGCCCTCAAGTATGAGCTTGCCGGATATTGGTCAAGGCGTATCAATTCCGAACATCGTATCATATATTCGGTTCATGAAGAAATCGTAACCGTATATGTGTTATCGATGAGATATCACTACAAGCAATAACAATTATTAGATAACTATTTCATGCAGCACAATGATGTTCTGAATTTTTATTTTCTATAAAATTTTTACGTTGTAACTTGATTATAATAATCATTTATGTAAACTTTGCGGCATTAATTTTAAAACTATTTAGATATGAAAAAGATTTTATTTTTACTCGTTATGTTTGCATCGTTTGTGTCGTGTTCTAAGGATGATGATGACTTTGAATTAACAAAAGAAAAAGTCGTTGGAAGATGGGATGTTACTTGGGCGCAACAGAATGGAGAGAGCCTTGATATTCCAGTTGGTAATATCTACATAATATTGAAAGCTGACAACACATACAAAACGGTGCAGTTTGATGACTATTATATTGGCGATTGGGAATTGGATGCTAACACTGTTATTGGAACTACTAAAGACCCAATTACGGAGCGTTACACGTTTACTTCACTTAAAGGGGATAACGCAGAGATTGAGTATTCAAACAATGAAGGTCTAAAAATGAAGTTCAAAGCAACAAAAGATAATGTTGATTATACTCCAATATTAGGGACTTGGACTGAAACATCTTACAACGAAGGTGATTATGTGTCATCAAAAATTGAAACGTCATGGACGTTCCGGGAAAATAAAACAGCTACACAGAGAGTTGTTATGTATATGAATGGAATTAATATGGCAGATAAATCAGCAGAATCCACTTATGTATATAATGGGAAAGAAATAATTACAAAACATTCATCAGGCAATGAATCTGTACTCGAAGTATCTGTTAACGGTAATAAAATGAGATTGGGTGATGGTGAAGGTGGTTATTTTGATTTGACAAAGAAAAGATAAAATAGCCGCCTCCCTTAGTTGGGAAACACTAAGGCTGCCACATCAATAAAAGATGTGGCATTTTTGCATATTAAGCCAAAAACTAGCAGAACTCATAAACACAGCACAATGAGTTGTTTCTAAATAAAAAAGCAACCGATAATCGGTTGCTTTCAGTGATCCAGGCGGGATTCGAACCCACGACCTACGGCTTAGAAGGCCGTTGCTCTATCCAGCTGAGCTACTGGACCAACATTCATCTTTACGGTTTGGCGCTGCAAAGGTAGTGTTTTATCCCTGCATTCCAAACAAAAAAATGTTTTTTATCGATTTCTTCTTCGCCACCAGGTCAAACCAACGCTCAATAAAGCTACAAACAGCAACGGCAAACCGACATTCAGCGCCTCCCATCCCCTGCGTTCGGCTTTCAGCCGGGTTTTGTCCAAAAGATAGAACGAAAAATGCCTTCCCCTCAACGCCATCCAACCCTCATCGTCACACAGCCAATTCACGGCATTCAAAAGGAAATCCCGATTCCCGTACAACTGCCCGCTGTACTCGTCATACCCCAAAGGCACGGTGACCGCATTATCGCCTACTCCATGCACCCGGTTACGGATGACATCGCCGTCCGCAATAAAAATCATCCGGTTATATTCGCTCGCCCGTTTAAAAGGAGCATCGACCACCCCCGGCATATTCCTATGCCGGAACAACGAGGGAAACTCCCCTTCGACTGCCACCGCCACCGGTATGTGCCGGCGGTTGAACTTTTCGGGCGTCATCCGCTCCTCCGTTATCGCGAGGGTGACCGGGCAGGGCGTCTTCAAAGCAGCCGTATAGCGGGAAGTCGCCAGCAACACCGTTTTCTTTAATCCTCCGTCCCCTCCCACCGTATCGATACTGTTCGCATAATCCACCCGCACCGGCAGGATTCCCGCCGTCACCGGATGCTGTGACGCACCGGATTGCAGCAAAGGCGAATAATACCAATTTCCGGGACTATATATCGGACTCGTGCCGTTCATGCCGGTCACCACAGGCACCAGCACGCAATTGCCGTCCAGCAACAACTCCGGATTGATGCGCACCCCATACTTAAACAGCATATCCTCCACATTCAAAGGACGGTAAACCGCCCCGACCGTCTCCTGTTCCTTCAAAGCTTCATGCTCCACCTCCACCTCGTCAATACACCACAAGAGGCTCCCCCCGTTCATGGCATACTGGTCCACGATAAACTTGTCACGTTCCGAAAAATCCTCCGTCGGGCGGGCAATAATCAACGCCTCGTAACGCAACGGGTCCGCTGCCAACGAGTCCGCCGACACAAAATCCACCTGATAATAGTAGGATAACGTCTTGGCCATATCCGCCACCTCCCGGTAAGGCAATTCCCCCTGTCCCACCAGAAAAGCCACCGCTTTCCGTTCCCTACGCATCAACAGCCTCACCGCCTTCGTCAGCTCATACTCCAGCGCCTCCACCGAATGATTGATATTCTCATCGGCATCCAGCCCCGGCATATTCTGCAATAAATTAAGGCTCACCTCCGTACTGTCGTCATAAACGATAGCCCCCGGAAAAATAATCTGTTGCGACAAGGTTTCATCCTCCGTCCTGCGGTTCAGGTTCACGGGCATGATGCCCCGCTGCGCCAGATACCTCACCAGCGCCTTTTTCTCCTCCGCATCCGCCACCTCCGCAGGGTCTATCACCGTATAACGGAAATTATGCCCGGAAAGCCGCCAAAACTCCTCCAGCATGCGGGTGGTCGCATATTGCAGTTTTTGCAGTCCGGGGGGAAGATTACCCGCCAGAAAAAGGGACACCTGCACCGGACGGTCCACCCGCTCCAACAACGAACGGGTATTCTCCGACAGCGTGTACCGCTTGTCATTCGTGATATCCGCACGCCAATACACCACACGGGCAGCCGCCACATTCAACACCACACAGCCCAGCACGACAACCCACCACCTCTGACGCGTCCCCTTGAAATGCCATGCCGTCAGCCATACAAACAAAAAAACAAAAGAAACGAAATAAAGCACATCCGAGCACGCAATCACCCCGCGCGACATCGGTTCGTAATGGTAAGCGATGCCCCAGAACTGTATCTTCCCCTGCACCTCCGCCAGCATCGGTATCTCGCCGATAAAATCCAGCCCTGCATACAACAGGAAAGACACCACGAAAGCATAAATAAAGGCGATAATCGGATTGCCCGTCCGCGCCGACGCCCAAGTACCGACCGCCACATAAACGCCCGACAGGAAAACCAGTCCGATATAAGAACCGACGATTCCCCCCAGGTCGATATGCCCCACAGGCTGCGCCAACAGCCACAAGCTGACCACATACACCCACGTCGGCAAGATGGACAACAGAACCAGGAACAATCCGGCAAGATACTTCGCCCACACAATCCGCTCTATCGGCACCGGACGCGTAAACAGCAGCTCCAGCGTCCCCGTCCGTATCTCCTCCGAAAACAGGCGCATGCACAAGGCCGGCACCAAAAAAAGGTACAGCACCGGAGCCAGCGAAAAAAACGGCTGCAAATCCGCCATTCCGCTGTCCGGAATATTATATGCTCCGGGCACCACCCACAAAAACAATCCGTTGGCGACTAAAAAGAAAAGCAATATCACATAACCGGATAATGAAGTGAAAAATCCTTTCAACTCCTTACGGATCAACTCGCCCATACGCTCGCTTTATATTATTTCAAATGTCCGCTCTCCCGCAACTTGATTTGTGTCAGCACCTTTTTGGTATAGAGCGGGAACTCGCTTTTCAACATCCAGTCGTAATACCCCAGCTGCTCCCTCAACACCTTCGCCACCGACATTCCCTTATTCTTCCCGAAATTGAAAACCTCCTCCCCTTTGTCGTTCAAAACGATGAATCCCGCAAAATCGACATTCCGGTTCTGTGAAGAAAACTTGCTCAGGAAATCGACATTATTCTCCAGCTGGTCGCCATAGCGGTCCAACTGCGCCTTCAGCACCTCATACGTCGCCATCGTATCCGCCGCCGCCGTATGGGCATCCTCCAGGTTCTTGTCGCAATAAAACCGATAGGCGGCGGAAAGGGTGCGCTGCTCCATCTTGTGGAAGATGGTCTGCACATCCACAAACTTCCGTTTGCTCATGTCGAAATCCACCTCCGCCCGCAAAAACTCCTCCGCCAACAGCGGAATATCGAAGCGGTTGGAATTGAACCCTCCCAAATCGCACCCCTCGATATACTTCGCCAACTCCTTCGCAATCCCCTTGAACGTAGGGCAATCCTTCACATCCTCGTCATAAATGCCGTGCACCTTGGACGCCTCCTCCGGAATGTGCATGCCCGGATTGACCCGGATGGTCTTCTGCTCCTCCTTGCCGTTGGGCATGACCTTCAGGACGGAAATCTCGACCACCCGGTCTTTCACGATATTAATGCCCGTTGTTTCCAAATCGAAGAAAACAATCGGATTCGCCAAATTCAACTCCATACCTTATGCCAAAAACAAAGGCATCAACAACATCAGCAAATCTTCGTCCGCATCCTCGTTTTCAAACGGCAGGAACAAGCCCGGACGCGTCGGGTCGGAAAGCTCCACCACCACATTCTCCGAAGCGATGTTCGACAGGATTTCCTGCACGAAAGGCGAACGGAAAGCAATCGCCATCTCCTCCCCCTCATACTGGCAAGCCAGCGTCTCATGCCCGGACATCGCATAATCCACATCCCGCGCCGAAAGCAGCATCTTGCCCTCCGACAGGTCGAACTTCACTAAGTTGCTCGCCTGGCTCGCCATCACCGAAACCCTCCGGAGCGAATTATACAGCTCCTTCTTCTCCACGATGATTTTCTTCGGATTGTTCTGCGGAATCACGGCATTGTAATTCGGATAACGTCCCTCCACCAGCGTGCAGGTCAATTTATAATCCCCGAACACGAAACATGCCATCTGGTCATTGAACGAAATCCGGAACTCGGAATCGTCCTTCGGCAAAATATTCTTCAGCGTCAATGCCGGTTTCTTGGGCAGAATCAGCGTATATTGCCCGTTCTCGCACTTGGCGTCGAAACGCTTGTAACGCACCAGCTTCTGGGCATCCGTAGCCACGAACGTGAAATTATCCTCGTTCATCTCCATCAGGATGCAGTTCATGGTCGGGCGCAAATCGTCGTTTGCCGTCGCGAAAACGGTCTTCAGGATACCCTCCAGCATCAGTCCGCACGTCGTGCCCACATTCACCTTACTATCATTCATCGGCGCCTGCAACGGATAATCCTCCGCACTCTCTCCCATCACGGCGAACTCGCCCCGGTCCGTCACGATGCGCACCTCGTTGCTCTCCGTATTGATGTCGAACGTCAACGGCTGCTCCGGGAACTCCTTCAGGATATCCAGCAACCGCTTCGCGGGAATGGTCATTTTCCCCTCTTCCTCCAGGTGATCCAATTCGATTCTGGCTTCCAGGGTCGTCTCCTTGTCGGAAGCCGTGGCATACAATGCGCCGTCCGCAGCCACCAGCAGGATATTATCCAGAATAGGCTGCACCGACTTGCCGCCGATCACTTTACTCACCGCTTGCAGGCGGTTCAACAATGTATTGCTTGATACAACAAATTTCATAGGTTCAATATTTATACATTCACATTTTATTCATTCATCATCGCCTCCACCTCTTCCACCGTAATCGGAGTCCGCTTGTCCCCCAGGAAGCGCGAGCCGCCGGGCACAATCAGGATGTCATCCTCCAGACGGATGCCTCCGAAATCCTTGTAAGTGTCAATCCTGTCATAATTCAGGAACTCCTTGTACAACCCCTGCGCGCGCCACTGGTCAATCAACGCAGGGATAAAATAACATCCCGGCTCGTCCGTAATCACAAACCCCTCCTGCAAACGGCGTCCCATGCGCAACGAGGAAGTCCCGAACTGGTTGATGGGACGGGTCTCGTCGTCATACCCCACGTATATCTGTCCCAAATCCTCCATATCATGCACATCCAACCCCATCATATGCCCCAGCCCGTGAGGCATGAACAGCGCATGCGCTCCGGCAGCCACCGCCTCGTCCACATTCCCCTTCATCAGCCCGAGGTCCTTCAACCCCTGCGCCAGCACCTTGCACACCTCCAGGTGCACATGCTGGTAAGTCACTCCCGGCTTCGCAATCTCGATGGCTTTGTTGTTCGCCGCCAACACCACGTTATACACCTCCTTCTGCCGGCTGTTGAACCTGCCCCCCACCGGCACCGTGCGCGTAAAATCCGAACAATAGCACATATTCCCCTCCGCCCCCGCGTCCGTCAGCATCATCCTCCCCTCCTGCAACACCTGGCTGTGGTCGTGGTTGTGCAGCGTCTGACCGTTCTGCGACAAGATGACCGGAAAAGACACCATGCTCCCGTACGAAGCGGCAATCCCTTCAATCAAACCCGCGATATACTGCTCCTTCACCCCCGGCTTCGCGTGGCGCATGGCGGCGGTGTGCATCTCATAGCCGATATTGCACGCCTTCGTGATCTCCTCGATTTCGCACGCCTCCTTCACCGAACGCAACCCCACCACCGCCTTAATCAGCTCCAGCGACGCATGCTCCTTGACCACCGAATGGCGGATGCCCAGCAAATCCTCAATCAGCAACATATTGCGGAAACGGTACGGCGGCAGGAAATGCACCCTCCGCCCGGCAGCCACCGCCTGCTTCAGCATCCCCCCCAACTGCGCGAAAGGCGCCGTCTTCGCCACCCCCACGGAAGCCGCCAGTTCCTTCACGCTCGGCTGCGGTCCCATCCAGATGATATCATCCATATCCACGTCGTTCCCGAAAACGAACTCCTCCCCGCTGTCCACGTCCAGCACTCCGGCAAACCCGGGGTGGTTCAACCCGAAGAAATAGAGGAACGAACTATCCTGGCGGAACTTGTACGTATTGTCCGTATAATTGGCAGGGGCTTCCCCGTTGCCCAGAATCAACACCAGCCCGCCACTCATCTTCTCTCTCAAACGGGCACGTCTCCCGATGTAAACTTGCTTGTCAAACATATCTTTTCTATTTAAATGCAATGGCAAAAATACACAATTTTCATTGATTTGTATCAAGAAAAAGATTTTTAAATCCGATAGCCTGCCGAAGAGCCGAACAGGAGATGAGGTTGCCTGTTCCGAATACCAATTCCCATTCATTATTTCTCCAATGCTTCTACGGTTAAAACCTTGGTGAAACCTTGGTTTAAGCAATATAAAAACAGAATTTGAGCAAAAGAATAAAAATAGTTGTATCGGTCTTATATTGAAGAAGATACCGACAAGCACAGGATATGGGGACTGCCAACGGAGGAACTTGTATATTCCGTTTCAAAATAATCTTCTCTTTTTATTTGATTTTCGCAATTACAATCCCTAATTTTGGGGCGTTTTTAAAGAATCAATCAAATTATTAATTTATAATTCAATAAGATTATGAAACCGACACACATTGAACACATCGGCATTGCCGTGAAAAGTTTGGATGAAGCGATTCCTTTTTACGAAAAGGTTTTAGGACTGGAATGTTACGCCGTGGAAGAGGTGCCCGACCAGAAAGTGAAGACCGCTTTCTTCATGGTGGGACAGACAAAAATCGAGTTGCTGGAGTCTACGGATCCGGAAGGCCCCATCGGCAAGTTCGTGGAGAAGAACGGCGGGGGTATGCACCACATGGCTTTCGCCGTAGAGGATGTCGCCCAGGCGCTGAACGAAGCTGCCGACAACGGCTGCCAGCTGATCGACAAGGCTCCGCGAAAAGGCGCAGAGGGATTGCAAATCGGCTTCCTGCATCCGAAATCGACCAACAGGGTATTGACCGAGCTGTGCGGCAAGAAGTAATATTCACAATCAACAAATTTTCAAACAATCAGGTATGGCCACAAATCAAGATAAAGTCAAGGAATTGATTGACTTGCGGGTGCAAGCCAAATTAGGCGGAGGAGAAAAGCGCATCGAGTCGCAGCACAAGAAAGGCAAATATACGGCACGCGAGAGAATCGCCATGTTGCTGGATGAGGACAGCTTCGAAGAGTTCGACATGTTCGTCACCCACCGTTGCAGCAACTTCGGCATGGAAAAGACGAAGTTCTTGGGCGACGGCGTCGTGACGGGACAGGGTACGGTGAACGGACGCGTGGTGTTCGTGTTTGCACAGGACTTCACGGTGTTCGGGGGTGCCCTCTCGGAAATGCTGGCGCAGAAAATCTGCAAGGTCATGGACAAAGCCATGACGGTCGGTGCGCCGATCATCGGGCTGAACGACTCGGGCGGTGCCCGTATCCAGGAAGGGGTGAACTCCCTGGCAGGATATGCGGAGATTTTTGAACGCAATATCCTGGCGTCGGGCGTGATTCCGCAGATTTCCGCCATCTTCGGTCCGTGCGCCGGCGGTGCGGTGTATTCTCCGGCATTGACGGACTTTATCCTGATGACGGACCAGACCTCCTATATGTTCGTGACGGGACCGAAAGTGGTGAAGACCGTGACGGGCGAGGACATCACCACGGAGGACCTGGGAGGCGCCGAGGTTCATTCGACGAAGTCGGGCGTGTCCCACTTTATGGTGGAGAACGAGGAGGAGGGTATCTCCCTAATCCGCGATTTGCTGTCCTACCTACCTTCGAACAACCTGGAGGAGGCGCCGATGATGGTGTGCAAGGACCCCATCGACCGCCTGGAGGACAAATTGAACAGCCTGATTCCGGACAACCCGAACCTGCCCTACAACATGATGGAAGTCATCGAAGCCATCGTGGACAACGGCAAGTTCCTGGAAGTCCACAAGCGCTATGCGCGTAATATCATCGTCGGTTTCTGCCGCATGGGCGGACGTTCGGTGGGCGTCATCGCCAACCAGCCGAGCTTCTACGCCGGCGTGCTGGACATCGAGTCCTCCCGCAAGGCTGCCCGCTTCGTGCGCTTCTGCGACTGCTTCAATATCCCCATCCTGACGCTGGTGGACGTGCCGGGATTCCTGCCGGGACGCGTGCAAGAGTACGGCGGCATCATCACCCACGGGGCGAAGCTGATGTTCGCTTACGGAGAGGCCACGGTGCCCAAGGTGACCGTCACGCTGCGCAAGTCTTACGGCGGGGCGCATGACGTAATGTCCTGCAAGCAGTTGCGCGGCGACTTCAACTACGCATGGCCGACGGCACAGATTGCCGTGATGGGCGCCAAGGGAGCCATCGAGGTGCTCTACGGAAAAGAGTTGTCCGCCATCACCGACCCGGAAGAGAAGAAGAAGTTCATCGCCGACAAGGAGGAGGAATACAACACGGCTTTTGCCAACCCGTACAAGGCAGCATCCTACGGTTATATCGACGATGTCATCGAACCGCGTAACACCCGTTTCCGCGTCATTCGTGCCTTCCAGTCGCTGCAGACCAAGCGCGTGACCAATCCGATGAAGAAACATTCCAATATACCTTTATAATTCTGAATTATGATGATGTTAGCAATCAACTGGGGCTTCGCGCTACTGGTTACAGGAATCGGAATCGGAACGGTTTTTTGCCTGCTGGTGGTGTTGATTTGGATCATCAACCTGCAAAGCAAGATGATCAATTCTTTCAACCGCAGTGAAAAAACATCGTCGCCGGAAGCAGTTCCCGCGACGACGGGAAACACGGACACTCATCCGACGCCGTACGAACAGGCTGCCATCGCGATGGCGATGCACCTGTACTTCGACGCCCACGATGAAGAGCCGCACGTCATTACCATCGAGGAGGTGGAAAGACGCTACTCTCCGTGGAGTTCCAAAATTTACAGCATGAGAAACACGACTATGAAGTATTAAATTCTGAGGATATGAATAAATTCAAAATCACGATAGACGGAAACAATTTCGACGTCACGGTAGATGTAACGGACCACAAGAAAGCAAACGTAGAAGTAAACGGCATCTCTTATGAAGTGACCTATGAAAGTAAAAACACGCCCGCCGCAACCGTGGCGCCGGTGGCCCGCAAAAGCAGCGCTCCCGCCGCCCCTGCCGCGCCGCAGGTGCATGTGTCCGCACCGCAGAGCTCCGGCTCTGCCGCCAGCATCAAGGCTCCGCTGCCGGGTACCATCTCGTCCGTCAATGTCAAGGTGGGCGACCAGGTGAAACGCGGGGAGGTCCTGATTGTCATGGAAGCGATGAAGATGGAAAACAATATCATGGCAGACAAGGACGGACAAGTGAAAGCCATTCATGTGACGCCGGGACAAGCGGTGGCACAGGAAGACAAATTGATTGACTTGGCATGATTCACCGTAAAACTGTGTTAGAATGAAACAAATGAAAAAATACCTTTGGAGAATAGTCGCTTTCTTGGGACTGTTCATCACGCCGTTCGCCGCCAGTGCCGAGGAAACTGCACTGAACGAGAGCATGGCGAAATTCATCAACGACACGGGATTCGCACAATTGTCGGGGAATTGGCTCTGCTTGGTGATGATTCTCATCGCCTGCGTGCTGTTTTATCTGGCGATTGTGAAGAAGTTCGAACCGCTGTTGCTGCTGCCGATTGCTTTCGGTATGCTGCTCACGAACCTGCCGGGTGCGGGATTGTACCACCCGGAACTGTTCGAGGGCGGGCACGTGCATTGGAACAACTTCATCGACGCGAATAACGTGGGTCTGCTGGACTATCTGTATTTGGGTGTCAAATTGGGCATCTACCCTTGTATCATCTTTATCGGCGTGGGCGCCATGACGGATTTCGGTCCGCTGCTGGCGAACCCGAAGAGTTTCCTGCTGGGGGCTGCCGCACAAATCGGCATCTTCGTGACTTTCGTGGCAGCGTTGAGCTTGGGCTTCAACTTCCAGGAAGCGGGCTCTATCGGTATCATCGGCGGTGCCGACGGTCCGACGGCGATTTACCTGACGTCCAAACTGTCCCCCAACCTGCTGGGACCGATTGCCGTGGCGGCGTATTCCTACATGGCGCTGGTGCCTGTCATCCAGCCGCCCATCATGCGCGCCCTGACCACCCGGAAAGAGCGGGAAATCGTCATGAAGCAACTCCGGAAAGTGTCCAAACAGGAAAAGATTGTTTTCCCCATCGTGGTGACTGCATTCGTGTCTTTCCTGTTGCCGTCGGCTGCACCGCTCATCGGCTGCCTGATGTTGGGCAACCTGTTGCGTGAAAGCGGCGTAACGGAACGCCTGAGCAAAACCGTGCAGAACGAATTGATGAATATCTGCACCATTTTCCTGGGCATCTCCGTGGGAGCGACGACCACCGCAGGGGCATTCCTGAACTTGCAGACGCTGGCAATCCTGATTATCGGCGTGGTGGCATTCAGCATCGGCTCCGGCGGCGGAGTACTGCTGGCGAAATTCATGAACCTGTTCCTGAAGAATAAAATCAACCCGCTCATCGGTTCTGCCGGCGTATCCGCCGTACCGATGGCTGCCCGGGTATCGCAGACGGTCGGCCAGGAAGCCAACCCCGGCAATTTCCTGCTCATGCACGCCATGGGTCCCAATGTTGCCGGCGTTATCGGCTCCGCGGTGGCTGCCGGTATCCTGCTGTCGTTCTTAGGATAAACCACAGACACAAGGCAATAAAAAAAACGAGGGAGTTTCCCTCGTTTTTTTGTTTTAAATAAATACCTTTGCAAGGAATGAAAAGGGAGTACAAGGAAATATATGCCCGCATGCGGGCATTGGTAACCGCCCCGGCGGAAGAATGGGCGCGGATATTCCGCGAGCCTGTCGAAGAGCGCCGGTTGATGGTGGGGCATCTCATTCCGTGTGCCGCGTTCTTCTCCGCCGTAAGTATTCCCGTGGGGCTAATCAACCACTCGATATGGCAGGCGGCAGGGACGGCATTCATCCATTTCACCGCATCGGCGGCAGGCACATACGCCGCCTACCGGCTGGTGCAGGAGTACATGAGGGGGAAAATGGAGGAATGGCGGGAAACGGCATTGCCGCTGACGGTGTACAGCGCGGAGGTGTTCATCGCTTTCCGGAGCATCGGGGCGGCGCTGGGGAATGTGTTCGTGGGACAGTTGTTCATGCTGGCGAGCCTGTTTTTCATCCACATCCTGTATGTGGGCGTACAGGCATTGGAAGAAGTGCCGGGCAACCAACGGACCAACCTGCTGGTCATCGCCTCGCTGTCGATTATCAGCCTCCCGACAATCATACACCAGGTGCTGGCGATGCTGTTCGGCATGACGGCGGGCAGGGTGTAACGAAAAAGAGCAGAAAGAGATGGGAAACGATGTAAATATACGCAACCGCAGGGCCTCGTTCGACTACGAGTTCTTGGAAGAATATAACGCAGGCATCGTGCTTACGGGCACGGAAATCAAGTCCATCCGGGCAGGCAAGGCGAGCCTGGTGGATTCGTACTGCTATTTCCACCGGGGTGAGCTGTGGGTGAAAGGGATGAATATCTCGGAATACAAACTGGGCACCTATTACAACCACGAGGAGCGGCGGGAACGGAAGTTGCTGCTCACTCACAAAGAGCTGGTCAAGCTGGAGCGGAAGGTGAAGGAGTCGGGACTGACGATTGTACCGGTGCGGGTGTTCCTGAACGAAAAGGGATACGCGAAGATGCGCATCGCGCTGGCGAAAGGAAAGAAGGAGTATGACAAACGCGAGACGCTGAAACTGAAGGATGCGAAGAAGGACATGGACCGGGCGATGAAACGATAGTTTATTAAATAGTAATATAATTATGTATCAGGGAATTAAAACAGTATCATTCGAGGAAGCGGTGAAAGTCGTGAAATCCGGCGACCGCATCCACATCCACAGCGTGGCGTGCGCGCCGCAGGGATTGATTCAGGCTCTTTGCGAGCGGGGACGCGCCGGTGAATTGAAAGGCGTGAAATTGCAGCACCTGCACACGGAAGGCAGCGCACCGTACGCGGAGCAGGAGTTTGAGGGAGTATTCCAGTTGGAATCGTTCTTCGTGGGACACAACGTTCGGAAAGCGACCCAAGACGGCTGGGCGGACTATATCCCCGTGCACTTGAGCGAAACGCAGAAGTTGATACGCATCGGTGCAACACCGGTGGACGTGGCCATGATTCAGGTATGCCCCCCGGACAAGCACGGATATGTGTCGATGGGTACTTCCGTGGATGCCACGCTGGCTGCTGTACAGACTGCCAAGACGGTCATCGCCGTGATTAACCCGAATGTGCCGCGCGCCTGGGGAGATGCCATCATCCCGCTGTCGGCCATCGACATCTTCTGCGAGGACAATACGCCGCTGATTGAAGCCAAACCGGCACAACCCTCGGAGCAAGATATCCAAATCGGCAAGAACTGTGCCGGACTCATCGAGGACGGAGCTTGTCTGCAAATGGGTATCGGTGCTATCCCGAACGCCGTGCTGTCGCAGCTGGGAAACCACAAGAACCTCGGCATCCACACGGAAATGTTCGCGGACGGCGTGTTGCCGCTTTACTATAAAGGGGTCATCAACAACTGCAACAAGAAATTCGACAAGGGGAAAATCGTATCGACGTTCCTCATGGGGTCCAAAGAGGTGTATGATTTTATCGACGACAACCCTGCCGTGGCAATGATGGACGTCGGCTACACGAACGACCCGTATATCATCGCGCAGCAGCCGAAAATGACCGCCATCAACTCCGCTTTGTCCATTGACCTGACGGGACAGGTGAATGCCGATTCGTTGGGATGCAAGTTCTACAGCGGTTGCGGCGGACAGTTGGATTTCATCCGCGGAGCGGCAGCCAGCGAAGGCGGCAAGCCGATTATCGCGATGCCTGCGGTGACCGCCAAGGGAGTAAGCAAAATCAGCCCGACGCTGATGTGCGGCGCAGGCGTGGTGACGACCCGCTTCGATGTGCATTACGTGGTAACGGAGTACGGTGTTGCCGACCTCTACGGAAAGACGATGCAGGACCGCGCCAAGGCATTGATTGCCATCGCTGCCCCGCAGTGCCAGGAGGAACTGGACCAAGCTGCCTTCGAGCGGTTCGGAAGCCATTTCCACTTTGTGACAAAATAAACTCAATAAATCGGCGCAAAAGGTTGAAGCCCACACACAGGGCTTTGACCTTTTGTCTTTAACCGCCATCCGACACGTAAAACAACCCGCCATGAATTGGAATAAACTCCTCTCCGCCCAGCGTTACCATCCCGGCAACAGGACATCGCTGTTCCACTCGCACGACCGCTCGCAGTTCCAACGCGATTACGACCGGTTAATCTTCTCCTCACCCTTCCGCCGGCTGCAAAACAAGACGCAAGTATTCCCCCTGCCGGGCAACATCTTCGTCCACAACCGCCTTACGCACAGCCTGGAGGTTGCCAGCGTCGGACGTTCGCTGGGAAACAAGGTCAGCCAGTTCCTCCGCCGGCAACAGGTGGAACTGGAGAATCCGGAACTGCTCGAGGAAATCGGCACCATCGTGAGCACGGGGTGCCTGGCGCACGACTTGGGCAATCCCCCGTTCGGGCATTCGGGAGAAGAGGCGATTTCCTACTTTTTCAGCGAGGGCGAAGGCAATTACCTAAAAAAACTCCTGTCGGACGAGGAGTGGAACGATTTGAGCCATTTCGAAGGAAACGCCAATACCTTCCGGCTCTTGACCCACAGCTTCAACGGACGCCGTCCCGGAGGCTACACCATGACCTACACCACCCTGGCATCGATTGTCAAATACCCTTACGAATCGACAAAAGCCAACGCCAAAGGGTTCAAATACGGCTTTTTCCAAAGCGAGAAGGAAATCTACCGCGAGGTGGCGGAGAAACTGGATATCGTCATGCTCAGCGAAAAACCGTTGCAATACGCCCGCCATCCGCTGGTGTATTTAGTGGAAGCCGCGGACGACATCTGCTATCAGATTATGGACATCGAAGATTCCCACAAGTTGCGGATACTTTCTTACGACGAGACCATCGCCATTCTGGAAAGTTTCTACGACAAAAACGGGGACAAGGAAGATTTGAAAATCATCGCCCGCACTTTCAAGACGGTCACCGACAAAAACGAGCGTATCGCTTTCCTGCGTGCAGGCATCATCAACAAGCTTATCACCGCCTGTGCGGAGGTCTTCATCCGGCACTACGACGCCATCATGGCAGGCACGTTCAACAGCGCCCTCATCAAACATGTGGAAGGCACCTGCAAGACGGCATACGACGCCTGCACGAAACTGGCATACGAACGCATATACCACACGAACATGGTTACCCAGATTCAGATTGCCGGCTTCAAAATCCTCGGCACGATTCTCAAAGAGTACACCGACGCCATCCTGAAACCCGAAACCTATTACGCCCGCAACATCCTCTCCGTGATGCCGGAGCAATACAAAGTGAGCAAAGAGGATTCGATGTACACGAAAATCCAGACTGTCGTGGATTACGTATCGGGCATGACCGATTCCTACGCCTTGAACCTCTACCGCAAAATCAAGGGCATCGAACTGCCGGAAATCCGGTAAACGCTTATTGCAAGAGGGTGAAACGGACGCTGATACCGAAATTGGTATTGGTCGTCGGGAACGCCAGGGATATATAAGGAGTATTCACCACCCGGTCATAGAACAGGCGGAAATTCAACCGGTTGTTGAAGGTGTAATCCGCCGTCACTTTCAGGCTGACCACCTTTTGCCCTGCCGTCAGCTGGTCCACACTTTCCGAGATGCGCCGGATGACGGTGTTGTTCTTGCGGATGCTGTAATCCAACTGCAAATTGATGTCATTGTTCAACTGCTTATTCTTAATGAAGATGGGCAGGTTGCCGAAACGGTAGCCCAGCCCCACCACCAGTTCATTGCCGGAGGTCTCCGACAGCTGGGCATTCACCAGGCTCAGGCTGACATCGCGGCGGCGGTTCACATCCCAATGGGCGGTCAGGTTGTTCGCCCACACCATATCCATGCTGATTAACGGATTGAACTGCTCATTGATGGAAACGGTATTCACATCGTACATCGCCATCCAGTTGCCTTGCACGTCGCGGGCATCTTCCGCATATTCCAAGTTGGACGCGAAAGAACCGACATTGTATTTGCAGGTGTAGGTATGATTCAGGGAGAAGGATTTGAACACCTTCTTCATGAAAGGAATATCCATCAATCCGGTGTACGCCACGCGCCAGTTGGGACGCATCGCCAAAAAGCCGGGCAACAGGGATTTCCCTTTCCCCCCGCCGACGTAAGTCTGCATGAAAGCCCCCACCAGCACATCCTGGGAAACAGGACCATACCCGTCATAAAAGCCCGTCAGGCGGCCGTTGGCATCCCGGAGGGGCACATCGCCCTTGTCATAGTCCGAACCGTAGCGCTTCATAGCCAGTTCGCGCGACACCTCTTTCCGCGCATTCAGGAAATCCCGGTAAACCGACAAAGAAGCTTCCGGATTGTTCCCGATGGAATAGAACGAAGATCTCAAAGCCACGGTGGACATGCTGAAATTACCGGACACCATCTTGCTCACGGAGAAAAAGTCCCCGTCCTCATAGATGATATGCTCGCTGCTGTTGCGCGAACGAATCCAGTTGGCGGTCAAATTGATGCGCAACTTGCGGATAGGCTCTACCGTCGCCCGCACATAAATGCTGCGCGACGCATTCATCAGGAAAGGATTGTTCTGTGTGGAATCCGTGGTCAGCCATCCCTTCTGTGCCGCTTCGATACCGAAACCGGAACTCTGACCGCCGAACAGGAAACGGAAACCCGGCGCGGAAGTGCCGTTATAATTCTCCTGTCCCAACCAACGCGCCTCGGGCAGGAAGCCCGGAAGGGTCGTTCCTTTGTCCTCCGAATAACCGATATTGATATTCTTGACCCCCGTCACAATCCCCATCAGGAAACGCACCATCGAATTACCGATGCCTGCCCCCGGATGCTGCGTACCGCTCACGAACAGCTTCGCATCCTCTAAATCCTGCGCGGGATTGATGCGCAGTTTGTTACGCCCCACGGACTCATAGGCGAGCTTCACGCTTTGGCCGTCGGCAGTGGTGACAGTCGCTTTGATGTCGCCCGTCTTCAAACGGTGGCGCACCAGCAACGGCTTGCCCTTTGCGAGGCGCTTCACCTCTGTCTCATACTTCACCGCCTTGCCCCGATGCTGCCGCGACGGACGGGTGACAGAACGCAGGAACTTCGATTTGTTGTACAGCGAACTCAACGAAAGGTCCGTATTGACCTGCAACGCATTCGCATTCCGGATGGTATTCCCGAGATTCGTCGAATCCTTCGTCAGGGCGGCAGCCTGCCAGTCATACCGTGTCGTATATGCCGCCTGCATCGATGTCCAGTCCAAGAAAGGCAACTTGTTGATGGGCAGTGTGTACTGCACCGAAAAGTCGTGGTTGTAATTCACGGGGCGTCCCCCGTCCTTGATATTCTGGAGGACGGTGTCCTTCCACTGCTGGTAGCGTTCCGGGTCCCGCTGCTTGTCCACGATACCCTCCGGCTCGTCTATCCGTGCCTGGGCGGTGGCGCGGAAATCCACCACCAAATTCTTCGTCAGGTTGAACTTGAAAGCATAGTCCCGCGTCCACATGAAGTCCTTGTTATAGGAAGGCGTTATCAACAGGTTCGGATTATCTAAGTTCCTGGAAATCATCTCCCGGTAATTGCGGGTGATGTCGGAGGTGATGGAAAGCATCGAAGGCATGTAATAGAAATTAAAATCCTTCAGCCACACCAGATACTTCGAATCCAAAGACTTGGAATTCTTAAACGGCTCGACCAGCTTCGGCATGCCGTTGTAAATATAGCTGAGCAAACCGCGGTAACTCTTGTCCAAATCGCGCTCCATGTTCACATTGCGGGTGAGCGACTTATTGTAGGAATAAGTCAGGGAGAGGTTCGCCCACGAGAAGAAGTGCGCTTTCCCGTCCTTGCTCTCCACCCCCACATTCGTAAAGTTCAAGCTCTTGCGCATCATGTAATTCTCCGCGTTCCGCTTGATGGAATCCCGCACGCTCTTCGTCTCGGCATGCTGCAAAGCCACCTCCAACGGAATATCCGTATCCGTCGGATCGTACTCCGGCAGGATGACCTGGCGGGAATAGGCGTAATACATCGGGATGCGCAACCGCCACTGCTCCGGGAAGAACTTCCCGAACTCCACGCTGGAGGAGAAATCGATGGAGCGGTAATCTTCCCGCTCGATTTCCGCGGCATGCTGCTCGATGCTCCCGAAACCGGGCGTCATACGGCTGCCGGCGAAACTGAACGTTGCCACGTCCGCCAGTTTGGCGGTCACACGCAGATTCGCCGCCCAACCGCCTTTATTGTCGAAATCGGACAGGCGCAATTCGTTCACCCACACCTCCGCCGACCGTTCTCCCTTGTACACCTCCCCTTTCGGATTGCGGATTCCGATAACGATATTGCGAACCTCGCCCAACGTCGGCTTACCTTTCACCTTCACCCAATGCAGCATCTTGTCCACGTTCGCCGTTTCATCCAAATCCCCCACCTGCATGGCGAACACATCCACGTAATTGATTTCCCCGCCGGCGGCGCGGGTTTCCGTATTGCGCACCTGTTTCAAGGTCTGGAACCACCGCAACGGCAACTCAATCCGGTTCGCAGTGGGCCACACCGCCTCCCGTCCCATTTCATCCTCGCCGTAAAAACCGGGAGGCGTCAGCTTCAAGGGCAACTCATACTCGTAGTAATTGCTCACATTATCGCTTCCCAACCGGATAAACAGCGTCAAATCGTCATCCTCCAGCACCGACTCCTTCAACGCCTCGGCATGCACGTCCATCTTCAAGGTCTTGTAACGCAACATATTCTTGCCGAAGCTCTTGTACACCGCCCGCGCGTCCTCCTCCTGCAAGTCCACCACTTTCAACGACATCGCCTGCTCGTTCAACTCCTTGTACTGGGGATTGGTGGCGTCTATCACCCGGTCCGTGCCCGGAGGCAGCACATAATTGACCGGCGTACGGGAAGCGTTCTCCTCCAAATTCACCACCGACACGTCGAAAATCGTATGATTCGCCGGAATATTTTTCCCGTCCAGCGGACCGTCGTACTTCCGCCAGTTGTCACGCACCAGATCCAGGCTCGCCATACGCATCACCACGCTGTCCTGGAAACCGCGCAGCAACATACGCATGAAGCGGATGGACTTGAAGTCGCGGATGCCCCCGTGCGTCGTCTCGTAATCGGTCAGGGGTATCCGGATCTGGTACCAGTTCACCTCGCCGATTTCCCCGTTCGGCAGTTCGACCTGCGCCGTCGTGATATTCGAGATATAATTCTCCCCGATTTTCATCTTCTCCGGCTTCAACTCCAAGTGATACCGGAAAAACGCCTCCGTCTCGTTCAACGTGTTATCCCCGTTGATATCCTCCACATCCGGCAACGTGGTCGCCGCCGTGGCATAGGATTCCGGGGACATATCCGACGTGGGCGAGTTACCCTCCGTGCCGTTGTAGTGCTTGTAGCGCCCCAGCACAGGCGTCTCCATCGCATCGAAGTCCGACCCCCTGAAAAAATGGTAATTATCCCCCGAAGGGTCATTCCAGGCATCCTGGAACACCTTCGAATCCACCCCGTGCAGCAGCCGCAACTGCTCCAGATAGGAGGCATAAAACACCCGCTCCTCCTCATCGCTCATCCCGTCCAGCCCAACATCCTGAAACCTCCGCGCCTGGCTGTTGTTGTCGAATCCGTTGGTAATCGCCTGCACATTAGGCACCCGTCCCCACAGCGTGGTATCCACATTCTCCTCCCCGGTGCCCGTCGGCAAACCGTTCTCGAACGACTTCCTGCCGTCCCGCAGGATATCCTCCGACACGCTGCCCAGGTCGAAATAAACATCCCCTCCCTTATGCTGCGGCTCGTACACAAACGGGTCCATCAGCCACATCTCGATATACTGCACGTTCGCCGCCTCGAAATCGCTCGTGGCGATGCTGCGCATCATCCCTCCCCACCGCTTCTCGGGGTGGTTCAGGTGACCGTCGCGGTCCACGTCCGTGTCGAAGTTATAAGGACCCTTCTCCTTCGGGTAATAAGCCACTGACAACGCCGGCACGACATTCACCTCCCCGATGGCGATATCCTTGTTCGGGAAAATCTCCGTCTGGCGGATTTCCCGGACAAAATGGTTCGACCGCTGCTCCTCGTCCGCCCGGATATGCGAAGGCGTCGAAGTGGACATCCGGTAGAATATCGGGTCCACGATATACCACGCCAGCCTTGCCCGGTTGAAGCCGTACCGCAACGAATCCGACGTTCCCTCCGGGAACAACTCGTCCTGCGGCGTGGATGCCAGTTTCCACTGGGTCACGCTCTTCATGTCCAACGCAATCTTGCTCCCCTCGAAATCATCCAGGAAAGCGTTCCCCTTTGCCCCGCGGGCAGTGCCCGGCTTGAACTGCGCGAACTCCGAATCGATGGTCAGGTGCGATTTCGCATTGGTGTGGATGAACGGCAACTTGTTCAGCAACGTCGTCAGAAAGCGGGACTCCGTGTTATACGTGGCGTTCAGCCCCCATATCGTATTGGACAACGGCTCCTCCCCCAGGTTCACCTTGTGGGTGAGCGGCCGCTCGTTCATGTGCAGCAACGTGGCGCCGATATTGAATTTATCGTTGAACTTATAATCCAGGTGCGTCCCCACCAGCGTCTTCGTCTGCATCCCGAAACTCGAGCGGTTCTCGCTCTTGATGGTAATCGGAGTGCCCGCCTCCATCAATGCCTGGTTGATGATGGTGACCGTCCCCATCGTATAGTTCACCGTATAATCGATGTTCTCCGTCAGCTCCACCCCTCCTGCCAGCACCTTCACCGAACCCTGCGGGATATCCCCCCCTCCCAATAAAATCTCCGAGGAAGAAGTGGACTTGTAACTCCCTTTCAGGTAAAACTTGTTGCGCTCCGCCACCTGCTCCGCCTCGCTCTGCGTCTTGTCATACAACTCCTGGAACACATACTCCCCCGCCACCCCCGGATTGTTGATTTTCCGCTCCAGCCACGACCCGAAAGGCTCCAGCACCGGAAAGATGATGCGCCCCTTGGAAGGCTGCACGGTCAGCCCCTCGATATAGTCGAAACGCCCGTCCGGCACGGCGTCCAGCTGGGCATTCAGGTTATCCAGGTTCATCACCGACAACAGCACCTGATTGCTGATATCCCCCGCCGGCACGTAATTCACCTTCGTGCCCGCCTTGTCGTTCTGGTAGAGGATATCCAGCGTAAAATCCTCCGCGCTCAGATTGTAGGCCCCGATGCCGTACACGTTCTTCATCATCAGGTCCCACGTCGGCATATTCGGGCTTTGCGTCGTGCTGCGCAGCATCTTCACGATGAGCGACGCCGGAGCGGCAGGCGCATTGGAAGTCAGCTCCCCGACCGTATAGACCACGCCCCGCACCGTATATTCGTAAGCCACCGCCAGCACCTCGTCCGCATTCAGGGCGGAGTTCAGCGAAATATACCCCAATTTATCGTTGAATACGTACTCCGACGGATCCAGCAGGCGGGCATTCTCCAACTTCTCGTACTCCTCCCCCGGCACCTTGAACCCGTTCAACACTTTCGACACCTGGTTGATGTCCCGGATGCCGCTGTAAGGACCGTTCGCCAACTGGTCATACAACCCGTTGGCACCATTGGCGGGATAGCCCCCCCCATCGCCCAGCTCCGCAAAAGCCACGATATTGCGCGCCTGGTCGAAACGCGAACTCTTGTTCGTCACCCACACCTCCAGCTTCGTGATGCTCACCGCGCTGTTCACCGCCGGCAGGTTCGCCAGCGACTGCTCATAGGTGTTCCGGAAATAGCGCGACAGGAAAAAGTGCTTGTTCGCCTCATAATCCAGCGCCGCCACCTCGAACTCCTGCTTCTCCGCCCCCCGATCCAACTGGATGACCTTCGACTCTCCCTTCTGCTGCGAGAAAATGCCGGACACCGACAGCTTCCCGAACTGGAAATCCGTGCGGAACCCCCACAGGTTCTGCGCCCCGGAAATCAGGGAACCCGCCAAAGGCAGCGACACATTGCCCGCCTCCACCTTACGGATGATATCGTCCTCCTTTCCCTCGTAATTCAGTTTCAGGATGTTCTCAAAATCGAATGTCGCCTCCGTATTGTAACTCCAGTCCAGATTAATCAAGTCGCCGATGCTCCCCCCGATGTTGAACTGGATTTTCTCGTCGAAATCCAGCGTCGTGGTCTTGCGCATGTCGATGGGCAGCGTCGGGTTGTCTATCTTGCTCGTCTTCACCCCCAGCGTCAGGTCCACCGCCCCCTGCACCTTCAGCTTGATGCGGTCCTTTCCGAAAATGGGGCTCAGCAACTTGTCCAGAAACTGGATTTCCGACACCAGGCTCTTGAAATCATACTTGTCCCCGAACCTCACCTGCTGGCGGTTGTACTCATACACCGACATCTTCGAGCGGGCGTCCATCAACTGCTGCAACGTCTGGGTGTAAGGGCGCTTGTAATAATACTTGTCCCCGATGAGCGTCATCAGCACATACCGCCGGTTCACAGGGTCATAAACAATGGAATCCTTGATATTGGAAGGCGTCTTCAGGAACAGCGCCGAAGGCAGCACATCCCGGCGTATTTCATTGTTCCGGTCCTCCGGTATCGGAAACAAAAGGGTGTCCGCGGCATGACCTGTCCCGGCAAACAGATGTCCGAAACACGTTATTACAAAACATAATAACAATCCATACCGCTTCATCGACCAGCCTCCTATAATTGTTTAAGCGCCAACTTAATCAACTGCTCCACGCTCACCGCCTCGCCCGAAGCCGCCACCTTGTCCACCACCTTCGACGCCTGCGCCTTCGCGAACCCCAGCATCACCAGCGCCGCCAACGCCTCATCCTTCACCGTGGACGCACCGCCTGCCGGAGCCGCTCCTCCTCCCTCCATGCCACCCACCTTGTCCTTCAGCTCGATGATCACCCGCTGCGCCGTCTTCAGCCCGATGCCCTTCACGCTCTTGATGGCGTTCACGTTCTCCGTCATGATGGCGCCCGCAATCTCGTTCACCGTCATCGAACTCAACATCACCCCCGCCGTGTTCGCCCCCACGCCCGACACGGAAATCAACTGCCGGAACAACGCACGCTCCTCTTTCGAGGCAAAACCGTAGAGCAGATGCGCATCCTCCCGCACAATCAGGTGCAGGAAAAGCACCACCTCCTTCGCCCCCGCAATCTGCGAATAGGTATTCACGGAAATATTCACGTAATACCCGATGCCCCCGCACTCCACCACCGCATAGGTAGGCGCCGCATCTGTCAAACTCCCTTTGATATACTCGTACATGATAACCTATATGAATTACAAAGATACGACAAAAAAAACGAGATACAAAACACTCCCCGAAAATCACGTGCAACGCAGCGCCCACAACTTCCCCTATAACTTCGGGAAACTCAAAAAATGTCTCCCCAACTGGCGATTTTTACAAAACAGGCAAAAACAAGCGTCCGCCCTCCTGCAAAGAGGGCGGACACCCGTAAATCACTCACTCACGGAACATAACATCTTTCATTTATCCGTTTCTGTTTCAAAAAACGCAAGAATCATTGACAAAGCATCCGCCCCGCTACCGACACTTGCGACAAAGGCAGTCCGCGACCGCTCATCTTCGTTTGCACGACAAAGGCAAACATGACAACGGACGGTTTACCACATGGACATCCGTCTCTTGCACTAAGCTCAAGGAAGCAGCACAACCCGGAACCCTATATTGTTGTTGCGGTTGTCCGGGGTGTTGTTGTTCCAATTCGACACCCGGCAGTTCCTCGCATTGTTGTTCCAACTGCCGCCGCGATTCACGCGGTTGGAGCCGTTGTGTCCGTTGCCATTCTCCCAGGATGCCACGCCGGAGGGACTTCGTGTAACCGTATCCGGCAAAAGCAAGCAAGGGTGTTATATGTTCCATATAATCCCGCTCCCCCCACTCCCCGCGTGCACGTCTGCACTCATACTCCCGCATCCGCGTTTTCAGACGCCGCTTGCTGCGACCGTTCAGCCGTACCTTGTGCGGGAAAACCGTATAGCCCAGAAAAGGCACCCCTTCCGAGGAGGTCAGGAAAACCACGGGCTTCAAAGCCAGGTTCAATTCATCCGCTACAAAACGCTCCACGCCTCCCACCAACCGCTCCAATTCCCCGCGACCCGAAGCAAACAGCAAGAAGTCGTCCATATAACGCACATACTCCCCCGCACGCAATTCTTCTTTCACATAGTGGTCCAGACCCGACAAATAGCAATTCGCAAAATACTGGCTCGTCAGGTTGCCGATGGGCAATCCCCTGCCTGCCGAACGGGAATAGCTATCGATGATGTCGTCGAAAATACCAAGCAGCCGACCGTCCTTGAAAAGACGACGCAGTTTCCCTTTCAGAATCGCATGGTCGATGGAATCGAAATACTTCCGGAAATCGAACTTCGCCACATACCCGTAATGCCGCAACGCTCTCCTCGTCCGGTCGAGTGCCTGGTAAATCCCTTTCCCGGGACGGGTCGCATAGGTCGTCTCTATCAACTGGCGCTCGAAATAAGGATGGCATACATTCATCAGCGCATGGTGCAACACCCGCTCCCGGAACGCCGCCGCACAAATCAGGCGGGGCTTCGGGTCGTGAATTCGGAAATAAGTATAGTCACCCACCTCCACATGACCCGATAGGACAGCCGCCCGCAAGCGGGCGACCTCCGCCTCCAGCGAAGCACCGAAACGGAGCGTCTCCGCCATCATCCCCTTCCCCCGTGCCGCCTTGTACCAGGCTTCCAGCAGATTGTCCGTCTCCGCTATGCGCTCCGTCAAATATCCCGCCCGCCTCATCACACCTCCGCCTGACTGTCCGCCTGCCCTTCCTGACGGGACAACGCCACCAGCAGCGCGCCGTACTTCTCCACCCGTTTCTTCCCGATGCCCTCGACTTGCAGCATCGCCTGCTCCGTCAAGCCCTCCACCTGAGACAACGTCGCCAATTCCGCATCCGTGAAAACCGCATAGGCGGGGACGGCATCCTGGTCGGCTATCTGCTTGCGGAAAGCGCGCAACCGGGTGAACACCTTGAAATGCTCCTCACCCAGCACGCTCTTGTAGTCCACCTTCTCCTTCCGCTCACCGCCTCCCAAGGAAGACGATGCAAGCCCGGCAAGCAGGTAATTCACGCAAAAAGACCAGCATGCCCCGTCACCCAGCATCACCAGCTGCTTCTCCACCTGCACCACCTTGTGCCCGCGCAAAAAACGGTTCATGCGCTCCAACTCTTCCACACCGCCCAACACCGGAACAGTGAATATTTCATATTGTATCATGCTCTTCACCTTAATATTTCAACCCTCTTTTTTTGCCCCACCGCAGGATCATTCCGCATGCCTGTCCGCTTCACTCCGTGCGCTCCCTTGGCATACTCCATCATCCTGCGGCTCCCCTCCTTGCTTAGTGCAAAGAGAGCGGACATCCGTGGAGAACTCAAGGAAGCAGCACAACCCGGAACCCTATAATGCTGATGCGGAGGTCCGGGGAGTTGATGCTCCAATACGACACCCGGCAGTTCCCCGCATTGTTGCCCCAACTGCCGCCGCGAATCACGCGGGTGGAGCCGTTTACGGGACCTATCGGGTTCGTTTGGGAGGAACTGCTGTAATCACCATACCAGTCACTGCACCACTCCCACACATTGCCGCTCATATCGTAAATGCCCAACTCGTTCGGAGACTTCAAGCCGACGGGATGAGTTTCATATCCACTATTGCCACTATGCCAAGCCACATCGTCAAGCTCATTGCTACCGCTATACTTGTAACCCTGGCTCTTCACTCCGCCACGGGCGGCATACTCCCATTGCGCCTCCGTAGGCAAAACATAGTGCTTACCCGTCAAGGCATTCAACTTCGTCAAAAAATCCTGAACTTCATCCCAACTTACCATCTCCACCGGATAATTGTCGCCAGATTTATAATAACTCGGATTGCTCCCCATCACAGCCTTCCACAAACCCTGAGTCACCTCATACTTACCGATGTAATAATCGGACAAGGTAACTTGGTGAACAGGCTTTTCATCATCATAAACATCCGAACCCTGCTCCGCCGTCGCACCCATGCTAAAAGTGCCGCCTTTTACATAAACCATATCGAAATTCACTTCAGATACGCTTTCAGTAAAAACTTCCCCAAAAGGAGGTTTGTCATCATCTTTGTTACACCCCGTAAACAAGGCTAAACCCAATACCAAATAAAATAACTTCTTCATCATAACACTTTCTTTAATTAAACCATTTTCAAATCATACCCATCGTTTGAGAAAATTTGCTAAGCCGCAGGCTCATTCTGTATGCCTACCCGCTTCACTCCGTTCGCTCCCTTTGCATACTCCATCATACTGCAGCACCCCCTTGTTTAGTGCAAAGAGGACAGACATCCGCAATAATGAGTGACTAACAGTTCCAAGCCCTCTATATTCTTGAAAAATAAATGCTAAGTCAATAGAGATACATAGTCCAGTTAGTCACTCGCTTTTCATTAGTCGTTGGGACGAATCGTTCCTACTTGGGTCGCACGTATATACGATGCACCACAACTGGGACATTCGGCACCACCACACCGGTCGCAATAAATTTGCCCACACTCGTTACAACGTCTAACATAATCCCCTTCCGATTCATTACCGCAATGGGGACATCTTACATAATACCCTGGCATAACTTAAATTGATTTTTGTTACGTCTACTCTATTATGGATTTTCGACTTCCTCCTATATTTTAATACATCAAATCATATGTATATCTTGCCAATAAATCTCTTTATACTTTACATTTCTAATTATTTTAAGGGTCAAATGTACTAAGTTTTTCTATATAGAAAAATATTTTTCAAAGAATTTTTACTCTGCACCCTAAATTTTTATTTTACTACGATGAAAAGCAGGTTTGAGAATTCATTTCTACAAAGCGTTGGAAACACCTATTGCTTTATCAATATAAATGCCTTTAAAGTACCTCTCGCCCCCCCAACGCACGAAAAACACTTTTGCCCCCCTGCCGGAAACGCAACCACACCCTATGATATGCCTAAAATATGCCTAAGCCTTTTATAGGAGTTTGCCGGGTGTTTGCTATGTGTTTGCCGGGGAGGTACCGGGGGTGAACCCTACTCCATGCCTGCATATACCCTATATCATCCCTATTCGCGAGTAGGGATGATATAGGGAGTATGTAGGGTACATGCAGGGTTCATCCCCAGCATCTCCCCAGCAAACACCCGGGAAGACCCCAGACAACCCATAGGAAGAACCCGAACATACTTCCTCAGCATAAAACCAAAACGAGAAACAAATCTCATACCAATAAGTTTTTATCGTAATGGCCATTACCGTAACAGCGGTTACGATAGTGTGAATGTATTCATATTCAATAAATTATAACAACAAGGCCTATAATATCACTCCATAAAAAGGAAAAGAAAGCGCAGGGAGACAATAAAACACCGACCGGAAAGCGGAGTTTCCGGTCGGTGCGTCTGTTTATGGGAAGGGAAAGGGTTATTTCGCTTTCTCCAGTTCCACGGTGAAGTGCCGCATGATGGGGAACTCCTTGGTGATGACGTACCCGCGGGTGATGGACTCGCGGCGGTCGTAGACGTTCTTCAGGGCTGCCGCGATGACGTCCATGTGGTTGTTGGTGTAGGTGCGGCGCGGGATGGCGAGGCGCAGCAGCTCCAGACGCGGGTAGCGGTTCTCGCGGGTGACGGGATCGCGGTCCGCCAAAATGGAACCGATTTCAACGCCGCGGATACCGGCTTCGAGATAAAGCTCCACGCCCAACGTCTGCGCGATGAATTCTTCTTTCGGCACGTGCGTCAATATCTTCTTGGCATCCACGAAAATGGCATGGCCGCCGGCGGGACGCTGGTAGGGAATGCCGTATTCATCCAGCTTGGCACCGAGATATTCCACCTGTCCGATGCGGGTTTCGAGGTAGTCGAACTCCGTACCTTCGTCGAGCCCCTGCGCCAGGGCGTTCATGTCGCGTCCGGACATACCGCCGTAAGTGATGAAGCCTTCGTTCATGATGCAGAACATCTGGCAACGCTTCCACAGTTCCTCGTTCTTGAAAGCGACGAAACCGCCCATGTTCACGATGGCGTCCTTTTTGGAGGACATGGTCATGATGTCGGCATAGGAGAACATCTCTTTCACGATTTCCTTGATGGTCTTGTTCTCGTAGCCTTTCTCCCGCACTTTGATGAAGTAGGCGTTTTCCGCGAAACGGGCGGAGTCCATCTGCAACAGGACGCCGTATTTCTTACAGAGGGCGGACACCTCGCGGATGTTCTGCATGGAGACGGGCTGTCCGCCTGCCGTGTTGTTGGTCACGGTGAGGACGACAGCGGGGATTTTCTCTTTGGGGTATTTTTTCAGCACCTCTTCCAGTTTGGCGGGATCGAGGTTGCCCTTGAAGGGTATCTCGAGCTGCGTGTCGGCGGCTTCATCAATGGTGCAGTCCAGAGCAACCGCCTTGCGGAACTCGATGTGTCCCTTGGTGGTGTCGAAATGCGAATTGCCCGGCAGGATGTCCCCTTCCTTGATGATGGTGGAGTAGAGCACATTCTCGGCGGCGCGCCCCTGGTGGGTGGGCAGGAAGTAGTCGAAGCCCAGGATGTCCTTGATGGCGTTCTTCATGTTGTAGTAGGAACGCGCGCCGGCGTAGCTTTCATCGCCCAGCATCATGGCGGACCACTGTTTGTCGCTCATGGCCCCTGTCCCGGAGTCGGTCAGGAGGTCGATGAAGACGTGGTCGCTCTTCAGGGCAAAGAGGTTGTACTTGGCGTCTTTGATCCACTGCTCGCGTTCTTCACGCGTGCTTTTACGGATGGTTTCCACCATCTTGATACGATACGATTCTGCGAATGGTAATTCCATAATGATAGTATTAAATGAACAATTATGAGTAGATAAATAATTTCCGGAAATGTCGGGCACACGGTATGCCCGGGGTTCAGAAGTCGAACTCGTCACGCTTTTTGATGTTGAGGAAAAGCGCGTTGATGGGTTGTATGTTATTTCCATGTTCCATACGTTGGCAAAGATAGGAAAAATCCGTATATAAAAAAATATTTTCACGTATAATAAGGCAGGAAAAATAAAATATCTCCGAGAAAATTTCCGGAATGAAGGATATGCCCTATATTTGCAGGGTATAAAACAAAACACGATGGATGCTATCTTTTACCTGTTGATCCCTTTGGTGCTGTTCACGGTGCTTTTATATCCTTTGTGCCGCAAAGCGGTGGGGTTGTTAGAAATCTTGGTGAACAAATACGCCACGCGGGAAAAGCCGCACGGGGCGTCGGAGAACCTGAAACTGCTTGCCTACGAACGCATCGTGCTGCTGATTGAGCGGCTGAAGCCCGATTCGCTGATACCGCGCACGCTGAACCCCGCATTGAGCGGGAAAGAGTACCAATTGTTGCTTTTGAACGAGATACGCAAGGAGTTCGAATACAACCTCTCCCAACAGCTCTACCTGAGCGAGGAGGCGTGGAAAACGGCAACCGGGTACAAAGACAGCGTGGTGACCCTCATCAATCAGGCTGCCCGGGAGGCTTCGCCGACCGCCGGTGCCGGGGAAATGGCGCAACATATCCTGGAACGCTACATCCAGTCGGGCATCGACGCGGAGACGGTCATCCGCATTGCCCGGCGGGATATTCAAATTCCGTAAAAAGAACAATAAAAAAAAGAGGCTTTTTCAAGCCTCTTTCGTTTGTCCCAAATATCCTTTCATGATGCCGCGCTTGCTGTTGCGGACAAAGAGAATGATTTCGTCCCTTTCGCGGGATGCCGGCATTTCCGCCTCGATGCGGGAGATGGCATCCGACACGTTCAGCTTGGACTGGTAGAGAATACGGTAGATGTCCTGTATCTCATTGATTTTGTCGTTTTCAAATCCACGGCGGCGCAGACCGATGGAGTTCACCCCGGCATAAGCCAACGGCAGACGCCCTGCCTTCACGTAAGGGGGCACGTCCTTGCCGATGAGGGAACCGCCCTGTATCATGGCATGGCGCCCGATGTGGCAGAACTGGTGTACCGCTGTCATGCCGCCCAGGATGGCGTAGTCCTCCACCACAACCTCTCCCGCCAGCTGGCAGGCATTGGTGATGATGCAGTTGTTCCCGACTGAACAGTCATGGGCGATGTGGGCATAAGCCATAATCAGGCAGTTGTTGCCCACCTCGGTGATTCCTTTGGCGGCAGTTCCCCGATTAATGGTGGCACATTCGCGGATGGTGGTATTATCTCCGATTCTTACCAAAGACTTTTCCCCCTTAAACTTCAAATCCTGCGGCACAGCGGCAATCACTGCCCCCGGAAAAATCTTGCAATTCTTGCCGATATGCGCGCCTTCCAATATCGTCACATTCGAACCGATACGCGTGCCTTCCTCAATCACTACATTCTTGTCTATCGTCACGAAAGGCTCGATCACCACATTGTCCGCAATCTGCGCATCGGGATGGACGTATGCTAAAGGTTGTTTCATTCGCTCTCTGTTTAATCAATTATTACATTATTTTCTGAAAAATTCAGCGCGCAAATATAGTTATAAGTTTTTAGTTTTTGCAACTTGAGCCATAAATTCTCCTTCGCACACGATTTTCTTCCCTACGTAAGCATAGCCTTTCATCTGCACAACCCCGCGTTTGATGGGGGCGGTGAGAATCAGTTTGAACACGAGGGTGTCCCCCGGCACGACTTTGTTGCGGAACTTCACTCCATCGATTTTCATGAAATAGGTGGAGTAGTTTTCCGGGTCGGGCACGTTGCTCAACACAAGGATCCCCCCGCACTGCGACATGGCTTCCGTCATGAGCACGCCCGGCATGACCGGTTCTTCGGGGAAATGCCCGACAAAATGCGGTTCGTTCATGGTGACGTTCTTCACACCGATGACCATGTTTTCCGAGAGCCTGAAAATCTTGTCCACCAGCAAAAAGGGCGGACGGTGAGGCAAGAGGCTGCGTATCTTGTTGATGTCCATCAAGGGCGTTTCCGTCAGGATATCCAAATCGGCAGGGTAGGCATCCTCGCGTTCTTCCGCTACGATTTCCTTGTAGAGCATCTTTGCTATGGTCGTGTTGGCTTTATGCCCGGGGCGTTCCGCAATGACCCGTCCTTTGATGAAGCGTCCGCAGAGCGCCAAATCGCCGATGACGTCCAGCATCTTGTGGCGTGCCGGCTCGTTGTCGAAGTGCAGTTCAAGGTTGTTCAGGATGCCTTCCCGCACTTCGATGTGCCCATAGCCGAACAGTTCCGCCAGTTTGTCCGCCTCTGCCTGTTCCATCTTGCGGTCCACGATGACGATGGCATTGCTCAAATCCCCTCCCTTGATCAGTCCGTTTGCCAACAGCCCTTCCACCTCGCGCAAGAAGACAAAAGTGCGGCAGGGAGCCACCTCGGCGGCATAGTCCGTGGTTCCCTCTGCAAATGTGGCGTACTGCATCTTGAGATAGGGGGAGTCGTAGGAGACTACGGTATTTACGGTGTATTCGTCGTCCGGGAGCACAGTCAGGCGCGTCTGCCCGTCCTCGCTGCAAAATTCCATCCGTTTCTTCACTTCGAAGTAGCGGCGGTCCGCCGTCTGTTCTTCCAGTCCCACCCGGGCAATCGCCTCGGCATACAGGCGGGCGCTGCCGTCCAGGATAGGGAACTCTTCACCGTCCAGTTCGATGCGGCAGTTGTCCACCCCGCAGCCGTAGAGTGCCGACATGGCATGCTCCAGCGTGTACACGCGCATGCCCTCTTTATCCAGACAGCTGGCGCGGTCCGCCATTTCGACATATTTCGCCAGTGCGGGAATTTCCGGCGCTCCTTCGAGGTCGGTACGCACAATCACATATCCCGTATTCTCTTCGCCCGGCTTAAACGTGGCACAAACCTCCTTGCCGGTATGCAGGCCTTTCCCTTTCAGGGAAAACTCGCCTTTCAACGTATTCTGCTTTACAGCCATAATATCTTACTTTAATGATTTGATCTCTTTTTCCACATCGCACAGGCGCCCGTACAATTCCGGGAACTTCCGGAACAAAACGTAGCACTTCCTGTACTTGCCCGCGTCAAAAGCGGGTGCCCCCATGAACATGGAGCCGTCGGGGATGTCGTTGGTCACCCCACTCTGGGCGGCGAGCACCGTGCGGTCGCCGATTTTAAGGTGGCCGGCGATGCCGACCTGTCCGCCGAACATGCAGTGCGTGCCGATTTTCGTGGTGCCGGCAATGCCGACCTGCGCCGCCATCACCGTATTCTCCCCGACCACCACATTGTGCGCAATCTGCACGAGGTTGTCCAGCTTCACCCCTTTCATGATGCGCGTGGAACCCATGGTCGCCCGGTCGATGCAGGCGTTGGCGCCTATCTCCACATGGTCCTCAATGACCACGTTCCCGATTTGCGCCACCTTATTATAATTCTCCCCTACCGGCGCGAATCCGAAACCGTCCGCCCCGATGACCGTGCCGGCATGAATCGTGCAGTGGCTTCCCACTACGCAACCGTAATAAATTTTAGCCCCCGCATACACCGTCGTATGATCGCCGATCCGCACACCCTCACCGATGTACGCCTGGGGATAAATCCTGACATGGTTACCGATTTTCGCCCCTTTGCCGATGTATGCGAAAGCCCCGACATAGGGATTCTCCCCCATCTCGACGCCTTCGCCGATAAAAGAGGGCTGCTCGATGCCCTGGGGTTTCGGACGCATCATCTCCTCGTACATGTTCAGCAACGCCGCCACCGCCTCGTAAGCCGACGGCACGCGTATCATCGTGCACGGCACCTCCTGCGACGGCTTGAAACTGTCGTTCACCAGCACTACGGAAGCCTCCGTAGTATAAATATAATGCTCATATTTCGGATTTGCCAAAAAAGCCAGCGTGCCCGGCTTCCCTTCTTCGATTTTAGATACGTTGTTCACCGCCACTTCCCCATCCCCGTCCACCCGCCCCTGCAACAAGGCGGCGATATCTCTTGCTTTAAACTCCATTGTTTTTCAAAATTTGGACAAAAGTAGGCATTTTATTTCGAAAGAGGAAAGTATTTTGACGATTCGCTGCATTTTTTTCACTTATCTATTGTGTTTTTCAAGAATTTGTTGTAGCTTTGCGGTGGTTTTGAAAGACAAACACGGAGGGGACTGGGGTCCCCTCTTCTTTTTGCCCGAGAAGCCCGATACGCAAAACGAACCATTCAATAAACAATGATGGAAGCCGAACAAATCAAAGCAATCGCCGCCCCCATTCTCGCTGAACGGGGACTATTTCCGGTGGATTTGAAAATCTCTCGGGACAATGTCATCGAGTTGTTTGTGGATGCCATGCAAGGCGTCAATATCCAAACCTGCATCGAGGTGAGCCGGGAAATCGAAGCCCGTCTGGACCGGGATGCGGAGGACTTTTCCCTGACCGTATCCAGCGCCGGCATCGGATACCCGTTCAAGGTGGAAGGGCAATACACCAAAAACATCGGCAAGACCGTGGAAGCCAAACTGAAAGACAACCGGAAGGTGACCGGCACTCTGAAAGCGTTCGACGCGGAGACCGTCACCCTCGAACACGAAGAGAAACAGGCGGTGGAAGGCAGCAAGAAGAAACAGCTCGTTACGCTCACCGACACCATCCGGCGGGAGGACATCAAGGAAATCAAAGATGTCGTCACCTTCTGAACCAAGCATATCAATCATTAAAAATATAAAAGCTAAAGAGACACATGGAAACTAACAATCTGATTGAATCGTTCGCGGAATTCAAAGAATTCAAAAATATCGACAGGGCAACCCTCATGCGGGTGTTGGAAGACGTTTTCAGAAACATGCTGATCAAGCGGTACGGCACCGATGAAAACTTCGACATCATCATCAACATCGACAAAGGGAACCTGGAAATCTGGAGAAACCGGACGATTGTCGAGGATGCGGCTCTGACCAACGAGAATACGGAAATTTCCCTCAGCGACGCCAAAGCCATCGACGAAGACTTCGAACTGGGCGAAGAGGTGACGGACGAGGTGAAGTTCAAAGATTTCGGGCGCCGCTCGGTTTTGGCGCTGCGCCAGAACCTGTCCGCCCGCATCCTTGAGCTGGAAAAAGACAACATCTACAATAAATATAAGGACAAGGTGGGACAAATCGTCATCGGCGAGGTCTATCAAATCTGGAAAAAGGAGATGTTGATTCTGGACGACGAAGGCAACGAATTGATTATGCCGAAGCAAGAACAGATACCGACCGACTTCTTCAAGAAAGGCGACACGGTGCGGGCGGTGGTCATCCGCGTGGAAATGCGGAACGCCAACCCTTACATCGTGCTGTCGCGTACCTCCCCGGTATTCCTGGAGCGGTTGTTCGAGAACGAAGTGCCGGAAATATTCGACGGCCTGATTACCATCAAGAATGTGGTGCGCGCCCCGGGCGAACGCGCCAAGGTGGCGGTGGAATCCTACGACGACCGCATCGACCCCGTAGGAGCATGCGTGGGAATGAAAGGCTCGCGTATCCACGGCATCGTGCGGGAGTTGCGCAATGAGAACATCGATGTCATCAATTACACGACCAACCTGCAATTGTACATCACCCGTGCCTTGAACCCCGCCAAAATCAAAAACATCGAAATCAATGAACCCATCAAAAAGGCAAACGTGTACCTCGATCCGGCGGAAGTATCACTGGCCATCGGCAAGGGCGGTCTGAACATCAAACTCGCCAGCCAGCTGACCGGCTACGACATCGACGTTTACCGCGAACTGGACCAGGAACAGGAGGAAGACGTGAAACTGGAAGAGTTCGCCGATGAAATCGAAGGGTGGATTATCGAGGAACTGAAACGCGTCGGTTGCGATACCGCCAAAAGTGTGCTCGAATTGAGCGAACAGGAACTGGAAAACCGCACGGACCTCGAAATCGAGACCATCCGCGACGTACTGAACATCCTGAAAGCGGAATTCGAATAGGATAACCGGCCATGGCCGACAATGAAAACAGTAAATTTTGCAATCTCAATATGGCAGTAAGATTAAGTAAAGTAGCCCGAGAATTCAACGTAGGACTTTCCACTATCGTGGAATACCTGCACAGTAAAGGAAGCGGAATATCCTCAGACCCTAATGCAAAACTATCGGATGAAGAATATGCGTTGGTTGCCAAAGCATTCTCTTCGGACAGCCAGGTGAAGAAAGAATCCTCTTCCATCGATTTGAAAAACGCACGGAAGAAAAAAGAAACGGTAAGCATCGATGCTTCCGGCAATGTCTCCACGGAAAACGAGGAAGCGCCTGCCGAGGAGTTCATTTCTATCAAAGATGAGGTCAAATTGGAAAACAAAATCAAAATCATCGACCACATCGACCTGAATCCCGAGCGACCCAAAGTCCAGCAGGAAACACCCAAAACCCATAAGGACGAAGAGCAGGAGGCACAACCTCAGGAAACGGCAAGCCCCGCAGCGGAAGAAAAGGAAACGGAGCAGAAACAGGAAGCGGAAGCGCGTCCTGACGAAGCGGAAGTGCCGGAGGAAACTCCGTTCAAAGTCGCCCAACCGGCATTGAAGGAAGTGAAAGTGGTCGGCACCATTGACCTGGATGCCATCAACCAACGCACCCGCCCGCCGAAAAAGAGCAAGCAGGACCGGGAGCGTGACCGCCGTGAATTGAAGAAAGGCGCCCGCCCTGCCGCCGGACATCCGCAGGACGCCCAAGGGAAAACCGCCCCGGAAACGGCTGCCTCCAACAGCGAGGACGCCGACATGCGGAAGAAACGGAAGAGAATACAACGCCAGGACGGCAAAGTCCAGGTGGAATCCGTACCCTCCGGCGACTCCGAGAAACCGACCAGAGTAGATGACAACAAACGGAAGCTGAAGAAACTGAAGAAAAAGAAAAACGAAAGAACGGAAATATCGGAAGAGGACGTAGACCGTCAAATCAAAGACACTTTCGCCCGCCTCGGCAGCAAAGGAAAGTCGCAGACCTCCAAACACCGCCGCGACAAACGCGACGCCGCGCAACAAAAATTGCAGGCAGAACTGGAACTGGAAGAGCAGGAAAAGAGCATCCTGAAACTGACCGAATTCGTGACAGTCGCCGAACTGGCAACCATGATGAACATCAGCGTGACGGAAGTCATCTCTGCCTGCATGTCGTTGGGACTGTTCGTTTCCATCAACCAGCGCCTGGACGCGGAAACCATCAACATCGTGGCGGACGAGTTCGGCTACACCGTTGAATTTGTCAGCATCGAAATCCAGGAAGCCATCGAAGAAGAGGAGGAAGACTCCGAAGAGAACATGCTTCCCCGCCCGCCGATTGTCACCGTCATGGGACACGTGGACCACGGTAAGACCTCTTTGTTGGACAGCATCCGCAAAACGAACGTCATCGCCGGCGAGGCAGGTGGCATCACCCAGCATATCGGCGCCTACAACGTCAAACTGGCAGACGGACGTACCATCACCTTCCTCGATACTCCGGGACACGAAGCCTTTACCGCCATGCGTGCCCGCGGTGCCCAGGTCACGGACATCGCCATCATCATCGTGGCGGCGGACGACAGCGTGATGCCGCAGACCATCGAAGCCATCAACCACGCCAGTGCGGCGGGCGTGCCCATTGTCTTCGCCATCAACAAAATCGACAAGCCCGGCGCCAATCCGGACAAGATACGTGAAGAACTGGCCAACATGAACTACCTGGTGGAAGAGTGGGGCGGAAAATACCAATGCCAGGAAATCGCAGCCAAGAAAGGGCTGAACATCGAAGAACTGCTTGAAAAAGTACTGCTCGAAGCCGAACTTCTGGAACTGAAAGCCAATCCCCATAAAAAAGCGACAGGCTCCATCATCGAATCCTCCCTCGACAAAGGGCGCGGATATGTGGCTACCGTCCTTGTGCAGTCGGGGACCATGCGGGTAGGCGACGTGATTCTGGCAGGGCAATATTTCGGCCACGTGAAAGCCATGTTCAACGAGCGCGGCGAGAAACTGGCGGAAGCCGGACCTTCCGAGCCGGCACTGATTCTCGGCTTGAACGGAGCACCGCAAGCCGGTGACAAATTCAACGTCATGGCAAACGAAAAAGAGGCACGCCAACTCGCCAACAAACGCGAACAACTGCAACGCGAACAAGGTTTGCGTACCCAAAAACATATCACCCTGGATGAAATCGGCAGACGAATCGCCATCGGAAACTTCCAGGAACTGAATGTCATCGTGAAAGGCGACGTGGACGGCTCCATCGAGGCGCTGGCAGACTCCCTCATCAAGCTCTCGACGGACGAAATCCAGGTGAACATCATCCACAAAGCCGTCGGGCAGATTACCGAAGGCGACGTGTTGCTGGCCGCCGCCTCGAACGCCATCATCGTGGGATTCCAGGTGCGTCCCTCCATGAGCGCCCGCAAGCTGGCGGAAAAAGAGCAGATAGACATCCGCCTCTACTCCGTCATCTACCAGGCCATCGAAGAGCTGAAAGCCGCCATGGAAGGCATGCTCTCGCCGGAAATCAAGGAAGAGGTCATCTCCACCGTGGAGGTGCTCGAAACCTTCAAGATTTCCAAAGTGGGCACCATCGCCGGCTGTATCGTGCGTGACGGCAAGATTGTCCGCAATGCGAAAGTGCGCGTCATCCGCGAAGGCATCGTGGTTTACACCGGCGAGCTCGGTTCCCTCAAGCGCTTCAAAGATGACGTGAAAGAAGTGGCAAAAGGCTTCGAATGCGGCTTGAACATAGAGAATTACAACGACATACGCGTGGGCGACATGATTGAAGCCTACCAGGAGGTCGAGGTAAAAAAGACACTTTAAGGTGATTTTAACAAGAAGGTAACACGAAATTTGCAATTTATTCCTTTCCTTTGTGAAGGAAAAAAGAGTAACCCAAAAAAGAATAAAGATGAAAAAGTTATTGGCAATAGTAGTATTGGTTGCAGCATTTGCAACAAGTTTGAGTGCCCAAGTGGTCAATCCCGTCAAATGGGACATCACCTACAAGAAAGTCAGTGAAGGCGTGTACGACATTGTATGCAAAGCAACCATCGACGCCTCCTGGCACCTTTATGACGCCCAACTGCCGGAAGGCGGTCCGCTGCCCACAACGTTCAATATGGACGAGGATGAGACCAGCGGCATCGAAACGGTAGGCGAATTCAAAGCGACCTCCACGCCCAAAACGGAGCACAGCGATGCTTTCGACATGGATCTGAAGTACTTCGAAGGAAGCGTCACTTTCGTACAGCGCGTAAAGGTAACCGCCGCCAAAGCGAAACTGGTGGGCTACGTGGAATTCATGGCATGCACCGGCGGCCAATGCACTCCTCCCTCCGAAGCCGAATTCGAATTCGAACTGGCGAAATAATCCGGACGGCAACCGACACAGAACAGAAAAGGCGCGGCATCAATTGCCCGCCTTTCACTTTTTCAATCCCATCCTATGAAACACATTTTACTCCTTGCTCTCACCATCCTCCCGTGGCTCTGCCCCGCCCAACTCCGGGACAAACCGCAAACCGCCCCCAACGACACCCTGACGCTCTTCTTCATCGGAGACATCATGCAGCACGAACCGCAAATCCGGGGAGCGTGGGACAATGCCCGGAGCACTTACGACTACATGCCCTGCTTCCGGCACATCGCCCCTTATTGGGCACAAGCCGACCTCGTTATCGGCAACCTCGAAACCACCCTTTCGCACACGGGATTCAGCGGCTATCCCCAATTCTGCGCCCCATGGCAACTGGCACGGGACATCCGGCGCTCCGGCGTGGATATCCTTACCACCAACAACAACCACTCCTGCGACAAACATGCCGCCGGCATCCGCCGCACCATCCACTACTTAGACTCCCTCGGTATCCCCCACACCGGCACGTTCACCGACACGGCAAGCTGGATACGGGAAACGCCGCTTTACCTCCACCACGGGAGCTTCAAAATCGCACTCCTCAGCTACACCTACGGCACCAACGGCGTCCCCCCCGGCAAAGGGCAGGTGGTGTCCATGATCGACACCTTCCACATCGCCCGCCACATCGCCAAAGCGCGCCTCGACACCGCCACCAATATCATCGTGTGCATGCACTGGGGCATCGAATACGACACCCGCCAAAATGCCGAACAGAAACGCCTTGCCGCCTTCCTCCACCGCCAAGGCGCGGACATCGTCATCGGCTCGCACCCCCACGTGGTGCAACCCCTGGAATACCACCTGGAAAAAGGGGACACCACCGGCATTACGGTCTATTCCTTGGGCAACTTCGTCTCCAACCAGAGCAAACGCCACACCAACGGGGGCATCGCCCTCCACCTCACCCTGACCCGCACCCCGCACCGAACCCGCTACCGCATGCGCTACCTCAGCAACTATGTCCACCGCCCGGTGGAACCCGACGGCATCCGCCGCTACTACGTCATCCCCGAACCCGACGCCCCCCGCCTCCTCGGCTCCCAGGACTCGCTCCTCTACCGACAGTTCTTCGAGGATACCGACCACATCATCGGCGGCGCAGCGGAAAAATATCCGCCCGTCGATTAACAGCAAGCGAGTAAGTAAATGGAAATATGAGCGGAAATATCAATCTATCTTATCAAAATAGCGACCGGAAAAACATTCATTCCCTCTTCAAGAGCTATGCATATCCTGCCATGATCAATATGATTGTATTGGCGCTTTACAATATCATAGACCGCATTTTCATCGGACAGGGAGCCGGAGCGCTTGCCATCTGCGGATTGGCATTGACTCTTCCCTGCGTTTCCTTATTGGGCACCATCGGCACGCTTACGGGAGTAGGCGGAGGCGCACGTATTTCGACTGCCGTTTCGACCAATAATTTCAAATTGGCAAGTAAAGTGTTGGGCAATTCCATTCTACTAAATATCGTCCTAAGCCTTGCCCTCATCATATATGCTCTCGGAGGAAACCTCGACATGATTTTGCTGGCTTTCGGAGGCAGTGAACAAAGCATACCGTATGCCCATAGTTATTTGAACATCCTGCTCCCCGGCAGCCTGCTTACGAATCTGAATTTCACCTTCTGCCATGCCATACGGGCTTCCGGATTCCCTCAAAAATCCATG
Organism: uncultured Odoribacter sp.; assembly: GCA_910578985.1. Classification (GTDB taxonomy): domain Bacteria; phylum Bacteroidota; class Bacteroidia; order Bacteroidales; family Marinifilaceae; genus Odoribacter. Next base: position 100,247 of record CAJTSF010000004.1, on the reverse strand, counting down.
ATGATTATTTTAATCGGAGTGATAGCCAATATTATCCTCGACCCTATTTTCATTTTCGGTTTCGATATGGGCATTCAAGGAGCTGCCATTGCAACCATTGTTTCCATGTGCTTGAGTTCCTGCCTGATTATTCTCCATTTCACCTCACACGCCAATCCATTGCGGTTGGTCCGTCAAAGTTTTATTCCGCAATTAAGCATCTTGACCTCCATCATCGGTATAGGAATGGCAGCGTTCATCATGAACATCACCACCGGTATGGTCAATATCATCATGAACCGCTATTTGGAGAATTACGGAGGAGATTACGCCATAGGCGCTTACGGCATCATCAGCAGTTATTCGATTTTGATAACGATGTTGATGATGGGCATTTGCCAGGCAATGCAACCGATAATCGGTTATTATTATGCTACAGGCAATAGACAAGCGATTCATGATACATTAAAATTCGCCATCCGCACCGGCAGCATCATCACCTGCACCGGTTTCCTGATTGGGGAACTCGGAGCGCCTGCATTAGTAAAAGCATTTACCGGAGACACCCAATTGGCAGCCATAAGCGCAGAAGGCTTACGTTACACTTTCCTCGCCATGCCTTTAATCGGTTTCCAGATTATTGTCACCAGCTATTTCCAGACCATCCGTCAAGCTCCCAAAGCCATTACCATGAACATCTCCCGACAATTCGTTTTCCTTATCCCCGCCCTCGGTTTCTTTTCCATACGTTGGGGACTCATCGGAATATGGCTTGCCATCCCGTTTGCCGATTTTATGGCAACGCTGATAGCTCTGTTCTTTATTAGGCGGCAAAGAGTCGTCAATGGATAAATCGGAACATTCTTCTCCAACGAATCTTATGCAAAAGCGATTGGTCATTATCAATAGATAACCAAATGAAATAAGCCTTCCCCACAATGTGGTCTTCCGGCACAAATCCCCAAAACCGGGAGTCCGCCGAACAATGACGGTTATCCCCCATCATCCAGTAGTAATCCATTCCGAACGTATAACTGTCTGCCGGTTGTCCGTTGACATAAATCACGGAATCCTTTACCTGCAACTGATTTCCCTCATAGGTTACAATCATACGCTTATAGAGAGGCAATGTTTTCATATTCAACTCTACCCGGTCTCCCTTTTTAGGAATATATAAAGGTCCGAAATTATCCACATTCCAAGGGTAATTCTCCACATCGAAAGGAAATATATCGGGATTGGGCTCTGTTTCTTCCGTCCTTTTCACTTCCAGAACATTGGGAAATTTTCTCAACTTCTCCGCCATCTCCGCAGTCAGCGGCAATTCATAATAAGGCATTGGCATGCTCATATCTGCAAAGGAAACACCCAAGTCCAGCAATTTCAATTTATTCAATTGCGTGCCATTGGTTTTCACTAAATAATTGTATTGCAGTTTTTCGGGTACATCCGCCGGTTTGCCGTTTACATACAACACACCACGCACCAATTCCAAAGTATCTCCCGGCATTCCAACCCCGCGCTTGATATAATTTTCCCGCTTATCCACCGGACGCTTGATTACCTCAAAACGCTCCTTTATTCTCTGCCGCACCAACTGTTCTGCAGTCGCCAGCGTCAAAGAAGTATCCTGAGCCAAAAAACTGCGCACATTCATTCTCACTTGGCTATAATAATCGGGATTTTCATTCCCGACAAGAATCGTATCCCCGCACGGGAAATTGAATACCATGATATCATTACGCTTAATCTTGGAAACTCCGGCAATACGCTTGTAGGGCCATTGAACCGCATCCGAATACGCTTTCGTATGAGCGGTCAAAGGCAAAGTGTGATGCGTAAACGGAATCGAGAGAGGCGTATTGGGCAACTTGGGACCGTAAGACACCTTGCTGACAAAAAGATAATCCCCCACCATCATGCTTTTCTCCATGGATGACGTGGGAATGGTATAAGCTTCAAAGAAAAACATCCGAATCAATGTCGCCGCTATCACAGCAAAAATCAAAGCATCAATCCATTCCACAGTCTTGGTTTGCTTTTCCACTCCTTTTTTCTTCCAGAAAGCCCAATGCACCCGTTTGGTGATGTACGAGTCGAATATCACCGGCACCAGTATCAATAACCACCAACTTCCCACCCAATAAGCCCATAACAAATAGAGCACCAGCACGATTCCGAACCTCACCCATTTATTCATCAACCATTCTCTCATAATCATATCATTTATCAGTATTCAATTGTTCAGCAAACAAATCATCCATTCCATACACTCCTTTCCGTTTTCCCACCATAAATTCCGCTGCCAACACAGCGCCTTGAGCAAATCCTTCCCGGGAAAATGCCGTGTGTTTGATTTCTATTTCATCCACAGGCGATTTATAAATCACCCCATGAATTCCGGGCACCTCTCCCATACGCTTGGCAGTTACCGGCAACACTCCCTCCCCCATCGGCTTCCCCTCATTCAACTCCCACGCCCGGTAAGCGGAATGATTATCCAAAATTCCCTCGGCAATCGTGATAGCCGTACCACTCGGAGCATCCAATTTATGAATATGATGCGTCTCTTCAATCAAAACCTTATAATCTCCAAAAGCGCTCATCAAACGAGCCAGATATTTATTCAAATGGAAAAAGATATTCACCCCCACACTGAAATTGGAAGCATAAAAAAAGCCCCCTTCTTTCTCCCTGCAATAATCGGTCACCTCATCCCATCTCTCCAACCACCCGGTCGTTCCCGATACTACCGGCACGCTGCAATCCATGCACCACTTATAATTCTCCACCGCCACTGTCGGCATGGTAAATTCAATAGCGACATCCGCCTGTTTCAACTGCTCATCCGTGCATTTCTTTCGGTTATGTTCATCGACAATCAAAACAATCTCATGTCCCCGCTCTTCGGCTATCCGCTCAATCATCTTGCCCATCTTACCATATCCCAGCAAAGCTATCTTCATACATCGCATATTATAAAGTTATCCGCAAAGATACGATTAATACAGAAAAAGGCTACCTCACGGCAGCCTTTTCTCAGGATATTTTCAATAATTATTACTTTGCGAACTCTTTCACTTTGGTCACGACAGCTTTGAACGCTTCCGGATGATTCATCGCCAAATCGGCGAGAACCTTACGGTTTATATCCACTTCAGCTTTGTGAACCAACCCCATAAACTTAGAGTAAGACAACCCTTCCAATCGAACAGCGGCATTAATTCTCTGAATCCACAATGCGCGGAATTCAGACTTCTTTTTGCGTCTGTCACGGAACGCATACGTCAAACCTTTCTCGTATGTGTTTTTGGCAACCGTCCAAACGTTCTTCCTGGCACCAAAGTTTCCTTTGGTTTGTTTCAAAACCTTTTTTCTACGTGCTCTTGAGGCAACGGCATTTTTAGCTCTTGGCATAATCTTCTGTTTTTTTTGAATGCCAGCGTTCCCGCACCGGCGAAAAACTTACGGCATGACATTCCGGTTAATAACTTTTTTACTCTTACATTACAAGCATTTTACGAACTGCCTCCAGGTTATGACCTGCGACAATCGTCGAATGAGTAAGAGTTCTCTTTTGTTTTGTTGTTTTCTTCGTCAAAATATGACGTTTGAAAGCATGTTTTCTTTTGATTTTTCCGGTAGCGGTCAGAGTAAATCTCTTTTTTGCGCTACTCACTGTCTTCATTTTCGGCATCTTCTCTAAATTTAATGTGTTTCAAAAAATATAATTATCCGGCTCACGCCGATATCCTGCTTACTTCTTGGGTGCAAGCACCACAATCATCTTTTTTCCTTCCAGCTTCGGAGTTGCCTCCACTTTTCCGAAATCCTCCAATTCACTGATAAAACGGGCAAGAAGATCGGAACCTTGATCTTTAAACAGAATGGAACGCCCCTTAAAGAAGACATACGCCCTTACCTTGGCACCCTCCTGCAAAAACTCTTTGGCATGTTTCAACTTGAAATTGAAGTCATGGTCATCGGTCTGCGGTCCGAAACGAATCTCCTTAATCACCACCTTCACGCTCTTCGCCTTCATCTCCTTCTGTTTCTTTTTCAATTGATACAGAAATTTGCTGTAATCAATGATTCGGCAAACAGGCGGTTCGGCATTCGGTGAAATCTCTACCAAATCCAAACCGGCAGCATCCGCCATTGCCAAGGCTTCACGTAAAGGATAAACCCCCGTCTCGACATCTTCACCCACCACTCTCACTTTAGCTGCACGAATCGCTTCATTAATCCGGTGCTGAGGTTCTTTGCTAACCTGATTTCTTGGGCCTCTAACTTCCATTCTCGTTGCGATAATAAATCCTCCTTCAATTAAATTATTAATAATTGTAAATCGTCTGTAACTGACTATTTACTTCTTCATTTATCTTCTTTATAAACTCTTCCACCGGCATGGCTCCCATGTCGCCCTGTCCCTGACGCCGCACGGAAACCGTCTGGCTATTCATCTCATTTTCACCGACAATCAACAAATAAGGAATCTTTTTCAATTCATTATCACGTATCTTGCGTCCAATCTTCTCGTTACGGTCGTCTAAAACGGTGCGAATATCGGAATTATTTAATAATTCTGAAAGTTTTTCAGCATATTCGTTATACTTTTCGCTGATAGGCATAACCACCGCCTGGTCCGGAGCCAGCCACAACGGGAACTTACCTCCCGTATGTTCTATCAAAACGGCAACAAAACGCTCCATACTGCCGAACGGCGCACGGTGTATCATCACCGGACGGTGTTTCTGGTTATCGGCACCCGTATATTCCAATTCGAAACGTTCCGGCAAATTATAATCGACCTGAATCGTACCCAACTGCCATTTACGCCCGATGGCATCCTTCACCATAAAATCCAACTTGGGACCGTAAAAAGCAGCCTCACCTAATTCCACCGTCGTTTTCAACCCTTTCTCCGCTGCCGCCTCGATGATGGCACGCTCCGCTTTTTCCCAATTCTCATCGGTACCGATATATTTTTCCCGGTTATTCGGATCGCGCAAAGAAACCTGAGCCGTAAAATCTTCAAAATCCAACGCTTTGAAAATCGTAAAAATAATATCGATAACCTTTTTAAACTCCTCTTTCAATTGATCCGGCGTACAAAACAAATGGGCGTCATCCTGCGTAAAACCGCGCACCCGCGTCAAACCGTGCAACTCCCCGCTCTGCTCATAACGATATACCGTACCGAATTCCGCAAAACGTAAAGGCAGGTCTTTGTACGACCGCGGCTTGAATTTGAAAATCTCGCAATGGTGGGGGCAATTCATCGGTTTCAACATAAACTCCTCGCCCTCCTGCGGAGTGGTAATCACCTGGAAACTGTCCTTGCCGTATTTCTGGTAATGCCCGGAAGTCTTATACAGGTTCACATTTCCGATATGCGGAGTAATCACCTGCTGATAACCGTACTTCTTCTGCACTTTCCGCAAAAACGCCTCCAGCCGGTCACGCAACATGGCTCCCTTCGGCAACCACATCGGCAACCCTGCTCCCACAGACTGCGAAAAGGTAAACAACTCCATCTCCTTGCCGATTTTGCGATGGTCCCGCTGCTTCGCTTCCTCCATCAGCACAATCCACTCCTCCAGCATCTTCTGCTTCGGGAAAGTGATACCGTAAATACGGGTCAGCATCTTATTGTGTTCGTTTCCACGCCAATATGCCCCAGCAAGGCTGGTCAGCTTAATAGCTTTGATATAGGATGTGTCCGGCAAATGCGGACCGCGGCACAGGTCGGTGAAAGAGCCCTGGCGGTAATAAGTAATCTTACCGTCCTCCAAGTCGTTGATCAACTCCACTTTATAAGTCTCATGCAACGCATTGAAATGCTCCAACGCCTCTTTTTTGCTCACGTCGATACGGCAATATTCCTCTTTCTGACGTGCCAGTTCCAGCATCTTCTTCTCTATGGACTCCAAATCCTTGTCCGTCAGCACTACACCGTCACCAGGTTCGATGTCATAATAAAAACCGTTTTCGATAGCCGGACCGATACCGAATTTGGTGTTCGGATAAAGCTGTTGCAACGCTTCCGCCATCAAATGCGCGGAAGAGTGCCAAAAAGCGTGTTTCCCCTCCTCGTCATCCCATGTGTACAACTTGATTTCCGCATCCTTTACAATAGGGCGCGTCAAATCCCAAGTCTCTCCATTCACGGAGACTGCCAACACTTCCTTTGCCAACTTCGGGCTAATCGATTTCGCGATGTCAAGGCCGGTAACCCCTGCCTCGAACTCCTTTACATTTCCATCCGGAAACTGAATCTTGATCATAAGCTATAAATTTATACTACGCTACGTACGCAGCTTGTTTTTAATTTCTCTCCCGTTATTCCTGATGATACAGTTTATTAAAGAGTATCGCCAGGTTCATATAAATCGTCGTATTCTGCACCACGATATGCGACGGCACCTTGATGCGCGCCGGAGTAAAATTCCAAATCGCCTTGATTCCCCAAGCGACCATCAAATCCGCCACATTCTGCGCATACTCCGCCGGCACCGTAATGATACCGATAACCACATGGCGTTCCTGCGCCATCATCCGGAACTGGTCGATATGAAAAATCTCGATATCATTCACCTTCGTGCCGATTTTCGATTTGTCGGTATCGAACGCCGCCTCAATCTGCAAGCCGAACGCCGACAAACCTTTGTCCTGCAACAAAGCGCACCCCAACGAACCGGCACCCACTAAAAAAGCATTGTCTATCCGGCTGAATCCCAGAAAATCCTCCAGCACCGACACGAAACTATCCACCTCGTACCCCACCCGTGTCTTTCCGGAAAGCCCCGTATGCGACAAGTCTTTGGTCACCTGTGTGGAATCGATTTCCATATACTCCGCAATCCGTGTGGAAGACACGAACTTCTCCCCCTGCTTCTGCAACGTCTTCACAAAAGACAGATAAGACGGCATCCGCCTCAAAACAGGAACAGGTATATTTTTACTCGGTTTCATAAACAACGTCTGCTTTTGGGATGCAAAAGTAATCATTTTCATGAATTGTTTCGTACTTTTGCCCGTCAAAAAAGATTTGCACCATGAATTATCAGGAAACCTTAAACTGGTTATTTTCACAGTTGCCCATGTACCAACGCGAAGGACAGGCAGCCTATAAAGCCAACTTGGACAACACCTTGGCACTGGACGAATATTTCGGTCACCCCCACCAGCAATTCAAGACCATCCATGTGGCGGGCACCAACGGCAAAGGCTCCGTCTCGCACATGCTGGCATCCGTCCTGCAGGAAGCAGGCTACAAAACCGGCTTATACACCTCCCCCCACCTGAAAGACTTCCGCGAACGCATCAAAATCAACGGCAAGATGATCGGCGAGCAATATGTGGTGGATTTCGTAGAGCAACACCGGGAACTCTTTGCCCGGATACGCCCTTCATTCTTTGAAATGACGGTGGCGATGGCATTCGAATATTTCGCCCACAAGCAAGTGGACATTGCCGTCATCGAGGTCGGACTGGGCGGGCGGCTGGACTCCACCAACATCATCACCCCGCTGGCATCGGTCATCACCAACATCTCATTCGACCACATGGCACTATTGGGCAACACCCTGGAAGCCATCGCCCATGAAAAAGCGGGCATCATCAAACCCGGGATACCCGCTATCATCGGCACGCGGGACAAAGAATACGACTTCGTCTTCGAGCGCAAAGCCGCGGAAACGAATGCCCCGCTGGCATTTGCAAGCGACCGTTGGCAGGTGGAAAAAGAACCGGACGGCAACTACCGCCTGAGGCACTCATCGGGCTGGGAATTCCAACACCTCGAATGCGAATTGAAAGGCGACTACCAACGGAAAAACATACCTGCCGTACTGGAAACCCTCTATGCCCTGCGTCCGCTCGGACTGTCCGTCTCCGACGAACAAATCCGCCGGGGCATCGCCCGCGTGGTAAGCAACACCGGACTGATGGGACGCTGGCAAACGCTGGCGCACTCCCCCCTGACCGTCTGCGACACGGGGCACAACATCGACGGACTGTCCGAAGTCGTCCGCCAGCTAAACACATGCCGGTACGAACGCCTCCATTTTGTCATAGGGATGGTAAACGACAAAGACGTGGACCACGTCCTCGCCATACTTCCCAAAACAGCCGTCTACTACTTCACTAAAGCCTCTATTCCCCGTGCGATGGATGAAAAAACACTCGCAGAAAAAGCACACGCCACAGGCTTGCACGGAACATGCCATCCCACCGTCGCCGCAGCCTACGACGCCGCACGCGCAAACGCATCGGCACAAGATATGATTTATATCGGAGGCAGCACATTCGTCGTCGCGGAAGTCATATAACCTCGTGCGGACAAGAATGAAACAAAAACGGTTGCGACCTCATCGCAACCGTTTTTCTTCTATAGACATCGGACCGATTAACCGATAACCTTTTCTATCAAACCGTCTTCGGCAAAATTCGGAAGAGTCACTTTCAATGCCGGATTGGCTTCCATCGCCCGTTTGATGGCAAAGATTGCTCCTTCGTTGCGTGCCCAACTGCGGCGGGAAATCCCGTTGTTCACATCCCAGAACAACATATTCTTCAACCGCCGGTCGGAATCATCCGTACCGTCCAGCAACATGCCGAACCCGCCGTTGATTACCTCTCCCCAGCCTACGCCACCGCCGTTATGCAACGACACCCACGTAGCCCCGCGAAACGAATCCCCGATGACATTCTGCACCGCCATATCCGCCGTAAAACGCGAACCGTCGTATATATTCGAGGTCTCCCGGTAAGGCGAATCCGTTCCCGACACATCGTGATGGTCGCGGCCCAGCACCACCGGAGCCGACAGCCTGCCGTCCCGTATCGCGCGGTTGAACGCCTCGGCAATCCGGATACGCCCTTCGGCATCCGCATACAGGATACGCGCCTGCGAACCCACCACCAAGTGGTTCTCCCCGGCGGCCTTGATCCAACGGATATTGTCGTGCATCTGCTGTTGGATATCGGCGGGCGACTCCGCTGCCAGTTTCTCCAACACCTCCGTTGCCAGCGCATCCGTCATCGCCAAATCCTCAGGCTTGCCGCTCGTGCACACCCAACGGAACGGACCGAAACCATAGTCGAAACACATCGGTCCCATAATATCCTGCACATAAGAGGGATATTTGAAATCTCCGTTCGGTTTCAGGATATCCGCACCCGCACGGGACGACTCCAGCAAGAAAGCATTTCCGTAATCGAAGAAATAAGTGCCGAAACGCTCCACGCAACGGTTGATGGCAGCCACATGGCGGCGCAACGACTCCTGCACCTTCTGCTTGAACAACTCCGGTTGCTCCGCCATCATCTGCTTGCTCTCCTCGAAACTCACCCCCACCGGATAGTAACCTCCAGCCCAGGGATTATGCAAAGAGGTCTGGTCGGAGCCCAATTCCACGGCAATATCCTCTTCCGCCAGCCGCTCCCACAAATCCACCACATTCCCCTGGTAAGCGATAGACACCACCTCTTTCCCCGCTTTCGCCTGGCGCACGCGCTTCATCAACGCGTCCAAATCATCGATAACCTCGTCCACCCAACCCTGCGAATGACGGGTATGCGTGGCTTTCGGGTTGATTTCCGCCGTAATGCTCACACATCCGGCAATATTTCCGGCTTTAGGCTGGGCGCCTGACATACCGCCCAATCCGGCGGTCACAAACAACTTGCCTGCCAGGTCCTCGCCATGCTTGGCTATTTTCCGTCCGGCATTCAGCACCGTAATCGTCGTGCCGTGCACGATTCCCTGCGGTCCGATATACATATACGAACCCGCCGTCATCTGCCCGTACTGCGAAACACCCAGCGCATTGAAACGTTCCCAGTCGTCCGGCTTGGAATAATTCGGAATCACCATACCGTTGGTCACCACCACCCGCGGCGCATCTTTGTGCGAGGGATACAATCCCATCGGATGCCCGGAATACATCACCAGCGTCTGTTCGTCCGTCATCTCCGACAAATATTTCATCGTCAGGCGGTACTGCGCCCAGTTCTGGAACACCGCGCCGTTCCCTCCGTACGTAATCAACTCGTGCGGATGCTGCGCCACCGCTTTGTCCAAATTATTATTAATCATCAACATGATGGCGGCAGCCTGCAAACTCTTGTGCGGATAATCGCCGATGGGACGTGCATACATCTCATAATCCGGACGGAAACGGTACATATAAATGCGTCCGTACTTCTCCAGCTCTTCTGCGAACTCCGGTGCCAGCACCGCATGATGACGCGGCTCGAAATAACGCAACGCATTCCGAAGCGCCAGTTTCTTCTCTTCTTTCGTCAATATATCCTTCCGTTTCGGGGCATGGTTCACCTCCGGCTGGTAAGATTTGGGAGCCGGTAATTCGGCAGGAATACCTTCCCTGATGGCTGATTGAAATTCTTCAAGTGTCATATCTGAACATTTAATGATTGTAAATCGTTTATTTGATGGTGACCAGCGTCGCCCCGTATCCGTATTGCTTGAAAGAGGCGTCCTGATGATGGTGCCGCTTATACTTGCTCTGCAACTCCCACAGGATGCGCTGCCGCAATACGCCGTCGCCCTTCCCGTGGATAAAGACAATCCGCTGTCCCCGGCGGAGTTTGCACTCCTCCATCGTCCGGCGGAACACCTCGAGCTGGTATTCGAGGATATCGCGGTTATCCATGCCTGCCGTGGTTTCAAGGATCTCATGGCTGTGGAGGTCTATCTCCAGCACATTGCCCACGGGCGCCTTCGCCGGACAATTCGCCGGCACGTCCGCCGCCTTTTTCTCCCGGATGGCTTCCGCCAGCTGCTTCACGTCCATCTCTTCCAAATCCACGGTTTGCTCCTTGCCCAGCGGGCGGAGCAGGGAAATGCCGTTGAACCAGCGGGCATGTTTGTAAGCCCCCGCCTTGCAAAGGGTGGCAGCCCCGATTCTCACCTCCTCGTCCACCGGAGGCTTTGGCTGTGTGGTCCCCTTCTGGAAAAACAACGCCTGGATACGGATAGCCTTGATGTCGGCATCAATATCTTTCAGGGAATAGGAACCCACAGAAGCCGCCGCATCCGGCGGGCAATTGCCGGCAACCACTCCCGTATATCTCTCCCCCCGGCGGAAAGCCACGGTGTAGAGGCAGGTCTGCGCCGTATCGTTCACCACAAACAACTCGAAGCGGGAAGCCGTCAATTGGTTGAAATTATCCGGCACCACCGCCAGAAAAAGCGTATCCGCCGACAGCATGTCCACCTGCTTCAAAGGCTGACCGGCGACGGCACCGCCTTCGGCGGAAGGCGCGGCGACGGTGTGAATCACCACCAGGTCATGCACGGATGCCGGTATTTCAAACCCATACTCCTCCACGTAAACATTCACAGTGGAATGGTCCAAAATACCGGTCACCTTCCCCTCCAGCTTATCCGTCAGGAAACGGACAATATCTCCTATTCGTATATTCACGTTATCAATGGGCGAGTTCTCCGATATAACGTTCCGCATCGATAGCGGCGCGGCAACCGGAACCGGCGGCGGCGATACCCTGGCGGTAAACCGGGTCCATGATATCACCGGCGGCGAATACGCCCGGCACATTCGTGCGGGTGGAAGCCCCTTCGGTAACGATATAGCCCTGCTCGTCCACTTTCACGTATTTGCTGAACACTTCGGAATTGGGATGATGCCCGATGGCCAAAAAGAAACCGTCGATTTTAATCTCTTTCACCGCCTCGTCCGCCTCGCCTTTGTGGTACACCAGGCGCGCGCCCTCGACTCCCATATCCGAACCGGTCAGTTCCAGCGTATTATGCTCGAACAACACCTCGATGTTTTCCGTCTTGAACACCCGCTCCTGCATCGCCTTGGAAGCACGCAGGTAGTTCTTGCGCACAATCAGATATACCTTGCGGCACAATCCCGCCAGATAAGTGGCCTCCTCGCAAGCCGTATCGCCGCCGCCCACGACAGCCACATCCTTCCCGCGGTAGAAGAAACCGTCGCACGTGGCACAGGCGCTCACGCCCATCCCGCGAAACTTCTCCTCCGACGGCAATCCCAGATACTTAGCCGAAGCACCCGTTGCGATAATCACGGCATCCGCCTCAATCTGTTTGCTGCCGTCCACCGTCACCTTGTGGGGATGTCCTGAAAAATCGACGTCCGTCACAATACCGAAACGGATATCCGTCCCGAAACGCTCCGCCTGCTTCTTCAAATCTTCCATCAACACCGGACCGGTCACCCCTTCCGGATAGCCCGGAAAGTTCTCCACCTCGGTGGTCGTGGTCAACTGGCCGCCCATCTGCATGCCGGTGTAAACCACCGGATTCAAATTCGCACGTGCGGCGTAAATAGCTGCGGTATAACCGGCGGGACCGGAACCGATAATCAAACACTTGATTTTTTCCATTGCTTCTGCCATAACTATCGTCATTTAAAATTCATATTCTGTTTAACGCGCTACAAAACTACCAATTAAAACGACAGTTTACAATTTTTTCATCCTCATCCGGCGGTTAAAAAAAAGTTAAACCCTCCGGTATCCCCGCCTCATCCCTTGAGGACGGCACTCAACCGGCGGGCTTCCTCCTCTTTGAAATACATCACCGGAGTGACCGCCTCAAAAGCATAAGGCACATACTCCAGCACCTGCACCGCCGCAAACCGGTTGTCCGACGACACCAGCGCCTGCACCTTCACCCCGTTGTCCTTCACCCGCCTCAACTGCCCCAACACCTCCGGGCGTTTCATCTGCAAGGCGTTCTGCAATTCGTCGCTCGCATGCACATCGTAATACACGGTCAGCGGCTTCAAACGGCTCTTCGTCGGCCGGTACACATACCCGTTCCGGCTGGTGAGCAATTTAACCACCCCGCCCAACCCGAACAACGTCGATGCCGTAAACAGGAAAGTCGGCATGGAACTGTTCGGATCCTCGAACGTCATCCCCCACAGCCCGAACAACACCCCCGCAACGATCACCGCAACGGCAACCAACGATATATTCACTTGTTTCGCCACATCCCGATTAGTGGCACTCTCGATTTCTTCATGAATGGTTTTATATTTTTCCATGACTATACATTTGAAATTAAAAATAAATAAACTGAATTTCCCTACGCCTCAATGTATAATCACCGCCTAAATGAGAATCTTGCGCAAAGCGTATATATAATACCCCGCGCTCTTCAAACGGGCGGCGCACTCTTCGGTCTGCGCCTCCGTCGTTTTATAAAACGTATGCTGTGTGACTTCCTGTTCCGAAAGCAGGCGTTCCAGACACTTCTCCCATCCGCCTCCTCCCGTGCGATGCCTTCTCGTCCCCTGCCCAATGCCTGCCCCGATACTCTCCACCGCCACCTCCGCATACCGGTTCGCCTCCGCCAACACACGGACAACCTTGTCTTCCTGTCTGTCCATCTTCCCCGCTTCCACCCGCTCCATTCCCTCCTGCTGCAGCTCTTCAACCCGGACATATCCCTCTTCTCCCGATCCCCACCAACCGGAAAACAACAGGAATAATATGCCAATCAACGCACCTTTCATGCTTTGTGTTGTTCTACGCCTCAAATATACGGCATTTCTTTCAAAAAGTTCACCCCAGCCCTCTTTTATTGCTGCAAAAAGTTGCAATCATGCTCAAAAGAAGAGTCACCCTCCTTCCCCCTACCTGTCTCGTTGGAATCAAAGTCGGTCCCTGCGCACCTTGCTCCGAAAGGGCACCGAATGAGCACCAAGTTTGATCCATGAGAAGACCATGACATTCACACGATAACATCTTGCATTCACACGCAACCAAGACAAAAAAAACAGCCCGGCGTTGTACCGGACTGTTTTTACAATCAACAATAACTTGTCTGATATTCAAAAGAGTACATTAATCTTCATACTCAAAAACAAGGGTCGAAACCTCTTCCTCACTCGTATAGGTTATCGATTTTACTCCGCCCCACTCTTCCCATGTATATGTAATCGGAGCATTTCCATACATAGCATTCGAGGCTATCGGGAGATTAGCCGAGGAATTTCCGCAGAGCCCCAACAAATGCGGGAAGAAATCCTCGTCATTCATAGCGGTAAGGAAAAATCTGTATATACACACCACCGGATCCACTCCATTCACAACATTCTTTGCTGTTCCGAATTCCAAACCGGGTCCGCTTATTTCATCCAAATTCTTATCCTTTGAATAAACATATTTCAAAACTTCTTCTTCTGTCGGTTCCTGTCCTTCCTCCTCTCCGGGATATATGGCTATAACAGAAGCCAGAAATCCCTCAGCATCATACTCCCATCTGTAATCCGTTTCATACGCATTGCTTCCCGACACTTTCCCGTCCTTCAAGGTGTAGACAAAAGCATCCGACCCGTTATCCATCGTCACTTTATTTTCTGCCTGTTTCACTTTGTAAGTCGTTTCCAAAGACTCCTCCCCCTCTCCTTTCGTCACCAACTTGATGGTTTCGATTTGCTTGTCTTTGTAAGTCAGCACATACTCTGAAGTCGTGCCATTAGGGGCTGAAGAAATCATTTTGGCAAGGCGCTTGGGCGTCTGCGGTTCTGTTTTGTCATCATCATTGCAGGCGGTAAACGCACACGCACTGCACACTAAAAGCAACATGATCCAAATGTTTTTCATGATTTTAAAATTTAAAGGATTAATACTACAATTGAACTTAGAATAAAAATTAATAAATGACTATATCAATACATTGCGCCGTGCCGAAAAATCTGCGGGCAAAGGCGACGATGTCTTTCGCGCGGATTTTGTCGATGATGCCGTCGAAATAACGGGGGTCGTCGAGTCGGGTGTGCGTACGGTTGTAGAATTGCAGGTTTTCCGTCCAATACGCCACGTTCTTTTCGGCAAAAGCCTCCTGATGTTCTTTTTTGAGCAGCAGGCGATAGTATTCGGCATCGTCTTCGGAGAGTCCCTCTTCCAGAAACCGATCGATTTGGTCGCGGACAATCTGCCGCATCCGGGGACCTTTCGCCTGCGAGCTTTCAAACTGCACGGCAAAGGTCTGCTCATAAAAGGGATAGTCTTCCGCCTCCGTATGGATGTTTACCCCGTAAGAGGCGCCTTCGTCCTCGCGGATGATCTGCCGGAAAAGGTTGTCGAAATATTTCCGCAGGATATGGAGGCAGATTTTATCCGCTTCCTTGGTCTTCAGACGGTTCTTGTATTCGATGCTGACCATGTATTTCTCCTCGGGCAAGCCCAAACGGATGTCACGTGTGACGGATGCCGTGCTGGCATATTGATGGTCAATCGGTGTTTCACGGACGTTGCGGGTGGGCAGGGAGGCGATGTAGGTTTCCACCAGTCGGCGCGCCTCCTCACGGGGCAGGTCGCCGACGAGATAGAAAGAGAAGTCGGCGGCATTGCGAAAACGTTCGTCGAAGATTTCCACCATCCGGTCGTAATCCATCGCCGCATAATAAGCCGTATCGACCTGACGGACACGGGGGGAGGGAACAGTGTGCACCTCACGCATGAGGGAAGCAATCGAGTCTTCCGTGGTGGGCTTGGCATAGGCATGGCGGATTTTGTTTGCCCGCACGTATTTGTCGAAGTCCGGACGGCTGAACCGGGGATGCACGACGGTCAGGTAGAAAAACCGGAAAGCAATCTCCGCATCGTCGCGCGTGCTGCTGCAATTGATGCTTTCCGAGCGTTCGCCGAGATTGATGTTGATGTCGATGTTGTGCCCTCGCATGATGGCATTCAGTTGCCGGGCAGGATGTTTGTATAAACCGTATTGCAGGAAAAGGGTGTTCAGCGCATCCGCGGACGGCAGGTCTTCCGCCGGCAGCAGGGAACGTCCTCCGCGACTTCCCGCCAAGAGGTTGAATTCCCCGCTTTCATAATCGGTGTATTTATAGTAGACCCTGGCACCGTTGTCCAGCGTCCACTCTTCCGCCCCGAGGGGTTTCAACGCTTTGGTCCTGACAATGGCGCCGGCGGCAGGCACAAAATCCATCAGGGGCGGCAATGTGTCGCCGAGAGCCTGCGCATAAGGTTCCGGAGATGTGCTGCGGGCCTCGCGAATCAGTCGTGTCAGGCTTTCACGGTCCGGGAAAGGATAGTCCGGATTGTTGCCCTGCACGGCATATACGCGGTTCAGGTCGCCGGCATTCCAACGGTCGAGCCAGGCATGCACGGCACGGCTGTCGATGGAATCGAGGAGATGCCAGGTGGCATCCAGTTTCGCCGCCACATCAGCCAAAGGGTAGCCGAGCAGGAAGTTGTCCTGGTAGATTTTCAAATATACGCTGTTGGGCATACGGTTGAGCATGGCGACCGACTGTTTCAGCCCCAGGCGGTAGTTGTCCGTCAGTTCTTTCAACTTCCCGTCCGTGATGGCATAACGGTGGATGCGCTCAAGCTGTTCCAACACCTGCCGCACCGCTTCCTCCTCCATGCCGGGCAACGGCGTGACGGCGATGTTCTGCCCTTCGTAGCCGCGTACCATATCGTGGACACCCGCCTGTGCGCTCAGGAAAGAGGCATCCTCTTCCTGAATAAACTCGTTCAGACGTTCACCGACGATTTGGTTGTAGAACTCCCGGCACAACTGGTCTTTAATCTGTTCATTCAGCGTGCGGATTTCCGGTTTCCGGAAACGTTTCATCAACACAACGGCATTCTGGGGGATGTCCTCATCGATGAGCCGGCAGTATTCGGGCTGCTCGTTGTCTGGAATGGTATAGACCACCCGCGGTTTGGGATTGACGCGTTTCGGAATGTCGGAAAAGAGACGTTTCAAGCCGGCTTCCACTGCCGCTGGGTCAATGTCGCCGAGGACAATGAGCGCCTGCTGGTCCGGACGATAGAAATCGTGGTAATAAGCACGCACTTCATCGGGCGTGAAATGGTTCAGCACTTCCGGCGTTCCGATAACGTCATGCGTGGCATATTTGCTGTGGTTGTAGAGATAGGCATTCAGCTTGCTCTGCATGCGCTGCGAGAGGTCCATTCCCTGGCGCCGCTCTTCGAGGATGACCTTGCGCTCGATTTCCATTTCATCGGCACGGAGTTGCAGGAATCCCGACCAGTCGTGAAGTATGAGCAGGCAGGAGTCTACCAGTCCCCGGTCTGCCGTCGGGACGCCGTTGATGTGGTAGACCGTCTCATCGGCTCCCGTGTAGGCATTCAAATCCCGGATGCCCCGCCGCTTCAAAAAGGCGGGCACGCCCTCCGGAAAATTCTCCGTGGCGTGAAAAGCCATGTGCTCCAGCACGTGGGCAAGCCCGTTTTGATGGTCTTCTTCCATCAAGGCACCCACATTCTGCACCAGGTAAAAGTCGGCTTTCCCGGCGGATGCCCCCGTGGCACGGACGTAATAAGTCAGACCGTTGTCTAATCGACCATGCCGGAACGGCGTTTCCTGCGCCACCGACAAACGGCAGGTGCAGACAGTCAGCAATATCAGGAGAAGTATTCTCATAGGTTATTCAGATTTTCACGAATCATATTCTGCAATTGCACTTTCACGGCTTCCTCCTGAATGCCGGCACTGACGATAAATGCTTGGTTGAGGCTCTGTTTGGCTTTGGCGGTGTCACCGGTTTTCTGTTGGTTTTCAGCCAGCAGCATCAGGAGACGGGCACGCAGTTGGGCAGTCATGTCGAACGTCAGCGCACGCTCTAACCACGGCATCAACAACGGACGGGCATTATCCGGCAGATTGCCCTGATAGATGCCGTAGAGGTCTTCAATGGGTTGGGTGTAATCATTGATGTTCAACGCCTTTCCGGCGCCTGCAAAGTATTTGTCCATATTTTCGAAAAAGGCAGGCAGGTCGTGGCGGAAAAGATTGAAATAACCGTCCGCCAGCAGGGTTACCGCCTCGACTGCCGTCAGGTCGCCGAAAGGCACGTCGGCGTAAATGGCATGCAGGTCGCCGCCGATGCGTCCGAGCAACTGCTTGTATTCTGCTTTGCCAAGGCTGCAAAGTTTCAGGATGTAATTGTTGTAAAGCCCGATGAGATGGTTTTGCACCGTTCCCTTATCCACGACTTCACAGTAGCGGTCATAGTTCTTTACCATGAAATCGAATACCTCGTCCTGTTTGCCCGTTTCGGGATGGTAAAGGGAAATAATGGCAAAGTCGGTCGGATTGATCATATTTTCCAATTTTTTGGTCTTGAGATATTCCGGGAAAAGGGCATCGATGCGCACCGTCCACTTTTCCTGGTTATACCCTTTCTGCGTGCCGATAAAATGAGGCGCACGTATCAACAATTTCTGTTGGAGTTCGGTGTTTTTCTTTTCTTTGCGTGATTTCTCATAGAGTTTTTCGAACGAGAGCTCTTCCCCTTCCACAATCTGCGCCTCAAGCATCAGCACATCGGGAGCGACAGCCCCGATAATGGTCTGCAACACCTCCCCCTTGCTGTTGATGAACATCATGGTGGGGAGGGATTCCACTTTGTAACGTTTCACCATTTCCCTGTTGGCAGGCGCCTCGGTGTTCAACTTGCAATTGATGAAATGCGCATTGAAGTAGTCCCCCACCGGAGGAATCGTGAATATCTGGGTTGCCATCACCTTACAGGGACCGCACCAATCGGCATAAAAGTCGATGAAAAGGTTTTTCTTTTCGGCTTTGGCCTTTGCCAAGGCTTCCTCGAATGTTCCTTCCGTAAATACGATTTGGGCAAATAAACTGTTCGCCACAATAAGGAGCAGAGCGGTAAGCAAGTATTTTATATATTTCATGATTCATTTATTTTTACTGTAATACAAACGTGAATATATCGGTAAGCACGACACTGAATCCTTCGTTGCTGACACGGAGGGAAACGGTGTATTTTCCGGCAGGCGAATTGACTCTGGTGTCTACATACATCCGTCCTCCGCCAATCACGGTGAGGTAGCGTTCGAAATCGGCGGCTGCCGCTTCCCCTTGGTCACTGTGAATGCCCTCCAAAGAGTAGATAATCGGTTGCGTTCCGAGCAACTGCTCAATGCAGGAGGTGGTCCAAGGAATATCCAGGGATAGCTGTTTTTTCTTTTCTTCCAACTCCCGGGCGATGGCGAAAGGCGTTTCCAAGCCGGCAGCGGCGCAAAGGTCTTCGATTTTCTTTTCCAATCGGTTCCGGATTTGGAATACAGGGTCATACACCTCGGTTTGATAGGTTGCATAAGCTTTATAAGCTTCTTCGCAATTTTTCTCCAATTCTTTCACTCTTTCGGGATCCGCGTCGGATTCATCCGCAAACAGGTCCAGGTAGGCATTCAGGATATCCCCTTGTTTATTCATGATGCTTTCCAGACGGTCGAGTTCTTTGTTGATTTTCTCCTCTTCCGCTTCTACCTCCCGGTACGCATTCAAGGAGTCAAGAATCTCTCCGGAATAACTGTTCAACCGTTCCTCTAACTCGTAAATATCCGGATACAGTCTCTCGAATCGGCTGATTTTCAAACTGTCTATCGGATAGCGGGCATTATCCGTAAACAAGTAGCCCGTATGTTCTTTTTCACAGCCTGCCAGCATCCAA
The DNA here is from genome assembly GCA_910578985.1 of uncultured Odoribacter sp. Lineage (GTDB taxonomy): Bacteria > Bacteroidota > Bacteroidia > Bacteroidales > Marinifilaceae > Odoribacter. Next base: position 80,772 of record CAJTSF010000004.1, on the reverse strand, counting down.
AGGATAAAAAAGAAACCGATATATGTGATGTATCTGTTTTTCATGTTCACATAAAATTTAAATCATTACTCAAATAAAAAATCATTCCCCAAAGCTTGTACGACTCCGTTTTCCGTCTGAATATTGCTGGAAACGATTCTCTGGGAGGCACCGAACTTCTCGATAAAAAACCACAGATGAACAGCTCCCGCATTTTCAATACCCAGGTAGGACTCCTGAAAAGTCCACAGGAACGCTTCACTTCCGTCCATTAAAGTGTAGGTTTTACCTCCGGTCTTTTCCCCCATCGCATCGGAACGTGAGCCGCGCGGCACATCATTCATCATAATCCGCCGCGGGATGATGAGTTTTTCCAACATGCGCCGGCAGTCCGCCACCGGAATTTCATTGACCTCTTGGTAATCATTGTCGAACAAATAGGTCATAATCACCAGATTGTTGGGTGCCAGGAACGTCATTTGTCCGTATTCACCTTTGCCTTCAAACAAATCCTGCAATCCCGCCCGCTGTATCATCAAGCGGGTGGAATCCCAGTCGCGGGGCTGTTTTTTGAAATAATCCCACATGGAGCAGTCGTGCACACCGGCGGCGACATCGCCGTCGTGATAATTCCATTTCGTACAGGAACTTACTACCAAACCTGCACACAAGAAAAGCCAAACGTGTATATAAGATTTTATTTTTGCCATAACCAATAAGTGTTTTGAGTCATTAATGTATTTTTTTCAAAAGCATCGGCGCTAATCCAAGTGTAAAGCGCTCCGTTGCGCACATCTGCATCGGTGAGGTCTTTGAATTTGCCGTAAAGCTTCTCGCGGTAATACCCGTTGCGCACGATGTCGAAATAGTATTGCCCTTCGCCGAAAAGTTCACGCCGGCGTTCATTGAAAATCTCTTCGCGCAATGCCTCCGGCGCGGTACTTCCGGCATACGCCTCCAGACCTGCCCTCTTCCGTATCCGATCCAGATCGTCTTTCGCCGTTGCTTTCTGAAGCCGTGCGCGGCATTCGGCACGCAACAACACCACATCCGCCAACCGCCAGAAAACGTAATCGCAGTCGGTCGCTACAACCACTTTTCCCTGACCTCCGAGTATCTCCGCATTGGTCTGGTAGTGATAGTCCCGCCATTTGTTGATAAAAGCATACGGGGAAACGAACTCCTGGTTGTCCATCGTATATTTGACGTTCCCCAAATCATACCAAAATTCTTGTCGCCTCAAATCGTTTTCCTCCGGATAAATGGATTCGACCGTAGTCACTAGAATCCGGTTGTAATCCCGGTTTTTATTGGTGGATAAAAGTTGCGGGCTGGCATTGGTGTAGGGGTAATTAATGAGCTCCTGTCCCGGCAATTCACCCGTAAAATGATCATCGTAAGTGTGGGCGTCATCCAATATATCGTTGTCGATGCTGAAAATCGTTTCTTTGCTGTTGCGGTTTTTTCCGAACACATTGGCTATCAATCCCGGCATATCTTCCAACTCGTAATCTCCGGCAAATTCATCGATAACTTGGGAGGCGTAATATTCCGCCTGCTCCCAATGTTTGACCTCTTGCGTCAGACCTCCCATCCAGGCGTAGATATGGGCAAGCAACGTGTTCACCACTCCCCGGCTGGCGTATTGCTTGGAAGTGATGATACGTCCGTCGGCGTTTATCATCTCATCATGCGCCGGCAACCCGAGAGCTTTTTCCGCCTCGCTTGCCGCATATTCCAACACTTCCAAAGCCGGTTTTTTAGCCAAAGCGACAAGAGACTCAGACCCCGGAGAGATGGGAGCATCGCCCCAAATCTGGGCAATCCGGAAATAACTTATCGCCTTGATGAAATGTGCCTGTTTCAGCCAAAAGGCGGCACGTTCGGCAGGAATGTTTTGAAACCGGTATTCGTTATCAATCATCAGGTCTGCCAGACTGATTAAAGCATAATGCTCGCGCCAGGTGCTTTTCAGCGTTCCGCCGGTAAGCATCTGTGTCGTATGCGTCGCCACATCCAACTCACGGAAGCCGGAAATGTTGGGTTTCAGCTCATCGGCATCGACGGAGATATAATAGTAAGGCTGTTTGCCTTTGCAAACCACTTTCATGCGGGCTTGCATGGACGTGCACAACGCTTCCAGATCATCCTCACTTTGAAAATAATTCGTCAGCGTCACAGAGTTTTCAGGAGAAATATCCAGCCAACTGTTACAAGACATCAGCGGCAGGAATAATAATAACAGGTATATTCTTCTCATCATGTCAGCATATTAAAAATTAACGGTCAATCCTACGGTAAATTTGCGGGGCAAGGGGTAGGAAGTCAGGTTGTCCATCCCATTGGTGGGATCGATTAACTCCGGATCGATGCCGGAATAATTGGTCAGCAGAAAGAGGTTTTCAGCCGTCACAAAAAAACGTGCGCTACTGATACCGATTTTCTTGACCATCTTCTCTTCCAGATTATACCCCAAGGTCAATTGTTTCAAACGCATAAAATGAACCTTTTCAATATTACAGTCAAACAGACCGGAATATTGGTAATACAACCCGTAATCCTGTGGCTTCGGATAAGCCACATTTTTGCTCTCCGCACCACTCCAGGCATTCAAATCGGTTACATCGACGAAGAGAGGACCTGAGGAGGCGTCCGGCTTCAGACTGAAATCATCATAAATTTTCAAGGCATGGCGACCAAGGGAGTAGTTGAAAAAGATGTTCAAGTCAAGGTTTTTCCAGCGAATTTCATTGATGAATCCCCCGTGCGCTTTCGGCAGCGGACTGGCAGCGGCATATTTGTCATCGGCACTGATGCGCCCGTCGCCGTTCAAATCGACAAGTTTACGCGCTCCAGGCAGATAAACCGCTTTCATGTCGTTATCGTATATCAGTTGGATTTCCTTGTTTGCCGTATAATATTTGAGCACCTCGTCCAAACTGTTGTAGAAACCGTCCGTCTTGAACACCATCAACTGGTGAAGCGGCCGACCGATAATCTGACTGTTGAAATCGAATCCGTCCGCACTTTTTTCAAAGCGGTTCCAATTGCGCGAAAGATTGAATTTCATGCGCCACGACACGGCAGTCTCGCGGAAAATATCGGCAGTCAGTTCCAATTCCACTCCCTGATTGGAAATAGCCATCCCGTTTTGCCATTGGAAATTAAGGTATTGTGTATTTCCCGGCAGCGTGATGCGGTTCAACTGCCCCTTGGTGTAGCGGTAATAATAGTCCACATTGACTTTAAAACGGTAATCCAACAGGCTGATGTCCAACCCTACGTCATATTGATTGGTTTCCTCCCAACTCAAATTCTTGTTGATGACTCCGGCGCTCGTGTTCGGCAGCATACCCGCATTGCCGTGAAACGTGTAGTGATCGGGAGACAACAATCCGTGAGCCAGATAAGGCTGGTGGAATTTCTGTCCTGAAACACCCCAACTTGCGCGGACTTTGGCAAAACTCAACCAATAGAACTGTTTCATAAACGGCTCTTCCGAAAATGCCCAACCTAATGCGACAGAAGGAAAAGTCGCCCAACGTACGTTTTCACCGAACACGGATGAGCCGTCACGCCGCAACGTAGCCTCCAACATATACTTTTCCTGGAAATTATAAGTCAAACGACCGAAATAACTGTTAAGCCGCTCTTCATCAAAATTTGACATGTAAGTGAAAGCGGACATAAACAGAGAGGTCGTACCGTCGCCCACGTCATTCAAACCGTTGTCACCGCCCCATCCCTGTTCTCCGACATAGTGTACATGATCGTTCGGACCGTTGATTCCCGAACCCTTATTTATGAAACTCTGGTCTTTCTGGAAAGAAAGTCCCAACAACACATCGAAATTATGCCGGTTCTTGATAGAAAAGTTATAGCTAAGGAGATTCTCGTTTATCAGTGAAATGTCCCGTGAGATGGTTCCTTCCGAAGTTGAAAAATGATAGCTCGGATCCAATACTTTCGGCTTGAACACATTTTGATTCTGCTGGTTGAAGTCCACACCCGCCGACAATTTCAAATGCAGGTTGCGGATGATTTCGTAATCCAGCATCATATTGAAACGGGCAGAATAGCTTTGGTTCTTTTCCGAAGTCTCATTCAATTGCTGAAGCATAATCTTCCCCACCTCACCGCCTCCGGGCAACAGGGTCGGCGTATCTGTCGGGTCGGAAGTAATACTCTCCATTTTGCTGGCATTGCTGCCTGCATTGCTGCCGCGGCTACGGTCACTGTAAGTCAGCGACATCTGGGTATCCATCCGCAACTTTTTAACAGGTGTTGCCGTCAAGTTCGTCAAGACATTGAAGCGGGTGAAACCGGTATTGACGGCGATACCCTCCTCATCGTAATACCCTGCGCCTATCATATAGCGCACGCTTTCATTTCCTCCGGAAGCCTGAAGATTGGCATTCAATACCTTGGCGACCTGGTAGTTCTGACGCCACCAATGCGTGGAATTGTTATAAAAAGGATTCAGGCTGTCCTGCAACGCAATCGCATTCTGCGGGCGGGTTGTCCCCCAAAACCAATTGTACACGGGACCTTTTTCCTGCCGGTTTTCATACACCTCTTGATAGGATTCCGGCAGTTTCCATGTGCCGTCCGCCGTTTTATAAGGAGCCACGGTATTGTACAAAGCATCCAAGTGATACCGTCGTTCGTAGTTGCCTCCCCATTGATCGGGTGCTGCAGGCAACCAAGATGCCGAATAGGAAAAGTTAGCGCCAAAACGGGCTTTGCCTGCCTGGCCTTTCTTGGTGGTGATGAGAATAACGCCATTGCCTGCACGCGAACCGTAAATAGCAGCGGAAGCGGCATCTTTCAATACTTCGATGGATTCAATCATGGAAGGGTCCAGATCCGACAGGGTATTCGAGCCCGTCACCGGTGAAGTGAACGACTGCATGGGTACACCGTCAATGACGTAAAGCGGGGTCCCGTAATTGCGGTCCTCGCCTTCTCCCTCGACAAACAGGGAATTATATCCCCGGATAGCCACCAACGAGCCGCCACCGCCGGGAGAACCGGAAATATTACTGACTTCAACTCCTGCCATGTGTCCCTGCAACAGATTTTCAAGACTGTGCGTGGGCAATTCCTTCAAATCGTCAGCTTTCACGGAAGAGATGGCGCTGACCACCGTACGTTTCTTCTGTGCCCCGTAAGCCACCACCTGCACCTCGTCCAGGCTGGAAGCCTCCGGTTCCATTTTCACACTCACCGGTTTATCACTGCTGTAAGCGACTTGAACGGTTTTATAGCCAATAAAAGAGAAAACCAACTGTCCCTTTTCGGCAGGCACCAAAATGGTGAAATGACCGTCTATATCGGTTGCTACTCCCAAATGCGTATCTTTGATGACAACCGTAACTCCCGCCATCGGCTGCCCGTTTTCATCCACGACCTTACCGCTCACTTTCGCTTGCTCCTGCTGTGCCGCCGAGACAAGTTTCTCACTAATCATAAAAATGCCGTTTTCTTCTTTGAACGTCAGTTGAGTATCGGCAAGCAGAACCGTCAATATCTCCCGGACATTCCGGTCGGTAAAAACAGCTTCTTTGCATGGAATGCGGGATGCCAATCCGGCATTGTACACCAATTGCACGTCACTTTGTCCGATAATCCGTTGAAACGCATTGTCCAATGTCCCCGAATCGATTCGGATACTGATTTTCTGTGCCGATGCCCCCGCCTGGATGATGAACGAAAGCAACAGCGTGAGTAGTAATGAAGCCCTCATAAGTCTTTTTCTGAATTTTTGTGGAATTTTCCACCAATGGAATGTGTTTTTTCCCATAATTTTAAAGCGTTAAAATTTATATAGATTCATCGTCGTTTTTTCGAAATCACAATATTCCTTCCGTCGATTTTGAAAGTGATGCCGGCAGTCTCTTCGTAAGAGCGCAACAGGATGCCCACATCCTGATAGCGGTTCAGGCGTCCCGACAAACGGATATCCCGCAATTCTCCGTCGGCAAAAATGATGTCGAAATCATACCAACGGGAAAGCGTCGTCATGATTTCACCCAACGGCTGATTGCGGAAAACAAACATTTTCTTCAGCCAGGAGGTATATAAAACCGTATCCACCTGCTCCACCCGGATGTCACCGCTACCGCTCTCGTAAACCATTCGGTCCGAAGGATGCAGACGCACTTGCCGCCCTGCCGGCGTGGTGAAACCGATACTTCCTTGCACGAGCACCGCAGAAAGAGCGCTTCCCTGGTAGGAAGCCACGACAAACCGGGTACCGTAAACCGTAATATCCCCCTCAGGCAACGCCACGACAAATTGCCGGCAGGTATCTTTTTTTACGTCAAAAAACGCCTCCCCGCGAAGAGCTACCCGCCGTTCATTTTCGGAAAACGTGGCAGGGAAACGCAGTTCCGAATCCGAATTGAGCCACACCTGCGTGCCGTCGGAAAGGGTGTATTGAAACTCCCCGCCTGCCGGAACGGTGAGGGTATGCCAAACGGTATCCGCGGCTTTTACGGCTGTCGGCGCCACCCGTTTACCCGCGACATCCACAAAGATGTCGCCCTCTTCGGTCGCCTCGGTGCAGGAGACGTCCACCCGCTGCCCGCCAGCCAAGGTCAAGACCGCTCTGGCTTCTCCCGGCACGATCACCTGCTCCGCAACCGAAACAGACGGCACAACGGAATCCACCGACAAGGTCCGTCCGATTCCGACAGCCAGCGCCACCAAGGCAGCCGCACCGCCACACCATCCTATCCAACGTCGCACTAACCGTCCACGTTCCTGTTTCCGACGCTCCTGCCTGAAACGAGCCGCCATCTTTCCGCCATACCCCTCTTTATTTAAGTGTATGATGTCACGCACCATCTCTAAGCTCTTCACCCGCCGGAACAGGGCGCGGTGTTCCTCCGACTCCGCCAGCCACCCTTCCAGCCTGCGCCTGTCCTCTTCCGAAAACTCCTGTCCAAGCACGCTCCCAGCCAGCAAATGCGCCAAGTGGTCGGATGTTTCCATGGAATCGATTTGATTTTGCATAGTCATATATTCCTCGCTTTTTCCTAATAGACGGTTAAAAGGAGAAAAAAGTATGACATGCCCGGAAACTTTTTTCAAAAAAAAGTCCTACAAATGGCAAAGCAATAAAAGAAAATGGAAATCTTCGCGTGAAAGAAGTTGGGACAACCGTTTTAAAGCCCTGTATTTGACGGTTTTCACCGTATTGACCGTAATGCCGAGCGCATCGGCAATATCCTGCATGCGCTCCTCCTCCAAAGTCATCAGAATCACCTGCCGGCTTTGAGGGGAAAGTTGCTCGATGGCATGCGCGATCAGTCGGGAAGTTTCCGCCTCCAGCATATTGGAGACAAATGCCCCTTCATCGGAAGCATCCACCCCTTGCTCTCCCACACGCTCCGCGTCGCTCCGTGAAAAATAATCCCGTTTGTCGGCAATGATATTCTTTAAGACGGAAAAGAAATAATTACGAGGTGACGCCACCTCCCCGATTTGAGCGCGCCGCAACCAAAAGCGCATATAAGCTTCCTGCAACACATCGTCCACCGCATCTGCATCATCCATGTAACGCAACGCAAATGTACGGAACACGGCAGCATTCTCTTCGATGAACGCCTGCATACACTTGTCATCCCACGTCGAGATATCAGAAGGGAGCTTGAATTCCATCCGTTATGGCGATTACGGTTATTGCCCGCAAGGTAATACTTTTTATCTGATATTTACGAATAAAAAAGAAAATCCGGCAAATTTTTCAACTTGCCGGATAGTTTATTCATGCGGTGACGCTTACCAGATGGCAGCCCGTTTTTCGGGTGCGAGGAACATCGCATCGCCCGCCTTGACGCCGAAAGCCTCGTTCCAGCCGTCAATGTGCGGCAGGGTTGCATTGACACGCAGGCGTCCCAGAGAATGCACATCCATCTGGGTAAGGTAGCGGATCTGCTCGTCGCGGATATTCGCCGCCCATACGTTGGCATACGCCAGATAAAAACGCTGTTCGGGGGTAAAGCCGTCCACTGTACCGAGAGGCGACTCCTTCGTGGCGTTATGGAAAGCCTGGAAAGCAATCTGCAAACCGCCGTTATCGGCGATATTCTCGCCCAGCGTCAATTCCCCGTTGGCATGCAGTCCCGGCAACACCTCAATGGCGCTGAACCAATCGACCAGCACCTGGGCGCGCGCCTCGAAGTTCCTGGCATCCTCTGCCGTCCACCAGTCTTTCAGATTCCCGTCCTTGTCATACAGGCGTCCCTTGTCATCGAATCCATGCGTCATCTCGTGCCCGATGACCACTCCGATGGCGCCATAGTTAAAGGCGTCGTCCGCCGACATATCGAAGAACGGATATTGCAGGATGCCCGCCGGGAAACAGATTTCATTCGTGGTGGGATTATAATAGGCATTCACCGTCTGCGGGGTCATCAGCCATTCGGTCTTGTCCACCGGCTTGCCCGCCTTGGTCAGCATATAATCGAAATCGAACAGGTTGGAACGGAGAATATTCGCCCAGTAAGAATCGTTTTTAATCTCCAGGGCGGAATAATCGCGCCACTTGTCCGGATAACCCACCTTGACATAGATGGCAGCCAGCTTCTCCAACGCCTTGGCTTTGGTCTCCTCGCTCATCCAGGTCAATGCCTGAATGCGTTCCCCCAATGCCTTTTGCAGGTTAGCCACCAATTTCACCATACGCTCCTTGGCTGCGGCGGGGAAATAGTTCTCCACGTACATCTGCCCCACGGCTTCACCCAAAGCACCGTCCACGGTAGCCACCGCACGCTTCCAGCGCGGCTTCATCTCCTTCGTTCCGGAGATCACTTTTCCCCTGAACTCGAAATTCTGAGCGACGAAAGCATCGCTCAAATAAGGAGCCGCAGCATCGATGACTTTCCATTGCAGATAGGATTTCTGGGCATTCAGGTCGCCCTTTGACAACTGCTTCACCACCTCTTTCAATTGTTCCGGCTGACCGACATTCAGTTCCGTTATCCCCGCCAGACCGATGGTCTTGAAGTAAACGTCCCAATTCATTTCAGGGAAACGCTTTTTCAGGTCGCCGACCGTCATTTTGTGGTAGTTGGCATGCGGGTCACGCTGTTTCAACTTGTCATAAGAGGCTTTTGCCAGCGCCGTCTCCACAGCCATCACCTCCTGCGCCGCCTTCTCCGCCCCCTGGGCGCTCCAGCCTGCCAAACGGAACATCTTCACCACATGCTCCCGATAAAGGGTACGGATACGCACCTTGTCTTTATCGCCGGACAAATAATAATCCCGATCGCCCAAACCCAAACCGCTCTGGTAGAACTGCGCCAGATTCATGCTGCTGTTCATGTCATCGGCTCCGATATATATCCCGAAATAGGCACCCAAGCCCTCGCGGGTCATCTCGGCAACCATTGCCGGCAGCTCTTTGCGGCTTTTCACAGCAGCCACCCGGTCCAGCAAAGGCTTAACGGGAGCCGCGCCGTCGGCATTCAGTTTCACGCTGTCCATCGCGATGTTGTATAAATCACCGACTTTCCGCCCGACCCCCTCCGTGGTGGAGGAATGGGCTGCCAGCCCCTCGATTAATCCCTTCAACTGCTTCGCATTGTTCTCTGCCAGCAAATCGAAAGAGCCGAACCGTCCGTACTCATCCGTCAGCGGATGAGCCTTCATCCATCCCCCGCACGCAAACTGGTAAAAATTCGCCGCGGGAGCCACGGTCTTATCCAGATTCTCCATTCGGATTCCTCCCGTCAATGCCTCTTTTTTACCGTCGCAGGCTGCCGATGCCACGGCAAGCGCCAGTATCGGCAAATAAAATTTCTTGTTCATTTGATCTGTATTTTGTTTAACATCTTTCATGCAGGTGCAAAATTAAAAAAATATGGCTTCACGGCACACCCCCACCAACAATTCTACGCCCAACGGAAGCGCCCGTTCGTCGGGCGCCATCCGCGGATTGTGCAACGGCGGCATTTCCCGCTGTTCCGGAGGACACACGCCCAACGTCCAAAAAGCGCCCGGCAACCGCTCCAAATAAATGGCAAAGTCCTCCCCCAACGTCAGCGGGGCGGAATCCGTCACCCGCACGACCCCCTCCGCCGCATGCCTCACCGCTTCCACCCATTCCGGCGTATTGACCAAAGGCGGCAGCCCGTTCCAAGGCATGTCCGGCACAAAACGGCAGCCGTATAAATCGCAGATGGCAGGGGATTTCTCATGAATCAGGTCGAATATGCGGTGGCGCAAAGCGTCATTGTGCGTCCTCACCGTCCCCTTCACCTCCACGCGGTCGGGGATGACATTATTGGCAGTACCGCCGTGTATGGAAGTAATGGAAAGCACCGCCGGCTCGAAAGGGTCCCTGCATTTCGTGACAATCGTCTGGTAATACTGGATCAGCGCCGCCGACGCCAGAATCGGGTCGGACCCCAGGTGCGGCATCGCGGCGTGCGTGCCTTTCCCCTCCACGGCAAATATGATATTATCCGAAGAAGCGAAAAACGCCCCCTCCCGGATGCCGATTGTCCCCACCGGCAACTCCGGCGACACGTGCTGTCCGAATATCGCGCGAGGCACCGGAGGTTCCATCACATGGGGCAACAACAGGCGCGCACCGCCGGGACGCTTCTCCTCGCTGGGCTGGAAAACCAGTTTGACCGTGCCGCCCAGCTCCGCTTCGCATGCTTTCAGGGACACCGCTGCCCCGAGCAGCATCGCCATGTGCATGTCATGCCCGCAAGCGTGCATCACCCCCTCATGCTCCGATGCAAAAGGCAGTCCCGTCTGCTCCGTCACCCGCAACGCATCCATATCCGCCCGCAAGGCGACACACCTCTCTCCCGTCCCCACCGTGGCGATGACGCCCGTACCATACGTGCGGTACGGGATGCCGTGTTTCTCCAACACCTCCGCCACGAACGCCTGCGTCCGGAACTCCTCCGTGGACACCTCCGGATGGCTATGCAGCCACCGGCGCCACTCCACGGCTTGCGCATAAACCGACTCTTGATTCATGCCTGTATATTACATTTTAACTATTGTTCCAACGAAATACCCATCACCTCTTCGCTTCCACCCACTTCCGGGCATTCACGAACGCCTCGATCCACGGGCTCACCTCGTCCCCCTCCCGTCCCTCGGCATAGTATGCCCAGTTCGACGGGCAAAGCGAACGCTCCAAGTGCGGCATCATCGCCAGATGGCGACCGTCCTTGCTCACCAATCCCGCCACCGCATACGCCGAACCGTTCGGATTTGCCGGATAGGCATCAATGCTGTACTTCAGCGCCACGGCGTACTCGCTCTCCGCATAAGGCAACGAGAACTTGCCCTCCCCGTGCGCGATCCACACGCCCAGACGGCTGCCCTCGAGGGATTTCAACAACACGGAGGGGCTCTTCTGAATGGTCACGTTCACAAAGCCCGACTCGAACTTGTGCGAATCGTTATGCAGCATCTTCGGCATCTTCGCATGCTCCGGATAAATCAGCCCCAACTCCACCATCAACTGGCAACCGTTGCAGATACCCAGACTCAACGTATCCTCCCGCTTGTAGAAATTCTCCAGCGCCGTGCGCGCCTTCTCGTTGTACTTGAACGCGCCCGCCCAACCTTTCGCGGAGCCCAGCACATCCGAATTGGAGAAACCGCCGACGAAGACAATCATATTCACATCCTCCAGCGTCTCGCGTCCCGTAATCAGGTCGGTCATATGCACGTCCTTCACGTCGAATCCCGCCAAGTGCAGCGCCCACGCCGTCTCCCGCTCGCACTGGCATCCCTTCTCGCGGATGACCGCCGCACGGATGCCCGCCTGCCCCTTGCGGTGCAGGCTCAGCCCCAGGTCCGCCAACTTGCCGGAGAACCCTTTCGGGAACTTATATTTCAGTTCGTTATGCTTATAATTCTTATATCGCTCCAACGCCTTCTGCTCCCCGCTCTGCCGGCGGTCCAGCAAATACGACGTCTTGAACCACAAATCCCGCAACGACGCCACGTCCAGCTTCCATTCCCTGCCGTCCTTCCGGATATTCAGCTCTCCCGCCTTTCCCGGCTTCCCGACGAAACCGTAAGCCACGCCCGCCTCGTCCAGCACGGCAGCCACCCGCTTCGCGTCCGCATCCCGGATTTGGAACAGCACGCCCGGATTCTCCGCGAACAGCACCTTCACAATATCCTTTTCCGCCAGGAAAGAGAGGTCCACCTCCAATCCCGCGCGGTTGTCCGCAAAACACATCTCCAGCAACGCCGTCACCATACCTCCCGCGGAGATATCATGCCCTGCCAGCACCATCCCCTCTTCCACCAGTCGCTGCACCGCCCCGAAAGCCTTCACGAAATAGCCGCCGTCCTTCACGTCCGGCACCTCCTGCCCCACCTTATTCAATACCTGCGCGAAACTCGAACCGCCCAATTTCAACTTGTCGAACGAGAAATCCACATACACTAACTCCGTGTCCTTCTCCGGCTTCAGCACCGGCACGGCAATCTTCCGGTAATCCGTCACCTCGCCCACCGTCGAGATAATCACCGTTCCCGGCGCCAGCACCTTCTTGTCGGCATACTTCTGCGTCATCGACAGCGAATCCTTTCCCGTTGGAATATTCACGCCCAACTCCACCGCGAAGTCGCTCGCCGCCTGCACCGCCCGGTACAGCCGCGCATCCTCCCCGGCATTCCGGCAGGGCCACATCCAGTTAGCGGACAGGGAAACCCCCTCCAGCCCCTTCTCTATCGGCGCCCACACTAAGTTCGTCAATGCCTCCGCAATCGCCAAGCGCGAACCCGCCCCGGCATCCGCCATCGCCGCCACCGGCGCATGACCGACAGAGGTGGCGATACCGCGGAACCCGCTGTAATCCAACGCCACCGCCGCCGCATCGCTCAACGGCAACTGCAACGGTCCCACGCACTGCTGGCGGATGACCTTCCCCGACACCGAGCGGTCCACCTTGTTCGTCAGCCAATCCTTGCAAGCCACAGCCTCCAGCTGCAACACCTGCTCCAGATACTCCTCCAGGCGGTCGGCGGAATACTCCGCCTCCCCGTATTTCTCTTTCACGGTCTTGTCCTCCATCATCGTCTTGGGAGGATTACCGAACATATCTTTCAACTCCAAATCGATGGGACGCTCGCCCGTCACCGCATTCTCGAACGTGAAACGCCCGTCCCCCGTCGCCTCCCCGATGACATACATCGGTGCACGCTCGCGCTCCGCCACCCGCTGCAACGTCGCCACATCTTTCTCCTTCATCACCAGCCCCATCCGCTCCTGCGACTCGTTCCCCACAATCTCCTTCGCGCTCAGCGTCGGGTCGCCCACCGGCAACTTCTCCATGTGGATCGTTCCCCCCGTCTCCTCCACCAGCTCCGACAGGCAGTTCAGGTGTCCGCCCGCCCCATGGTCATGGATGGACACAATCGGGTTCTCCTCACTCTCCGCCATCGCCCGGATGGCGTTGCACACCCGCTTCTGCATCTCCGGGTTCGACCGCTGCACGGCGTTCAGCTCGATGGCACCCGCGTACACGCCCGTATTCACTGACGACACGGCACCGCCGCCCATCCCGATGCGGTAATTGTCTCCGCCCAGCAACACCACCTTCTCCCCTGCTTCCACCCGTCCCTTCATCGCCTGCGCCCGGTTGCCGAAGCCGATGCCTCCCGCCTGCATGATGACCTTGTCATACCCATAGGTCTGCCCGTTCTCCTCATGCTCGAACGTCAGCAGCGAACCGCAAATCAGCGGCTGCCCGAACTTGTTCCCGAAATCCGACGCCCCGTTCGACGCCTTGATGAGGATATCCTCCGGCGACTGATACAGCCAGCGGCGCGGGTCCGTCTTCTGCTCCCACAACCGTCCCGCCTCCAGGCGCGGGTAAGAGGTCATATACACCGCCGTCCCCGCCAGCGGCAACGCCGCCTGTCCTCCCGCGATGCGGTCGCGTATCTCCCCGCCGCTACCCGTCGCCGCCCCGTTGAACGGCTCCACCGTCGTCGGGAAATTATGCGTCTCCGCCTTCAGCGAAATCACCGTATCGATGTCCCGCGTCCCGAAGAAATCCGGCTTGTCGTGCGTCGCCGGAGCGAACTGCTCCACCCGCGGTCCCTCGATGAACGCGCAATTATCCTTGTACGCCGACACAATCCGGTTCGGATGCTCCGCCGACGTCCTTTTTATCAGTTTGAACAACGAGGTCTCCTTCTCCTCCCCGTCGATGATGAAAGTCCCGTTGAAAATCTTATGCCGGCAATGCTCCGAATTGACCTGCGAGAACCCGAACACCTCCGAATCCGTCAGCTTCCGCCCCAGCTTCTTCTCCAGCCCCTCCAGGTAAGCGATCTCCTCCGGATTCAGCGCCAGCCCCTCCTGCTCGTTATACCGCCGGATATCCTCGATGTACACCACCGCCTCCGGCCGCTTGTCGACGGTGAACACCCGCTGGTCCAGCCCCTTGTACAACGCCTGCAACATCGGGTCGTACGCCGCCCGCTCATCCTTCACCTCCGCGAACTCCTCCACACGCACCACCCCCTCGATGCCCATATTCTGCGTAATCTCCACCGCATTCGTGCTCCACGGCGTAATCATCTCCCGCCGCGGCCCCACAAACCACCCCGCCACACCTTCCCCCTTCACCCGCTTCGCCCCGCTGAACAACCATTCCAACTTGCCCGCATCCAAAGCACCCTCGGGCTTGCCATACTCCACGGCATACACCGTTTCACCTTTCTGATAGAAAACTATTGCCATATCTTTCCTAAAATTACATTCATCGAATCTTTCCGCAAAGATATGCATTTCTTCACAATTAGAGCAAAAGTGCCCCCAGGTTTATTAAATATTGAGATTACTGCAAATTCTCATAAAATTAATTTTGAGATTCATGGGATACGACCAAACAAATTGAGATTTGTGTGGTTTTACGATAAAAACATTTTGAGATTAGTGTGATTTGTGTTAATTTTCTTCCGCATCGCCGCCGTGCTCGGCATTCAGTTTATTCCCTCTTTTGTTCAAGTCATGCGCTAAAACACCAACACCATCTGTGACATGTAGCTCAAAATAGAAATGCCCCTAAAAGTTTTCGTCTGACTTTTAGGGGGCATTTCATTTTTTAATCATACTCTCTATTATTATTCAAAAGTAGTGACACCTCTTACATAAGGAGAATACCTTGAAGTAGATAGATTACCTCCTGAACCATATATACAATTTGTATAATTAGAAGAAGAGGTAGTAGAAGAAGTATAATAATAAGACGAAGAATTCAATTGGTCTCCACCAAATCTACTTAATGCCAAATTTATTTCACTCCATTTCGCACTTATAATCTTTCCTTGCTCAGCAGTCGGCATTATATCCCCATATAAACTTTGAGCAGTTGTTATTGAACTAATGGCATCCGTCTGCGCATTGATAAGATGAAGCGCGAATTTTTCTCCTCCTGCAATAATAGCAATACCTTCAATGGTTTCAATTTCGCCCTTCCTTTCGTTATATTCTTGTTCATTCAAAAATTCCCGAGTACCATCAATTATTACAGACAATTTCATGTCATCCGGATCTTTCCAGTATATAGCAGAACTCCAGTTTGTCGACTTAACGCCTCTTACATAAGGGAGATACCTACTAGTGGAATATAAATTACCACCTGAACCACTTATACAATCGGTATAACTATAACTGGAAGAAGAAGTAGTAGAAGAAGTATAATAATAATTATCAGAACTCAATTGGTTTCCACCAAATTTACTTAATGCCGAATTTATATCACTCCATTTCGCGCTTATGATTCTTCCTTGTTCAGCAGTCGGCATAATATCCCCATACAAACTTTTGGCTGTTTCTATCGACTTGATAGAATAACTTTGTACATTAGATCGTTCAAGAATAAAACTTTCGCCACCGCTTACGATTGTCAATCCTTCTACGACAACATTAGAAAGATTCGCCTTATCGTACTCTTCTTTGGAGAGATAATAGCGTGTCCCGTCTTTCCAAATAGCCAAAGAAAGGTCTGTCGGAATGGTGGAGTAGATGGTATTATTGTTACCTCCGGGATTCTCCTCTGAACCGTTTTCTCCTCCAATCGCTTCATACAACGTATTGATAAAATCCTTTGCATTACGTTGTGCATTGACAAATTGGTCGGCAAGCGAACTCGAGCAGTCAAGCACGAGCATGATGACTGCCGAACTGCGTTCGGTTACGATGTCAGAATTCTCCGTCTTATCGAACTCGGAGTTAATCTGCCAGGTACCATTAGAAGTGATATAAGTCCACTCGTCAGTAAATTTACTATCAATCAATTTATTGTTGTCGGTATGAACGCCCTCAAAAGTAAAGCTGACGAAAATCCCGTCAACGGTACCTTGAATCTCTGTTCCGGAGGTTGAAGTCAGGCCTACGTATACCACATTTTCAAGTGAACGTGTAGCAAGATTAAACGTACCCTCCAAATAGAGAGTGGAATTCTGTGCTAAACCGACATTATCGAACGTAAAGCGAACCTTCGTACCATTCGATACACCGGGCATTTTAAGATTGATGGTCTGGATATAATTGCTTTTTGACAACTGCTCGGCAATCTCTTTGAACTTGGCGTTCACTTCAGTCATACTCGTCACTTCGGTCGCATTAGCATCCGATGAAGCAAGTTTCTTCAAATTATTCCGGAACATAGTTACATCTGAAACATCCTGTCCCCGTATACCGATAGAATAAGCCGTAATCGACTGACCGCTTACGGTTTCGTTCTTTATCCGTTGATTAAGCGCATCAAGATATTCATTATCATCGTTATACGGAACATTCATCATCATTGAGCCCTGATCCAAGCCATCGGTAAATGTCACGACAGCCACTGTCGAAAGATCCGTAGGCAGAGGAACCGATTGCAACGTATTGATAGCCCGGTCAACGGAATAATACAACAACGTACCGTATTTCATATTCAAAGAATCAATAAACGAATCGAAACCGTCTTTACTTTCATCGCTAAGTTCACTGATAGGATAAGGATACAAAGCTTGATTAAATCCCATAATACCGAGATAAATACCGCTATTTTCACCACCACCGACGGATGTAAGATCTATCCACTCGGTGACATTTTTATCCTTTTGGTCAAGAACACCGAAAACAGAGCGCTGAATCTCAACTTCACTATTGCTTACATAACTTCCTTCCTTCATTTCTGTGGTCCGGAAAGTCATCGTGTAACCCGAACTGAGCTTGACCGGATAAGCCACGATATAATACTCCTTGCCCGGTTCGAACGTGCCGCCTCCCGGAGCATACACGGTTATTCCTTTTTTACTTCCATCCTCTCCGACCTCTTCCGTCAGGACAACCGGTTTCCCGTTTTCACCTAAAGTGACGTTCGCCGTTCCAGCCAGTCTCTCATCATTATTACCTTTAATACTGACAGAGGTAATATCCTCCCGGGATACCATGAACTTCACACCGCCACAGATATTATAAAATGCAAGATTCATATTCTGTGAACGGGCGATTGTCGGGAACAGCCCATTGGCAAAAGTTCCTTCCACCGCTCTCTGATTAGACGAGAGAGTAATGGTCGTAACCCCGTCCTTAAATTTGGTATTTGTCGAATAAGGATAGACACCATAAAGGTACTTCCCGCTCGTGAAATACTCCCCTCCGGCAATGACGCCATCAAGTCTTCCCTTAAACTCGGCAATTGCCGTCTGCTCCGTGCTCTGACAGGTAAACCTGCTGCCACCAGTGGTATTTTCAGTATAAAACACGCTGATTTCATCCGCCGGACACCATTCCACCGAACCGTCAGACTCACGAACCGTCCGCGTATCGGGCACATTCCCCTCCCTCACGGCGGAAATAACCATCTCAACGCCTTCGGGCTCAACGGTAGAATATTCTACCTCTTTTTCGGCGCATGCGGCACTCAACAAAGCGACACATGCAAAAATCAAACATTTAATCCTTGTATTCATCACACTTATTTTTAAAAATTTACCATTCTATTTCACCGGTTCCTTCCGAACCGCCGGGAGGAACATCTTCATCCCCTTTATCCTTCACAACAATGACACACTCGACACTACGACCGTTACTCGTCCGAGCAGTGATAGCAGCAGAACCGACGCCGACAACCGTCACTTTGCCATTCGCAACGGTGGCAACACTCGCATTAGACGACGACCACGTCACCGTCTTGTCCGTCGCATTCTCCGGCAATACAGTTGCCGTCAATTCCATACTATCGCCCGGATAAAGTATAACCGACGCCTTGTTGAGTTTGATTGATGCCACTTCAATAATGACGGTCACCGAACATACCACCTTGATATTACCCGCCTGTGCGGTAATCGTCGCCGAACCGACACTGACAGCCGTCACCTTTCCGTCAATTACAATGGCGACACTCTCGTCGGACGATGCCCACACCACCGTCTTGTCCGTCGCATCCTCCGGCAATACGGTTGCCGTCAGCTCCATATCATTGCCTACAGACAATGTAGCGGACGTCCGATCAAGTTGGATTGACACCACTTCAATAATGACCGTCACTGAACATTCAGCCTTGAAATCTCCCGCCTGTGCAGTAATCGTTGCCGAACCGACACCGACGCCCGTCACCTTGCCATCTATGACTGTAGCGACACTTTCATCGGACGATGACCACGTTACCGTCTTATCTGTGGCATTCTCTGGGGAAATAGTCGCCGTTAACTCCACAGTTCCACCTGCGGGAACAACAACCGATTCTTGATCAAGCTGGATTGACGTCACTTCAACAGGCTCAACTGTTACTGCACATTCAGCCTTAACATCACCCGCCCGGGCGGTAATCGTCACAGTCCCTGCTCCGACACTCTCCACCTTACCATCCTTGACAGTAGCGACACTCTCGTCGGACGACGACCATGTCACCGTCTTGTCCGTGGCATTCTCCGGCGACACAGTCGCCGTCAACACAACCAACCCTCCAACGGCAAGTGACACCGACGTCTTATTCAATTTAACCGACGTCACCTCGACAGCACTGACGGTCACCGAACATTCAGTTCTGACACTCCCCGACTGAGCGATAACCGTCGCCGAACCGATACCTACAGCCTTCACCCTGCCGTCCGAAACAGTAACCACACTCGTATTGGAAGATGACCACGACACCGTTTTGTCCGTGGCATCCTCCGGGAAAACGGTCGCCGTCAGTTCAACACTCTCCCCGACAGCAAGCGACACCGACGTCTTATTCAGACTGACCGACGTTGCCTCGATGATACTCGGTCCGGACTCCTTGTTACAAGCGATGCTTGCCACAAGCAGCAAAACAGGGACAACAAACGAAAAAGGCCTTAGCCTCACACCCCTGTCCTTTAATCCATCAAGCCTTGTCAGACTCATGAATTTCAATTTGATTTTCTTCATGAACATATCGTATTAATTTTGTTGATGTAAAGTTTTTTTATTATTTTGAAAGTACAAATGTATAGCATTTTTGCTAAGTTGTATATCGACTGTTTCATTTTAACTACCATTAACACGACTCCATACCCAGATAACCCATAGGCAAGTCATAGGAAACTCCCTATCAACGCGAAGGCTACGCGATGGTAACGCGAAGGTAACGCGAAGATAGCATCGCGTTGCCTACCCGTTGCCTTGGGGGTGATTCTGCCATGACAGGGCATTTCCCATGACTTGCCTATGGGCTACCGGGGAAATAATCGGCAGAGAGAAATTTTTCAAAAATAATTCGATTTTTATTTGGAAACATCAAAACTTATTCTTAATTTTGTCATTGAATTTTCGTTCGAAAAAGTTCTTTCAAATGGTAGGAGTTTCACGCTGTAAGGCGGAAATTGTAAGTATTAGTTCTCCCGAAAAATCCAACGTCGAGAAAGACGGATACATATATATGGGGGTTCCTAATTGTATAGAACTAAAAAATTATAACTCTGGCTTATCTAAGGTCTACTTCATCTTACCAACCTTAGGATACACAAAAATTTATCGTTGATTCCGGTAGCGGAAAAGCATCGCTGCAAAGGCACGTGGTTTGTCGTGAGGTTATTTTCGCTTCGGAGGGTGCAAAAGACGCGAGGGGGATTTATGTTTCATCTTAAATGCTATCGGTATGGCTATAAGTAAGAACAGGCTGTTGCAAAAAATGAGCGGGAGAATCGAGGATCTGATTGTCTATCAGTGCCATGGAAAGACGTATGTGCGCACCATGCCGGACAGGGAGAGCATCGAACTGACGCCCGAAATGAAGGAGCAGCAGGAGCGGTGGGCAGGGGTGGCTGCCTTTTACCAGGCGGTGAAGGCGGCAGGGCTGTACGGAGTGTGGAAGAAAGCGGCGGCAGGGACAGGGTTGTCGGGGTATAACCTTTTTGTGCGGGAGCATCAGATGGTGTTCAACAAGAAGGGAGGCGCGGCGGATATGAGTAAACTGACGGTGACGGTGGGGCGCGCGGGGTTGCCGGACGGGATGCAGGTGGCGGAGTACGACGGGGAGACGGTGGTGCTGGAGTGGAAGGACGAGGAGAAGTATCCGGACGCGGAGGAGGAGGACCGGCTGGCGGTGGCGCTGGTGAGGCAGAAAGAGGAAGAGGGATGGAGCGTGGAAGTTCCCGACATCGGAGAGTGGAGGAGGAAGGGATGCCGTGCCGTCATCCGTTTGCCACCGGAGTGGGCAGGGATTGAGCAGATGTACTGCTTTTTCCAATCGGAGAGCGGGGAGGTATCGAGGAGTAAATACTTTTATTTAAACCATTAAATTGAAATGATATGAAAAATAATTTTGATGAAGAACAGCGGGCCATCTTGATATTGATGGCACTTTTCAAGTCGACGGCATTTTCAAAGATGCAGAAGTCGTTCGGTAATCTGACAACATGCCGGGTGAAGGGGATGAATATCGTGAAGGAGAAAGTGGACGAAGTGACGAACCCGAATACGCTGAAGCAGCAGAAGCAGCGGAAGCGTTTCCCGACACTGGTGGAACTGGCGGGGGCGCTCCCGGAAGCGCTGAGCCTGGGGATGAAGAGACGCCCGCAGAACAACACGCCGGAGAACTATTTCGTGCACCTGAACCGGAAGGCGGTGGAGGTGACGGACGAGCTGGAGAAGGCGGTGGACTATGAGCGGCTGGTGTTGTCGCAGGGCAACCGGATGCTGCCGGTGCGGATGTCGGTGACGAAGGACACGGAGGCGGGCACGCTGACGTTCACTATTCCGCAGACGAACTTCAAGCAGCATGCCGCGCCGGACGACGTGTTCTACGGGGTGGTGCTGGAGAAGGGGTGGTTGCAGTCGGAGTGCGTGGAGCTGGGCAAAAGGAGCGAGGATGTCGCGTACACGTGGACGATGCCGGAGGAGTGGTCGATGGATGAGCTGGAGGTGTATGTGTTCGTGACGTCCGCCGACGGGAAGAAGGCGTCGAAGACGAGACACTTGAAGGTGTCGTAAGAGGGGCGGATTTTTCTTCGCATTCTTTCTTGCGGTCTTTGTAGCCGTGAGGAACCAATCCTAAATTGCAGCGGATTCTTTATCCACCATTCAAAAATAACATGAATGAGGAATAAAGAATCCGCGCTTTTCGTATCTTTGCCATCCTTAACCGACAAAAGCAAAAGGCATGCAGTTACCATTGGAACATCCGGTATTCAAGACCCTTTCGGAGATTGCCGAAGAGGAGGGTGTGGAGGCATACGTCATCGGGGGATATGTGCGCGACCTGCTGCTGCACCGTCCGTCGAAGGACATCGACGTGGTGGTGCACGGGAGCGGCATCGCGCTGGCGGAGAAGGCGGCGGAGCGGCTGGGGGGGCTGCATGTGTCGGTGTTCAAGAACTTCGGGACGGCGATGTTCAGGTACAAGGGGATGGAGGTGGAGTTTGTCGGGGCGCGCCGGGAGTCGTACCGTGCCGATTCGCGCAAGCCGATTGTGGAGGAGGGGAGCATCGACGACGACCAGAAACGGCGGGATTTCACCATCAACGCCCTCGCTATTTCCCTGAACCGGGCGGATTACGGGGAACTCATCGACCCGTTCGGGGGAGTGGAGCATCTGGAGCAGCGGATTATCCGGACGCCGCTGGAACCGGGCATCACTTTCTCGGACGACCCGCTGCGGATGATGCGGGCGGTGCGGTTTGCCTCGCAACTGAACTTCCGCATCGAAGAGAACACGTTGCGCGCGCTGTCGGAATTCGCTTTCCGGCTGCCGATTATCTCCATGGAGCGCATCATGGACGAGTTCAATAAAATCATGCTTTCACCGGAGCCCTCGAAGGGCATTTCGCTGTTGGAGGAGACAGGGCTGCTGAAGCAGTTCTTTCCGGAACTGGTGGCGCTGAAAGGGGTGGAACATGTGAACGGCGTGGGGCACAAGGATAATTTTTACCATACGCTGGCGGTGGTGGACGGCGTGGCGCTGTACAGCGAAGACCTGTGGCTGCGTTGGGCTGCCCTGCTGCACGACATCGGGAAAACCGTCACGAAAAAGTTCTCCCCGGCGCAAGGGTGGACGTTCTACGGGCATAACCATACGGGAGAACGGATGGTGCCGAAGATTTTCGCGCGCCTGAAGCTGCCGCAGAACGAGAAGATGAAGTACGTGCAGAAGTTGGTGAACCTGCACATGCGCCCTATCGTGCTGAGCGAGGAAATCGTGACGGATTCGGCGGTGCGCCGCCTGCTGTTCGATGCGGGGGATGATATCGACGATTTGATGACACTGGCGGAGGCGGACATCACGTCGAAGAACGAGGAGAAGGTGAAACGCTTCCTGGAGAATTTCAAGATTGTGCGCCGGAAGTTGAAGGAGGTGGAGGAAAAGGACAGCATCCGCAATTTCCAGCCCCCCATCAGCGGCGAGGAGATTATCGCCACGTTCAATCTTCCTCCGTGCCGGGCTATCGGGGATATCAAAAATGCCATCAAGGAAGCCATCCTGGACGGAGTGATCGGCAACAATTACGAAGAGGCGCGGGAATACATGTTCCGCGTGGCGAAAGATATTATTCCCTGAATCAAGCGAGTTTTTTCGGGACGACGACTTTCAAGGCGCCGGGATGTACCTTTACATGAAGGGGGGGCTGCATCGTGCAGGCTTCGCCATCGATGTGAATGCGGCCGATGTCGCCGTCGATGATTGCCTCCCGGCATTGGATTTCCTTGAAATAGGAGACTTTATAAAGCTTGGCGCTGACGAAAGATAAGATGAACCACACCATCTCGAAGAAAGCGGGGCGCTTCAGGATGCAGATGTCCATCAATCCGTCGCAGACGGAAGCAAGGGGGGCGATGTAAGCGTTATTGCCGTATTGGGAGGTGTTGGCGAAACTGAGGATGAAGCAGTTCATGCGCATCGTCTTGCCCTCGCTGACGATTTTGTAACTCTTTTCCGAGTAGCGGAACCACAATTTCACGGCGGCATAGATATAGGAGAAGATGCCCCGGAATTTCTGGGTGCTGAACTCATGCGCCACCTCCGCATCGAAGCCCACGCCGCTGACGTTGAGGGAGTATTTGCCGTTGATGGTCAGCACGTCGATGCGGGCGTAGCGGTCAATCAGTACCTGGCGCAATGCCCGGTGGATGAAAATGGAATATCCCAGATGCCGGGCGAATCCGTTCCCGCTGCCGATGGGGACCACGGAAAATGCGATGTCACTGCCGCAAAGGGCTCCGCCCACTTCATTGACGGTGCCGTCCCCCCCGACCACCACGATGTGCGTGTACTTCCCGGATTCCCGGACTTCCTGGACCAATTCCCGCGCGTGCCCCGCATAGCGGGTAAAGACCGTGTCGTACGAAACCCGGCGGTATTCCGGCAAGCGCTCGAGGGTATGGGGGATGCCCTTCCCCTTTCCCATTCCGGAAATGGGATTGATAATGAATAATATGCGGCGGCTGTCCGTCATCTTCCGATGCCGTAATAGGTGTAACCGAACTCTGCCATCTGGGCAGGGTCGTAAATGTTACGCCCGTCGAATACCACTTTCTCTTTAAGTGCCCGTTCGATGTAAGTGAACTTCGGCACCTTGAATTCCTGCCACTCCGTCACCACGACCATGGCGTCCGCCCCTTCGAGGGCTTCGTACATGTCCCCGGCATAGTCAATCCGGTCGCCTATCCTGCGGCGGCATTCCTCCATCGCCACCGGGTCGTAAGCCTTCACGGTGGCACCCGCTTCGAGCAGCCGGCTGATGAGCACCAGCGAAGGCGCCTCGCGCATGTCATCGGTCGCCGGCTTGAAAGCCAGTCCCCACACGCCGAAATGCTTCCCTTGGAGGTCACCGCCATAGTGGCGGAGTATCTTATGGAAAAGGACGCTTTTCTGCCGCTCGTTCACTTGCTCCACCGCCTGCAAGACGCCCATCGGGTAACCGTGGTTCTCCCCGGTCCTGATCAGCGCCTTGACATCCTTCGGAAAACAGGAGCCGCCATATCCGCATCCGGCATTCAGGAACTTGTTCCCGATGCGGGAGTCGCTTCCGATGCCCTGCTTCACGGCATCCACGTTCGCACCGACCAGTTCGCAGAGGTTGGCGATGTCGTTCATGAAGGAGATGCGGGTTGCCAACATGGAGTTGGCGGCGTATTTCGTCATCTCTGCGGAAGGAATATCCATGAATATCAGGGAGGTGTTATTCAACGCAAAGGCATGGTACAAGCGTTCCATCACCCGTCCCGCGCGCTCGGACTCCACGCCGATGACCACCCGGTCGGGGTGCATGAAGTCATTGACGGCGTCTCCCTCTTTCAGGAACTCCGGATTGGAAGCCACATCGAACGCCACCTCCACCCCGCGCCGCCGGAGCTCCTCCCCGATGGCCTGTTTCACTTTGCTGTTGGTGCCTACGGGAACCGTGGATTTCGTCACGACCACGATATAGTCCTCCATCAATGTCCCGATTTCATGGGCGACACCCAGCACATAGCGGAGATCGGCACTCCCGTCCTCGTCCGGCGGCGTGCCTACTGCAATGAATACCGCATCAGCCCCCTGCAAGGCGTCTTTGAGGGAAGTGGTGAAAAAGAGACGCCCCCGCTGCCGGTTTTTCTCCACCAGCTCCGCCAGTCCCGGCTCGTAAATGGGAATCCCCCCTTGGTTCAGCATTTCGATTTTCGCCGCATCCACATCGACACAGCTTACCGTTACTCCCGTTTCTGCCAGGCATGTGCCGGAAACAAGCCCCACATATCCCGTTCCCACAACAGCTATTCTCATATTTAATTTTTTCGATGATTTGAATGAAAGCGCAAAGTTAAATAAAATCTTCAGACATCTTTTTAGCCGAAAAATTTTTTATTTCAAAAAAAGCCCTTACCTTTGCATCGGAGGTGAGGATTCCGAGACACAATGAATCGGGATTCTTTTCATAAACGGCACTTATTGGAGGATAAGTGTCATTTATTTTTTTTGTATATGAAAAAATGAAATATAACGATTATGAGCAATAAAGTATCTTACGTTACGAAAGAGGGCTTGAAAAAGCTGCAGGAAGAATTGGAACGGCTGCAAACCGTGGAACGTCCCAAAATTTCAAAAGCCATCGGCGAAGCCATCGAGAAAGGCGATATCTCGGAAAACGCGGAATACGACGCCGCCAAGGATGCCCAGGGTTTGCTGGAAGCCAAGATTGCCCAGTTGCAGGACACCATCGCTTCATGCCGGGTCATCGACGAGTCGCAAATCGACACCTCCAAGGTGCAGATGCTGACTAAAGTGACCATCAAAAATACCAAAACGAACGCCACTATGGCGTACACTCTGGTTCCCGAAACGGAAGCCAACTTCAAAGAGGGCAAGCTCGCCATCAACACCCCCATCGCACAAGCCCTGGTCGGGAAAAAGATAGGCGACAAGGTGACGGTCAAAGTACCTGCCGGCGAAATGGAGTTCGAAATCATGGACATTACCCTCTGATTCCATGGCTTCCATCTTTTCACGCATCGTCAAAGGCGAGATTCCTTCCTACAAGGTGGCGGAGGATGAGAATTATTATGCTTTCCTGGATATCAATCCCCTGCAAAAAGGACACACGCTGGTCATCCCGAAGCAGGAAACGGACTATATTTTCGACCTGACGGACGAACAGCTTGCCGGACTGACGGTGTTTGCCAAGAAGGTGGCGAAAGCCATCGGGAAGTGCATCCCCTGCCAGCGGGTGGGCATGGCGGTGTTGGGATTGGACGTGCCGCACGCCCACATTCATCTCGTGCCGCTGAACGGGGGTGACGACCTGAATTTCTGCAACCCCAAAAAGCAGTTCCCCGCCGAGGAGATGCAGGCATGCGCCGACCTGATTGCCCGGAACCTGTAAACCGCCTCCATCCCATGAACCGCACGAATTGTCAAAATATTGTCTGGGACTGGAACGGCACCCTGCTCGATGACGTGCAGACCGGGGTGGACACCCTTGCCGATATGCTCTGCCGGCGCGGGATTACGCCGCTGACCGTGGAAGAGTACAAGCAAACGTTCTGCTTTCCCGTCATTGATTTCTACCGCCAGACCGGATTCGACCTGGACAAAGAATCGATGCACGACCTATCGACGGATTTCGTGGAAAGCTACGAGAAACATGCCGGTTCGCTCACCCTCGTGCAGGATGTCCCGGAAGTGCTTGCCGCCCTCCACGCAACCGGCAAACGCCTATACATCCTCTCCGCACTTCGGGAAGAGGAACTGTTGCGCATGACCCGGGAGTATGGCATCGACTCCTATTTCGAAAAAATATGCGGTTCCGATAATATCTACGCCAACGGAAAGATAGACCGCGGACGCCAGCTGGTGTCGGCTTGCGGCATCCGCCCGGAAGAGACCCTCATGGTCGGCGACACCCTGCACGATGCCGAAGTGGCGCAGGCGCTCGGTTTTCGATGCGTCCTGTATGCCGGCGGTCACAATGATGAAGCGCGCCTCCGCACGGCAGCCCCGGTCATCCACCGGTTGAAGGAAATCCTGTCCTTCGTCTAAGCCTGCCGGAAGCGCGCCTCCCTGCTTTTACAACGTATATTGAAGCAACTGCCCCATCACATTCCGGTACTCCCTCTCCACATCCAGGCAGTTCTGCATGCTGTCGTACAACAGGGTGATTTCCACGAAATACTCAAGCATGGAAATCTGTCCCGCCTCCAACGCCTTTTGAAGCAGTTCCTCATTGCGCTGCCGGGCAAAAATCTGTTCGTATTCGTCCCGCGAAGCACGTAAAGACTCCGCCTGCAAATACAGCTCCCGCAACGATGCCCGCAACACCTGGGTATTGTCCTCCAACACCATCACCGTATATTCCGCCTGCGCTTTGGCACGACGCACCGTGTTCCGGTTCTCCCACAACGGAATGGACATGCCGACCCGGAAACCGTTCATCGTCTCCGAACTGCCTCCCGTCCGGCGGTAACCGATATCGAATTTCGGCAGGCTCATGCCCCGGTTCACCTTGATTTCATATTGGGCGGACTCCGCCTCCCGGCTCAGATTCCGAAGATTCGGGTCCGCTCCGAGGTATTCCTTTTCCAATTCCTCGAAAGAAGGCAGAACGGGAAGTTTCGGGAAATCGCTTTCCGCGAACGCCACTTCCATGCCTCCGTTCAATGCTTTCAACTGCTCCACCTGCACCTGCAACGCCGCCTCATTACGCCGGCTCGCATGACCCGCATTTATTTTCTCCAACTGAATCTTGTTATACTCCAATTGATTGGCGTCCCCGGATGCCAAACGCTGCCTGTACAATTTCTCCACGCAGGACGCATTCTCCAACCGATGGGTAAGCAGCGCCTTCTGCTGCCTCAAATAAATGATTTCCCGACACACTTGCTGGGCTTTCAACAACACCTGCTGGCGCAATACGGCATACTCCCATTCAGCGGCGTCCTCTTTCACCTTTGCCAAACGGTTCTTGTTGATGTACACCGACGGGAAGTCGAACGACTGCACTACCGCCAGCTCATTGGCATTCCCTCCGACACTCTTGTCCGCCCACAATTGATTCCACTCAATGGTCGGGTTCGGCAAACAATTCCCCGTCCGGGCATCCAGTTTCCGGCTTTCTATCAGTTGCCGCCCTGCCTGCAGGCTCTTGTTGTTCTCCTCCACGCTCCGCAACACCTCTTCCATGCCCGCCTGCGCCCATGCCGACAGGTGCAGCAAACCGAACAGAATCCCTGTATAAATCCCCTTTCTCATATCACACATGCTTTCTTTTTAACAGATAATACACGATAGGCACCACAAAACCGTTCAACAGCGTCGAACTCAACAAACCGCCGAGAATCACCTGCGCCATCGGGCTTTGAATCTCATTCCCCGGCAAATCGCCCCCCAGCGCCAACGGAATCAATGCCAACGCAGAGGTCAATGCCGTCATCAAAATCGGATTCAAACGGTCCAGAGAGCCTTGCACGATGCTTTCATACAGCCCGTTCCCCTGTGCCAGCAGATGGTTGTAATGCGACACAAGCAGAATGCCGTTCCGCGTGGCAATGCCAAACAGCGAAATAAAACCGATAATCGACGGAATGCTGATGACCCCTGAGGTCAGCCAGATGCAAATCACGCCTCCGATAATCGCCAGCGGCAGGTTGAGCATGATGATGCCGGACAACGGCACACTCCGGAACTCATGGAACAGAATCAGGAATATCAGCAGCATGGAAATCAAGGAGGTCAGGAACAGCGTCCGCGACGCCGCCTCCTCGCTCTCGAATTGTCCCCCGTACTCCACATGGTACCCTTCCGGCAGGACCACCTCCTCCTCCACCCGCTTGCGGATATCATTCACCACCCCCTTCAAGTCGCGCCCTGCCACATTCGCGGACACCACGATTTTCCGCTGCACATTCTCCCGGTTGATGGTGTTGGGACCCGCCAACGGCAGGATATCCGCCACATAATGCAACGGCACCTTCCGTCCGTTGGCATCCATCGTCAGCTCCCCGATGGCATCCATCGTCTCCCGTGCCGCATCGTCCACCTTGACCGTGAGATCGAACACTTTTCCTCCCTCATTCACCTGCGACACGACACGACCCGCCAACGCCACGTTGATGAACTCGGAAAACTCCGGCAAGGTGATGCCGTATTTCATCAGCATGTCCCGCTTCGGGTAAATCTGCAACTGCGGGCGCTCGATTTGTTGCTCCAGCGCCAGATCCGCCACTCCCTCCACATCCTGCACCGCCGCCCGGATACGGCTGCCGATGGCAAACAAGCGGTTCAAATCGGGACCGAACAACTTCACTGCAATATTCGCCTGCGTGCCGGAAAGCATGGCATCGATACGGTGCGATATGGGCTGCCCTATCTCGATGTTCGCCCCCTTGATTTCCCCCAACTTGGCGCGCACCGCAGCCAGAAACTCATCCCGGCTTCGCTCTCCCAGTTCGAAGGGCGCTTCGATTTCCGACGTATTCACCCCCAAGGCATGCTCGTCCAGTTCCGCCCGTCCCGTCTTCCTCGCGACTGTCCGCACCTCCGGAAACTCCAGCAGCATCTGTTCCGCCAGCAATCCCATCTTATTCGATTCTTCCAACGATATGCCCGGCATCGTACTCACATTGACAGTCAGCGAACCCTCATTGAACGGAGGCAGGAAACTGCGCCCCAGCCCGAACATCAGCACCAGCGTCAGCACCAACAGCGCCGCCGCACTGCCCAGCACCGCACGCTTATGCCTCAACGCCTGATGCAACGCCACGCGATACAACTCCTTCAAACGCCGGGACACCCAAGGCTCCCGCTCGCTCTTCCGCAAAGCGGACTCGGTGGTCAGCAGATAGCTGCACAGCACAGGCGTCAGCGTCAAAGCAATCACCGTCGAAGCGAACAGCGCCACCACGAAAGCGATGCCCAGCGGAATCATCATCCTCCCTTCCATCCCCGAAAGGAAAAACAGCGGCAAGAAACAGGCAACGATAATCAACGTCGAATTCAATATCGGCATCCGCACCTCCTTCGACGCCTCCGACACCACCTCCAACAACGGCATCCGCTGCTCCTGCGGCTTCAGGCGGTTCTCCCGCAAACGCTTGTATACATTCTCCACATCGACAATCGCATCGTCCACCAGCGAACCGATGGCTATCGCCAACCCGCCGAGGCTCATCGTGTTAATCGTCAGCCCCAAGCCGTACATTACCAACACCGCCATCAACATCGCCAAAGGAATCGCCGTCAATGAAATCACCGTCGTGCGGAAATTCATCAAAAAGAAAAAGAGCACCACCACCACAAACACCGCCCCCTCCAGCAAAGCGCTCCGGATATTGCCAATCGAACTTTCGATGAAACGTGACTGCCGGAAGATATCCGTCGATACCCTCACATCCCCGGGCAGCGTGCGCTGCAGATCCCGAATCGACTCATCCACCCGCTCCGTCAGTTCCAGCGTATTCGTATTCGGCTGCTTCGTCACCGTCACCAATACCGCAGGTTTCCCCCGCTCCGACGCCAATCCCAGCTTCGGGGCTTTTGCCCCCACCTGCACCCGCGCCACATCCGCCAAGGTAATGGGATAATCCTCCACCGTCTTCACCACCGCCTTCCCGAAATCCTCCACATTCGTCGTGGACAATATGCCCTGCACGATATATTCATTCCCGTACTCATACAAAATTCCCCCCGTGGCATTCCGGCTGATACCGTCCACCACTCCCAGCACCTCATCCATCGCCACTCCGTAATGCCACATCTTCGACGGGTCCAGCAACACCTGATACTCCTTGATGTCCCCTCCGATGACCGCCACCTGCGCCACACCGCCCGTCGAAAGCAAGCGGGGACGTATCGTCCAGTCCGCCAGCGTACGCAAATCCTGCAACGAGGTGCTGTCCGCCGTCAAACCGATAATCATCATCTCTCCCAGTATCGACGACTGCGGCCCCAAAGTCGGCTGCCCCGCCGTGGCAGGCAGGACATCACCCAGTGTCGCCAACTTCTCCGACACAATCTGCCGCGCGGTGTAAATATCCATTCCCCAGTCGAATTCCACCCACACCACCGAAAAACCCGTCGTCGAGGAAGAACGCACCCGCCGCACATTCGTCGCCCCGTTCACCGCCGTCTCCACCGGGAAAGTCACCAACCGCTCCACCTCCTCCGGCGCCATACCCTGCGCCTCCGTCATCACCACCACCGTCGGGGCATTCAGGTCCGGAAACACATCCACCTCCATCCCCCGCATCGTTATCCCGCCCCACACCAACAGCACAATCGCCGCCAGCGTCACCAGCATCCGGTTGCGCAACGAATACTGTATAATCTTATTCAACATAACCGTTCCTCCTTTCTGTTAATGGTTATGCGTATGTCCGGGTATGGCAGCGCTCGCCGACGCCATTTTCACCTGGTAAGCCCCTTTCGTCACGACCCTGTCTCCCCGCTTCAATCCCTTCACCACCTGCACATGCCGCCCGTCATTCGCCCCGAGAACCACCTCCTGCTTCCGGTATCCCTCCTCATCCAACTGCTTGTAAACATAAAAATATCCCATCTCGTTCGTCAGCGCGCTCACCGGAATACTCACCACCCGTTCCATCGGCGAGGAAATCAAAAACACCTCCACAAACGACCCCGGAATCACCTCCCCGCAATTATCGAACTCAAAACTCACCGGCACAAAAAACGTATTGTCGCTCGCCGCTTTCCCCACGGAAAGCAACTTGCCCGACAACTCCTCCAACTCATACACCCGATTGTCGTACGGGGTGCGGAAATTCGCTGTCCGAATGCTCTTCAGCACCGAAAAATACTTCTCCGACACATCCGCCCGCAACACCAGCCGACGGTTCTGCGACACTGTCGCAATCGCCTGCCCCTCCGTCACATACTCCCCGTCCTTCACTAAGACATTCTTCACATATCCCCCCATCGGACTCACAATCCTCACCCCCCGCGGCGTCTTTTGCCCGGCGATCGCATCGTATGCAATCTTCGCATTCCGGAACTCCAGTTGAATCGCCTCATACTCCCGCTTCGACACAATCTTGTCCGCCAGCAACCCCTGCGCACGACGGTACGCCGCCAGCGCCTTCTCGTAATTCGCATTCACACGCGCATAATAATCCCCCTCTCCCAAATTTTTCGTATTGATATTGAACAATTTGTCATCCTTCTTCACCGCATATCCGGCAGCCAGGTTCTGGTTCGCATACGTCACGATTCCCCCCGTTGTCGCCACCACCACCGCCTCATCGCCGGGAGCGGGAAGCACCTGCCCCGTCGTCTTGATTACCCTCCGGAACGTCCCGAACGTCACCTCCTTCACCTCGAACTCCGTGCGCGCCGCCTGCTCCCGGGTGAATATAATCTCATCGCCATGCTCCTCGCGGGCATGGTCATGTCCATGTTCTTCGTGGTCATGTGCATCACCATGTTCATGCTTTTCATGGTCGTGCGCATCGCCATGTTCATGCCCCTCATGGACATGCTCCACCGCCTCGTGGGCATGAACATGCTCCACGGTGCCTTTCATTGTTCCTTTGCAACCGTAAAGGCACAACGCGGCCACGGTCAAAAACAGAATCCCTTTCATATCCTTTGTTCAGATTTTATCCTTGAAATAAGGCAAACCCCTTCAGCATCAATTCCGCTGCCGCCGGGTTCGTGGCAATCGCCACATTGTGCACATCGCACACGCGCATCAACATCTGCACATCCGGTTCGTGGGGGTGCTTGCCAAGCGGATCCCGGAAAAAAATCACCAGCGACACCTTATGCTCCGCCACCAGCGCGGCAATCTGCGCATCCCCGCCGAGAGGTCCCGAAAGCAGCCGCTCCACCTTCAACCCCGCATCCTGGGCATGTTTGCCGGTTGTTCCGGTCGCCACAATCTCCAACCCCATCGAAGTCAAAAAATCCATATGCCGGTTCAAAAACGCCACCATTTCCGCTTTCTTCCCGTCATGCGCAATCACAGCAATTTTCATGGTTTGTTGCAACTTTTCCATTTCGTTTCCGATTTTTTATATTTCACACCGCAAAGGTATAAATAAATCATTACCTTTGTCATCACGCTGAAAGGAAATGTCCGATGAAACATCAAGAAAAATATGTTTACAATGCAGAGAAGATTTTCACTTCCTGGTACAGTTCATTATGCTTTTTTGCCTTTCGGCTCATACAGGAAGAAGAGGCGGCGAAAGACATCGTACAGGACGTATTTGTCCGCATGATGGAGAAGAAAATGTCTTTCGAAAGCGAACTGCATCTGAAAAACTTCATGTACCTCAGCATAAAAAACAACTGCCTGAACTACCTCCGCCGCCAATCCGCCGAAAAAAACTATCTGGACAACTTGCAGGAAGAAGATTTCATGGAAGATACGGAATGCCGCATGGTGGAAACGGAACTGTTCGAAATGCTGCAAAAAGCCTTGGACAAACTTCCCCGGGAATGCCGCAAAGTGTTCGAGTTGTGCTATTTCCAGGAGATGGACAACGAAACGGCGGCACAAACACTGGGCGTCAGCGTGGAAACCGTGAAAGCGCAGAAAAGACGGGGAAAACAAATACTACGGGAAAAGTTGAAAGACTTCTATCCTTTAATCGCCCTATTGTTCGGACTATGTTAAAAAACATTTCATTTTTACCTCTTTTTCGACCCTGTTGTGTAGTAAGATAAACGACACGAACATGGAGTTAGAAAAACAGAAACGCATCGCGCAATTGATTTGCGGTCATATCGCCGGGAAACTGACCGACGAAGACGCCCGGGAATTGGAAGCCTGGAAAAACCGTTCGGAACGGCACCGGGCCTGTCTCCGGGAATGGTGCGACGAGGAAAACCAAGCCAAACTATTGGCTCAAATCAACGCTTTCGACCTCACAGAAGGCCGTCGGACCGTCACACAAAGAAGAAACAGACGACGCCTCCGGCGATACAACACGGCGGCAGCCATAGTCACCATTCTGCTCGGAAGCATTTTCCTGCTTCGCCGACCACAGGAGGAATCCGCAATCATCCCCCTACCGCAACAGGAAAATATAGAGGCAGGCAAACGACAGGCACGGCTGGTCATGGCTTCCGGAAGGACAGTGGGACTGGACACCCTGCAACAACTGGAAGCGGAAGAACTGACCGTACGCAACGAACAAGGCATCTTCGTCATACAAACGGCAGCGGATACCGTCGGGCAGGAAACGCCAACCTACCACTGCGTGGAAGTGCCTGCCGGAGGAGAATTCGATTTCCGGCTGCCGGACGGCACACAGGTCTACCTGAATGCCGAAAGCCGGTTGCGCTTCCCTGCACGCTTCATGCCGGGCAAGGAACGACGGATATTCCTTGCGGGAGAGGCTTACTTCAACGTGGCACGCGACACGTCAGCGCCTTTCTCGGTCGCCCTGGAACATACCACTGTGACCGTGCTGGGCACCTCATTCAACGTCTCCGCCTATCCGGGAGAAAACCGGGAAATCACAACCTTGGTCGAAGGCGCCGTGAACATCGCTCCCAATGCCGGCGGCTGCCAGCTCCGGCTATCGCCCGGCCAGCAGGGCAACTACGACGCCACCCTCGACACCTTGACCCGCCAAGCGGTAGACGTCAGCTATTACACCGCCTGGAAGAACGGCGTATTCGCGTTCCACAAGCAACCGTTAGAACAGGTGATGCGCACCCTCAGTCGGTGGTACATATTCGAACCCCGCTATGCCGACCCCGCCCTCAAATCCATCCTGTATACCGGAAAAATCGCACGTCATGCCACCATTGAAGAGGTCTTGCACACCTTTGAACTGCTGGATGAAGTACGCTTCGACATCCGGGGAAAGGAGATTACCGTCAGCCGGAAATAAAAAGAAAAACAACCGCCTCTTCTTGCACAAGAAACGGTTGTCGAGTGTTTAAATAATTGTTAATCATTTAATCAAACAAATGTATGGAAAAAATTCCAATTTACAAAAGTATGAGGTGCATACTGATTTTCACGTTCATACTGGTTATGGGAGCCCGGGCGGAAGTCTACTCCCAACAGTATCTGCTCAATCTGCCGTCGCATAAGATGCCCCTGGCGGAAGTATTCAGCCGGATAGAAAGCCAGACAGGCTTGAAATTCCTGTACAACGCCTCCCTCATCGAATCCAAAGGAGAGGTAAAGGCAACGGCAAAGCAAACCGACCTCCGCGACGTATTGACCACGTTGCTCAATCCGCTGGAACTGACCTACATTCTGGAGTCGGATCAAGTCATCGTAAAAAAGGCGGAAACACCGGTCGCCCAACAGCAAGCGAAAGAGATACGGGGCGTAGTGAAAGACGAAAAGGGACAGCCGCTGCCCGGCGTCACCGTAGCCATCAAGGGAGCGAACCTCGGTGTCGTGACCGACATGGAAGGGAACTACCTCCTCCGCCTGCCGCAAGAAGCACGGGACGTGAAGCTGCTTTTCTCCTTCGTCGGCATGAAAACCCAGGAAGTGGCATACGCCGGACAGCAGGAAATCGACATTACCATGCACGAGGAAGCCACCCAGATGGATGAGGTCGTTATTACAGGTTACCAGACGATTGACCGACGGAAAAACACCAGTTCCGTCACCTCGGTAAAAATGGACGATATCATGGTGCCGGGAGCTGCGTCGCTCGACCAGATGCTGGAAGGTAGGGTGCCCGACATGATTTTGATGACCAACTCCGGCGAGGTGGGTGTTGCTCCCAAAATCCGTATCCGCGGTACATCGACGCTTATCGGTAACCGCGAGCCGCTGTGGGTGGTGGACGGTATCATCGTACAAGACCCCGTGCCGGTATCCGCCGAAGAACTGAACGACCCGGACTACGTGAACCGTATCGGAAATGCCATTGCCGGCATCAATCCACAGGACATCGAGCGCATCGACGTTTTAAAAGATGCCGCTGCCACTGCCCTTTATGGAACAAAGGCCGCCAACGGCGTCATTGTAGTGACGACGAAGAAAGGACGTGTCGGAAAACCCGTTATCAGTTACAACATGAGCACGACTTTCCGCCAGCGTCCGCGCTATTCCGACCGTAAAATTAATCTGATGGACTCCAAAGAGCGTATTCAATTAAGGGGGGTAAAACGGAATGTACATGAATGAGAAAGGAGATGAATGAAGGGAAAGCCTAATAAATACAAGGGGTTTGGAGTAGTGAAAGGGTGACAGTAGAGATAATTCGATTTGTGCAAAAAGGTTTATTGAGGGTGCATCGGAGGTTTATTCTGATGCACCTTTTTTATACAGAAAGGTTAATTGTAGGGAAATCAGGAAAGGGCATGAAAGATGAGAAGGTGTATCCGATAGCTACGGAATGGAGGTGCCGGGATGCAGAAGCCCGGAGGAGGCTTGAAATGGGCGGTTTTAAAGGTTTTTGAGTACACGACGGGGAAATGCTTGAAGTTGTCAAAACGGCTCTAAAACGGGCTGTTTTTTTTGTATTTCGGAAGGGATATTGACAAGGGGAAAATGGAGGTTTGAAGGTGTTTTGGAAACGGCAAAGTTTGAGTGAATATTTGTTAAAATGAAGTTTACAGCCACATTAAGAGCCACATTAAGAGCCACACGGGCGTACAAAAAAAGAGCCTTTTAAATGGGGTTATGTGGTTAAATGGAGTTAAAAAGGGCGGTTTTTTGCACGCTCCCCCCCCCTTATGACAAAGAAAATACCTATCAATTAAATTTGTATTGTATTGATGTTCATTACTTTGGTTTGTTTTTGTTGCCTAATAACACCATTTTCACTATTTAAAAGAATTTGCGGATGCTACCCATGACTGCATAAATCCTTTTAATCATTGAAATGGGGATTTCCTGTTCGCTGTATTCCGGGGCATGATTTGTCGGGATTAATCTTACGTATCCTTCTTTGGGTGATTTTGCTATTCTTTTTACTGTTCGATATTCATCCGTTACAATCCCATAAATTTCCCCTGCAGGCAAATAAGCGACGGGGGTAGTTAATTCTTTCATGGCTATAATATCCCCATTGCTTAACTCTGGTTCCATTGAATGACCTGTCAGGTTGCACCAAATAACTCCTTCTTTGTTGTATGGAGTAAAGTCTATATAAAAGGCTGGAAGAGTGCTTTGGTCGTTGAATATTAAATCAAATCCCCCGGTAAAGTCTACATTGTAATAAGGTGCCCCCCTGCGATCGAGATTTGTAGAAGGTGTAATTAGATGTGTTTCCCTCAACATGGAACCTTGACCTGTAAGAAGCCAATCGGGATTAATATCTGAATAAACAGACAATATTTTGGCTATTTTATCACCACCAAGTTCACTTTTACTGCCTTCTCCTTTGAAATTAGAGGGTGATATACCTGTTTTTTTAAAAAAATCTATCTTTCTAAGATGTTGATTTTTAATATATTTCTCCATTCTCTCTTTTATTGGAGATAAAATTTTGTCCATATTGCTTTGATGGGTCTAAATTTTGACTTAATATTGCATCGCGAAACAAATGTTTTGCGGCTATAAAGGTAGTACAAAAAAGGAAATGAATATGACGAAAGTGATTTTAAAAAAAATTCGGAAAGAGATGCCGGTGATTCTGCCTCCGGGAGCGAAGGGGGAAATTGCAAAGGCTTTGGGGTGTGGCCGGGCTACGGTTTGGGCTGCACTGGTGAATAACAGAAGGGGACCGGTTGCAGACAAGATCCGGGCGTATGTGTTGGAGAAGTACGGAAGAGTGGTTGCGGAAAAAGAGGTAAATAACGATTAAATCCAATGTTATGAGAAAGTATAAAGAACAATGCGAGGTTTTAGTGAAGGCGGGAGCGATTATTTTAGTCCGGGACGGGTTTACAGGGGGCGGGATTCCGGTTTATGTTACCCGGAAGGTGACGGGTTGTTTTGGAGTAAAACGCGGACGGGACAGTGAGTGGGGTGTTGCGGTGGATAGTCCGTTTGAAGACGGCGCGGATGGAGTGGTTTATAATCTGATTTTGGGTGTGAATGTTGGTGACAAGGTTGAGGCAAAAGGTTTGCATTGTGATGTGGAGATTTGCACTCGTTGTTTCTCAAGTGAAGAGCGGGAAATGATTTTGTCGGACGCGATGGCGAGGTTGAAAATGGCGGATAAACCACTTC
Source organism: uncultured Odoribacter sp. (assembly GCA_910578985.1). Classification (GTDB taxonomy): domain Bacteria; phylum Bacteroidota; class Bacteroidia; order Bacteroidales; family Marinifilaceae; genus Odoribacter. Next base: position 42,750 of record CAJTSF010000004.1, on the reverse strand, counting down.
ATGCCCATCAGTACAGATAATGGTTACAATTTATAGGGTTAGAAACAGACAAATGTAATCATTTTTCCCGAGGGGCACACTCCCCGGTTCGAGTCCGGGGCGGGAACTAAAATATTAAAAGTAGCAGTATATGCCTTGTGAATGGAATAATAAGATAGTGGTGACACGGGAGGAGCTGGTTCCGGCGTTTTATTCTTCATGGAGAGCTTTGCGTGGTCAATTAGACCGCTATAAAGATAAACCTTACGGGATTAAGCGGGCGCGGCAGGGCAAGGGGTCTGGAAATTGTGTACTGATTGATTTCGACACTCTCCCTTCCGATGTTCAGGCGTCATTGGGGGATCCGAGGAAGTTGAATCATATTCTGGAGAAGTTTTATAAGCCGGATCCGTCCGCGGTTGCTTTTTTTACGAGTGAGAAAACGGGCGTCAAAGGTCTCTCGCCGGAGAAACAGGAAGAGTATATCATTAATGCGCAGGTGTTGAATGCGGCAATTGCTTTGAGGGATGCGCGTATAGACGAGCATTTGAAGCGTTCCGGAAGGCGTCCGAAGAGGTTGGATGAGACGGTTTGTGATGATGTAAGGAGTTTTAATGCGGTTTTGAGGTTGAAGTTCGGGGAAGGCCATACTTTGCCAGAGAATCCGCGCCGGCTTGCGGAGAAGATGCGGATTTATCAAGAAGAGGGTTATAGATGTCTGATTACAGGGGCTTTCGGCAATACGAATGCCGCCAGGAAGACGGAGAAGACTGTTTATTTGCTTGAAAGTATGTTTGCGCGGGATAAGACGAAGCCGAATCCGACGGATGTTGCCCGGCGTTATGATGCTTTCCTCGGCGGATATGTGGAACTTTTCGATGCGGCTACGGGCGAGCAGTTCAATCCAAAGGATTATAAGAAGTTGAGCGAGCGGACGATTACGAGGTTTTTGTCCAGTTGGGAGAGTAAGGTGGCAACGTATAAGCAACGTACGGGCGAACGGCAGCAGTATATGAGTGAATTTGAGTCGTGGGTAAGTACGGGGCATGTGAAATGGGCGGGCAGCCTGTTGAGCATCGATGACCGGCAGCCGCCGTTTGAGTACGAGAAGGGGAAACGGATGTGGTTTTATTTGGGTATTGATTTGGGGAGTGAGGCGTTTACGTGCTGGGTGTGGGGAAAGGATAAGGAGGGCATTATCCTGGATTTTTACCGGGAAATGGTGCGGAATTACGCGGAATGGGGGTTGTCCCTTCCTGCGGAACTGGAGTGTGAGAGTAATTTGAACGCGAATTTCCGAAAGACGTTTCTCCGGGAGGGTAAGATGTTTGATTATGTACGCGTGGAAGCGAATAATGCCCGTGGTAAGCGTATTGAGCAGTATTTCCGAAGCCTCCGTTATGATTTTGAGCGTGAGGAGGAGAATTGGATTGGCCGCCCGTTTGCCCGGAATGAAGCGAACCAGACGCGCCCGGATAAAAAGACGGTGGAATACAATACGCTGGTGCGGCAGTGTCTGAAAACCATTCAGGACTGGAACAACCACGAGCATAGCCAATACAAGGGAAAAACACGATGGGAAGTGTTTTTGGAGAAGCAGAATCCGGATTTGAAGCCGATTAATTGGAAGGGTATCCTCCCCTATCTGGGTTACACGACCCGGGCAAAGTGTCAAGCTGGAAATGTGAAGTTCCGCGATACGTTGTTTTTGCTCGGGGATAACGGGAAGATTGCCTTGGGGGATGAATTGATTGAGATTATGAAGGTGGTGGAGCGGCAGGAGTTGCAGATTTATTGGATTGACGGGCACGACGGCAGCGTGTTGAAGGCGATAGCTTATATCGATGGTAAGTATGTGTGTGAGTTGATTAAAAAGCCGCTTGTTGCCCGTGCCCGGGTTGAGCAGACTGCCGGCGACCGTGCTAATATGGAGTTGGTGAGCCATTATAACAATACCATTCGTGCATACGCTACGCGGCGGAAAAATGCGCTGACGGACGTGGTGATGTTTGACCACCGACGTCGAACGTTGAATGATAATTTTAAGATTCCTTTCCTTGAGACGGGTGCGGAACAGTATCAACCGGTGAGACTGGAGATATTGAATAATGATTTTGAAGAGCCGTTGAAACGGGATTTAAAGAGTGATGAAAGAACGGTGAAGGAACAAATGATGGAAAATTGGTTTTGACTATGATAGAATTAACGACAGATTACAAAAAGCGCGTTGTGGAGGCTTTGGTTTCCGCACGTGAGAATTACAGCGGCAGTGACAGTGATTTTGCCCGGAAATGGAGTATCGATAAGACGGTTTATTCCCGATTGAAAAAGGGGTATCAGGAGGGTTTGCTTTCGGTGGGGAAATATATCGAGCTCGGCATGGAACTTAATGTATCATCCAGGGAGCGGAAGTGGAATATGGTCCGGACGGAGGTGTTTAATTTGATTGAGGCGGAGGTGAAGTTTTGTAAGGCGTATTCCAAGGGCAAGATTTTTGTGGATAAGTGCGCCATCGGGAAGACTTACTCGGCGAAGTATCTTTCCCAAACGTTGCCGAATTGTTTTTATGTGGATATGAGCCAGGCCAAGAAGCCGATTCCTTTTGCACGAGCATTGGCGCGGGCAATCGGTGCGGAAGCCAAGGGACGTCTCGTGACGGTGAAGGAGCGGATCAAGTATTATTTGAAGTTGCTCCCGAACCCGGTGGTGATTATCGACGAGGCCGGGGATATGGATATTACGATGGTTTCGGAGCTGAAGGAGTATTATAACGCCCTGGACGGGATGTGCGGGTGGTATGTTTTGGGGGCGAATGGCCTGCGAGCTAAAATCAATTATGGTATCGAACATGAGACGTCCGGATATGAGGAGTTGTTCAGCCGGCTGAGTGACAAATATTCCACGATTGTACCTGCAAATAAGGATGAGCGTACGGAGTTTTACCGGCGGCTGTGCCGAAGCGTTCTGGAGGCGAATATGACCGACCGGAGTAGCTTGGATAAGTTGGTGGCGTTGTGTCTGAAAACAGAGAAAGACGGCGAAATCAGTGGTTTGCGTCGGGCGGAAAGTTTGTTGATTTTATCGGAAATGTAGATATGGCAAGGAAAAGGGTTTTAACGGTAAGAAATGTGTTTGACGCACGCAATGAACCTTTGCCTTTGGAAGGTGTCTGGGCGGATGCTTTCGGGCGAAAGGATTTCGGAGGCGCGTGGCTGATATATGGGCGGGAGAAGAATGGCAAAACTACGTTTGCCCTGATGTTTGCGCGTGCTTTGAGTTTGCAAGAGCCAGTGCTGTATATTTCGGCGGAGGAGAATCCGTGTACGTCTGATTTTCAACGGGCGATGAGCCGGGCGGGGATTACGGTGGGCGATCGGAATCTGCGTTTTTTGCCTTATATGGATTTTGAGGATATTGCGGTGACGTTGCATAAGCGTCGGGCTCCCCGGATTGTGTTTTTGGATAATCTGACGAAGTACCGGCGGAAGGTCCGCCCGGATCGTCTGACGGACTTGTTGGACGAATTTCCAAAGACGACGTTTGTGTTTTTGGGGCACGAGAATCCGAAGGACGGAGAGCCGTTGGGCGCACTGGCTTTTGAGTGTAAGATTTTCGGGGCGATGGTTATCCGGGTGGAGGGTTTGGTGGCGAAGGTGGTCGGTCGCGGGGATGTTGCCGGCGAGCTGGTGATTGATGAGGAACGGGCAAGTTTGTATTACCGGAATATTTTGAAAGGTTCGGAGGACGAGTCGCAAGGTGTTTCCGGTGAGGTATCAGAAATTTAATATGACAGATATGAAACAGGAAGTAACGAATTTCGGGAAGTTTTACCGGTTGATTCGGTTGATGCCAGGGTGGCAGGGGGATGAGGAGCTGAAGGAAAGGTTGGTCTGGCAGTTTACGGATTGCCGGACGAATAGTCTGCGGGAAATGAAGCGGACGGAATATGACCGGATGGTGGAGTATATGGAGGGTGTGTGTGGTACCGGGCAAACGAAGATACAGAAGCGGACGGGGTATTACGGGGAGGAGGCGGAGCTGTGGCGGAAGCGCGCTATTGCGGCGGTGTTCGGGTTTTACCGGAAGATTCGGGAGGAGGTGACACTGGAATATGTGAAGGGTATTATCTGCCGTGCCGGGGGTGTAACGGATATTAACCGGATTCCATCAGCCAAGATGCGGGAGATTTATAATGCCTGGCTGATGAAGCAACGGGTGAAAGGGAATGTGGACCGCGTGGTGGATAGAGAGCTGGTGAAGTTCGGGTATCTGGAGGAAGGAGGCGGACGATGATTTGGAGAGAGGGCGGGTGTTCGGATGAGTTGCATGATTTTGTTTGGGTGCGGCTGGAGTATGACGAGAAACGGAATAGAAGCCGGGAATGTATCTGGGACAGAAAGGGAGGACGGGTGTTGGCAAGTGGTGAATGTACTGGGTTGTTGGCGGAACGGTTTTATGATAGGTTGAATGTTTATTTTTTCGGTTATGAATGAGGTTAGGATTGTTTTTTCAAATGATGAAATGGTGGCGTTTCTGCGGGAATTGGGGGCTGTTGTGGAGGAACGCCGGGTAATTAAGTGGATGAATGAGGAATCGTATCAGGTATGGGTATGGCAAGTGAAAAAAAGCGACGGTACCTGGACGGATGCGGCTCCTGTATTCCGGGAATTGGCATCCGTAGCTGTGAAACGAAGTATCATGGGTTATGTGAATCAGTTGGATTTATTGAATGTTTTAAAGTAAAACGATGATGACGGAAAATGATATTAAGTCGATGGGGTTAGTGTTATCTATTAATGAATGTATTGAAATAGCCAAGGGTGTAATTGAAAGTGCAAAGGATAAGTTGAAATATGCAAGAAGTTGCACATCAAAGAAAAATCATAAAAAAACGATGGTGTTTTACGAAGCGATATGTTATCACCTGGAACGATTGAAAAAGATGGAGTCTGAAATTAAAAATAAATAGATTTATGAGTAATGTAAGTGAAATGACGGTGGAGGAACTGGAGCAGGTCCTTGCCGAGAAGAAACAGCAAAAGGCGGATGCCGAGAGGTTGCGCCGTGAGGCTTATGTGAAATTGCGTACGGATTTACTGAACCGGATGCGGGAGCAGGTGAATCGGACGGTGGAGGCTGTAAAGATGTTGTCGCAGTTTATGAATGATGAGATGGGGACGTTTAAGGAAGTGATGGCGGAATACGGGCAGTTGCGCGACCCTTTCCAGATGAGTTATAAGTTGGAAGGGGACGGTTTCCGGGTGTTTGTCAAGTGTAATAAGATTAAACGTTTTGATGAACGGGCGGATGTGGCTGCTACCCGTCTGTTGGAGTTTTTGCAGGGATGGATACAGAAATCAGACCGGGGAGCGGATGATCCGATGTATCAGTTGGCGATGACGCTTTTGGAGCGTAACAGATACGGGGATTTGGATTATAAAAGTGTAAGTAAATTGTATGAATTGGAGAGTCGGTTTGATGACCCGGAATATGCTTCGATTATGCAGTTGTTTAAGGAGAGTAATGTGGTGGAGGGTTCGGCAACGAATTATTATTTTGAGGAGCGGGATGAGCGTGGGGTATGGAGAAAGTTGGAACCAAGTTTTAACCGTTTATAAATGATGTGTTATGAATGCGAATTGGTTTGAAGTAGATGTGCGACGTATCCGTATTGATGAATACGGCCGAGAATTGAGGGTGTCAGAGATATATCTGTTGGATGCCATGAGTTATACTGAGGCGGAAAGTCGTATTATCCGGGAGATGGAAAGTATAACAAGTGGTGATTTTTGGATTACCAGGTTGAAGAAGTCGAATGTGACGGAGGTGGTGGAATCGACGGATGCCAACGATGACCGGTGGTATAAGGCAAAGGTGGCGATTATTGATGCGGATAAAGTGAGCGGCCGAGAGAAACGGAGTTTTCTGTATTATTTAGTGGCGGCTTCGGATGTCAGCCGGGCGTTGGAGAATCTAAATAAGGCGTTGGAGACGTTTATGATGCCTTGGAAGGTGGTGAGTGTGTCAGATTCCCATGTGTCGGATATTTTCCCTTATGTGGCTGAAGGTGAAGATTGATGGGTAAATAAAAAAGCCCCGAGCAAGATTTTACTACAGGGCGGTGTGGCAACCACAAATGTAGTAATAATCTTGCAATTATGGGGTATAACAGGCGAAATATTTTGAAAAGGATTGTTGAGATACAAAATATTACTTTGGAACACACGAAGCGCGGGGCAACGCAGAAATGGGTCTATGAACACGTTGTGTATCCTCGTTTTTTGATTTCGCCATCGACTTATAACAGTTATCTGGCTGTGAACGCAAAGGCGGAGTTGAAGAAGCTGGAGGAGGCGGAAGCAGCACAGTTGAAGTTGGAGTTTTAAAAGCAAGGTTATGAATTTTGCGTTATTGAATTAAAAAAGGATTAAATAATGGGTATTATGAATAAACCAATAGATGAAATTAAAAAATTAAAAACGGTTGAAGAAAATTGTTGTGTTAGATATGAATGGGGAGTAATAAAGATAAAAGAAGATGCAGGTGTGGAGCATCTTGTTGCCGTTGTCCCTTATCCTATCGGGAGACCTGAATGGGGAGTGGAACTGCAACAACGGTATGCAAGATTGATGGCAGCGGCCCCGGAACTACTGGAAAGCTTGGAAAAATTAACAAAAGCGGTTGGTCCTTTGGATGATGTGGTTCTGGGCGAGAAATATGCAGATGTGGTTATTGCTTTTGATGAGGCTACGAACTTGATAAAATGTATAAAGAATGAAGGAACCATCTACGGGAATAGGAATTTGCCATTGTAGAGCATGCCGGTTGAAAAAGAAGCATTGTTCTACGTCCGGAAGGAGGTTTTTAAAGCGTGCAGTTAATAAATTCCGGCGTAAGCAGCTAAAACAGGATGAGGTTTTAAAGCATAACCGGTTTGGTGGTTTTTGGGCATAAATGTTAAATAGTTTGAATGATGAAAATGGATGTAAATTCTCAAAATATCCCTGTTGAATACCGAATACCATTACAAGGAGTAATGAATAAGGGGGTTTATGACTGTGTAAATTCCGGATGGGGCGGTGAATGTAGTAATCCTCAAAATCACAGGCAATCGCCTTATAATGTGATTGAGGATATTGTTGGGTTTGCTGATTCGCAATGGGGTTGGATGGTTGTGTGGAAATGCCGAGAGTGTGGGCAAATTCAATTTTTCCATTTACGCGAAAATGAACAACGGGGTTCATTTGATTATGTCAGGATGTATCATGAATACAAGACTACCGGAAAATATTCGTATTAGCCCGGTTTTAGGAAGTATTAAAATTTGTTGTATATTTGTGGCGATGCGAGAGCGCATCGTTTTTGTGAATACGTTGTGAATGTTTATTTTTTTCGTCTGAGAAACCGCGAATTTTAAAGAAAATAGGGAAAAATAAACTGAAACGCTCCGTATAAGTTACGGTCGAGTTCGGTTTATTCCTATTTTCAGGCTTCGCGGTTCTGTCAGACGGATAACTGGCTCGACCGCTTTGTTTTTTATAGATATACAGATGGCGCCGCGATTTGTGGGGTGTGCAAAAAACAATTTCTGGATGGAAGACTTGGAGAAATTGTTTTTAGAGGACTTTTTGAAGTCCTCTTTTTTGTTCCTTATACATTTAGTTCAAATTTTACATCTTCCTTTCCGGCAATCAGCAGCCGGGTTTTCTTAATGTTGTTTTCGTAGATGTGTACGTTTCCGAGGTTGAGTGTGATAGATTTTAAAGGTACGTCGATTTGTCTGGCGATTAAATACAGGTGATAGACGTCTGCTGGTAGTCCCAGGTTGGCATCGGAACTGCGCTGGTATGCCGACACAACCAGTTCTCCCCTATCGATTTGGAACTGGATAAGACTAAGGCAGGGCGCTTGGTTGGTTTCAGCATCCGTTGCCCCCAGAAACAGTACGTAATTTTTACTATTTCTTTTCTCTTTGTTTATCCGGGCAATCAATGGCGGAAGTTTTTCAAGATAGGTGGGATAACTGTTGATTAAGTAGGAACCGCAATAGTCCCACCAAGTTATTCCAGCTTTGCGATATTTTTCCACGTTGCGCTCCCCCTGCATGAATAGTTCCAGTTCATTTTTGAGTTTCTTCCGGGCAATGGGATGCCCCTCGAATATGTCCAACAAGTTGGCAGGAGTTAAAATCAACTGCTCGTTCAGCAGGTATTTTATTTTTCCTTTTTTGTTGTCCTGGACTTTCCCGGTGTTTAGTATTTTATTCAGGATTAGATAGTATTTGTTCATGGGTGGTTTGTGTTAAGCGGCTTGTTTGTATAACATGATATCGGTATAAGAACTGCTGTAATTCATTTGGGCATTGAACTCGACTTTTGTTGTCTCTTCAAAAGGGTTGCCGATGAGCTGGTGTTGTCCTATCCACTCGCATAGTTCCAGGATGGAAGATTTGTTGGAGGTGAAATAAATGAACGATGTGCCTTGCAGAACGGTCAGGACGTCCAAGTAATCGGAAAGTTTCCAGTACATTTTATACGTTCCGGCTTCGGTGGATAGATAAGGCGGATCGACCAGGAACACGACGTTGGGGGTGTCTTTATACCGGGCAAACAGTTCTTTGTAGTCGCATGAGGTTATTTCAAGTCCGTCCAAATAGCCGTCACAACAATAATCCGAGCGGCGGACGGTGTTGTATAGGCTTTCTTTTTGCAGGGCTTCAAAATCCAGAACGTATTTCATAGAAAATAGCAGGGATGAGGACAGGGTGATGTAATCCACAAACCCGGTTTTTTCTTCTGCTGCAATCCGACTAAAGATTTGTTCCCGGATTTTTTCGGTGATTAATTTTTGCCTGGGATAGTCTTTGACAATGATTCGCAAATCAGCCAATAAGGCATTGGTGCGTTTTATGTTTTGCAGACGTGCCCGATAGTTGTCGAAGTCGTTGTAAATGACAGTTGCATTAGGCTTTTCCCGTTTTGTCACGTGTGAAAGCAATCCGGAACCACCGAAGAGGTCAACGTAAACGGCGTCGTCCGGGTATTGTTTTAACAGTTCTTTGAACGTGGTTACGAACATTCTTTTTTGTCCCATGAATGGGAGCGGCGCTGATGTGTATTTTTTCATGGTGTTTCATGTTTTTGTTGTGTCAGTGCAAATCTCTTTGTTTCTTTTCAGGTTGAGAAAAATTTGCCAGTGATTACACTGCAGGGAGTGTGCAGTCTTTCCCGAAGCGTTTAATGACGTCATATACTTTGCGTTCCGAAATGCGGTATCGGGTTGCCAGGACGGAAACGGCATAAGTTACTTTTTCATTGTTCCGGCGGAAGCTTTCATATTCCGCGTACAGGTCAATGTATTTACAATCGTCCGGCCGGAATCCGAGACTTACCAGACGGTTCAGTAGTTCTTTGTTGAAGTTCAAGATTTCAAATACAGTCATAATCCAATTTTTTATCTATTTTTGTCGTGCCAATCATTTAAAAATAATGCGACCAATCGCGGTCAAGGTCTTGCCCTCGGCTGCGCGATTGGTCGTGTTATTAGAAATGATTGGCGTCTTTCTATAGTCGGGGGCTTTTTCTTTTCTCCCCTGATGTAGTTTATTTCTGTATCTGGATGTCCGGTTTGATGTCGGTGAGTTTTCGGTATTTTGGGATGGCGGAACGGTCTTCGAGGGTGGTTCTGAAGGTGAGGGTGAGGGCTCGGGGGTAGTAGTTTTTGTTACGGGTAGTGCGGACGCGTGTGAGTCCGGTGAAATTTTCTCCGGAGAGGTTCTGGAGGGTGGCGTATATTTTTCGGACGATGGCGAAGTGTTCGAATGCCTGTTCGCGGAGGTGTCCGGGTGCGAGGGTGTTGGCGGGGCTTCGGACGATGAAGTAGAGTTCGATTTCAAGCTGGAGGTCGCCGATTTGGCGTTGGACGCCGGCGGTGGTGTGGTCGATGGCGGTTATGTCAACGAGGGCGCAGGGGTAGTCGACGGGCGGGTTCTGGACGCTCATTTGTCCGACGTTGAGGTCTATCCAACGGAGTTCCGGAATTTGTGCCAGTTTTTGCATGACGGTTTCGAGTATTTCTTCCATGATGTTTTGTTTTAATGGGTGTTTAATTGTTGTTTCAATGTTTTTTCAATGGGATGCCGGGTTAGGGTTTTAGTATTTCGGTTATCCGGTTCCGGATTTGTCGTTCGACTTTCCGGTCGAGTTCGACGCTGTGCCCCATGAAGGGTCGGGCTTCGAGTTTGACGGGGTGTTTGCCGAATATTTTGATGGTTCCGCCTTCGTTCTGTATCTGGGCGTAGGGTTTGTCGCTGGCGATGATGACCTGTCCGGGCTGGAGGTGGTAGCGGAGACTGTTGTATAGTTCCATCCGTTTGCTGGAAAGGATTTTTCGCATGGTGGCGGTCTGTGAGAAGTTGAGGCGCGGCGTTTTTTTACCAGGCTTTTTCCGACTGCCGGGCTGTCGTTTTTCGGCTTTGTATTCAAATCCGTACCAGGGGGACTGCGGGTCGCGCCGTTTGACGTCTTTCCATTTGTGGAGTCCTCCGTTGAGGAATCCTTCGCGGTGGAAGTTGTCGCGGAACTGGTCGACGGCTTCTTTCCCGATAACGATGAGTATGCCGTGGGAAACTTCCCGGGTGAGTTTGTCGAGTTTGCGTCGGAAGTCTGCGGACAGGTTGTTTAAGTTTCTGTTTGCCATTTCGATTATTTGTTTTATATTTGCACTATCAACGTGGAGAAAGAGGTTGATAGCTGCCAAGCGTATAAAAATCCGGGCTTGGAGTTGGTGAGTCTGCCGGGCTACGGTCTGGGACACACCCCCAGCGGGGCAAAGAAATTTGCCTGTCGTTTACGGTAGCCGTGGAATCCACGGCTTTTTTTATGTCTTTTCTTTTCATTTCCGTCTTGTGCGTTTAAAGAATACTCCTCTTAGTTTTTCCGTGTCGTAGTGCTTGATTTCTCCGGAGTTTAAACGGATGATGATTTCCCGGATGTGTTCGCACCTATTCGGTTGTATGGCAGCTTTCAGACCCGCCCAGATTTCCAGCATGGGATAATCCTTTTCGAGGTAGATGAACACTTCCTCTACTTCTTGTCTTTCCGCAGTCCGGATGGATGCCTGGATGGCGTTTTTCCCGTTATCGGAAACGGGGGCTTTCATGTCGGAGAACCGTTTTGTCCTGAGGTTGAAGGCGTCGGGGTTCTTGTCGCCGGAAGTGTTGTCTACGGGCAGGATCCGGTATTTGGCTCCGTATTGTTTGGCGAGGAGTTCGTAGGCTTTGTGGTTTTTCTTTTCTTCGATTTTGTTTTGTTTACCGTGTTGCGGTGTCTGGAGTTCTCCCCCGCTTTTGTATTTTTTCGCTTTGTATTCTTCCGGCTGTCTGACGTTTTCAGCGATGAATTTTTTAACCGCCTTTTTTGCATTGCGGTTAGCCAGGGCGATGTACGGGTGGGAGTCGGCAAACAGCTTGGCGTCCACGGCGGGGTTGTTGTCCAATCCGGGCGATGCCTTGACGGTTTCTTTGGATTTGGGGTTCCCATCCGTAACAGGGCGGGATGTGGAACGGAGTCCGCATTTGCATCCCCATACTTCGCCGGGGCGGTGGGAGTTCCAGAAGGGGTCGTCCTGTGCCCATACCCGGTGGTAGAATATTTTGTGCGCCTCCCGGGGGACGGCTGCCATGCTGGGCAGCCATTCGAGGTTGGGATAGGTTTCTTTTTCCCGTCCGAATTGCCGCCATTGTACGGCGTTCCGGGCACGAATGAGGGCGGTGTTGTATTCGGTCTGGAGCCAGTTGATGTTGTAGTCGCCGATGATGTTTTCAGCGTCTTTTTTGAATTGGGCGAATGATTTGGGTGTGCCGTTTTCGTCGACCAGGAGGGCGGCGAGTTCGTTCTGTTGGCGGTGTGTCTTGAATGCGGCAAAGACGGCGTTATTGTGTTTGAGTTGTTCGTAGAAGTCGTGGTCGGGATGGCCATAGGCTATTTTCCCCACCCCTTCCCGTGCGGCGTTGTCGAGGGCGCTGCGGGTCGCCTCGAAGAGGTCGGGGTCGATGTCGGCTGCGGGGTCGAATTTTCCGGAGGCGATGCGCCGGAGTGCTTTATCGATGACTTTTTCACTGATGAGAGGTGTTTTGGTGTTGTCTGCGAGGTTTGCAGCATTGTCTTTCTTCTCGTATTTGTCCGCCATGCAGGTACATTCCCCGGAATGGTAGAGTGTTTCGATGATGTCGTGTATCCCTCTTTGTTTAACGCCCCCGAGGGCGTGGGGGCTTATCCGAAAAAATCGCGCAGTTTTTTTTCGTGTTTGGGGGCGGGTTGTACGGGCATCCATTCGGCAATTGTTTCCCGCAGGATGTCCTGTATTTGCGCCCGGACGGGTGTGGCGGCTTTGGCTCCGCCTTCCGGAATGGGGACGTTGTATTTTTCGTACCAGTATTCGACCGGAAATTCTATTTTTTCGGCGAGGCGGGTATCCATGTCAAGGCGGTCTTTGAGGCAAATGTGTTCTTCAACGATGAAGGAAAATTTTCCTTCTCCGGGATTGAAACCATGCACCTCCAGCAGCCGGCGGAATACAGTGTTGAGAAAATTAGTGACGTAACGGAAGTCAGATTTGTGTACGGCTGCCTCACTTCCTTCATGGATGTCACCTTTATACTGCCCGCCTTCGGCGTCGAGGGTCATGGTTCCGTGGAGGAATCCTTTAGATAGTTCTTTGTTGCAGAATTTTGCAAACTCGAGGTATGCGTTAGTGCTGCCGCCTCCGGATGTGTTTTGGATAAATTCGAGGTCGGTTCCTTCGGGAATCATGTACCAGCTAAATCCTCCGGCTTTTGAGATGGCTTTTGCGAGGGCGGCTTTTGCTTCGGGGTTGTATTGGGGGTATTTTCCTTTCCGGATGGGTGCGGCAAATATTTCGTTGAAGGTGGCCCAGTCAGAAATGTTTCCGCGTTTGAGAAGCACCCATGCGGCGGCCTTAATAAGCAGCCCAAATTCGTCCGGATTACCTGCCATCATGATGTAATCGGGATAGCGACCGGCGGTAATGTCAATGCCGGAAAGGTGGCCGATGCGTTCAATGAAGAGGCCTTTTTCCGGGATGATGTAGCGGCGGTCGTATTTTTTGTATTTGTGGAATACGCCCCCGGAGAGGTCGAGCCACATGGTCGTGGGACCCCAAAACCGGCTTTCCAGGATGTCGCCGAGCATTTCGGTAAACCAGGGGGATTTTATGAGTTCATTTACGGCATCGTTGGGTTTGGCTCCGTCGGAGAAAATGAGTTCGGTTCCTTTGACTGCCTCAATGCGTTTGTCGATGACGGCGGTGAGGTGCATGTCCAGCAGGATGTCGTTGTAGATGTCCAGCAGTAGAGTCCTATCCGGGTACATGGCATCTTCTGCACTCCGGATGGCGAGCCGCCATTTATTGATGTCAAACCCTTCACGCCGGGGTGCTTCAGGATAAGGTATGAGTTCCTGGACCGCCGCAGTGCTTTTGACGGGTGCCTGGTATTTGTTTTTGGCATTGTGCCTTTTGTTTCGTTTGCTCATAGGATTTCAGTTTTCAGGTTGAACATTTGTCAGAAATAGTTCGGGCGCGGCGTCCGGCTTCCGGAGAGAATGCCTCCGGCGAGTTTTTCGTCGTCGGGTTTTTCTTCCTTGAGAGGCAGGTCGACGGGCATTTCTTCGTTTTTGACTTGTTTAAGCCAGTCGATGGCGCGTTTGTAGAGGGCGCGGCGGTTTTCGAGGTCCTGGTCGGGCCGGGCAATGGATACGAGCTCGAAGACGGCGATGTCGACAGCGAAGCGTACCAGGAGCGGATGGCGTTCGTTTCCGGAGGTGGTAAATATCTTATCCGTGTCGTAGCGGAAGAGATAGGGTTTCATTTCACCGATGGCGGCGGATATTGCCATATCAACAATTGTGTCGTCCCCGTCGGTGATTTGCTCTATTTCGTAGGGACGAATGGTGATGTTGAGGTCTTCTTTCGTGATGAACATATTTTTGTTTTTTCAGGTTTTACATTCTGTTGTTGCGGCGCGGTGTTCCGGTTTCGACTATTTCTGTGCCGCCGTCGTTTTCGTCCAGCTGGAAGACTACGAATTGGGAGAGGTATTCCATGACTTGCTGGTCTGCATCGGGGGAGTCATCGTGGGTGGTGTATCCCGGTTCTATGCCGTAGAGTTGTTTGAGTCCTTCCTGCATGTCGTTGTTGGCTTCTTCGGCGATGTTGTGGAATACCCGTCTACCCTGGTAATAGGGGTGCATGGTGATGAGCCGGTCGTATTTTTTTTGCCGGGAACGGTCGGCGACAACGAGGTTGAGGGGTTTGCCGTATTCTTTTCTGACTTTGAGTATGGCTTGCTGTACGGGTTTGTTCCAAAATTGGGATTCGACGCGCCAATGGATGATGACTGACGGCGGCATGAGCCGGGTGTATTCGTACATGAAACGGATAGCATCTTCCATTTCGCACTGGCGGCAGAAAGTTTTGAGTTTCCAAAAGTCGATACCGTGAAGCCCCATGACGGAAACGGCATTATAGTCGTTTTTTCCGGAGTAGGCGACATCCCAGTGTCCGGCAATGACTTTGAAGGTATTGAGGCGCGGCGGTTTTGCCCACTGGATGAGGTCGCGTGTGAATATTTTGCCTTCGATGACGGGTTCGTGGAGATATTCAGCGTGGGCAGAGATAATTCCGTCTTGCTCCACTTGCCGGTAGTAGTCAGCGTCGTATTTTTGCGGCCAGGCTGGCGCGTATGTCTGTTTGTCGTATGCCTTGACGAGGTCGAGGTGCCAGTGCGGGTGTTTTTTCTCGAGTTGGTTCTGGATGGTGCGCGGTGCGAAGTCATTGTTGGGGTGAAGGTAGCGGCGTACCGGTCCGTCCATCGTTTTAAGGAGCGAAGATTCTATCCAGTAGACGATTTCGTCCTGCCGGGCGGGGTTTTTGACTGTGTCTTTGTCTTCGAGGTCATCGCAGACGATGTAATTGGGACGTACTGCCTGTATGCGGAGTCCTCGGGCTTCCTGTCCCATGCCGAGGGCTTTGCCCCGGAACCGGTTGTCTTTGGTGCGGAAGTTTCCGTTTTCCCAAGACCCCCGGAGCATCTGGTCGCCGAAGTAGTGTTTGAGCGCCTGGTTGGCTTCAAATTCGGCTTGTATATCGGAAAGGAGAAGGATGGCTTTGTCTTCGTTGTTTCCGACGATGACCATATAAATGTCTTCCCCACGAATCCACAGCCAAAGCGGGATAATGAGGTCGCACCATACGGATTTGGCAAGTCCTCTCCCCCAGCGTACGAGTTCGCGGCAGGTTTTGTCGCGGGCAACACGGTTAGCGAGCCGGATTTGGAAGTCGGCGGATTCGGCGGTGGCGTAGTGTGGTAGGATGGTTTTTACCATGAATGCTACGTTTTTGCGCATGCGTTCGATGACGGTGGCTTTTTCTTCCGGTGTTTCAAACGGATTTACCGCCGTTCCTTCGCGAATAAGGCGGAGTCGTTCGAGGTAGCGACTGACAGCTTGTTTTTCTTCCTGTTTCATTGTGCCGGGGTTGAGGGTTGCGAAAGGACGGAAACCAGGTGTTCCTGGAAGTCGAGGGTTTTGAGGAACAACGGGTAATCGAATTGCATGAGGATTTTAAATACCTCTTCGATGACCTGAAGTTTCTGCACAAGTGTAAGGCGGTTTTCTTTTTTGACGCTTGCCAGGGATTTGTTCCAGTTTGCCACGGCGTAGTCGAGGGCGGCAATTTCTTTGCGCAGCTCTTCGATGCGTTTGGGGTCGGGTTCCGGTTTGGCTTCTTCGCCGACAATGTCGGTTTCGAGGCGGATGCGTTTTTCCGCCATGCCGGATATGATTTTTTCGATGTTTTCGGAACGCTTTGCCGGCGCGATGGCTTTGGCTTCGCGCAGTTCTTTCCACCCATACTTTTTTACCCATTCGCCGACCGTTTTCTGGGCGATGTTGAGTTTCAGGGCTATTTCTTTTGCGGTGCGCCGTTCTGTGATGTACATGTGTTGCGCGACGGTGCGTTTGTTGTCGTAGTCTTTTGCCATACTTTTTAAGTAAAAGGTTTATAAAGCCGGGACAAAAATGGGGGTTTGATGGATGTGTAACTAATTATGTTACAATGGTTGTAATAATCATTCCAAGGGTTGTAAGATTATTTGCCGGGGGATATTTCCGGTTGTACACTTGCACTGAAAATGCGAGCCGGAATGGCTGTAAACAAAATTGGAAAGGTTATGGCATATACGTTTTTATTGAGTGACGAAAGCATAAACAGTTATGGGACGCGGGTATTGACGGACGGCATCCAGCTGGATGATTATAAGAGGAATCCGGTGGTGTTGTGGAATCATATCCGTGCCTGGAGTGATAAGGAGGATCAGGTGTTGCCTATCGGAAAGGTCGTGAAGATTTGGAAGGATGGCGATAAACTATACGGAGATATTGAGTTTGACGCGAAGGATGCGTTTGCGGTGAAGATTGCCAACAAGGTGGAGCAGGGAATTATCCGGGCGTGCAGTATCAGTATTTCGGTGATTACGACGAGTGAGGACGAGGCAGTATTGGTGCAGGGACAAACGCGACCGACGGTGATGGAAAGCCGCCTTCGGGAGGTGTCGGTGGTGGATATTCCGGCGAATAAGAATTGTGTGCGGCTGTTTGATGACGGAACCGGTGCGGAGTTGAGTTTTGCGGCCGGACAGGATAACTTTTTATTACCCTTATTAAAATCAAAAAAGACAAAGAAGATGAATTTGAAGGATGAGATTTTGTCGGCTCTGGAGTTGAAAGATGCCGATGAACGGGCTGTGGTTGCCGAAATAGTCCGGCTTCGGGGAGAAGCGAAAGCGGCAGAAACGCTCCGCGAGGAGAACGGGAGACTGAAAGGTGAGCTGAAGGGGTACCGGGACAAGGAGGAAGAAAATCGGAAAGCGGCTGTTGCAGGCTTGGTGGATGACGCTATCAAGGCGCGTAAGATTACGGCTTCAGACCGGGCGGATTATATCGCCTTGGCGGAAAAGGATTTTGAGCGGATGAAAAAGGTTTTGGACGCTATGCCCGGCGTGAAGGAGTTGCAGGAAGACGAGGAAAAGCAACCGAAGGATTTGTGGGCGGAGCGTTTCCGGGAAATTGAAGAGAATTGTAAACGATAAAAAAGAGTAGTTATGGGAGTAGAAGTTAAGAGTGCCTATAGTGGCGAAGTTTTAACCAGGCTTTTGATACGGGCGACGACCGGCAATGAACTGGTGAACCGGGGATTGATTCGTCTGGAGCCGAATGTGGCGACGAAGTTTTACCTTCCGCGCGTGAAGACGGGAAAGATGTTGCAAAAACGAAAAGAGCAACCGAAGGATGAAGACAGCAAGGGGGATTTCGAATATGATGAACGCGTATTGGAGCCGAAAGAGTTCATGGCTTTTACGACGTTTAACCCGCGCAGTTTCGAGGGTATCTGGCGTCCGTGGCAGCCGACGGGAGAATTGGTGTTCCGCGAGCTTCCGAATCATGTGCAGAATGAGTTGCTGGCGGAGTTGGGCAAGGTCGTGGATTTTGAGTTGGGATGGCATTTCATTAACGGCAAATACGGGAAAACCGACGATGAACTTTTTGACGGTGTCCTTACCCGCATTGTTGCTGACGAGGAGGTAATCCGTGTGGCACCTTTCTGTGGAACCATGAAACAGAAATTGCGCGCGGTTTACCGCCGGATCCCGAAAGCGGTACGCAAGAGTTCCAATGTGCGTTTTCTGATGAGTACGGAAGATTGGGACAAGTATGACGATGAGTTGACCGACCAGTCGAGCAAGGGCAGTGATACGACCGGAACCAACCCGAAACGTTTTAAAAACATCCCCATTGAGGACTTGGCAGCATGGCCGGAAGGAGTGATTGTGGCCACGGTGTGCGGCAGGGATTTGAAAACGAATTTGTGGGCTGGCGTGAGTATGGTAAACGATTTCAACGCTGTGAAAATCGGTCCTCTGACAAATGCCGGCGAGAAGTATTTTTTCAAGATGCTGATGAAGGCGGACACTAATACTGCTTTCGGTGAGGAGGTGGTGTTGTATGACGAGCGTGATTATTTCGGAGCCGCACCGAAGGAGTTGAATTTTGCTGCCGCAGGGGGAACCGAAGCGGTATTGGTTACGGCTTGTTGTGAGTATAGTGTGACCGGCAAGGTAGCCGGATTTAGTTATGAGAGGACGGAGACCGGATTGAGTATTACTGCGGCAGAAAATACCGGTGGAGCCCGTGGCGGTAAGTTTACGCTGAAATTGAAGAATGACACGAAACAAGCGATTGAAATCACTGTTTCCCAGGAAGCGAAATCGGCAGAAGTAACACAAGGCGGAGATGGAAACGAGCAGCAAGGGGATTGAATTGATTAAGCAACACGAAGGATGCCGGCTGAGGGCTTATAAATGCCCTGCCGGCGTCTGGACGGTTGGATACGGGAGTACGCGGGGTGTAAACCAGTGGACGGAAATTACCCGGCAGGAGGCGGAAGTGCGTTTGCGGGAGGATTTGAGGACGGCGGAACGGACGGTGGAGAAAGTGCGGTATTTGCAGCCACGACTTGCGCAGTGTCAGTTTGACGCGTTGGTGTCGTTTGTGTTTAATGTGGGTAGTGGAAATTTTGAGAAATCGACGCTCCGGAAAAAGGTGCTTGCGAATCCGGCAGACAGAAGTATCCGGGATGAGTTTTTGAAATGGATCCACGCGAACGGGAAACCGTTGGAGGGACTCCGGAAGAGGCGGAAGGATGAATCGGAGTTATATTTTAGTTAAGTTATGGATGTGGTACAAGTTATTTCCGCCTTGACGGCGTTGGTGAGTGTTCTTGCTTCTGTACTTTATGCCCGGCGGGCAAAGAAGGCGGAAATAAGGGCTAAGGAAATCGAGAACCGGAAAAACGACATCGGTAATGCAGAGCTGATGATTGAACTGGTGAAAAAGGCTAATGCTGAGGCCTCGGAAGTTCAGCATAATTTGATTGAAACTTTAAAGAAAGAGAATGGAAAATTTAAAAAATCTGTTGAGCGGCTGGAGAGGGCTTTTCGTAGTATTCATCGCTGTCCTTATCGGGACAACTGCCCTGTTTATGCAGAGCTGCAAGGCGAAGAAGGAAATGAGCAACAAGACCTTTGTACGGACGGAAACGATACTGGAAATCGTAAATGACACGGTAGTAAAAGTACAGCCCGACTCGGCTTCAATAAAAGCTTTACTGGAGTGTGACAGTGTCGGGAATGTGTTGTTGAAACGGATAGCGGAGTACGAAGCCGGGAAGCATGTAAATCCTCCTAAATTGGATATTCAGGATAATGTACTGACGGCAATGGTCAAGGTGGATTCTTTCGGGATTTTCATGACGTTCCGAGAGCGGTATGTGGAACGGACGGACTTTATGGAGAGTCAGGAGAAAGAGATTGTGTATGTGAACCGGCTAACAGGGTGGCAGAAGTTCCGAGTCCGTTTAGGGGATTTTGTGCTGATTGGCGTTCCGATATATGTTGTATTCAAATGCAGGAAATCAATTTGGTCATGGATAAGGAAAATATTGTTCAGGAAGTAGACAAAGGTGTCGAATATCCGTCTTTTATTGTGCCTTACCTGAAAAGTTATCCCCGAGAAAAGTGTTTTTATGTGGCGTCGGACGGAATGGTGTTCTTAGGTAAGGAGTACAAGGCGGCGACGGCTCATCAGCGGGGGGTAAAGAATGGAGAGTTACAAACCATAAAAGTGAAATAATATGGGAATGGGAAATGTAAATATCCGGTTGGAGAACGGTGCCCTGGGGCGCGTTGCTTCGACGGATGACGGGGTTGCCGGTCTGATTCTGACGGGCAAGGCAGTCCCGGATAAGTTGGAATTGAACCGGGTGT
This sequence comes from uncultured Odoribacter sp., assembly GCA_910578985.1. Classification (GTDB taxonomy): domain Bacteria; phylum Bacteroidota; class Bacteroidia; order Bacteroidales; family Marinifilaceae; genus Odoribacter. The sequence goes on along the minus strand of CAJTSF010000004.1, from coordinate 22,871 downwards.
ATTTGTTTAATTCCACCCGCGATCTGACAACGTATGGGATTACGGAGGCGGAAAACCCGCTTCTGTATAAGGAGGTAGCCGCCTTCTACGAGCAGGCGGGTGACGGCGCGGAGTTGTATGTGCTGGTGGTGAGCGAGGCAACAACGCTCACGCAGATGTGCAGCTCGGAGGACGGCAGTCCTTTGAAAAAGCTGATTAATTATGCCGCCGGGCGTATCCGGCTGGTCGGCGTCAACAAATTGCCTCCTGCGGAATATGAGGCAGACCTGTCACAGGGCATCGACGGGGATGTGGTTACGGCGGTCGCAGCGGCTCAGAACGTGACGGCGGCTTACCAGGCTAAAATCAATCCGTTCCGGATGTTGTTGCCGGCTGTCCTGTGGAACGGTAGCACTGAAAACCTGTTCAAACCACGTGAGGGAAGCTACAACCGGGTGGGATTGGTTTTGGCTGCCGATAAAATGATCGGAGAAACGGCCTCCCCTGCCGTTGCGAGGGTGTTGGGACGCGCCGCAAAAATTGCGGTGAATTATTCGATTGCGCGTGTGAAGGACGGGGCCATTGCCACCACCGGTTTCCTTGCCGACGGGAAGACGCCGGAGGAAGATGCGGGGATGTTGGACGCTCTGCATGATGCCGGGTATATCCTTTACCGGACGTTTGTCGGGAAAAATGGATATTACCTGAATGACGACTGCATGGCTGCCCCATTGACGGACGATTACAGCAGCCTGAACCTTGGCCGCGTGATAGACAAAGCTATCGTTATTGCTTATGGGGCTTACGTGGATGAACTCCAAGACAGCATCGAAGTGGACGATAATGGTCAGTTGCCGCAGCACCTGTGCTCTTACTTCGAGGGGAACATGGAAAATGCCGTGGCGGCTTCCATGAAGGATGAAATCGGCAATTTCGAGTGTTTTATTGACCCGAAACAGAACATCCTTTCCACCGGTGTCCTGCAGGTAAGCTGCAAGATCGTCCCGCGGGGGATTTTGAAGGAAATCAATGTGACACTGGGATTCGACAATCCCGCCTTAAAAGCATAAAAGATGATACGGATTAACAATAAAGAATACGCCTGGGGGGATATTACGGTGGTGGTTTTCGGCCGTCCCATTGTCGGGATTACCGGCATCGAATACAAGGCAAAGAAAACGAAAGAGACCAAACACGGCTGGGGACGCTACCCGAAATCCATCCAGCACGGGAAGCGGGAATATGAAGGCACCCTGACTCTCATGCAAAGCGAGCTGATCGCCTTGAACCAAGCAGCCCGGGCGAAAGGATACAAGGATGTCCTGGACGTGGATTTCGATATTATCGTCACGTATGAAAGCGGTCTGGTAGTTACGGTAGATAAAATCTGTTGCGCTTCCATCACCGAACTACCTTCCGGCATGAAGGAGGGGGACTCCCAGGCGGAAATCGCCCTGCCGTTTGTCGCCTTGGATGTCGATTACGATACCACCGCCGCCGTATAGGTACAAGTATTTAAAAACCATTTAAACAGGATTGAAACGATATGGAAAATTTATCGAAAGAACAAATTGAGGCTTTAAAGAAGAAACATGGTGAAATCTTCAAGGTTGAAGTGGATGACAAAGTCTGTTACCTGAAAAGACCGACGCGGAAGGCACTTTCGCTCGCAGCATCCCAAGGACAACGCGACCCGTTAAAATACAATGAGGTGATCCTGGCGAATTGTTGGGTGGAGGGCGACGAGGAAATCAAGACGGACGACGCTTACTTTTTGGGCGTTTCCGGGGTTCTGGCAGACCTGATTGAGGTAAAAGAGGCGAGCTTAAAAAAGCTGTAGCCCCGTTGGGATTGGGGGGCCGCACGTGGTTGCTTGAGGGGGATACGCTCATCCGGGCGCACCTCCACCTCGACCCCGATACGCTGACGGACGAAGAGTGGGTGGCACAGGTGCACATGGCACTTTGGATTGAACACCGGTATTTTCAGAACTTGAGTAAACTTTTTGGCGGATAACAACATGGCATCGACTTACGAATATATCATCAGCTTGCAGGATAAGGCTTCCGGCACGATGCAGCGTATTGTCGGTGCCTCTTCCGTTACGGTCAACAAGCTAACTGCACTTGCGGACAAAGCGAAGAAATTGCAGGGGGTGACGGGCGACCTTTCCGGGAGTATGTTCCAGTTGAAACAGCGTATAGACCTGTTGCAGCAGGAAAAGGAACTGTTAGATCCGTCGAACCTGAATCTGATTAAACAGTACAACCAGGAGATCGACCGGCTTTCGGGTCGCATCGAGAAACTGGACAATGCCGGACGCGGCGGGAAATTGAAAGGCTATCTCGGAGAAATCGGCAGCATGGTCAAGGGATTTGTCAATCCCGTCACGATGGGTGCCGCCGCCATCGGCTTTGCCGGGAAGTCGGCGATGAACTTCCGGGAGGGGATGGCCAAGGTGAACATCACGGCGCAACTGGATGAAAAGGGATTGTCTGACCTGGAAAGCAAAATCAAAGGTATTGCCAAGGCGAATAAATTCGATATCGGGGTGGCTCCGGGAGCGTTTGAGCAGATTATCAGCCAGACGGCGGACGTGGATATGTCTTTGGACGTATTGGACGCTGCCCTGAAAGGCAGCAAAGGCGGTTTTACCGACCTTTCCACCGTTGCCGGTGCGTTGGCGCAGACGATGTCCATTCTGGGCGGATCGGCAAGTTCACTGGAAGTGCTGGACACCTTCTTCGCTGCCAAACGGGTCGGTGCGGGTGAGTTCAAAGACTTCGCCACCTATATGCCGGGCTTGATTGCTTCGGCGGATGCCCTCGGCGTGAAATACAAGTCGGTTGCCGGGGTGTTTGCCTATATGACCGGAAAAGGCCAGGATGCCGCGCGGGCTTCCGTCCTGATGGGGAACATGTTCTCTTCTTTGTCGAAGTCGGATATTACGAAAAACCTGGACAAAGCCGGGGTGAAGATTTTCGACGCCCAGGGCAAGATGCGGGATTTTGTGGATATTTTCCGCGACCTCGGCGGCGTGATGGCGGGCATGAGCGATCAGCAGAAGACCGCCTTCTTAGAAAAGGTAGGCATCGTCGATAAGGAGGCGAAAGCGGCATTTGCCATCATGGGCTCCGACCTGGATAAGCTGACGGAATCCATGCGGGCGACCGCTAACGCTACGGGGGAAACCAACGCAGCCCTGGAGTTTTCCAAAAACCCGATACAAGCAGCTACGGAACTCTGGAACCAGTTTAAAGGTATCGGCTTGCAGCTTGGGGATTTGTTGCTTCCGGTAATTTGTGCCGGGATTAGCGTATTGGGTGACGTGCTTTCCGGTGTGGCGGCGGTTTTGGATGGCGTGGTCGGTTTCTTTTCCGGTTGGGCGGCCTATCTTCGGGAAGGCAGCCCGCTGGTGTGGGGATTGACGGCGGCTTTGGGAGCCTTGACGGTTGCCTTGATTGCATACGAGCTGTGGACGAACCGGGCAGCCATCGCCACGAAGCTGAAATCGGTGTGGGATGGAATTGCAGCGGTGGCGACAGGCGGATGGACGGCTATCCAGTGGGCGTTGAATGCGGCATTGTATGCCTGCCCGTTAGTGTGGATTATCGCCCTGATTGCCGGCTTGATAGCCGGGATTATCGCTTTGTGTACGAAGGTACAGGGCTGGGGCAAACAGTGGGAGGTGATTGTGACGTTTGCCAAGAACTGCTGGGCACTCTTTATCGAGCAGTTCAAATATTCCTGGAACCAGATGTCCAACGGATTCATGATAGGACTGGATAAGATAAAACTGGGCTGGTACAAGTTCAAGGAAGCGGTCGGGTTGGGTGATTCTTCGGAGAACCAGGCAATGATTGATAAAATCAATGAGGACGTAGAACGGCGGAAACAGACCATTGCCGACGGGGCGAAACGGATTCAGGAACTGACGGAGAAAACACGGAACTTGCTGACGTGGGAATTATCCTGGAAAAAAGGCGAAAAGAAAGAGGACGGGCAAACGGTGCCGGGGACGGAGAGCAAACCGGGAACGGTTCCGGCTGCCGGCAGTTTCGATTTCGATGTCCTGATGAACAAGATGGGCAAAGCCGGCGGGACGAAGTCCGGGCAAAAGGTGTTGGACCTGAATGAAACGGTAAAGAACAACAAGGGGGACACGGCTTATTCGGCCATTGCATCGCGTTTTGCGATGGTGAAGATGGCTCCGTCGGCAACTTCCGGAATGCCTTCCGCCCTATTACCGGGCAAACAGCCCGCCGGGACGGATTTGGCGGATTATTCCGGAGAGGGCGAAAAGGCGGATTTCCGGAAAAGTATGACGGGCCATGTTGCCAGTATCGGAAAAACCCTTCACAGGGTGCAGGAGATTGCTGCTACCATTGCCGCCGTCGTGACGGTCGGAACGGCCGTTCCGGCGGTATCCTCCCCCCTGCCGACAGTTCCGGTGGTAGCTGCTGCTCCGGAACTGCCCCGCTTCCCAGAACGGGACCAGGAACGGGAAAATCTTTCCGGCAGGAATCCGGGCGTCTATTTGGATAAGTATTGCGAGCAGGTGGTGATTAACGTGCAGAATACCGACCGGCGCGGTACCGATGAAATCCGGGAGACCATCCGGGAAACATTAACCGATATATTCGACTTGTATGAAGCATAAATTCAATATTCCGAATATCAGCGTTTCGCGGGTGACCTTGAAAGGGGTGCCGTTTCCCGGTGCTTTGGCCGGGAAGCGTCCGGAAGGGAGTTTTAAGGGGGAAGCGGGAGAAGCCTACGAACTGGAACCGGAAGCCCCGGGGATGGAGGAATTTGTCCGGGGAACACGATTACGCGGAAAAGACAGGCTGGGACGCTGGTATTTCATGCCGGTGAGTTTCATCTATCCGACCCCCTCCGGAGAGAAAAAGACGCTGGAACTGGAGCGGGCGGAAATCAAGGCGGTGTCGGCAAAGAAAAATATTGTCGAGACGCCCTTGGTGGGACGCAAAGGTGCTGTCCGGGAATTAATCAGTTCGGAAGATTTTAAGGTTTCCATCCGGGCGGTTGCCCGGACGGAAGACGGCACCTATCCCGCCGACCAGATTGTGGCGTTCAAGGAACTGTATAACGTAAACGAGGCGGTGGAATTGAAATCGGTATTGACAGACCTGCTTTTCGATGAGAATGACAAGGTGGTGATTACGGATATGAGTTTCCCGGAAACGCCGGGCGTAGAAGATGAGCAGGAGGTGGAAATCGAGTGTGTGACGGACAAACCTTTTGAATTAACCATTGAATAGAAGCCATGTTTACCTTATGCAGTGAAATAACGATAGGCGGCAAACGGTTCGGCGGCGTGCATGATGTCCGGATCAGACGCTCCATTTACGACCTGGCGGCAACGGCAACGGTGAAGGTTCCGGTGACGGCGGTATTGAAGCAATCCGGAAAGCCGGCTACGGAGGTAGAAGTAGCGAAGGAAATCAAGGCGGGCGACCCGGTGGAAATCCGGTTGGGATATGACGGGGCTTTGAATACGGAGTTCAAGGGGTATGTGAAGCAGTTGAATTTGAAAACACCGTTGGAAATTGTCTGTGAAGATGCGTTCTATCTGTGCCGGAAAAAGAGCGTGACGCTGTCCGGAAAGACGACGTTGGCGGACGTTATCGGGAAATGCGGCCTGACAGCCGGCTATACGGCCAAGTTGTCGATGGAGAGTTTCCAGGTACCGAACAAACCGGTGTCGTGGGTGCTGGCGAAGTTGAAAAAGGATTACGGACTGGCAGTGTTCTTTGATTTGGACGGCCGGGCGTATGCTTCGGAACCGTTCAAGACGGTGGACGAAGCGGTAAAGTATCGCTTGCGGTATAACGTTATCCGGGACGATGATTTGAAGTACCGGCTGGCGGAAGATGTGAAGCTGAAGATAAAGGCGGTGTGCGTCTACCGGGACGGGACAAAGGTGGAGGCGAAAATCGGAGCCGATGACGGAACGGAGAAGACGATGTATTTCTATGACGTGAAGGATGAGAAGGAACTGGCCACCCTGGCACAGGCGGAACTGAAACGGCACAGTTATGACGGGTATAGCGGGAAGATACAGACGTTTTTAGTGCCGTATGCCGCGCCTTGTATGCTGGCAGAACTGGAGGACGAGGTGTACCGGTACCGGAACGGGCGGTATTATATCGAGAGTGTGGAAACGACGTTCGGAGCGGGTGGCAGCCGCCGGACTATTGAAATCGGACTGAAGGTATGAGCAAAGGGAATGACGAACTCAGACGGATGTTTGACCGGCGGTTGCATGAAGCTGCAGAGACTGTTTTTTACGGGGAAGTGTCAGCCGTGGATGAAGAGGCGCGGACGTGTACGGTGGTCATGGAAGACGTTCCCTATGAAAATGTGCTTTTATATGCCGTGGAGAAAGCGGAGCTGAAGGGACTGGTGTCAATTCCCAAGATAGGCAGTACGGTACTGGTGGAACGGATGGCAAATGACCGGTATTTTGTGGTGATGTTTTCGGAGGTGGACAAAGTGCTGCTGGCAATTGGGGAAAAGACGGAGGCAGAGGTGTCGGAGGAAAGTATCCGGGTGAAAGCCGGGGATAAAACGGCGGTGACGGTGGATGCAGAAAATTGCCTGCTGCAGGTGGGGGAAAGTGTGGTGAAGGCTACGGAAAAGGGACTGACGTTTGTCAAGGGCGGCGCCGGGCTGAAAAAAACACTGGGGGAACTCATCGATGCGATTATGAAGCTGACGGTACCGACGGGTGTGGGACCGTCGGGGACGCCGATTAACGCGGCGGATTTTGTGAAAGTCAAACAGGGATTAAACGATTATTTGGAGGGATAAAATATGGCACTGGTAAAGGCGACAATCAAAGGTGAAATAAAGGCGGCGTTTACGGCCGTGATGGACCAGGCGGACGACAAACGCGAGGACGCCCTGGACAAAGTGGCGGATAAGATTGCGGACGCGGTGGTGAATGCCATCAAGAGCGCGACAATTACTTATACGACCGGGCTGGTTGCTCCGCCGATGGGCGGTGCGGTGACGGGAATGTTTCAATGTACAATTTCATAGCTATGTTGGATATTACACAAACGCCGGACGGGGATGTCGAACTGGGTACCGGGGATGTGACCTATACGGAAAGTACCGGGCAGCACAAACGGGATTTGTTGCTGGCGGACAAAGGGCATTTCAAGGAGTCGCCGGCGGCGGGTATCGGGGCGTTTAATTTCATGCACGACACCGACCCGGAGAATTTTTACCGTACCGTCCGGAAGGAATGCAGCAAGGACGGGATGAAGGTAAAGGATGTTAAGCAGATAGACGGAGAATTGATAATTGACGCGGAATATGAAAATAGTGAAGGTTAAAGAGAATCAGACGGTGTTCGATATTCTGGTCGAGCAATACGGAACGTGCGAGGCGCTGGCGGAGTTTTTGGAGAATAATCCGGAACTGGAGAACGGTCCCGAGGCGGGACAGCTGGATAAGGAATCCGCTTCCGGACGATTGACGCCTGAGGCTATACGGGCGTTCCGGCTGGATTTGCCGCTCCGTGCCGGCTCGACAGTGCGGATTGATACGGACAGCAAGCTGATAAAGACGTCGGTGATAAAGGAGATAGATACGGAAGTAACGACTTATACGAATTGATATGGCACGAACGATTAATGAAATACAGGCAGGCATTGTTTCGGAATTAGAAGCCGGGACGGAGGTGAAACTGTCCACCTCAAAGGTAGCGGAATGGCGGTTGTGGACGTGGGTGGTGGCCACCGCCATACACACTTTCGAGGTAATCCTGGATTTGTTCCGGAAGGAAGTGCAGGAGAAAACGGATAAGATTACACCGGGAACGGTCCGGTGGTACGGGGAACAGTGCCTCCGCTTCCAGAACGGGCACAAGCTTCTTTTCGATAAAAAAACGGCAGCACTGTACTATGCGGAAGATGATCCGGCGGCGCGGATTGTAAAAGTAGTGGCGATTAAGGAAAGCCCGAAGCACCTGACGATTAAGGTGGCAAAAACGGACGATTCCGGAAAAGTGGTTCCGCTTTCCCCGGATGAAAAATACAATCTGATTGCTTATATCCACGAAATCCGGGCTGCCGGGACGACGACGGATGTGGTATCGACGACTGAGGACAAAATCCGGTATGATTTGCAGGTGTGGCACGATACGGTTTATCCCTATTCCGAAGTAGAGACGAATGTAAAGGCAGCAATCGAGGCGTTTAAGACAAACATCGGGTTTGACGGGGTGATTTATGTGCAGCAGTTCATCGACGCCGTGATGGGTGCAGAGGGTGTCATTACCTGTAAACTGAACTCGATTGCCCGGAAAGGGGTATCGGATGATGATTTCAAGGAGTTCGAGGTGTACAGCGACCTGGAGTCAGGGTACTTTGATTATGCAGGGGATTCGCAGTTGGTGGTTGAATCGGTCAAAAACATGGGCGCATGAATCCGGGGATTGAATACGACAATTTGGTGAAACAGTTGCTTCCGCCGCATAAACGGCAGCGGGTGCGGTTGTGGCTCATGCGGACGTTTGTCATGCCGCTCAGAGGGCTGTTTGAGGCGTTCGGGATATGGCGGGACGATATCCGGATGCTCATGAACATTACCAATCAGGTAAAGGTGTTGGAGGGGTATCTGCAAAAGAAGTACAACGCTTTGACGATACACATCGAGACGTACGGGGACGGGTTGTTGCTTATCTGTCTGGAGCGGGAAGGGATTGCCATGCAGCCGGAAATCGGTTTGGAACGGGAGAATGTGGTGGCGAAAATCCCACTGGCGGATGAACTGCGCGGGCAGTTCGGGTCGGCGGATTTTATCGTGTATATCCCGGCAGGCATCAATGCGGATTTAATCCGGACGGAAATTGAGAAATACAAACAGGCATTGACGAAATACAAAATCATTCAAAACTAAGACTATGAAAAGGCATGTACAGACAGAAGGCGTGCGCCGTTGGGCGGGTGAACACGTAATCGATTTACAGGCGGAACCGTTCAAGGTGATAGACGCGTTTTTTGAGGAATACGGGAATTGTGTTATCAAGGGATGCGGGGTATTGGACTGGGAAGACGGGACGTATCATGTGGAGCCCGGATTGGTAGGTTTGCAGGGGACGGATCCGGAGGGTAATCCGACTTATAAAGTGGCTCCGTTTGCCGGGGTGACGGCGGTGGATTTGCCGGCTTATTTTGTGTTGCGGTTTGAGGTAGTTGAACGGGAGTATGTGGATGAGAAGATGCACCCGATTTACTATGAATACCGGGCGGAACTGGTAACGGAGAAACCGGCGGATGAGCCTTGCTTGGAAATTACTCCTTCCGGGGCTGCTTGCTTTTTGGATGTGACCGGGGTGACGCATAAGTTGGATAAAGACGGAGACGGTAAAGATGTGGTTGTTTCTTTTGAAGAGGCGGCGGAGCGCGTGAATGTGGAATCCGGGGATACGTTGTCCGGGCTTGGGGGAAAGGTGCGGAAATGGTTTGCCGGATTGCAGGCGGTAGCGTTTTCAGGGAAGACGGAAGATTTGACGGACGATGCGGAACACCGCCTTACAACGGATACGGAGAAAGCCCGGTGGGATGATACGTACACGAAACAGGAAACGGACAGCAAGGATGCGGAAGCGTTAAGGATAGCGAAAGAATATGCCGATAACCAGGTGGCAAACCTGGGGAATGATGTTTACCGGAAGGAGGAAGTCTATACCAAGCAGGAAGCGGACGCCCAGCATGAAGGGGATTTGGCAGCAGCCAAACAGTTTGCAACGGAGCGAATTTCGGAGTTGGTAAACGGCAGTCCGGCAGCTTTAGATACGCTCTATGAGATTGCCAATGCCTTGAACAACGACCCGAACTTTGCTACGACCATCATGGCTTTAATCAATGGGAAGGCGGATACGGGGCATAAGCATACGAAGAGCCAGATTACGGATTTTCCGACCTCTATGCCAGCTTCAGATGTGTATCCGTGGGCAAAAGCGTCATCAAAACCGACTTACACGGCATCCGAAGTAGGTGCCGCAGCTGCCGGGCATAACCACGACAGTGCATATCAACCTAAAGGCAGCTACGCGGCTGCCAGCCACTCGCACACGAAAAGTCAGATTACGGATTTCCCGACCTCCATGCCGGCAAGTGATGTGTATGCTTGGGCGAAAGCCTCCTCGAAGCCAACTTACACGGCCTCGGAAGTTGGGGCTGCTACTGCAGGTCATAACCACGATTCAGCATACGCGGCAAAGAACCATACGCATTCAGGTGTAGTCACTTTCCATTCAAGGTATTTGTGTGGAGGGCAGTCAAGTGCCGGAACTTGCACCAGACAAGCCGGGACAACATGGGCATCAGGCAGATGTACCCGTACCGACGCCGGGAACTATACGATTACGCATAACTTGGGGACATCAAACTATATCGTCATCCTGAATGGACAGAAGAATTACTCTCATGAGTCACGGGGAATTTACGTCACGTTACTCTCCCGTAGTACAACTTCCATTACAGTCCGTTTGGCGGATGACGATTCGCCCAATGACGGGTTATTTTATGTTGATATATTGTTATATTAATCCCCAGGATTTTTGTAAATTTGCCAAAACAAAACTGATAATTATGAAAAAATTGATTTTATTGCTGCTTGCAGGTTTAACCCTTTGGGGGTGTAAGGATGAAGATGATGGGCTACTGGATGCTAACCATAAAATGGTCATATATGGTCGGAGTACGCCAACACGAAGCGTGGTTGATTCCATTGAAATAGTATTGAAGTATGCTCACAAGGTTTCCTGGGATCCTAACGATGGTACGATACCGGCTTTTTGCCTTGGAGTACAAGAATGGTATTATGATGGTGGCGGTTGCCAGCGCGACTTTGAGAACCGGAGATTCCTATTTGCAGGGGGATGGGTAATTATTCCTGAGTACGAGAATCTTACTCCCAGCTTAGGTGAGTTAATCACAACCGGACATGATGTTATATTTGTGGGGATACGAGATACTATAACGGGAGAACTTTTTGACCTACAATACGGGGATTGGTCTTCCATACCGAAAAGATGCGTAGACGATACTATCGGCTACATCCCGAATGCCATCATGAGTTCCGCTTGCGCCAAGATTATAGAGGCATATAACAAAAAGGATTATGCGACTTGTTACGCGGTATTTGATTCTGCCTTCGTATTTGTTCCAACAACGGGAGCCAAATGGAGGGCTTTAAAAGAAGCAGGTATAGAATAAAATTTGCTTGAGTTTGCATTAAAACGGGATATTAAAATCCCGTTTTTTATTTGCGTAAATTGGCAAGATAAATGGGATTTAAAGGGTGTTTTATTCATGTTTAAAGCGTGGAAAGGCATTCAATCCACGCTTTAAAATTTGCACAATTCGTTTTCAAAAATTGCACATTTCGTTTTGCCGATTATACAATTTTCCCGGGAACTGAATGAACAGCACTATGTTTTCGATGAAAAAATCAATTATGTCGGATATGAAGGCTTATTGAAAGATTTATATGAAGGAAAACTGAACAACCAACAATTTGCCGACCGGGTGGCAGCCTTGGAAACCATGAACACCGACTGGTTCGGTTTGTTGACGGAAGACAGCTGGTCGCATTCGCATACGGTGAGCATGTCCGGAGGTTCCGAGCAAACGCGTTACTATGCCTCTATCGGCTATACGCGTGACAATGACGTTATCAAAGATAACTACCTCCAGCGTTATACCGCTTCATTAAATGTTGAGAGTAATTTGACGAAATGGTTGACTGCATCTTTCAAATTACAGGGAAATATCAGTACGCACGACTATAGCCAGGACGGCATTTCCCCCTTGGATTACGCTTACAAGACAAGTCGTGCCATTCCGGCATTCGATGAGCAAGGGGAATATTTCTACTATAAAAAAAGGGTAGGGCGTGATGCTTACAATTACAATATTCTGAATGAATTGGAAAACAGCTATAAGCAGCAGAATACATCAGGCATTACCTTGACAACGAATCTGCGATTCGATTTTACTTCCTGGTTGAATGCCAATGCCGTTGTTTCTTATACGAATCAGAATGCCGAAATCGAAGGCTATTATGGAGAGAAAACCAACTATGTCGCTCAATTGCGGGATTCGGAATACGGCGAACAGCCTTCTGAATATTCGCGTTTGCCTTACGGCGGTGAATTTAATCATGATGAAACCCGGAACCGTTCCTATACCGTGCGTTTGCAATTGAACGCCAATAAGTATTTCGGCATGGATGACCAACACAACATTGCATTCAATGGCGGTTTTGAGATGAGTTCTTCCAAGTATAACGGTTACTCTCGGACGGACAGAGGCTATTATCCCGACCGTGGAAAATCGTTCGTTTCTTTGTCGGACAGTGAAAAATTCCCGAATTATCTGGCGTGGCTTATCAGTGATGACAATTTACCGAAATTGACGGAAAACCTGACCAACATGCTTTCAGGTTATGCTACGCTTTCATATAGTTTCCGCAATTATTTCACAGCGAACGTAAATGCCCGTATCGACGGTTCCAATAAATTCGGAGACCAAAGCAACGACAAGTTATTGCCCATTTGGTCGGCATCCGCCAACTGGAATCTTTCGGAACACGAATGGATGAAATTCGATTGGCTGAATTACTTCTCATTGAAAACCTCATTCGGATACCAAGGAAACATGCTGGACAGCCAGTCGCCGGTGATGTTGATTAAGAAATTGCCGCTAAATACCTATTTGAATGAAATGGTTGCTCGGGTGGAACGCAATCCGAACCCTAATCTGAGATGGGAAAAAACCTCTTCTTTCAATGCGGGATTGACAATGCAGTTGCTGGACAATTGTCTGCAAATCGAAGGGGAATATTATTACAAACGCACCAAAGATGCTTTCATGACGAAAGAAGTGTCCTCTATTAACGGGGTTACTTCCCATATAATTAACGGAGGTGACATCGAAAACCAGGGGTACAATGTGGATGTGACGGTTACACCGATTAGAACAAAGGACTGGCGTTGGACGCTTTCCACGTCGTTCTCCCAAAACTTCAATACGGTGAAAAACGACCAGAATTCCCAAACATATAGCTACGATTCTTTCTTGACCGGCGAGGCGCTGGTAAAGGGAAAAGCGGTCAATACCTTCTATTCTTACGATTTCATCGGAGTCAGTGCCAATGACGGAGGCCCCCTGTTCAATGATATGGTGGATCAGAAACATGAATTATACGGTTTGAGCAAATACCAGACCTTCACCCGCGTACTGAAAGCCAGCGGACGACGCGAACCTTACATGTCCGGCGGATTGAGCACCCAGTTGCGCTACAAGCAGGTACGCATGAGCGCCATGTTTTCCTATGCTTTAGGAGCAAAGACTCGCTTGTTCCGCATGTTCGACAAGGACTTGTCTCCGGAGTATAACGTACACCGTGCTTTCCTGAACCGTTGGAAAAATCCGGGAGATGAACGCTATACCGATATTCCCGCATTGATTTCCCAAGGTGCTGCAGGATATTGGAAATACCAATACCATTGGTCGGACGACAATAGCGATGAGGATGAAGACGGCGCAAATTCGACGATTCAGCGATTTGCCGATAATGCCTGGGAGATGTATGACTATTCCGATGCACGGGTGGTGAGCGCCAATTACCTGAAATGTTCCAGTCTGAGTTTTACCTATGAATTCAGTGAACGCCTCTTGTCGAAAATGAAACTGTCGCGTTTGGAATTGTCATTGTCGGGCACCAACCTGTTTACCATCTGCTCCAAAAAACTGGATGGACAGACCCCGACGCAGGGAGGATTCAGCGAAATTCAGTTGTCCGACCGCCCCACTTATTCACTTGGTTTGACCGTATCATTTTAAATATAGAGAGTTATGAAACATATATGGATTATCGGAATCGTTGCACTGCTGTTTTCTTCGTGCAACAGTTTCCTGAAAGAATATTCGCAGGATTTGGCAAGAGTGGAAAACATAGGCGATTTGGACGAACTCTTGGGAGGAGATGCCTACTATCCGGCAGGATACGTTGAGTTCGGAAGAAGTTCTATCACTCTTCATGCCACTCCGTTCAACCATTTCGTACATTTCATGTCCGATGAATTGAAACAGAACGATCGGACGGACAATGGACGCTCGGATGCGGGGTATTACGGTTATTTTACTTGGCAGCGGCAAGTGGGAATTAACGACAAAGAGACCGATGTTGCACGAGAGGATGGAAGTTGGAACCAAGTTTACGATTACATCAACGTGACCAACATGATTTTGGCGGAATTGGAAGAGACGGAGGCCGAAAATTCGAATGAGGAAAAGGCGAAAATACGCATCGAAGGAGAGACTCATTTCCTGCGTGCGCTCTATTATTTCACGTTGGTAAATTTGTATGCGGAACCTTATTCTCCCGAAAAAGCCTCAACGACATCCGGGGTACCGGTGAAGTTGACTTCCTTTGTCGAGGACAAAGAATATGTGAACGCGTCGGTTGCCGAAGTCTATGCGCAAATCCTGGAGGATTTGGATCGGGCAGTCGAATGCCTGGGACAATCGGAGCGTAAAAGCCTTTATCGTGCAGATATCAATGCTGCCTATTTGCTATTGAGCCGGGTATATCTCTACATGCAGGATTACAAAAACGCCCGGAAATATGCTCAACTGGTGATTGATGCGAAACCGGCATTGTTTGACTTGAAAGGGGCTTCCAATCAGGGGAATGTGTTAGATGACAAGAATCCGGAAGTGATTTTTTCCATGGGAGGCGATCTATTGACCTACTATATCTATGGAAGCGACCGGGATGATGCGCAAAATCCCTATTATGTCTCGGATGAATTAGCCGCTGCGTTTGACAATCCGGATGATTTGAGAAAGACGGTTTATTTGAAGGAGACGGATTACGGTTATTGTTACCAGAAAATCTACTGGGGACGCGCCCATACGGGTGCATACTGCAGAGTGTCGGACAACTACCTGTTCCGCACGGCAGAGGCATATCTGAATTTGGCGGAAGCCGCTGCGTTTGACAATGACGAAGCGAAAGCCCGCGAGATGTTAGGACAATTGCAGGCAAAACGTTTCAGCACAGCTCCCGTTATTTCCGAAAGCGGGGAAGAGTTGATTCGGTTGATTCAGCAGGAGCGCCAGCGGGAACTCTGTCTCGAGGGGCACCGTTGGTACGATATGCGTCGTTACACCGTTTTGCCTGAAGGAAAAGGGAAATGGAATCGAACGGTGAGCCACACGTACACGCAGTTCTCGTCGGATTATTATGATCCCGTGCCCATACGTACGCGCGTGTTTGAACTGGAGCCGGACGACAAGGCTTTCACTTTGGCATTCCCCAAAGAGGTGTTGGATTTTCAGAGCACGTTAGGCGCCAATCGACGTCCTGATCGTAAGCCGGTTTTTGACGAAGAACTCGAACCGGACGAAGACGACGATGATTGGGATTGGTAATAGGTAATAAACTCATTAAATGAAAAAAATCATGAACAAATGGATAGGAATATTGCTCGCTGTGTCTCTGTTGGCATCGTGTAGCAAAGAAGATGATTTGACCCCGAGCGGGGCGAGGGATGAATGGTTTACACTCTCGCCGACGGATACGGCAGGGAGTCCTTTGAACGCCTTGCGTTATCGCTTCTACGAAGAAAACAACGTGCATTTGATGTTTAACGACACCTTGAGGCATGAACTGCGCGGGACTTATGCCGACGGTTCTCCCTACTGGTACACGGAAGTCATTGATTTCAGCTATTCCATGGAGAGTACGCCGGGTAGCTACCGCTGGGAATACGTGACTGATTTTGAAGAGCAAAAGAAAAGTGCGGCATTTTTGGAGAAATACATTTTGTCGCACTTGGGAGGCGTGATGTCTCCGTATTCCGTTTTCTTGGTCAAAGATTTGGAAGAACGTTATGGAAGTGGTTGGAGGACTATAGGCTTTTACAGTGGAATGCGCTGTTTTGTCTTGAATGTGTCCGATGTGCTCGAACTGGAAAATGAAGAAGAAATCGCTGTGTGGGGCAATGATTTTTTTTATAACATGCTGAATACGAAATTCACTAATATGTACTATAATGGAGAGGAAGGAGCTTTTGCCGAATTTGATTCTTTTTCTGCCGAATATTATGGGGCATATTTAGATGAATTCGAGCAATGGGAAGAAGAAGATCCGACCCAAGAGGAGTTATATGAAATAGGTCTTTTTGAATTTTTCGATGGTTGGGGAAAATATTTCCCTTATGCCAATAGAGATCGGAGGGATTATTTGCAAAAAATCTTTTATTGGGAAGAGGAAGTGCCGTTTGAAGAGTATTTTGCAGATTATCCGGTGATGGTAAAAAAATACGAGGCGCTGAAAAAAGTGATTGAAGATCTTGGTTATAAATTTTAATGTGGAATAAAAGATGAAAAAGATAATTTATTTATTGCTGGCTATGGCATTCCTTGCCGGATGCAGCGATGACGATAAATTGCCCGAAGTGAAACCGGAAAAGACAGGAACCGTGACGGATAGCGAAGGGAATGAATACACTTGGGTGCGCTATAACGGTTTGGATTGGCTGGCATCCAACTTCCGGGCAGGCGATCCCTATTACGATTGGGAAATGTATAATGAAGAATATGATGCAAATTTTTATGTTGCGCTTTCCGATTATGCTCAAGCTGTAAAGGATTATGATATGTATGGCAATCTCTACACCTATGAAGAGGCGGTGAAGAGTGCGGAGATGCTGGAAGGAGAAGGCTGGCGCCTGCCGACCGACGAGGATTGGCTGAAACTGGAACAGGCATTGGGCATGTCGCAGAAAACAGCAGACAAGAGAGGTTGGCGTGGCGCGCCTGCCGGCGAACTGTTGCAGCAGGGAACGGATGGTAGCGGAATCAATTTGATGTTGGGAGGAATCGTTTCATTGAGGAAATCGTCCACTTACATGGAGTTGACTTTGGCAACTATGCGCGAAAGCGGTTATTATTGGACGGCAACCAAGGTGGATAGTCCTTTTACGCTGGAAGGGGATGTCGTATGGTACCGCCGCATCTTTTATAACACCTCCGAAGTAGAACGGGAACAGACTTCCGTTACGGCGATTAGGGGTGGATATGACATATTTTTTCCGAAATTTATGAGCGTCCGTTACGTCCGTGATGCTGTGGATTGACATTTCATCATTTGCGGCAAAGAGAGGGTGTATAAACACCCTCTCTTTATGACGATAAACGGCAGATTATACAAAAACATGATGAGACACATTTCTATCTTACTGCTGTGCCTTGGGGCATGGTGCGTATCGGTTGCCCAGGAGGGCGTGAATTTCCGGGACATCACCCTGGAAGAGGCGCTGCGGCAGGCAAAAGCCGAAAACAAATTAGTCTTCATGGACTGCTACACGTCGTGGTGCGGTCCCTGCAAGAACATGACGGAAAAGATATTCCCGCAAAAGGCGGCGGGCGACTACTTCAACCCCCGCTTCGTGTGCGTGAAGTACGACATGGAAAAAGGTGCCGGCGTGGAGCTGGCAAAGAAATACGAGGTGCACGCCTACCCGACTTTCCTGATGCTCCGCCCCGACGGCACGCTTCAGCACCGCTTGGTGGGCAGCGACGGCTTGGAGGCCTTCATCGCCCGCGTGGAGAAAGGCTTCGACGAACAGAACAACCTCTCCGCCCTCCACCGCCGCTACGGACAGGGCGGGCTGTCCAAACAGGACCTCTTCCGCTACTGGGAAGCGCTGGAAGAAGCGGGCGAGGACGCCCGCGCGACACAAGTGTACACCGAACTGCTGACGCAACTGACTGAAGAAGAAAAGACGCAGGCGGCTTACTGGAGCCTCTACGAAACGCGAAGCTGCACCATCGGCTCCCCGATGCACGATTTTCTGCTGGCACATTTGGACGCCTTGCGTGCCAATAACGGCAAGGAAAAGGTGGACCGCTATTTGACGGACAAATATTGGGAGGCTTTAGGCTTGTATGTAATGGGCTACGCACGGAAAGACGACGTTCCTTTCGAGACGTTGCAACGCGACATCCCGCGCTTGGGCGTGGCGCAACAAGCGGAACTGGAGCGCATGCTGCAGCTGGCGGACTTGGTGTACCACCGGAAAGCCAAAGAGCTGGCGTCCCTGATTGAGAAACGCCTGCCGGAGATGAGCGTGGAGACTCTGAAGACCTATGCCTTCGGCTTCCGCGGCATCGTCTGGGACTCCGAGGAAAAGACAGTGCCCCCTCACATTGTCAAAGTCGGCACCCGCCTGACCGAAGCGGTCATCGCCGACCTGGAGCGGCGAACAACCCAATTGACAGCGGAGGAACTGCACACCTACACCATCCTCATGGACTCTTTCTACGGCGAGATAACGCCCGCGCTTTACCGTCGCTTGGCGGACGCCGGGGAGAAAGCCCTCGCCGCCCTGCCGGAGAGCAAGGAGAAAGAATATTCCGCCCTTTATTTCAAGGCATGCCGCGAGAAGGCAGGCAAATAAACCCGTCATTAAACGATTCAAAAGACATAACATATGAAATCAAACCACCTTTCATTCCTCATCCTGCCGCTGGCAGCCTTGTGCGTCGTGGCATGCACCCAACCCAAGACCGCTTTCGTGCTTCACGGCTACGTGCCGGGAGCAATGGACAGCACGCAGGTGGAACTGCGCAGCGAAAACGGCAATCGCAACATCCGGCTCTCCGGATACATCGTGAACGGGGAATTTGAACTCTCCGGCAAAGCGCCGACGCCCGTCTATTGCCGCCTCTCCATGAACAACCATGACGCTGCCGAGCGGCGCGGCATCCAAGAGGAGAACGCCGTGAAGTACGTCGAGGCGAACATTTTCGTGGAGAACGGCAACCTCGTCTTCCGCACGCCCCACATCGACAGCCTCCCGCAGTCGTTCTGGCGCTACGACATCCGCCACGAGAACAACTACACGCTGAAAGGCTCCGCCTCCCACGACGTTTACAGCCGCTACCGCCGCAAGACAATGGACTTGCAGCACCGCCTCCGTTGTGAACTGTTTGCCGACAGAGACGAACATCGCGCCCCTGACAGCAAAGTCATCGCCGCCCTGCGCGGTGAACTGCGTGAGGCGACACGCGCGTTCATCGCCTCCCAACGCAACCTGCCCGTGAACCTCCATCTGGCGCAGACGCTGGAGTTGGAACCGTTCACCTACACGCAGGCGCAGTTGGACGACATGCTTGAACTATTTGCAGGTTATCAGGATACGTGTATTCATTTGCAAAGGTTGCGCGAGGACTACCGCGCCGCTTCGGCGCACGTCCTCGGAACTCCGTTTGCCGGAGGCCGGGTGTTCAGCCCCAAAGGTGATACGCTCGACCTGAAAAACCTTGCCGTGCCCGGTCGCTACACCTTGGTAGACTTCTGGGCATCGTGGTGTGGACCCTGCCGTGCCAGTTTCCCTCATTTGCGCACGGTGCACAACACGTATGGCGGCAGGCTTTCCCTCTTGAGTGTATCCGTCGATAAGGCGGACAAGGACTGGCGGAAGGCCATGGAGGAAGAGAAGTTGCCCTGGGCGCAATACTGCGCCACAGGGGAACTTTCCCGCGCCCTGGGCAAGACCTACGGGATCACTTCCATCCCCACCTTCCTGCTCATCGACCCGCAAGGACGCATCATCTTCTCCGGCCACGACACCAACGACCTCGACGTGCAGCTGGAGAAACTATACCACTGACCCCCTTGCTAACTACAAAAACCTACTAATCCATGAAAAACCACCTAAGACAACTGATTATACTCTTTCTCACCGGCTTTGCCCTCCTTGGGCAAAGCTGCGTGGAGGAAGAACGTCTGCCGAGACCTGCGTTTCCGGCAGACGTTACCAATCGTTATGCCTTGCTGTTACAAGAACATCTGCAAGCCGACGGTGTTGCCTATGACCGTTACGCCGAAATCTTGGCCGGTCGCACACCCATTTACGAGGAAGTGCGGTTCACCACTCACTCGATTCACGGGTTATGCTACATCATCCCTTACTGCTCCTCTTCCGGTTCGACCATCGAAGGAGTCGTTTATTTCCCTGCCGGCGCTACCTGTACGGAAGACGGCACGGTCACCTTCGACAGTTCCCTCGGGACGCCCGTCGACATGGATGCCCAAGCAATCAACCGCGACGTGCCTTTTACCGAACGCTATACCTACTCCATGCCATTTAAACATCTACAGGACAAAGGCTTGGATGTCGACCCCGATCTGCTCCTCTATGCCGACTTACTGGACAACCAAATCCTACCCCTCTCCCCCGAAGATTTCCCAGACGTCTTCATACATACGAAAACAGCCTTATTCACAATGGAAATTTGTATGCACTATGAGTCCGAATATGTCGGAGGAAATATAAATCCCACAGGGATGCACCCTGACCTGTTAAAAAAGGGGATTGAGCATAGTTTAAAAAGTATGGGGTTCAATTTGTGGGAATGCACCATTCAACACTATTTTTTAACGATGGTTATAACCGTACCTTTTTCTGAAGATCGTGAGAAAGCAGATAATTTTATTTTTTGTTTAATGCGTAACGTAGGGCGTTATTTGAATTTGAAAAATTTCAATCTTTACACACATTGCACATATAAATTATGGCAAAATACCGGAAGCAGTGCTGGAAATGGCGGTAGTTCAACAGATGGAGGCGGCGGGGGAGGTGGCCCAACAGAAAGCGGCAGCGGTTCCGGCAAGATAGCTCCCCAAGGTGATTTATCGAAAGCGGTTTTCAATGCCGATTCCAAGCTCACGAAACAGCAATGGCAAAAAGTGGAAGAAGCTTTAAAGAACATCAACAATGACTGCCTTGGGGGCAGATTAATCGGCGAAGTGAAATCAAAAGGCATTAAAATTGTACATTCCTCTTCAATAGAAAGTAATGGTTCATATAGTCATGAAAAAAAATGTTTAGAAATAAAAGATTTCGAAGAATCTAAATCAACAAATCGTAATTTTGAACGAGTACTTTTTCACGAATTACTGCATTCTACCCAAACGAAGAGCATAAATTCTTTACTAAATTTAGAAATTGAAGTACGCATAGCTATTTACATGTATTGTCAAAAGTATGGAATTCTTTTAGGTGAAGATTGTTATAAGAGCATGGGAACATTGAAATATACTATAGATGAAGGATTTAATATAATCGATGTCGAGATTTTTAACGAATCTTATATTAATTATATAAAAGAACTACAGGGTTTTGGAAACTATAAAAATTATAAAGAATCTAGTTCTGCAAGAAATTTAGAAACCATTCAAAGATTAGCGAAAGATTGTAAATAACTAAAAATCAAAAATTATGAAAACATTATTATCCCTCATTTTCTTTATTTTGAGTGTTATAAATTTAAATGCTCAAAACATATATATGCCTGGAAAAACAGTTCAAGGCAAGGAGGTCGCTTATCGTTGTAAATCAATGACAAAATTCTTCATAAAAGTCAGCAATGCAGATAATATTGATACAACTCGTATAACGTATTATACGGATGGAAGCATTGTACCTGATGAAGAAGGAATTGATGCCGTGTATGGACAAACTCAAACCGATTTGCAACGTATGTTACGGGAATCATTAACTACTGACGAATGGGAAATGATAAAAGGAAAAATCGGATATGGACTTACAATTAGTATTGTTGCTGATAGCTCTGGTAATACTCAGGAGTTAAGTTTTACTTTTCGCATAGATGACCCTGTTTTTTCAAGATTTTCCCCTGATCGCTTATTTCAATTAGAAAAAAAATTCAAACAAGAAATTAAAATCGTTTGGAATAAAGATGCCAAACGAATGCGGAATGTAAAATACACACAAAGCATTGATTATCGGAAATTAGAATAACCATGAAAACAATATTAGTTTTTTTAAATTTAATAGCAGGATATTGTAGCAAAGTTACTTCCGATTGTTTACTGATTATTTGTATTCTCTGCTTGGGATGCAATCACTCTAAACTTCAAAACCATCTGGAAGCAAATCATATCAAAACCGTTACGGGGAAAGAAGATATGGCGTTGCAATCGGTTATCGGTTTTGCAGACAAACATCTGTCAGTCATTCGGACGAAAGGCGGCACGGATAAAAACCTGGAAATCATCTCGACTTTGGACAAAGAAATATCTGCAACAGAACTGTGTCGGACCTTCTCCATGATTATAAAAGAAATAGACGAAGCCCTTGAAAACGGAGAAGGTATACTATTGATGTGATTTACAAAGGATGCCGACTGGCATCCTTTGCACCTGTTTGTCCGGTTTACAAGCGGATTCCGGGAAGCGGTTTATGGGATTAAAAACAAAAGATTATGAACGATTTTATGCAAAACCAATTCCCGGCTCAATTGCCGGTACTCCGTCACGAGCGTGACGGCATTTTCATTCGTCAGAACGACTATTTTCGGAAATACCTCTACCGTGACATCCTTTACGTCAAGGCGTGCGGGTGTTACTGCGACCTCTATTTCCGGGACAAAAAACGCATCACCGTGGCGCAGCCGCTTGGGATGCTCGTGCAGCAACTGCCCGGAGACCTCTTTGTCCGCCTCCACCACAGCTATGTGATAAGCCTTTACGACATCGGCGTCTGGGCGGGCAACTCCGTCCGGATAGGGGAGGAATGGATACCCATCGGCTACCGCTACCGCGCGGAATTCCTCTCCCGCCTGAATATTCTCTCCGCTCCCCGGAAATTCTCCTCTTCCACCGAATCCGGAATGGAAAACATCTAATATGAACTTCCCGTAGAACTGCTTGCCGGGATTCGGTGTAATCATGGAACACCTCCCATTCTCCTCCCATACTCCTCCCATATTCAGCCCATCGCGGTCGGACGAAAATCGGAAGAGAATGGCGGA
>CAJTSF010000003.1 GCA_910578985.1 uncultured Odoribacter sp. | reverse complement strand
TAAAATACAGCCCCGGCTGAAGATAGAAACTCCGGCTAAGACCCGCATCACAGATAAACCCGAACCGGTAACCCACTTTGGTCTTGTAGTCGGTTGCATAACCGCCCTCCACTTTTTCGCTCAAATTGGAGAGGTTGATGCCGCCTCTTACTCCAAACTTTGACTCTTGCGCTTTTACTGCGCCACACATGGTAACTACCAAAAGCATTAAAAATACTTTTTTCATAATAAATAAATTTTTCTTTGTCCTCAGATTCCCGGACGAGGCAGGTTTATAAAACGCAAGAAGCGTGGAATCTGCCTGTTTATCTATTTTAAGGTATCGCCAAACACCCAGACCGAAATAAACATACAACCGACCCACGCTCAACCGGTATATGGCATGAATTGCATATACGGAAAGCGAACGTTTGTAATGCTTGTCCTTCGGTCTTGAAATTGGCGATTTCTAAAATAAGGACTAAACAAAAACGCTTCAATATGTGCGCCACAACAACTTACGTCGCCATGACCCTGCAAATGTAAAACAATTTTGTCACACCACAAACGTTCCCGATGGGTCGGTTGAAAATAAATATAGAAACATTCGGGAAAACGCCCTATAAACTCCTATTCAACCGGTAGGCTCCGGTAAGGTTACAGTAAGGTTCCGGTAAGGTTACCGTATGCTCCAATAGCGTAACCTTACCGGAAGCATACCCCGACCTTAGCCGTGCCTATGACTTGAATAGGAGTTCATCGGGGGATGAGCACCAAGACGAGAAACGGAAACTGCTATTGCTCTTACGAATGTGTTTATTCTTGTTAAAATAATACCTATTTATTAACAACTTAAAATTCCAATATGCACAAAGGGCAGAACGTCGTCAAGAAAAAGATTAAGAAAGTGACCAACCCGAACAGCCCCGAACAGCAGAAGCAACGGAAGAAATTCCCTTCGCTGGTGGAGTTGGCGGCGTCGTTCGCGCCTGCCATCAAAATCGGACTGAAGTATGCAAAGGAAACGAAGCATACGGTGGAGAATTACTTCGTGCGCGTGAACAAGGGGAATGTCATCGTGAGTGAGGGGCTGGTGATGAGCATCGATTATGAGAATCTGGTGCTGTCGAAGGGCTCCCGGGCACTGCCGGACAAGGCTAACGCCACGATAGATGCGGAGAGCCGGATGCTGACGCTGGCGTTCGATGAACAAGATCCGGAGGAGTTCATCGCCCATGCCGCGAATGACGATGTGTTTTACTGCTGCCTCGTGGAGAAGACGCTGCTAAAGACGAAGATGGTGCGCCTGGCTACGCGCTCGGAGCTTGCCGATTCGCCGCAGACGGTCAGTATCCCGTGCACGTGGGAGGTGGCGGCGGAAAATATCGCCGTCTACCTGTTCTGCACGGACAAGTCGGGAAAGAAAACGAGCCGGACGTTTTTCGTGACGCTTGAGTAAGGCGTGAACGCCTTAAATAAGAGAGGTCTGCCAGCGAGGCAGGCCTTTTTTGTTTTACCAGCGGTTGGTGCGGGCGGCAAGCAGGAGGTCGAGGGTGACCATGGCTGCCATGGCTTCGACGACGGGGACGGCGCGGGGGACGACGCAGGGGTCGTGCCTGCCCTGGAGGGCGAGGAGGGTGTCCTCGCCGGAGCGGGTGAGGGTGTGCTGGGGGAGGCGGATGGAGGAAACGGGCTTGAAGGCGACGCTGAAGTAGACGTCCTCGCCATTGGTGACGCCGCCCTGGATGCCGCCGGAGCGGTTGGTGGCGGTGCGTACCTGCCCGTCACGCAGGATGAAAGGGTCGTTGTGCGCGCTGCCGCGCATGGCGGCGGAGGCGAAGCCGGAGCCGTATTCGAAGCCTTTGGCGGCGTTGATGCCCATCATGGCGTAGGCGAGGCGCGCCTGAAAACGGTCGAAGACGGGTTCGCCGAGCCCGGCGGGCAAGCCGGTGATGACGCAGGTGACGGTACCGCCGACGGTGTCACCTTCCTCCTGCAGGTCGCGGAGGAGGCTTTCCATGCGTTGTGCGAGGTCGGCGTCGGGGCAGCGGACGGGATTGGTTTCCGCAAGGTCGAGAGGAAGCCCGGAGTACGGAAGGGTGAGGGAAAGGTCGCCGATGCGGGAGGTGTAGGCGCGGATGGCGATGCCTTGCGCGGAGAGGACCTGCCGGGCGATGGCGCCGGCGACAACGCGGGCGATGTGCTCGCGGGCGGAGGAACGTCCGCCGCCGCGGGGGTCGCGGATGCCGTACTTGCATTCCCAGGCGTAGTCGGCGTGGGAAGGGCGGTAGAGGTCGCGCAGGGGGAAGTAGTCCTCGGAGCGCGCGTCGCGGTTGCGGACGAGGAAGGCGATGGGCATGCCGGTGGTACGCCCTTCGAAAAGCCCGGAGAGGATTTCGAGGCGGTCTTCCTCAGCGCGGGGGGTGGTGACGTCGGACTGCCCGGGGCGGCGGCGGTCGAGCTCATGCTGTATCTCCTCGACGGACAGGACAATGCCCGCGGGGCAGCCTTCGACGATGCCGCCGACAGCCGCCCCGTGGGATTCCCCGAAAGAGGTCAGGCGATATATGTTCCCGAATCCGTTGGACACGCGCACAGGGGATTAATGGCATCCGCCGCAACCGCAGCCGTCGTCGTGGGAACCGCATCCCCCGCCACAACCGCCGTCGGAGGAGCAGCCGCTGCATCCACCGCATTTGTGGGAATGGAGGGCTTCGAGCTCTTCATCGGTGGCATCGCGGACGGCGATGATTTCCCCCTTGAAATAGAGATCCTTGCCGGCGAGGGGATGGTTGAAGTTGATGCGTACCTCGTCGGCGGCGATGGCTTCGATTTTTCCCTGGAGGCGGCGTCCGATGCTGTCCATCATGGGGAGGGTGTTGCCGACGACCAGCTCCGCGGGCTCGACGTCCTTGAAGATGTCGCGCGGAAGATCGACAATGAGGTCTTCGTTCACGGCGCCATAGGCGTTGGCTGCCGGTATCTTGAAGTCGAAACGGTCTCCTTCGTTTTTCTCCAGGAGGTTCATCTCGAAGTATTCGAGGGTCTGTCCCTGCCCGCAGATGAATTCGAGGGGACGGTCGGTGCCCGCGGTTTCGAGCGGGGCACTGCCTTTTTCCGTACGCAGTTCGTAGGTGACGGAAACGTGTTTATTTTTTGTAATCATGTACGATTGGTTTTTATTCTGTCCGGACGCAAAATTACAATAAAAATCGAAGCAGGCGTTTCTATGATATGAAAAAAAATAGTACTTTCGCCCTAATTTACATGTTTTTCAAAAGATGCGTCATTACGATTATATCATCGCGGGCAGCGGATTAGCCGGATTGTACACGGCATACCATGCCGCAGCATACGGAAAAGTTGCGCTTTTAACCAAGTCGGGCATTACGGAGAGCAATTCTTATTTTGCCCAGGGCGGCATTGCGGCGGTGACAGATGAGGATGATGCCCCGTCATTGCATTTCGAGGACACGATTATCGCCGGGAGGGGGTTGTGCGATTATCCGGCGGTGGATATCCTGGTGAACGAGGGACCGCAACGGATACGGGAACTTATCGAGGAGGGGATGCACTTCGACATGGAGGACGGAAGCCTGGCGCTGGGACTGGAGGGAGGACACCACCGGAAAAGGATTCTGCATGCGGGAGGGGACGCGACAGGACGGATGGTGACGAGTTTTATGATCAGCAAGGTCATCAACCATCCGCGCATCGATATTTTCGAAAACCATTCGGTGATAGGCATCCTGCAGGAGGAGGGGGTTTGCTACGGCGTGCGGGCATGGAACGTGGTGACGGAAGCGGAGGAGCTGTACACGGCGCCCCATACGTTCCTGACACTGGGGGGGACTTCCGCCCTGTACAAGCGGACAACGAACCCGCACACCACCGTCGGGGACGGGCTGGCATTGGCATACAATGCGGGGTGCGAGATTGCGGACATGGAGTTTATCCAGTTCCACCCGTCAGCCATTTACACGGACTCGGAGGATGCTTTCCTCATCAGCGAGGCGGTGCGGGGGGAAGGGGCGCGCCTGATTAACCAGAACGGAGAGCGTTTCATGGCAGGCATCCATGAACTGGCGGAACTGGCGCCGCGGGATATCGTGGCGCAATCCATATACGGGCAGATGCGGAAATACAACCAGCATTTCGTGTGGCTGTCGCTGAAGCATTTGGACCCTGCCGTCATCCGGCACCGGTTTCCCACGATTTTCGAGAAATGCCGGGAATTAGGCATCGACATGTGCGACCGGATTCCGGTGGCGCCCGCCGCGCATTACATGGTGGGAGGCGTACGGACCGACCTGAACGGGGAAACGAACATCCGGAACCTGTATATCTGCGGGGAATTGGCATCGTCGGGAATCATGGGAGCGAACCGCCTGGCTTCCAATTCGCTCATCGAATGCCTGGTGTTCGGGAAGCGGGCGGTGGAGGCATCCCGGAAGGCTGCCGTACAGGAAGCCGCGCCATCATTCGGGACACGCTACCATTGCAATAAAACATATGCGGGAAGGTATGTGCAGTTGAAACAGGACATCGCACGCATCATGACCGTGCATGCCGGCATCATCCGCAACGCCGCACTGCTGCAGGAGGGATTGGAGGAATTGGAAAAGCTGGAGTGGATTATCCCCACGGAAAAGGACGAGTACTATTCGCTGCTGAGCCACAATCTGATTACGGTGGCACGGCTGATTATCCGATCCGCGCTGTACCGACAGGAAAGCCGCGGAGGGCATTTCCGGGAAGATTATCCGGAAAGCAACGATGATTATCTGTTCCACATTGTGCAGCAAAGAGGCAAAGAGATTTACACCCGCCCCATCAATTTAAATATAACGGATAAATAAAAATATGAATCAGGAGCAATTGATTGACAGGTTGATTGACCTCGCCATTGAGGAGGATATCGCCACAGGAGACGTGACTACGGAATCCATTATCCCGGCGCAGTCGCGCGCCGTGGCGGAAATGAAGATGAAAGCGGACGGGGTGGTCGCCGGATTGGAGGTGGCACGCCGTGTGTACGAACGGTTTGAGCGGGATTTCGTGTGGGATGCCCGGGTGAAAGACGGGGATGCCGTGAAGAAAGGGGACATCATCCTGCGCATCGAAGCCAGCTACCGTTGCCTGCTGCTGGGGGAACGCCTGTCCCTCAACATCCTGCAACGGATGTCGGGCATCGCCACGGAGACGGCAAAGTACGTGAAAGAGCTGGCAGGCACCCGCACGCGCCTGCTGGACACGCGCAAGACGGCGCCCGGATTGCGTATATTGGACAAGATGGCGGTGAAAGCGGGCGGCGGGACGAACCACCGCATGGGACTCTATGACATGGTGATGATCAAGGACAACCACATCAAAGTGGCGGGCTGCATCGCGGAAGCGGTGAAAGCCGTGCGCACCCACGCCCCCGCCGGCATCAAGGTGGAGGTGGAAACCACCAACCTGGAAGAGGTGCGGGAAGCACTGGAAGCTCGTGCGGACATCATCATGCTCGACAACATGGACACGGCAGGCATGGCCGCCGCCGTGCAACTCATCGGCGGGGCGGCACAGACGGAAGCCTCCGGCAACATGAGCATCCCCCGCCTGAAGGAGGTTGCCGCCACCGGCGTGGACTTCATCAGCGTGGGCGCCCTCACCCACTCCGTGACGGCGCTGGACATCAGCATGAATATCAGACAGTAAACACCTGCCCCCCCATCATAAGATTAATAAAAAAAGAGTTTCCGGCTCAAATGGGCGGAAACTCTTTTTATTATAGTGCAGTTTAAGCGATAAACTTCTGCAATTATTTATCGTTCATGGAAATCAAGAACTCTTCGTTGGAATTGGTCTTTTCCAGGCGGTCACGCACGAACTGCATGGCTTCCACGGAGTTCATGTCGGTGAGGTAGTTGCGCAGAATCCAGATGCGGTTGAGCGTGTACTCCTCCAGCAAGAGGTCTTCGCGGCGGGTGCTGGAGGCGGTGATGTCCACCGCGGGGTAGATGCGCTTGTTGGACAGTTTGCGGTCAAGCTGCAACTCCATGTTGCCGGTGCCCTTGAACTCTTCGAAGATGACGTCGTCCATTTTGGAACCGGTTTCGGTCAGCGCCGTTGCCAGAATCGTAAGTGAACCGCCCCCTTCGATGTTACGCGCGGCGCCGAAGAAGCGTTTCGGCTTGTGGAGTGCGTTGGCGTCCACACCGCCGGACAGCACCTTGCCGGAAGCGGGGGATACGGTGTTGTAAGCCCGTGCCAGGCGGGTAATCGAGTCGAGCAGGATGACCACGTCATGCCCGCATTCCACCATGCGCTTGGCTTTTTCAAGGACGATGTTCGCCACTTTCACGTGACGCTCCGCCGGCTCATCGAAGGTTGAGGAAATGACTTCCGCCTTCACGCTCCGCGCCATGTCGGTCACCTCCTCCGGACGCTCGTCAATCAAAAGGATGATGAGATAAACCTCCGGATGGTTGGTCGCAATGGCATTGGCAATCTCTTTCAAGAGAACGGTCTTACCGGTTTTGGGCTGTGCCACAATCAACCCGCGCTGTCCCTTCCCGATCGGGGCAAACATATCCACCACGCGGGTAGAAAGAGTACCACGCCCATTCCCGGTCAGGTTGAATTTCTCGTTCGGGAAAAGGGGTGTCAGGTGGTCGAAGGGAATACGGTCACGCACGGCATCCGGTGATTTGCCGTTAATTTTATCCACTTTAATGAGAGGGAAGTATTTCTCCCCCTCTTTCGGCGGGCGGACAGTACCTACGACCGTGTCGCCGGTTTGCAAACCGAAAAGCTTGATTTGACTTTGCGACACGTAAATGTCGTCCGGAGAGTTCAGGTAGTTGTAGTCCGGAGAACGCAGGAAGCCATACCCGTCCGGCATGATTTCCAAAACGCCGGAGTTAAGGATGATGCCCTCGAACTCATAATATTTGTCGCGTTTTTCAAAACGCATCTTTCCGTCGGACTGGATGTTCCCCTCTTCATTTCCCTCCTGCTGCACAGAAATCCCTTCATAAACATTCGGTTCCATCGGATAGACATTGTTTTCTTTCACCTCCTCTTCCAGCGGCCCGAAGTCCAAATCTTTCTCCAATACGTCCGCATGCACCACGGGGCGCACCGGTTTTTGACGGCTTTCCCGGGCAGGTTGAAGCTGTGCCGCAGATTGAGGTTGCGATGCCTGGGGACGCTGTTGCTGGTATGCCTGGCGTGATTGGGGGGCAAATTCATGACGCTCTTTCGGTTTCTCCTCGCGGGGCTGCTCCTGGTTGGGACGGCGTTCTTCACGCTGGAAAGCGGCTTGGGGCTTACGCGCATGCTCGCGGCGTTCTTCTTTTTGAGGCTGTCCTTCAGCCAACGGCTGTGCCGCCTTTTCATCCCGCTTTGCCTCCCCTTTCGACTCTTCTTCCTTGCCATTGAATTTAACCTTGCCTACTCCCCCCTTGGAATCCCCTACTTTTTCCACACCTCCCCGCATCACACGCACCCGCGGTTTCTTGTCCCTCCGATCCATGAATCCTTCACCGGACGATTTCGGATCCGATTCGGACTGTGCGGCAACCAAAGCCTGCTGGTCCAATATTTTATAAATAAGTTCTTGCTTTTTGTAAGATTCAACACGTTTAATATTGAGTGTTTTTGCAATTTGCCGCAAATCAGCCAGCAATTTGTCATTCAGTTCCAAAATGTCGTACATAGACTATGGTAAAAGGATTTATAATTATTTGTAGTGAATCACCCGGACCGAGCCGGATGGAATTGAAATATGCCGCGAAAGTAAGAATTATATTCATTTCTACAAAAAAAATCCCCAACAAATTCATAACTTTGCAAAAGTTATAATCAAACGGAGTTATGGAGCGTTTACTATTTTTAGGATTAGGCGGACAAGAAATTCTTTTTATCGCATTGATTGTGTTGTTGCTTTTCGGCGGCAAAAAAATACCTGAATTGATGAAAGGGCTGGGAAAAGGGGTAAAAAGTTTCAAAGACGGCATGAACGGTAAGGAAGAGGAAAAAGATGCCTGAACACGACACCGAAGCGATGACTTTCTGGGATCATCTGGACGAACTTAGGCAAGTGCTGTTCCGGATGGTGATTGCTGTCGTCGTCTTGGCATGCGTGGCATTCGCCTGCAAGGAACCCCTGTTCGACCTGGTTCTTGCTCCGAGCCGCCCGGATTTCATTCTTTACCGTTGGCTCAATGCTTTGGCTGCCTCGTGGAATATGCCCTCTCTGGCCGTGGAGGCATTTCGGGTGGAAATGATCAACACCCAGCTCGCATCCCAATTCACCATACACATGAGTGTGGCATGCTATGCCGGCATTCTCCTCGCCTCCCCCTATCTCATTTATCTGCTGTTCGGATTCATCAGCCCCGCCCTGCACCGCGCGGAACGCCGCATATGCCTCAAGATTCTGTTTCCCGCGTTCCTCTTGTTTCTATGCGGCATCCTGTTGAATTATTACGTCATTTTCCCGCTTTCATTCCGTTTTCTCTCGACCTATCAGGTCAGCGAAAGCATTCCCAACATGATTACCCTCTCCTCCTACGTCAGCAGTTTCACCACCCTCTCCCTCCTGTTGGGAATGGCATTCGAAATACCGGTCATCGCCTACCTTCTGGGCAGGCTGCATCTGATTCACGCCGGCATGTTGAAAAGATTCCGTAAACATGCGCTGGTCGGCATTCTTATTGTCGCCGCCATCATCACCCCCACGTCCGACGCGTTCACCCTCCTGTTGGTATCGCTCCCGCTCTACTTGCTTTACGAACTGAGCATCCGGGTGGTTAAAAGTAATCCTTGATATCCTGAAGTTCGACCAATTTATTGACAATCGCGTAAATGGTCAAGCCGGCAGGGCTGTGAATCTGCAACTTCCGTGCAATATTGCGCCGATGGGTAATCACCGTATGGGTGGAGAGAAAAAGCGCATCCGCAATCTCTTTGTTGGTCATCCCCTTGACCACACAAGTGACAATCTCTTTCTCCCGGGTGCTCAACACATCTTGTCCACCCGTTTCCTCTCCCCTGCCCGGCATATTCATCAAACGGTGCAATTTTTCCTGCAACTCCTCCGGATCGTCATACAAGGAGAATACCTCGTCATAATGTTTCAACACCGCCCTGTCCCCCACCGCACAAAGCAACGCCACACATTTCATCCCTTCATGCTGCGGCTCTTCCTTGAAGCGCCGCACATCGAAATACCCTAAAAAAGCCGGATTGACAATCAGCATGTCAGGTCGATGCAGACGCATGCAATCCGCCAGCGTCTCCGCCGAAACGACCTCAATCGGCAGGATTTTCATGCCCGGCATCCGCTTCAACGCCAACGCCAAGCCGCTACGGATAATCACCGATGTCTCCGCAATGGCAACCTTTAAGACTTCATCCTCTCGCATGGCATTCCGACTTTTTCTCCAACTCCAATATCAACGGAACGAACATGTAATCCTCCACACGGCAATGCGAACACAAATCCTGCTCGCAAGCGTAAATGTCAAACAACACCTCGTTCAAGTACTCATTGTCCACCCGCGCGGGGTAATATTTTACCATGATATTCTTCAATTCCGTCAATTTCGTCTCTATCTGGTTGTGCCGCCTGGCAAACACTCCTATATTATATTCCGGCAACACTTCCCCCCGTAGCAACGCCTCCACATAAGTAAACACGACTTGATTCTCATATCCCATATGCGCCTGCACCTCATGCACATACGCATCGTAAAACTTCAAAATCAATCCTGCCACCTCTCTCCCCGGCTCTTCTTTCGTGACCTCCAACGCCTCCACCAGCTTCCGACGGATTGCCTGCAATTTGAAATCCAGGAAATAAACATGCGCCCGCTTCAGATAATCCATCAATGCCTCTATCGAAAGCTCCTTCCGGAAATCATCCGCAACGCAACACTCGTCATCCATGAAATTAACCACCGCCAAAAAAGTGCCCGTATGTACTCCCTGCGCCTCGCATACCTGTTCCACTGTCCGGTCGCCAAACCCCAACGACAACCCGAAACGGCTCATCACCAGCAACAGATTGTAATTCTCACAAATCAAATCCCCCATTTTATCCGTC
The DNA here is from genome assembly GCA_910578985.1 of uncultured Odoribacter sp. GTDB lineage: Bacteria > Bacteroidota > Bacteroidia > Bacteroidales > Marinifilaceae > Odoribacter. The sequence goes on along the minus strand of CAJTSF010000003.1, from coordinate 175,051 downwards.
CCCGCATACTTCATGTTCTTATTCATCGTTCTGTCATTTTGAATGCAAAGTAAACAGTTACGAAACAAATTACCAATCCCTACATGTAGGTATTTTACATATAATCACTACCTTTGCGTCTATAAAACGAATCGTCATGAAAATAAAAGCATTCATATCCCTCCTATTGCCTCTCCTCGGATTGTTATCCTGTGCGGAAGACCACCCCGCGCCACAAGTCCTGAAAATATCCGAACACAACATCCACTTTTCCGGCAAGGCAGGCGCCTGGATGCTGACGGTGAACAGCAACACGAGCTGGCGAGTGGAAAACGGAACCGACTGGTGTTCCGTCAATAAAACTTCCGGCAATAACACGGAGCAATTGATTGTCAGCGTAGAGGACAACCAGACAGGCAAAGCGCGAAACGCAGAGCTCCATCTGGTCAGCGAACGGGAAGACATCAGCCTTTCCGTCACGCAGGACACCCTGCGCGGAGAGCATCACTACCGCTTACCGGTGGTGTTCCACCTCATTTACGACCAGGACCATACGGGAGACGATACCGTACAGAACATCAAAAGCGAAACGATTTATCGCCTGATAGAAAATTGCAATGCCTTGTACGGCAACAACATCAACAGCATCGACATGAATCTCGAATTAGTCCCGGCCACTGAAAACCCGCAGGGCGAAGCCATGCCGGAAGCGGGCATCGACCGCGTGCTGCGCTCCACGACGGCATACTACAATGCCGAACAATTTCTCGCCTCTGCCAACACCGCCAATGCTGACCTGATGTGGGATCCCAACCGATATGTGAACGTATATGTCTTCACTTTCACCAGAGAAGATTTACTGGGCATTTCTCAGGTTGCCCTCACCTCTCCGCAAAACGGACTGATCGGCTTGCCTCCCAACAGCCAGTTCTACACCAAACTGCCGAACTTCCCCTGGGGCATCGCTTTAAACAACCAATACATTTATGAAGCAACAGCTTACACGACATTAGCACACGAATTGGGACACTATTTAGGACTATTCCATGTGTTCCACGAAAAGGACTGCAACGATGACGATGGGGAGGACTATTGCGACGATACCCCGAGCTACAACAGGCAAGAATATTTGAACGCATTGCCGGAAATGGGTTTCCCGGAAGTACTCCGGCGCACAAGTTGCGACGGCGTTTCATTCATTTCCCGAAACATCATGGATTACGATTATTCCCTCATGGACCAGTTTACCACCGACCAATACCTGCGGGTGCGGCACGTCCTTGAAAACAGCCCGTTGATTCCGGGACCCAAAAACATCAGTGTCACGAAAAGCCTGACGAAAGAGGTGGAAAATGTGATTATCATCATGGAGTAGGCTCGCGGCGCTCTTTCAGCCACAACTGGAAACTGTTGATCATGTTCTGCCACAGCACATAGGAAGCCGGCGCAATGGAAGACAAGGGATTCAGATAGGTTTGCGCCATCCAGATAGCCAGAATCGTATTCTTTTGCCCTAACCCCTGCCCGCCGGAAATCGTATCGCCATAGCGGCGTCCGACACGACGCCCCAAAGCGAATTGCGCCACACAAATCACCAAAGCGAAAGAAGCCATCCACCACTCCTCCGTAACGTCCGCCCCCTTCTGGTTCACGATGAAAAAGACCGTCTTCCCCGTGACGATAGCCAACCCGCATGCCCACAAGTAGAAAGAGAGCACCTGCAAGCGCCTCAACTGCCGGTGCAGGGCAGGCACTCCCCGTTCCAGCACGAAAGCCAGCACACATGGCAACACCAGCACCGGCATCACCTGCCGGCAAATCAGCCACACGGAAGCCCAGAAGTCCAGTCCACTATTTCCCCCGATCAAGGTGAAAAGCAACGGGGACACCAATGCAATCACCAGACTGCTCAACAAGGTATAGGCTGCCAAACAGGCTACGCTTCCCCCCAGCATGCCGGTCACGACCGCCGCAGCCGTCGCCGTAGGCGCCAGCACGCAAATCATGCACCCCTGTGCCACCACAGGGTCGAACCACCGCAAAGCGGCGTACACCACAAGGCTTCCCACAATCTGCACCGCCAACAATGATACATGCAACCGGCTGAAACGCAAATCCCTGAAAGACAACTTGCAATACGTGATAAACAGCATGCTGAATATCAGATAAGGCGCCAAAAACGCCAAACGATGGAAAAACTCATAAAAAAAAGCCCCCGAGAGCATAGCCACGGGGAGCATCCAAGTCTTTATTTTCTGCAACACGACAAATACGTTTTTTCATACCAATCGACAAAAGCGCGGTTCACCAAACGGTTACCGCCCGGAGTCGGGTAATTGCCGGAAAAATACCAGTCGCCCTGATGAGCCGGACATGCCTTGTGCAGATTTTCAATGGTCTGATATACCACCTTGATTTCCGAAGGACAATCCTCCGGAGTAATCATCTCCGCAATCTTGTCCGAAATCTCCTCATCCGTAAAAGGTGCGTAAATCTCCTGCACGTAATTCACCACCTGCTCTTTCGGCAACTCCATTTGCGCCTTGCTCCGGTCGTACACGCTCTTCACCACCGACTCCATCCCCCGCTCCTTCAACAAAGCAACCGCGGCATGGAAAGCGATGAACTCACCCATTCTCGACATATCGATACCGTAACAATCCGGATACCTCACCTGGGGTGAAGAAGAAACCACCACAATACGTTTCGGTTTCTGGCGGCACAGGATTTTGATGATGCTCTGCCGCAACGTAGTGCCCCGCACGATACTGTCGTCTATCACCACCACCGAATCCACCCCTTCGCGCACGGTACCGTAAGTCGTGTCGTAAACATGGGCGGCAAGATCATTCCGGCTGTTGCCCTCCGCAATGAAAGTACGCAACTTGATGTCCTTGATAGCCAACTTCTCCGTGCGTACCTCGCGGGACAATATCTTCCGGATTTCATCACAGGTCAATGTATCCTTCTGCCCGCAAATCAAATCGCTCTTCTGTTTGTCCAACCACTCGCGAACCCCCTGCACCATGCCGTAATAGGCAATCTCCGCCGTATTCGGGATAAAAGAAAAAATCGTATGCTCCAAATCCCCGTCCACACTCTTCAGAATAGACTCCGTCAACAGACGTCCCAGCTCTTTCCGCTCCCGATAAATATCGCAATCGCTCCCCCGCGAGAAATAAATCCGTTCAAACGAACAGGGTGCCGGCTTCTCTGCCGGATGTATCCGGTTCAACGACATCTCTCCCGTGCGTTTCACAATGATGCTCTGCCCCGGCAGCAATTCCCGCACATCCTCCACCGCCAAATCGAACACCGTCTGAATCACCGGACGCTCGGAAGCCACCACGACCACCTCGTCATCCGCATACCAGAACGCCGGACGAATCCCCTGCGGATCGCGGAAAGCAAACAGATCGCCGCTCCCCACAATACCCGTAATCACATACCCGCCGTCCCAATGGGCGGAAGCCTCCCGCAGAATCGTCTCGATATCGATGTGCTGCTCGATGGCATCGTTCATCTCCTGCCCTTTCAGTCCTTGCGCCTTGAACTCCTTGAAATGGCGTTCCACCTCCTCGTCCAGCAAATACCCCAGCTGCTCCAGGATGATGAACGTATCGGCATTATGCCTCGGATGCTGTCCCTGGGAAACGATGAAATCCAGAATCTCATCCACGTTTGTCAGGTTGAAATTGCCTGCCAGCGAGAGATTCCGGCTCCGCCAGTTATTCCGGCGCAAAAAAGGATGCAGGTAAGACACGCCGGAACGTCCCGTCGTGCTATACCGCAAATGCCCCATATACATATCGCCCGCAAAAGGCAACTCTTCCGTCGCCGCTTCCGGTTCCTCCTTGCGGTAATTCACCATTGCCCGGTTGATTGACGCGAAAATATCCTGAATCGCCCCGGTACCCTCCGCTCTTTCCCGGAAAATATACTCCTCGCCCGGGCGGACGTTCAATTTCACGGCAGCCACTCCGGCGCCCTCCTGTCCCCGGTTGTGTTGTTTCTCCATCAACAGATACAACTTATTCAATCCCCACAAAGCATCCCCATACTTTTCCCGATAATATGCCAGAGGCTTCAACAGCCTGACCATGGCTATTCCGCACTCATGTTTAATAGCATCACTCATAAATCCGATATTAATTACACAGTATGTTCCGGTTCAGGCAACCAATTCTCAAGGCGTTTCCATCCGGACGCCTGCGCCAGAAAAGGCAGCATCAACACCAAACCAACTCCCAGGAAACCTCCCAAAAAAGTGAAAGCCACGCAAATCAACCCCCGCTTGGGTTTGGACCGTTCGATAGGCACGGTGACCGGTTCCACGACCGCAAAAATGGGGGTATTCTCTTTCACTTGGATATTCGCCTGCTCACGCTGTTTCGCCAGTTCACTATACACATTCAAAGCGACGGTGTATTCATTCGAAAGCCGCTCTTCGTTGGTTTTGGCTATCGCGGAACCGAAATTACGGTTGGCATCCCGAAAAGATGCCAGATCCGCCTGTTTCTGCTCGAATTGCTTCTTCGCCTCGGCATAACGCTCCTCGATGAACTTCAACGTATTCTGCACCTTTTCAATCTTGAACTCCGTGACATAATGCTGCAACAACTCCTGCACGCGGGCAGCCACCTGGGCAGCGGCACCCGCATCGGGCATATCGGCGGAAAGGGTGATGTAACCGTCCTTATCATTCACGGTCAGCGTAATCAGCTTCTCCAACACCTTGATGCACTCATGCTCCTTGCGGGAAAGCGTCTGTATGGAAGAATCCTTCACTTTCACGGGCACTTCGTCCGGTTCCTCGCCGCGGATGGCTTTCATAATCACCCCGGGCAATCCCACCGTATATTTCACAATGGCTCCCCCTATAGAAAACTTCCGATACTCCTCCTCGGTATAATACTCCAGCAAACTCACCGGCTGCTCATACTCCTCGAACTTGATGCGCGTCTGCATCAACTCTTTTTGAAAAGGCACGCTGGCCAATATTTTGGGATAAATCTTCGGGGACAACACCTCTTCGTTTCCCATGCTGCCCAAATTAATCCCTGCCAACGCCGCCAATCCGCCCAAACCGCCGCTCGACGGCTGGCTGCCGGTCTGGGGCACCATCGTGCAGGATGCCGTATAGACCTTCGCGCTGAACAACGCCACGAGTATCCCCAAGCACATGAAAACCACGGTGACTTTCAGGATGAATTTCCTTCTTTTCCACAATTTCCGGACAACCTCTATCAGGTCTATCTCATTCTCTTCCTGCCTGTTCATCTGTTCCATTTCCATATCCTTTACTTCGTGTTGTTAATAATCGAAGTGACCATCGCAGCCATCGAAGTCGCGGAAGTCGCCACACTCAGGATGGTAGACAGGTTATTCGCATTCCGGATCGGTCTGGTCGGCACGACAATCTCACAGCCGGCAATACTCTGCGACCGGTCGAAAGACTTCCCTTTGGACACCTTGCCGTTCATATAAATGACGAACGCCCCCCTCCTCTTCGCCCGATTGGCATATCCGCCCGCCTGTTCGATATAATACTTCAACTTACGCCCTTTCTGGAGCAAGACAGTATTCGGATACAGCACGGAACCGCTGATTTTCACCGTTCCCACATACTCCGGCACACGCAACACATCCCCTTCCCGCAGGATAACGTCATATTCCGAACCCGGCTTCTCCAACGCCTTTGCCAACTCTATGCCGACATAATACATATCCCCGATATCCAACGCATCCACATCAATCGTGTCCCTTGTTTCCCTCTTGGTCAATTTCAACAGCGTCTCCACGCGGATTCGTTCGTCCTCGTTCATCTTCCTTTCCAACCGTGCCCCCTCGGCATACGCATCGGGAGTCAATCCTCCTGCCCGTCTCACCAAATCGGACAAGCGCTCGCCTTTCTTGGCAATGACATAATCACCCGCAAACAACGCCTCCCCCTTGATGGTCACCACCTGCTGCTCCTGGTAGCCCGGAGAATTACGCACAAATATCTCATCGAAAGGCATCAAGACGAAATCCTTGTCGCCCTCCACCAACAAACCGTCCTTCAACGTCAGCGTAAAAGTTTCCGCCAACATGGACGACTCCGTCGTACTTTTCGGGTCTTTGATGCGGCGTGCCACGTCCACCTTGACCACCGAAGCGGACTCTTTCAAGCCGCCCGCCTGGACAATCACATCCTCCACGCCCATCTCCTCGGCAAACTTGTACGTTCCGGGATAGCCCACCGCACCGCTGATGCTGATGGTCTGCTCCTCCTGCAAGTCAAAAATGGAAGGAATATACAGCAAGTCGTTGTTACGCAATTCGACATCCTCCGCCGTTCCGTTCAGCAATCCCTTCACATTCACCGACACCACCTCCAGCGTAAAATCGGGCTTCTCCCGATACAACACGGCACGCGCCAAAAACGCATCCCCCCGCACGCCTTCGGATTTCTCTATCAACTGCTTCACCGTCGAAACATTGTCCTTCAACGCATACCGTCCCTCGCGGAACACGGCGCCTTTGATTTCCACCCGGTTCTCGAAACGGTTGATGACGGAATCCACCGTAATCTCATCCCCGTCCGTCAGCGTGAAACCGGCATAATCCGCCTCCTCCACATTATACACCCGGTATTCCCGTCCGCTCTTGCGCAACAACCCCACCGCCTTCTTGTAGGCATCCCCGGAAAAACCGCCGGCATACCGCAAAATATCCTTCACCGTCTCCTCATCCTTCATCTCATAAAACATCGGACGCTTCACCCTCCCCTGCAGATTCACCATATTCTGGTACGGCGGAACAATCACCACATCCCCGTCTTTCAACTGGACATCCATATCGCTCCTGCCGTTCAGCAGATATTCATACACATCCACTTGTGCCAACTCCTTGCCGCCGCGGCTGATTTTAATGCACCGTAGCGAACCGATATCATTCACCCCTCCCGCACTGTACAAAGCATGGAAAAGCGACGCCAGCGAAGGAAGCGTATACGTGCCCGGAGCCGTCACCTCCCCCACCACATTCACCTGGATGCTCCGGATTTCCCCCAAAGACATCGTCATGAAAGTGGTCGGACGCGCCCCGTTCATCGTCGAATAAATATTCGCATAGGCATTCTTCAAGCGGGCGTTCGCCTCCTTCACGGACAAACCGTTCAACACAATCGGACCGATTTCCGTATCCGTGATGGTTCCGTCCGGAGAGATTTGCTGCCGCAACGTCTGCTTGGCATCCCCCCAGATATCGATGATAATCTCGTCTCCGGGCCCCAGCACATAAGTCTCCGGGGTCGCCATATTGATATTCGGCTCGAACGTCAGGTTCTGGTTGCCGAACACATCCCGTCCGAACACCTTCGTCTCAGGCTCCTCCTGCCGATTGCCCCCCTCCATCCCGATGGACAGGGAATCCAAAAAATTCATCGGCTGGGGTACACTCATGAACTCCATCTTCGGCTTCAACTGTTCCGTCTTGTTCTTATTCTTGTTCTTGTCCGAAGACTTCGGGGTCTCTTTCTGCAACGGCAACTTGGTGCGCATCCTCGAATCCTTCACGGCAGACTCGATTCCGTCGCCCGTTTTGAAACTCGAGGCATACTTATCCTTGATACGCATCAACTGATCCTGATCCACCCCCTGTTCCATCAACATCAACAGCATCTCCTGCTGGCTTTTCCCCTGCTGGCGTGCCTCCATGAGCAACTTCACCACCTGCTCGTCGCTCATCTGGGCAAACGCTCCGGTGGCGGACAACGCCAAAAGCACAAACAATACTATTCTCTTCACGTCTATGACTGTTTAGTTTTCAATTCACATTTTTCACTCGCAAAAATACGAAAAAAATCAATACGCCTTCAGCATATTCACCTCCTTTATCGTCAGGTAGCGCCATTTCCCGCGAGGCAGTCTTTTTTTGGTGATACCTGCGAAATAAACGCGGTCCAACCTCAAAATCTGATACCCGAAATGCTCGAAAATACGGCGCACGATGCGGTTCTTCCCGGAGTGGATTTCAATCCCCACCGACTTGTTGTCCGGTGACGTATATTCTATTTCATCCGCCTTGATGAAACCGTCCTCCAGCTCGATGCCCTCGGCAATGGCTTTAAAGTCGGGCTCCTCCAAAGGCTTGTTCAGGAACACCTGGTAAATCTTCTTGTGGTCGTACGACGGGTGCGTCAGCTTCTTCGCCAAATCCCCGTCATTCGTGAACAGCAGCACGCCCGTCGTATGGCGGTCGAGGCGTCCCACCGGATAAATGCGTTCCCGGCAAGCCTTCTCCACCAACGACATCACCGTCTTGCGCTCCAACGGATCATCCATCGTCGTCACAAAATCCTTCGGCTTGTTCAACACCAGATACACCTTCCGCTCCGGAACCACCGGCTTGTCATCCACCATCACCTCATCCGAGCGCTTCACCTTCATCCCCACCGTATTCACCACCTCCCCGTTCACCTTCACCCTGCCTGCCAATATCAACTCATCCGCATCCCGCCGCGAACAGATTCCGCTCATGGAAATATAACGGTTCAGGCGCAACTCCGCATTCATGTCCTCATCGCCCTTCAGGCGGTACGCCAGCACCTTCTTCTTGCTGTAATGGTTTCTCCGCAACGTCTCCTTCTCCTCTTCCGAAATCTCCCCGCGGTCCCTCGGCGCAAAGCGCGGACGTTGCCTGTATTCCTGCTGCTCGCCGCCGGCGATACGCGGACGGCGCGGGCGCTGTTCCCGCCGTTCCCCATCGTTCGTGCGCGGGCGGTACTCCCGTTGCCCCTCCTCATGAAAACGCGGGCGCGGGCGATACTCCCGCTGCCCCTCCTCGCCGGTGCGCGGGCGCGGTCTGTACTCCCGCTGCTCACCATCCGTGACACGCGGGCGGCGCGGGCGCTGCTCCTGCTGTTCCCCCTCCTCCCGGTTGCGCCACACGCGGGGACGGGTGCCTCGGCGGTCGGAAGCATTCTCCGTGCGCTCTCCGGCAAAACGGGCCCCGTAAACGGGTCTCCCGGCTCTCTCCGTTCTTTCCGTTCTCTCTGTGCGTTCCGTGCGTTCTGTTCTCTCTCTTCTTCCGCCCTGGTAGTCATCCCGACTATCATCTTCCTGCGGACGATAGGGACGCTCGTCCCTGTTAAACTCTTTTTCCATGATTCCTTGATTTATTTCATTCTTTGTTTCTTCTTATCTTCCGTCACTTCGGCGCCGTCCGGTAAGCGAACACCGCGATTCCCGTGTACAATATATTGGGCAGCCACACCGCCAGCAACGGGTTCATCCCCCCGTTCGTGGCAAACACCGTGGAAAACTGCATGAACAGGATATACGAAAAACTGATCAGCAGCCCCAACCCCAAATGGAACCCCATCCCTCCCCGGATTTTCCGCGACGAGATGCTCACCCCGATAATCGTCAGGATAAACGTCGCGAACGCGTTCGACACCATCTTATACTTCTCGATCTGGAACTCCACGATATTCGAACTCCCCCGCATCTTCATCCGTTCGATGTAATCCCCCAGCTCCGTGAACGTCAGCTGCTCCCGGATTTTCTTCGGATTCTCCGAAAACTCCGCCGGCTTGAACGCCAGCAGCGTATCGATGCGCGAGCCCGTCGTATAAGTCTCCTTGTCCCCGTCGATTTCCCGCAACTTCCAATTGTGGATGACCCACCGGCTGCTGTCCTTGTCCCACGCCACCCGCGACGAGGTCAGCTTGCTCACCAGCGTATCCCCCCGGAAATTCTCAATCGCGAAATCATACCCCACATTCGACGCCACCGAATAGGACGACATATAAATAAAAGTCCCCGGCGCAATCTGCCGGTGGATATGCTGCTCCTTGTTGGCATACCGCTTGCTCACATACCGCTTCTCGAACTCGATGCGCTCCGCGTTCGCGTTCGGAATCACAAAAGCCCCCAGCAGGAAAGACAACACCGCAATCAGCGCCGCCGACACCACATACGGCATGACAAACCGCCGGAAACTGATGCCCGTGCTCAGAATCGCGATAATCTCGCTCGAGTACGCCATCTTCGACGTAAAAAATATCACCGAAATAAACACGAACAGCGACGAAAACACATTCGCGAAATAGGGAATGAAATTCCGGTAATAATCCCACACAATCGCCTTCACCGGCGCGTCGTTCTCCAGGAACTTCTCCAGCTTCTCCGAAATGTCGAACACCACCACGATGCACAAAATCAGCACCAGCGAGAAGAAAAACGTCCCCAGGAACTTACGCATGATATACAGGTCCAACTTCTTTATCCTCATCATAAGCGTCTCGTTATCTTGGGCAGCAGCCCCCGTTTCCACGCCGTGAAATCCCCCGCCGCGATATGCTCCCTCGCCTCCCGCACCAGCCACAAATAGAATGCCAGGTTATGCACCGAACAAATCTGCAGCCCCAGAATCTCATCCGCCTTAATCAGATGATGCAGATAAGCCTTCGTGTACTCCCCGTCCACATACGCCGGCGCCAACGGGTCCAGCCCCGTGAAATCCCGCTCCCACTTCCTGTTCTTGATATTGATGGTCCCTTCCGTCGTGAAAATCATGCCGTTCCGCCCGTTCCGCGTCGGCATCACACAGTCGAACATATCCACCCCCCGCCCGATTGCCTCCAGGATATTCTCCGGCGTCCCCACCCCCATCAGGTAGCGGGGCTTCTCCTTCGGCAGGATGCCGTTCACCACCTCGATCATCGCATACATCTCCTCCGCCGGCTCCCCCACCGCCAACCCTCCGATGGCATACCCCGTCCGGTCCAGCGCCGCCGCATGCTCCGCCGCCCGCTCCCGCAGGTCGCGGTACACGCACCCCTGCACAATGGGGAACAGCGCCTGCTCGTAGCCGTACCTCGGTTCCGTCGCGTCGAACCGCGCCACGCACCGCTCCAGCCACCGCTGCGTCAATTCCAGCGACCGCTTCGCATAGCGGTAGTCGCTCTGCCCCGGCGGACACTCGTCGAACGCCATCACAATATCCGCCCCGATGCTCCGCTGGACATCCATCACCCCCTCCGGCGTGAACAGATGCTTCGACCCGTCGATGTGCGAACGGAACACCACCCCCTCCTCCGTTATCTTCCGCCCCGTCCCCGTCAGCGAAAACACCTGGAACCCGCCGCTGTCCGTCAGAATCGGGCGTTCCCACCCGTTGAACCGGTGCAATCCCCCCGCCTCCTCCAGCACCCGGGTCCCGGGGCGCAGATACAGATGATACGTATTCCCCAGAATAATCTCCGCGCGGATATCCTCCCGCAACTCCCTCATGTGCACCGCCTTCACCGCCCCCACCGTCCCCACGGGCATGAATATCGGCGTACGGATTTCCCCGTGCGCCGTGGAGAGCACGCCGCAACGCGCCTCGCTGTTCTTGTCTTTTGCCAAAAGGGTGTACTGCATGGTCATGTCATTTTAGCAGGCAAAAGTAATAAATCCATACGACATTCCACACAAAAAAAGACACCTCACAGCAAAATAAAATTTATCCGGGGATTGTCCGGGGACTGTCTAAGGGTTGTCCGGGGAGCACAACTACCTGCGGCCTATCCCCGGGGTACCCCATCCCTATCCTCAGATAGGCATGGGATAGGGTTAGGATAGAGATGGTATAGGCATGCTCCCCGGACAACCCTTAGACAGTCCCCGGACAGTACCCGGATAACCACTCGATTATACAAAACCAAAAGAAGAATCGGACGGCATGCGGCGGTTTTCTCCCTCTCCATGCGCGGCTCAGAAGCATCCGAGAAAAATTTTTCCGCCATTTTATTTTTTACTATTGGGAATTACACTACATTTGCACCTCGTTAATAAAACATTTTTCATTAATCATTAAAACATTTACAACATGAAAAAATTATTGGTTTCTCTTGCAGCGCTCGCCCTTCTCGCAGCTTGCAACAAAGATGACGACGGCAACGACGTGAAACAACCCGAATTGCTCGCCAAGAAAATCACCAAAATCGAAATGGTCGGAGAGCAGCCCTATGAGTTTACCTACAACAAAGAGGGGAAAATCGAGACCATCAACAGCTATAAGGTGACCTACGGCACCAAGGAGGTGAAATATAACGGCGTGACGTACACCCTCGAAGACGGGCGGACCGTCAAATCCGTCGTGGAAGACGACGATGCGTCTGAATATTCCTACAAAGACGGCTATCTGACCCAATGCGTATGGACGGAAGGCAGCGATGAAGAGAAATATGCCTACACATTCAAAAGCGGAAATCTGACCCAGCACATTTGGAGTGAAAAATACGAAGAGGATGGCAAAACCGAGGAAGATTCCGAGACGTACGACATCACTTACGGCAAACAGTCCAATAACATGAACCTCGACCTACTCGACATCATCCTGGGTATATATCCGAACGACGCATCCCTGTTGGGCATTGCAGGCAACCGCTCGGTCAATCTGCCTGAAAAAGCGGTCTGCACTTACACGTACACCGATGAAGACACCGGCAAAGAGGTGAAGTGCGAAGAAATTTGCACTTTCGCATACAAGACCGATGCCGAGGGATACATCACGGAGATAAACACCACTTACACCGGGAAAGAAAACGGGAAAGAGGTAGACAATAGAACTTACAAACGCGTCATCACCTACGAAAAGTAATCCCGCCACGGGCGGAAAAAAACAAAGGAGCGGTGCCTGATGGGTGCCGCTCTTTTTTTATGCCCGGCGGAAAACTGCGGGAAAAGGGAGGACGGAAAAAAGGGAGGACGGAAGGGCGAGAGATGGAAAAACGGAAAAGAGAAAGGGAAGAAAATTTGCAGAATCGGGAAATTCTCCCCACCTTTGGGGACGGTTAAACGTAAAATAACAACAAGAAATGAAGAAATGGATTGGAATCGTTTTCCTCGTGGCATGGATGGGAAACTCCCTGTACGCCCAGGAAAAACGGTTGAGCCTGGAGGATTTTTTCGTCAAAGGCACGTTCTACACCCAGCGCGTGGCAGGGTTGCGGTCGATGAATGACGGGGAGCATTACACCACTTTGGAGGACGGCGGCACCCGGATTGTGAAAAACAGTTATAAAACGGGGCTGCCGGTGGGCGACCTGCTGGACCTGAAAAAGATGAAGGACTGCCCCATCGAACGCATCGGGGACTATACGTTCAGCGCGGACGAGGGGAGCCTGCTGATATGCACGAACGTGCAGCCGATTTACCGCCGCTCGTTCACGGCGGACTATTACATCTACCGGTTCAAGAACGGAAGCCTGAAACCGCTCTCCGAGGGCGGGAGCCAGCAGTTGGCGACTTTCTCGCCGGACGGCACGCGCATCGCTTTCGTGCGGGACAACAACCTGTTCATCCACGACCTGCGCTTCGGCTCGGAGCGGCAGATTACGGACGACGGGGAGTTCAACCGCATCATCAACGGGGCGCCGGACTGGGTGTACGAGGAGGAGTTCGCCTTCAACCGCGCTTTCGAATGGGCGCCGGACGGTTCGGCGGTGGCGTACATCAAGTTCGATGAGTCGGAGGTGCGCGAATACCGGATGAACATGTTCGCCGGACAGGCGCCGCGCCTGGAGCAGAACGCGCTGTATCCGAGCAATTACACGTATAAATACCCGAAAGCGGGGGAGAAAAATTCACGGGTGTCGGTGCACGTCTATGACGTGGAGGACCGCACCACGCTGAAGATGGACACGGGCAGCGAGGAGGACATCTACCTGCCCCGCATCCGTTGGACGAGGAACCCGAAGAAGCTCGCCATCATCCGCCTGAACCGCCACCAGAACAAGATGGAAATCCTGATGGCGAACGTGAAGACAGGCACGACGAGCATCCTCTACCGGGAAGAGAACCCGTATTATATCGCGGAGGAGAACCTCGACAATTTCGTGTTCCTGGACAACGGGACGCAGTTCGTCCTCACGAGCGAAAAGAGCGGGTATATGCACCTCTACCTGTATGACATCAGCGGGCGCGAGTTGCAGCCGGTCACCAAGGGAGAGTTCGACATCATCGATTTCTACGGATACGACCCCGTGCGGAAGGTGTTCTACTACTCCTCCTATGAGGAGTCGCCGCTGGAGAAATACGTGTACAGCATCAACACGAAAGGCGTGAAAAAGAAACTGACTCCGGTGAAAGGATGGAATGAAGCGGCATTCAGCAAGAACTACAACTACTACGTGAACGTGGTGTCCAGTCGTGAACTGCCGCCGGTGACCACCCTCTACAATGCCAAAAGCAAGGCGGTGCGGGTGCTGGCGGACAACAAAGCCGTAAAGGAAAAAGCGGAAGCATACGGCGTGGCGCAACGGGAGTTCATCCGAATCCCCGCGGCGGACGGGCAAACGATGCTGAACGCGTGGGTGATGAAGCCGGTGAACATGGAAGCGGGCAAGGCTTACCCGCTGGTCATCACGCAGTACAGCGGTCCCAATTCGCAGCAGGTGAAGAACAACTGGAGCCTGGGCTGGCTGGAGTACCTGGCGCAAGAGGGATTCATCGTGGCATGCGTGGATCCGCGCGGCACGGCAGCCCGCGGGGAGGCGTTCCGGAAATGCACCTACCGGCAGTTGGGCAAAATCGAAAGCGACGATATGATTGCCGCCGCCAAATGGCTCGCCGCCCTCCCGGAAGTGGACGCGAAGCGGGTGGGCATCTGGGGCTGGAGCTTCGGAGGGTTCATGTCCTCGCTGTGCATCATGAAAGGCGCGGATGTCTTCTCCACCGCCATCGCCATCGCGCCGGTGACCAACTGGCGGTACTACGACTCGGTATATACGGAACGGTACATGCGCACCCCGGAGGAGAACGAGGAGGGGTATGACGCCAACTCGCCGATGGCTTACGTGCGGAACCTGAAAGGCCACCTGCTGCTGTGCCACGGCACGGCGGACGACAACGTGCACGTGCAGAACACTTACGAACTGGCGGAAATGCTGGTGCAGGCGAACAAGCAGTTCGACATGGCGATTTACACCAACCGGAACCACAGCATCTACGGAGGCGCCACCACCCTGCAGTTGTACACCCGCTTCGTGAATTACCTGAAACAACATCTGAATCCATAAAAACCTAAATAATTGAATCATGAGTACGATTAAAGATTTACAGCCGAAGGCTATCTGGGAGAACTTCTACAAACTGACACAGGTGCCCCGCCCCTCCAACCACGAGGAAAAGGCACGCAAGTTCATGATGGACTGGGCAAAAGAGAACGGCATCGAAGCCGTGCAGGACGAGGCAGGCAACATCATCATGCGCAAAGCAGCCACTCCGGGCATGGAGAACCGCAAAGGGGTTATCCTGCAGGGACACCTGGACATGGTGCCGCAGAAGAACGAGGACAAGGTGCATGATTTCGAGAACGACCCCATCGAGGCCTACGTGGACGGCGAATGGGTACGCGCCAACGGCACCACGCTGGGCGCCGACAACGGCATGGGCGTGGCTGCCGGCATGGCGATGCTGACGGCAACGGACATCCCCCACGGACCGCTGGAAGTGCTGATTACGGCAACGGAAGAGACCGGCATGGACGGCGCCAACGGACTGAAACCGGGATTGCTGAAAGGCGACATCCTGCTGAACCTCGACTCCGAAACGGAAGGGGAACTGTATGTGGGATGCGCGGGAGGCATCGATTTCAGCGGCGTGTTCAATTACAAAGAGGAAGCGGTGCCCGCCGGCTCGAAGGCTTTCCGCCTGGCGGTGAAAGGGCTGAAGGGCGGACACTCCGGCATGGATATCAATCTGGGACGGGGCAACTCCAACAAACTGCTGTTCCGTTTCCTGAAGACCTACGCCGAAGCGCTGTCCCTGCGCGTGTCCGCCATCCAGGGCGGTTCGCTGCGTAACGCCATCCCGCGCGAATCGTTCGCCACGGTGGTGATTCCCGCCGCCAATGAAGCCCGCCTGCAGGCTGCCGTGAAAGAAGCGGAAGCCATATTCAAAGCCGAACTGAGCGCCAAAGAGCCGGGCTTGACGGTAGCTGCCGAGGCAAGCGAGATGCCGTCATTCGTCATCGACGCCTGCACGCAGTCCCGCCTGACCAACGCCATCCTCGCCTGCCCGAATGGTCCCGTGCGGATGATCGACTCCATGCCGGGCACCGTGGAGACCTCGGACAATCTCGCCATCGTGCAGTCCGTGAACGGCCGCATCGAGGTGAAAGCCCTGCTGCGCTCCTCCGTGGAAACGGCTAAAGAGGCATTGGCACAATCCATCCAAGCCGTGTTCGAACTGGCGAAGGCGGATGAAATCACTTTCGAGGGAGGCTATCCGGGCTGGAAACCGAACCCCGATTCCGCCATCCTGAAAGAGATGCAGGAAATCTATGAAAAGATGTACGGCAAAACACCCGAAATCATGGCTATCCACGCCGGACTGGAATGCGGTATCCTCGGCTCGAAATACCCGAACTGGGACATGATTTCCTTCGGACCGACGCTCCAGTCGCCGCACTCTCCGGACGAAAGAGTCCATATCGCATCGGTCGATAAATTCTGGGAATATCTGAAAGAAACCTTAAAGAATGTTCCGGTGAAATAAAAAACGCATACCCATGCGAGAAAAAAGCGTCTTTCGGGACGCTTTTTCTGTTTTTTGTGCGTATCTTTGCATCAAGAATTGCAATATACGACGAATGCTCTTGAAAAAATTGACATTACCGGAATTACTGGCAAACAGTTGTTCCCGTTTCAAATGCAACCAGTCTTTGAATTTTGTTCAAAGCGAAGGAAGAACTTACCAAGACCTATATAACGAAGTCATTTCCATTTCTCATTACCTACTGGCTGCAGGAGTCGGACAAGGGGACAAAGTTGCCATATTGAGCGCCAATATGCCGAATTGGGGCATCACCCAGTTTGCCATCGCGCAAATCGGTGCCATCGCGGTGCCGGTGCTGCCGGGTTTCAGCACGACCGAAATCCGGAATATCCTGGAACATTCGGAAGCAAAAGTGATTTTCGTATCAAAACTGCTCTATAAACTGGTGGCGGACATCCGCACGGACTTCCTGTCGCGGAAAGTGCTGATGAACACCTTTGCCGAAATCCCGGAAGGATATCCCGTGGAGGATATCGAACGGCTGGCAAACAACATCGACCTGCACGCCACGGGAGCGCTTCCCGCCATTGAGGTGCAGGAAGAAGACACCGCCTCCATCATCTATACTTCGGGAACGACGGGATTTTCAAAAGGCGTGGAACTGACGCACCGCAACCTGGTATGGGATGCGCAGCAATGCGCCACCATCCAGCCGGTCGGCGAACAGGACCGCTTCCTGAGCATCCTGCCCATGGCACACACGTTCGAGAACACGCTGGGGCTGTTGCTGCCACTGATGTTCGGTGCGCAGGTGTACTACTTGGACCGGGTGCCGACGCCGAAACTGCTGGTGCCCGCCATGCAGAAGATACGCCCGACGGTGATGTTGTCGGTGCCGCTGATTATTGAAAAGATATACAAGACGCAGGTGTTGCCCAAGTTTACAGGCACACCCCTGATGCGTGCGCTGTACGGTTTTGCCCCCACTCGGAAAGTGTTGAACCGGATGGCAGGGAAAAAACTGATGCGAACCTTCGGGGGCAAGTTGATATTCTTCGGCATCGGAGGCTCCAAACTGGACGGAACCGTGGAACGCTTCCTGCGGGAAGCCCGTTTTCCCTATGCCATCGGCTACGGACTGACGGAAACCGCGCCCATGACTGCCGGCTCCGCTCCGCAGGACACTTTCCTGCAAGGCGTGGGACCCGCCATGGAAGGGGTGCAAATCAGAATCAACGAGCCGGACGCCACCGGACAGGGAGAAATCTGGATCAAGGGACCGAATGTGATGAAAGGCTACTACAAAAAGCCTGAACTGAACGCCGAAGCCTTCAGCGAAGACGGATGGTTCAAGACGGGCGACCTCGGTTCCATGGACAAGAAAGGCAGGCTGACCATCCGCGGACGCATCAAAACCATGATATTGGGCGCGTCGGGAGAGAATATCTACCCGGAAGAAATCGAGTCCATCATCAACAACTTCCGCTTCGTCAATGAATCGCTGGTCGTGGAATCCAAAGGGAAACTGGTTGCCATGGTACACTTCAACATGGAGGAACTGGAACGCCAGTTCCAACGGCTGAAAAACCAGGCAGGCAACTACAAGGCTGCTATCAGCGATTACCTGGAGGAGCAGAAAAAGGAATTGTTCGAATATGTGAACGCCCGGGTGAACAACTTCTCCAAACTGCAACTGGTGATGGTTCAGCACGAACCGTTCGAAAAGACACCTACCCATAAAATCAAACGCTTCCTGTATCAGAAGAAAGATTGACCCAAGTGGGTATAAACACCACTATCCAATGGGTATTTCCCATATTTTTTGAGACTGTCTCAGGAAGTAATTTTGCAGGTGATAAATAACGCGCATTGACATGCGCGCATTCAACTGCAAGATGAGTCGATTAACGGAAAAACTGAAAAAAGACATTCATTACATCGAAAGCCTGAACAGCTGCATGAACTGCGGTGTGTGTACGGCTATCTGCCCGTCGGCGGAGTTCTATAACTACGACCCGCGCGTGGTGGTGGAAACGGTGCAGCGCCAGGACGAAGAGGCGCTGGAAAACCTGTTGCAGTCGGAAACCATCTGGTACTGCGGAGAGTGCATGTCCTGCAAAACGCGTTGCCCCCGGTGCAACACCCCGGGCGGTGTCATCATGGCGCTGCGCAGGCTGTCTCAGGAAGAAGGCTACTTCACCGCCTCGGAAAAAGGACGGCAACAATTCGCCTTGAAACGGGTGCTCGGAGAAAACATGCTGAATTACGGCTATTGCGTCACGCCAGACGTCGTTCGCCCGGAAATGCACCCGGAGCAGGGACCGGTGTGGGAATGGATATATGAACACCGCGACGACGTGTACGAGCGGGTACATTCCAACTACAAGAAAGAGGGTGCCGGGGCTCTGCGGCGGGTGGATGACGAATCACTGGAAGAGTTGAGGCGCATTTTCGACGTGACCGGCGGCAAGGCGTTCATGGACAAGATAGAAGAGGCATCCCTGCAAAAAGCCGGAGAACTGGGGACAGACGACGAAGGCTATTTCCTCCACACCTACACAGACAACAACGGCACCCACCAATCGTAACACATCATGAAGCTCGAAGGGAAACAACAGATTTGGAAAGATTACCAAAAAGAGATAGCGGACGACCGGTATTATTACGCCCGCAGTTGCATCCGGCAGACTTTTTTTCCGGGTTCCGAATGGGCATACCTGGACATTCTGGGCAACAAGCTGGGCAAAACGGTGCTGGACGACCCGCGCCACACGACCTGCACGGGTATCGGCTACCATTCGGACGTGGTGCCCGTGGAAACCATCATGACCGTGGTGGCACGCCATTTCGCCCTGATGACGGAAGCGGGTTTTGAAAACATGACCCCCTCCTGCATCACCTCGTTCGGCATATACACCGAAATCCTGCACACCTGGGAACAGCACCCGGAACTGGAAGAGCAGACGCGCGACTTTCTGTGGAAAGCCACCCGGCGGGAGTTCCAAAAGCCCAAAAACCTGGCGCATACGTCGGACGTCATCTACAAATTCCGCCACGAAATCGCTGCCCGAAAGAGATACAGCCTCACGGACATCCACACGGGGCGCCCGTTGCAGGTGGTCGATCACATCGGCTGCCACTATGCGAAAATGTTCCCCTCCAAAGGCATCGGCGGAGCGGAGTTTCCCGCCGTCCTGTCGGGGATGGTCACCGCCTGGGGCGGGGAAGCGGTGGACTACCCGGAACGGAGGCATTGCTGCGGATTCGGATTCCGCAATTATCTGGTGCTCGCCAACCGCGGCTTCTCCGTTGCCAATTCCAAAAAGAAATTCGAGTCGATGCAACCCTACGAACCGGACTTCATCATCACTAACTGCCCGGGATGCGCCATGTTCCTGGACAAATGGCAATACACCATCAGCGAGCTGGAGGGCACGACTTACGGCAAAAACGGCTACGGGATTCCGGTGCTGACCTACGAAGAGGCAGCGGCGCTCGTATTGGGCTACGACCCGTGGGATATCGGCCTGCAAATGCACCAGGTGAGCGTCGAGCCGCTGCTCGACAAGATGGGCATCGACTACGACCCGGCAAAGAAATACCAAGGAAAAGACGGCAAAGAACTCGGACGTCCGGCATGCCCGACATATTTGAAAATATAAACGACAAGACATGGACAAAAGCGTCATCATCATCGGTGCGGGAGCCGCAGGATGCGAGGCGGCATACCGCCTCGCCGAAGCAGGCATCACCGTGGAACTGGTGGAAAAAGAAAACGAAACGGGAGGCAACCTGAACAACTGGCACCAACTGTTCCCCGACCGCAAGCAGGCGGAAGAACTCCGCCGCACCTTACGGGAACACCTCTCCCACCCAGCCATCCGGGTGCACCGGGGTGTCATGCCGGTGCGGTGGGAACGCACGGAAAACGGGGGCTTCCGGGTGGAAGTGAATGACGGCGCCCTGCTGGAATCCGACGCTCTGCTGGTCGCCACCGGCTTCCAGACCTTCGACGCCCGGCGGAAAGAGGAATACGGCTACGGCATATACGAAAACGTGGTGACCTCCGTGGAACTGGAAAATTTCTTCGCCAACCGGCGGATTGCCACTTCGGCAGGCGTAGCACCGAAACGCATCGGACTGATACAATGTGTCGGCTCGCGGGATGAAAAGACCTGCAACTTCCACTGCTCCAAAGTATGCTGCATCACCGCAGTGAAACAGGCCATCGAACTGCGGGAGATGCTCCCCGACGCGGAAATCCTCTGCTTCTACATGGACATGCGCATGTTTGGTCCCGGTTACGAGGAGATGTACCGCGAAGCGCAGGAGAAATATCGCATCAAATTCGTCCGCGGACGGCTGTCGGAAGCCTCCGAGAACCGCGAGAAACAGGTCATCGTCAAATGTGAAGACACGCTGGTCGGCAAACCGCTCCGCATGACGCTCGACCTCATGGTGCTGATGGTCGGCATGGAAGCCTCCGAAAGCAGCCGCTCGATAGCCCGCACCTTGGGGCTGGAACTGGCACCCAACCTCTTCATCAAAACCTGCGACCCCCACTATGCCGCCAACCGCACCGCTGTGGAAGGCGTCTTCGTCGCCGGCTGCTGCACCATGCCCATGAACCTCACGGAAACTCTCCACGATGCCCGTTCGGCAGCCATGGAAATCCGCAATTATTTAGCCTTAAACCACAAGCCATGAACAATATCTGGGGATTCTCCATATCAGGCGCCAGGGTCATCGACTACGACCGCAACGACCACCGTCCGGCGGAAGGGTTAAGCGCCGAAGTGCCCAGCAGCCGCCTCTGCATCGGATGCGGGGGATGCACCGCCACCTGCACGGCAGGCGCAATGACGGACTTCAACATCAGGAAACTGCAAATGCTGGTGAAACGGGGAGAAAACAAAGAAGCCCGCGAGCAGCTCCACCGCTGCATGCTTTGCGGCAAATGCCTCCTGGTGTGCCCCCGCGGCGTGGACACCCGCCGCATGATTCTCGCCCTCTACCGGCTGACCGCCCAACCCTCACTTTAACCGCACCCGCCATGTACTACGACCCATTTGTATTGCCCTTCACGCTCGGAATGTCCGCCCTGCTGATTTACTTGGCGGTGACCTACATCCGCTGGATACGCAGTTTCCCGCCCCGGGACAGGCGCACCATCCGGAAAAACATCCTCTCCCGCAAAACCCTGAAAGCCGGGAAAGAGATATTCATGGAATGCCTCGTGCACCATAAGATATTCCGCACCCACCCCTTCCTCGGCTATATGCACATGTGCTTCGGTCTGGGCTGGTTTCTCCTCATCGTCATCGGAAAAATCGAATCGGTCACCTACCACCCCAGCTGGACCAACCCGCCCTATTACGCCATCTTTTTCCGCTTCTTCCATCCCGCCGGAGCAGACTTTCCCGGTAGCCGCGTGTTCGCCTTCCTGATGGATCTTGTCCTGCTGACGATTCTCTCCGGGCTGTTGCTGGCATGGTTGAAACGCCTGTACTCCCGGTTGCTCGGCATGAGGCGCACCACCAACCACCGTCCCTTCGACCGCCTGATACTCACCACCCTGTGGCTCATCTTCCCATTGCGCTTCCTTGCCGAAAGCTTTACCGCCGCACTGCGGGGCGGCGGCGGGTTCCTCACCCAATCCGCCGGTGAACTTCTCAGCCGCTTCCTTCCCGTGGACCAACTCTTCTACCCCGCCTGGTGGGCTTACTCCTCCACGCTGGGGCTGTTCTTCGTGCTCCTGCCCTTCTCCCGCTACATGCACATCCCCACGGAGATGGTTTACATTCTCCTCAAAAACTGGGGCATCCGGCAAGGCGACACCTTCAACGCCTTTAGCCGTTTCCAGCTCTATGCCTGCTCCCGATGCGGCATCTGCCTCGACCGCTGCCAGTTAGGTTCCGTCCTGAACATCCGGGACACCCAACCCGTCTATTTCCTCCGGAAGATACGCCACGGACAAGACCATTCCACAGCCGACAACAACTGCCTCCTGTGCGGGCGCTGCGAAGAAGCCTGCCCCGTAGACCTGCGACTGAACGCCCTGCGCCTCACACAACGTCCCGACCGATCGCATATCACTAAAGAAACTTACGCTTACATCCCCACACCCGTTCCCTCTCTCTCCCGCACCCGCGTCGCCTACTTCGCCGGCTGCATGGGACAACTGACTCCGGGCGTCACCCGTTCCATGTGCGCCCTCTTCGACAAGGCGGGCATAGACTACACCTTCATCGACGAACAAGGGGGCATCTGCTGCGGACGCCCCATGCTCCTCTCCGGCAACCGCGGCACGGCTTCCGTCCTCATGGCAAAGAACAAAGCCGCCATCCAAGCCTCCGGCGCCGAACTGCTCGTCACCTCCTGCCCCATCTGCTACAAGACCTTCAAGGAAAACTACGGGCTGGACATCCCCGTCCTGCACCACAGCGAATACATCAGCCGGCTCATCGAGGCACGCCTCCTCCAGCCCCGCAGGAGCGACCTCAAGACCGTCTTCCACTCCCCCTGCGAACTGGGACGCGGCAGCGGAGTGTACGCCGCCCCGAAAGCCGTGCTTCACGCCGTCAGCCACCTCCAGGACACCGCCCTCGACGACCACCGCTCCCTCTGTTGCGGCGGCTCCCTCGCCAACACCGTCATCACCCCCGAACAACGCACCGCCCTGGCGAAAAACACCCTCGACACCTACCTCGCCTACCGCCCCGACCTGCTGGTCACTGCCTGCCCGCTCTGTAAAAAGACCTTCGGCAAAAACGACACCCCCGTCCCCGTCAAAGACCTGGCGGAAATCGTGGCGGAAAATTGTTAAAATGATTATCTTTGCATCGGACTCAACACACGAACAACCATGCTTTGGACCACACAACAACAGGTAACCCTCGACCGATTCATCGAAGAAATCAAAACCGTCGAATGGCTAAAAAACGTCGGTGCCCCCTCTGAAAAATATTGGGTGGTGGACACCGTATGGGAAGCCTGCGACACCCACGGACAACAGACCATGGAAGTGTGGGGGCGCAACAGTGCCGCCCTCGAACAAAAAGCCTTGAAACAAATGGACGAAGCGCACCTCGACGCCGTATTCGAAGCCGTTTCCCTCGCCATCGGCAACGAAGTCTATGAAGCCGTCTGCGACATGGAAGACCGCATCGGCGCCGAAACCGGCGAAGACCAATCCGGCATCGAAGAGGAAATCCTCGACTTTATCAAACGGGACACCTCCTGGGCATGCGTGGAACGTCTCATCGGCGCCCCCGGGTTCTTCACCCGCGTGTACGACATCAACCGCACCGGACGGTGGGCTTGCTCATGGGTCGGCAAACACCCCGCCGGCGGGTTTATCATTATGTAAAATTCTCTCGGACAAAATCCCCTCTCAAGCCAGCAGCATCCCCGCCGCCACCTCACGCGCCATCTCCGCCGAACGCAACCGCTCCAACACCTCCAACCCGAAAGGAATCGCAAACCCCGGTCCCTTGCCGGTAATCACATTCCCATCCACGACCACCCCTTCCGCCGTCACCTCCGCCTCCGGCAAATGCTCCTCGAAGCCCGGGTAGCACGTCATCCGCAGCCTCCGCCCCGCTTTCAGCCTTCCCAGCACCAACGCCGGCGCCGCACATATCGCCGCCACCATCCCTCCCGCCTCGTAATGCCGCTGCATCCACTCCATCAATGGTGCGCATGCTGCCAAATTCGCCGCCCCCGGCATCCCGCCCGGGAATACCAAACACTCCGCCTCCTCCCCCTTCACCTCTCCCAACATCACATCCGCCCATACCGTTACCCCGTGCGCACTCCGCACCTCCAACCCCTCCATCACCGACACCGTACGCACCTCCACACCCCCGCGCCGCAACACGTCCACCACCGCCAACGCTTCAATATCCTCAAATCCCTCTGCCAAAAAAAGATAAGTCTTGCTCATAGTCATTCGATTTAATTTATTGTCCAAATCTACGCTTTTCTGCGGAAAAATCCAACTCCGCGTACCGCTTTTCCATCCCGTTCCCTATCTTTGCACCCGAACTTTCAAAAAAGCAAGAGATGAATACGATTTGGATTGTGATGCCCATACTGATTGCCCTGATGTTCCTGTTGGGAACGGACCTGAACCGCCAATCGTTCGCCAATGTAGCACGGAACCCGCAGGGCGTGCTTTTCGGGATGATCGGGCAAATCATCCTGCTGCCCGCCATCGCCTTCGCCCTGGCATGGGCGTTCCGCCTGCCTCCCGTCTACTTCATGGGGTTAGTGCTCATCGCCTGCTGTCCGGGCGGAAGCTCCTCCAACGTATTTTCCATGCTCGCCAAGGGCGACGTGGCGCTCTCCGTCACCCTCACAGCCTGCAGCAGCATCATCACACTGTTCACCCTGCCGGTCATCATGGAATTTGTCGTGCGATTCGTCTCCGACCAATCCGGCATGACCATCCGCCTCCCCGTGGGCAAACTCATCGTCCAGAACCTCGTGCTCCTGTTCGCGCCGCTCCTGCTCGGCGTCCTCTGCCGCCACTTCTTCCCCGCCGCCGCAAGCAAGGTGAACCGTGTGCTGGGCAAAGCCGCCTTCCCCGCTCTGATGCTTCTGGCATTCATCTTTTTCCTGCAATATACCCGCGAAATCTTCGACAACTTCGCCGTGCTCGGCATGGCTGCCGCCGCCCTCATCCTGCTCGCCATGCTCTGCAGCTCGCTCCTCGCCAAAACCGGCGGCTTCCCCCTCCCCGTCCGCCGAACCATCGTCATCGAGGTCGGCATGCAAAACGCCGCCCAAGCCATTGCCATCGCCACCTCCCCCTTCATTTTCAACAGCGGCGAAATGGCCATCCCCGCCATCATCTACGCGCTATTGATGAATGTCTTCCTCCTGCTGTACGTGCACCACTTTGGAAAAACAAAATCCGTAACCATACTATAAGACTTGGGAAACGAATGCGGGGCAAAAGTGGACGGCAAATTCCGCCGCGTCACCGAAGCCATCCGCTACGGCCTCTCCCCCGGACTCATCGAATGCAGACCACCTCTGCCTCCCCTCCTGCTCCTCTCTAACTCCTCCCATACCCTGCGCGATGCTTCCCGTATGCTTTCGCTATGCTTTACGCTATAAAACCATAGGAAAAACCATAGCGGAAGACAATTACAAGCATCCCGTGGGCTATGGGAGGAGTGGGAGTAGTGTATGAGAGGAGACGAAGAGGAAAGCAAACAAAAAAGGTGCGCCGTTCATTCCGGCGCACCCTGCTTCCAAAAAGCCTGCAAGTAAAGTGAATAAATCGATATTCAAATTATTCAGTTGCGCTCCATAAACAAATTCTAACGATTCGGAATAAGTCTCTGATTGGCTAACACGAATCTACTGTCTTTCAATTCTATAACAACATCAATATTATACAAATCGGAAAACTTATGTATTTCTATCGTGATTTTATCCGGGGCATAAACGTAATATCAAAGTTTTTACATTGTTAAGCTCAAACGTTTTTCTATAAAACAAGTAACAAAACCCACGCCAATGTGTTCATGGATACGTCCGCCATCCTACGGACGATGCATGGATACACGCTTTATCCGGAAATAATGACAATAGAGAGAAGAAAATATAAAACTCAACGCAAACCTATAATGTAATCAAGATGCGGGGCAAGTACCGCCCCGCTTCCTAATTATTTTAATTACAAACAATTTAAAAGCTAATCAAAACCCAACTCGAATTCGTCAATCCACAAGGTGCTTCCCTCTCCGCCGGCAAAGTAATCGCCGTATTTGCTCGAAGAAGCCACAATCACGATGTATTTAGGCGTGCGGGTAACATCCCGATATTTGATATCGATGGTGAACTCCTCGTAATTGTTCATTGTGCGGTCGTTCTTCAATTCCCCGTAGGCGATAATGGAAGAGTTTTTCTCGCTGTAATCTGCAAAAATCTCCTCGCCCAAATCCGAATGGAACGGTTCCGTCCAGTCGCACAAAGCCACATAAATATGGCAACTGTCATTTGTTCCGTCCAGAAATTTGAACCTGTCGTTTTTCCCGAAGTAGGTGACCGGAGAGGTCTTGTATTTGTAATACCCTTTCAGCGTCGTCGGACGGCAAGTGTAAGGAATACCGAAATCCAATAGGGCATTCATACCCTTCAATTTCACGAACTGACCGGTAAAAAGGCTACCCGACGCGAACTTCACCATATACTTGGACTGCAAGCGGGCAGCGGAACCTTTGATTTTATCGCTCTTTTCTTCCGTGGTCGGTATGACGCCGAAACCTGCCCCGCCCTTGTTCCCGGAGTCCCATGTCTGCACGCCTTCCTCTCCTACATACGGAGCCTTGCCGTCCATATACCACAAATCGAAATTGCTGTAAGGAATCTGCTCCGCCGCTTCGGTGGTGAAAGGCACCTCCTCGCCCGGTTCTTCTCCGAACACGGGACGCACCAGATAAGCTGTACGGGCACGTAATCCCGTCGCCTTGGCAGTAAAACTGTTTCCGTTTACCTCTGCCTCCAGACGCGTCCAATTGGAGGCATTCTCGCGTTTATACTCAAAAGCGGGCGTTCCGCTTTGCCCGGCGGAGATTTTTCCTTGAAAATCCGCAAACTTCGCCCAGGCATTCACCGTAATAACAATTGCCATTTTTAAGTGAATGGTTTGCATACAAACCTCTCCTTTCTCATTGGTAGCAAATACCATTACTTTCCCTTCAGTAGTTTCGGATGAAGGTGTAACCACAATCTTTCCACTTTGGGCATTTATAGGTTGTACAATCGCTTCGCATCCATCAAACCCTATTGTTTCAATTTGCATACTTTGATTTTCCGCTACCGTAATGATATAATTTATTTCATAAGGAATATCGGGATATACATTCGAAATACATGTCTTATCCAACACAAATGAAAAATTCTGTTTTTTAGACAATTCAATCTTTGACCCATCCCACAATTCTAAAATCAATCGGTCTTCCTCATCCTTTATGCCAGCAAAAAAGGAATCTCCTTGAGCGCTCCCCAAACTTTCCCATGTGGCTCCTCCATCAACAGATAACATCCACTGACCGTTTTCTATTTTCAATTGAGGAATTACCAATACATTTTGTCCATCCGAACCAGCAACTTTCAATTTGTTCCCATACTCATCCAAAATCCAGGTGATTTGTCCGTCGTCCGACTTCTGCGTCCAATAATAACATCCGTCATCCGCCAATTTCACTCCTATGACAGGAGCACGACCGGTATTGCTTTTACCGTGGAAAATCGTCACGGCAGGATGAGAATAAAAACTAATCTTATAGCCCACTTCCCTACCATCTTCCAACACAACAGAAACACCCGTAATGTAATCGTTTTCCTGTAAAGCGTCCATCACCACCTGTATGGATGAAATATTTGCATTCAATTCTTTGCATTGTTGCTCAAGGGCTGTCAAGCGTATCTCTATCCCTCCGATTTTTTCCCATAGTTTACCACTATTGTCACAAGCCGACAAAAACCCCGACATAAAAACTAAAACGATGAATCTGATTATTGCTTTCATAATTACTAATCCTATTAAATAGACAACTTACCGAATACTGGTTTCAAAATATACTCTTTAAAGTCCGCAAAACATTCTTTGATTTTTTCAATAGATAATGTATCGTCTATATCGAATTGGATACAAATACCATGTGTATACAAATCACTTCCCCAAGTTTTTGGAATGGTTTGTTTGATTTCATCCCAAATTTTTTCTGTCAACAAGCTTTTTGATTCATCTGTTTCTTCTTGCATTTGAAAGTAAATCACATTCTGTTCTTCATCACACCAATATCCGAACTCAATGGAAAAACTGAAATAGGATTTTCTGTAAGTATATTCTATGACTTTTCTGCAAGTCAGTTTCGCCAATAAATCCATATAATCCAGATGATGTTTTTTGTAATCATCGGTAAAAAGATAGATATTTCCATTTATCTTATCACGTGGCGAAACCGTGTATTTTGTCGATGTACATTGCTTTTCCAGAAACTCGTTCATTTTTTTGTAAATATCCGAAAACTCTTCTTTTAAGGTGTCTAAAGTCATTTTTATGGAGTCTAATAATATGGGCATGTTAGACAAGCATTTCTTGTTTAATTCTGAGATTTTTTCCATGATTATTGAAGTTTTGATATGACATGATGATAAAACCAGGCATTGCGATGCAATAAATCGCTAACGGCTTCATTCAAATTTTTCTGAGGGAACAATATGGCAAACAGGGTTTTGGCATAGTCGGTAATAATGGCATCTTCCAACGTGTATTTCAATAATGATTTGAATACCTGATAATAGTCGGCATTTTGCCAATCACCCGAATCTTCGATATAGGAGGCATTTTTCTTATTATAACTCAAAAGTATATGGAGCGTCTTATAATCACGGAATTTGCGATTCTTCCGGCAATATTTCTGACAAGCATTCAATTGCGTATGTTTTCCATCGGAGTAAAAACGGACCTCCGAATTGATTTTATTTTCAATCACAATCACCCAGTTATTGACTTCATCTATAAAAAATAAATCAATGCGTTTGCGATTCAACAGTTGTTCTTTGGAATCTTTGATACAATGTTCGCATTCTATCCAGTAGTCATTTTTCCGTACTGCCTTCACCCACCACTCATCAATGTCTATCTCTTTTAAAAAATCAGCAAACATTCTACATCCAAACGGTCTTTGGCTACTCCAAATATATTTCAAAAACAATGAATGATAATTTTCGTGATACAATTTTTCAATAACAGCCAATGATGAATTGTCATTCAAAAAGGGATATTTCTCCACAAATGGAACAATGTATTCACGACAAAATATTTCATTTTCCTTACGATGCAAGGCAATTAATGTTTGAAGGCTATTAAGTGCAGTTTTTTCAAACAAACGACGGTTCTCGTATTGTTTATCCTTCTCTTGAGCGTGGAGTCTGCATACTTCTCCAACGACTCGCTTGTATTGATTAATATTTGGCATAAAAAAACGTGAGTTTTACTACATTTGCTATTAAGGTATCGCCAAACACCGCGCTGTCAAACAAGTAAAGCCCACGTATCCAACATGGGCATTAACTTCATTCCTAACAGCTAAAAATTGGCGATTTCTAATAGTCAGAATAAAAGCTAATGCTTTAAAATCAGTATGTAGCTGGTTTATACTATCTGTTTCTTATTTTCTCATTTTTTGTTTGCGTAAAAGTACAAAAAATATCTAAACTGCAATACCACTTGGACAAAATAATGTTTGAAATCTGACAGCATGCAGATTGACACATATATAGGGAAGTGCCAAGGGGAAGATTCCACACTTTGTTTTGTATTGGAAAAGCACTATATTTGCCATTATGAAAGTAAAAGACATCACCACCCTTATCGAGGCGATGGCGCCTCTCTCGTTACAGGAAAGTTATGACAATGCGGGCCTGATTTGCGGGTCGCCGGAAGCGGAGGTGCGTTCGGCGCTGCTTGCGACGGACGTGACGGAGGAGGTGCTGGACGAGGCGATTGCCGGCGGGCATGACCTGATCATCACGCACCATCCGCTCACGTTGCAGGGGGTGAAGCACCTGCGTCCGGAGGGCTACGTGCAGCGGTGCCTCATCAAGGCGGTGCGGCACGAGCTGAACCTCTACGCGGCGCATACGAATCTCGATGCCGTCATGCAGGGGGTGAGCGGGAGGATGGCGGACAAGCTGGGGCTGGAAGAGCGGGAAGTGTTGCAGCCGCTGGCGCGGGAGGGTTCAGACGGGGAGCCGGCAGGGTTCGGCATCGTCGGGAACCTGCCCCGCGAGGAGGAGGCGACAGGGTTCCTCAGGCGGGTGAAAGAGGTGTTCGGGTGCGGGGTGGTGCGGCATACGGCGGTGTGCAAGGAGCGGGTGCGGCGCGTGGCGGTGTGCGGAGGTGCAGGCGCTTTCCTCACGCGGGAGGCGATTGCCCGGGGGGCGGACATATATATTACGGGAGATTACAAGTACCACGACTTTTTTATGGCGGAAAACCGCATCATTCTCGCGGACATCGGACATTATGAAAGCGAACAATTCACAAAAGAGGTGATTTTTGAGTTACTTGTAAAAAATTTATCTAACTTTGCGGTTCAGTTTTCAAAGGTTCGGACGAATCCGGTGTATTACCTTTGAATACCGATGTGTAAACGCGTAACACTGTATATATATGGCAACAAAGAACAACGAACATCTGCAAGAACTTTCGGTTGAGGAGAAATTGCAGCACCTTTATGAATTGCAGCGTATCGACACGGAAATCGATAAAATCAAGACGTTGCGGGGCGAGCTTCCACTGGAAGTGCAGGACCTGGAGGATGAGATTGCAGGATTGGAGACCCGCCTGGAAAACCTGAAAAACGAAATCAAAGAGACCGACAAGATGATTGCCGAGAAAAAACAGGAAATCAGCAAGTCGGAAGACTCCATCAAAAAATATACCGAGCAGTTGGACAATGTGCGCAACAACAGGGAATATGACGCCCTAACGAAGGAGGTGGAATTCCAGAAACTGGAAATCGAACTCCAGAACAAGCGCATCCGCGAAGCCCAGCGAGCGAAAGAGGATAAGGAAATCAGCCTGGATATCGCCGAAAGGCAGTATGAGGAAAAGGGGAAGGACCTGGAGGCCAAGAAGGCGGAACTGGAGGACATCATCGCCGAAACACACAAGGATGAAGAGGCGTTGATGCAGAAGTCCCAAGAATTGGGAGCCAACATCGATGAACGCCTGCTGACCGCTTACCGTAAAATCCGGGGCAACGCACGCAACGGACTGGCAGTGGTGACGGTGGACCGCGACGCCTGCGGAGGATGTTTCAACAAAATCCCGCCGCAGAGGCAGCTGGATATCCGTTCGCGGAAGAAAATCATCGTCTGCGAGTATTGCGGGCGCATCCTCATCGACAAATACATCTGCGATTACGACGGCAGCATGCAGAAAGCAGACTTAGAGGCGGCGATGGAGGCACAACGGAAAAGAAACAAACGTTTCAAGAAAGAGGAATGAAAAAAGCTGCTTATGCAGCTTTTTTTCAGATAAAACCATTGGAAAATTAAGATTCAGACATGATTGCTACGAATTACAATCCGAAAGAGAGCGAAGAGAGGTGGTACAAGTACTGGATGGAGCAAAGACTGTTCCATTCGGAAGTGGATAACAGCAAGGAACCCTACTGCGTCGTCATTCCTCCCCCTAACGTCACGGGGGTGCTGCACATGGGACACATGCTGAACAATACCATCCAGGATGCTTTGGTGCGCCGCGCACGCCTGACCGGGAAAAACGCCTGCTGGGTGCCGGGGACGGACCATGCTTCCATCGCTACGGAAGCCAAAGTCGTAGCCAAACTCCAAGGGGAGGGTATCAAAAAAACAGACCTCACACGCGAGGAGTTTTTGCGCCATGCGTGGGAGTGGACGGAGAAGCACGGAGGCATCATCCTGAAACAGTTAAAAAAATTAGGGGCTTCGTGCGACTGGGAGCGGACGGGATTCACGATGGACGAAATTCGGAGCGAGAGTGTGCTGAAGGTATTTGTGGACCTCTTCAACAAAGGATTGATTTACCGCGGGGTGCGGATGGTGAACTGGGACCCGAAAGCGCTGACCGCCCTGTCAGATGAGGAGGTAATCTACAAAGAGGAGCACAGCAAGCTGTATTACCTGCGCTATAAAATCGAAGGCGAGGAGGATTATGCCATTGTCGCCACCACCCGTCCGGAGACAATCATGGGCGACACCGCCATGTGCATTAACCCGAAAGACCCGAAAAACCGGCACCTGCACGGAAAACGGGTCATTGTTCCGTTAGTGGGACGCGTGATACCGGTCATCGAGGACGAGTATGTAGACATCGAGTTCGGTACGGGTTGCCTAAAGGTGACCCCCGCCCATGACGTGAACGACTACATGCTGGGAGAGAAATACAACCTCCCTGCCATCGATATTTTCAATGCGGACGGCACCCTGAGCGAGGCGGCGGGCATGTATGTGGGGATGGACCGTTTCGAGGTGCGCAAGCAAATCGAGAAGGACCTGGAAAAGGCGGGCTTGCTGGAAAAGGTGGAATCTTACACGAATAACGTCGGTTTCTCGGAGCGGACGAACGTGCCCATCGAGCCGAAACTGTCGATGCAGTGGTTCCTGAAGATGGAGCATCTGGCGCAAATCGCCCTGGAACCGGTGATGAAGGACGAGATACGATTCCATCCAGCGAAGTTCAAGAACGCTTACCGTCATTGGATGGAAAACATCAAAGACTGGTGCATCAGCCGCCAGCTGTGGTGGGGTCACCGGATTCCGGCGTGGTACCTGCCGGAAGGCGGATATGTCGTGGCGTTGAACGAAGAGGAGGCATTGCGGCTGGCACGCGAGAAGAGCGGCAACACCGCCTTGCAGTTGAGCGACCTGCGACAGGACGAGGATTGCTTAGACACGTGGTTCTCGTCGTGGCTGTGGCCCATATCCCTGTTCGACGGCATCAATAATCCCGGTAACCCGGAAATCAACTATTATTACCCGACGGTGGATTTGGTTACAGCACCGGACATTATTTTTTTCTGGGTGGCGCGCATGATTATGGCAGGGTATGAATACGAGGGGAAAATGCCGTTCCGGAACGTCTATTTCACGGGACTGGTGCGCGACAAGCAGGGACGAAAAATGTCAAAGTCGCTGGGCAACTCCCCGGACCCGCTGGACTTAATCGAGAAATACGGCGCGGACGGCGTGCGGGTGGGTATGTTGCTGTGCGCCCCGGCGGGCGGCGACCTGCTGTTCGACGAGAGCCTGCCGGAACAGGGACGCAATTTCACCACCAAGATGTGGAATGCCTTCAAGCTCGTGAAATCATGGGAAGTGGCGGACATCGAACAACCGGAACACGCCCATCTGGCGCTGGAATGGTTCAAAAACCTAATAAGCAAAGTCACGGAAACCCTAAACACCCAATTCGACCAATACCGCATCTCGGAAGCCTTGATGACAGTGTACACGACTTTCCGCGACGAGTTCTCCTCCTGGCTGTTGGAAATCATCAAACCCGCCTACGGGCAACCCATCGACCGGAAAACCTATGAGCAGACGGTCAACCTGTTCGAGCAACTGTTGCAACTGCTGCATCCGTTCATGCCGTTTATCACGGAGGAAATCTGGCAAACGCTGCGTGAACGCCGTGCGGGCGAAAGCATCATGGTGTCGCAACTGCCTGCAGTGGAAGCATATGACGAGGCTCTGCTGGCACGCTTCGAGGCGGTGAAGGAAATCATCGTGGGTATCCGCAATGTCCGCAAACAAGACAATGTGCCGTTCAAGGAGACGATGGAACTGAAAGTGAAGGCAAGCGAGCGTTATCCGTCGGCTTTTGCCAGCGTCATCGCCAAAATGGGCAACCTGTCGGGCATCGAAACGGTCATCGATACGCTGAAGGGCGCACGTAGCTTTATCGTGGATACGGCGGAGTATTTTATCCCCGTTTCGGGACAGGTGAACACGGAAGAACTGAAATCCAAACTGGAAGAGGATTTGAAGTACACCCGTGGGTTCCTGGAGAGCGTGATGAAGAAACTCGGCAACGAGAAATTCGTGCAAGGCGCCCCGGCACAGGTAGTCACCAACGAACGCAAGAAGCAGGCAGACGCCGAAGCCAAAATCGCCGCCATCGAAGCGCAATTAAAGGGTTTGTAAAAAACGACTCCTCTCATCATACGAAACACCCCGGTAGGAAAAACCTACCGGGGTGCATTTTTTTGCGAGTTACCCCTTATTTTATCAATTGCTCCAACTCTTCATAAAATCCGGGTTCTTCGCCGACCAGGCGCTTTAAAATGCAACCGTCCGGACCGATTAGGATTTTAGTGGGGAAACCTTGCACATTGAAACGCAGCACGTAGTTCTCCTCCCCTTTTCCAGATACAATCTGTTTCCAGTCCCATTCGGAGGTGTCCAGATATTTCCTCCACCTCTGTTCGTCGGATTCCTTGGCGATCCCCAGCAACATCAACTTTCCCTCATGCTTGGCGGCAAACTTCTTCATCTCCGGCATTCCGGCGATGCAGGCGCCACACCACGTCCCCCAAAAATCAACCAACACATACTTCCCCCTCCATGCCTCTAAATCGAAAGGCTGCCCGTCATACGTACGTTCGGTCTTGATGGAAGGTGCCGGTTGCCCGACTGCCGTCCGTTTGGCTCCCTAAATGCGGGTGGAAACGTTCTTGTAGTAGGTCAAATCCGCATAGCGCCCATCCACCTGCCGAAAAAGCCGTTCAGCCTCTTCCATGGAGAGTTGCTTACGTATCAGCATGTCTTCCATCAGCCACAGACCTCCCACCGAAGAGACGTGTTTTTCCAAGAACGCTATGCGAATGCGCTGCAAAGCCGCCTCGTAATCTTCCGACTGCTTCCGAATCTCCGCTTTATCCTGCTCCGTCAAAGTCGTGTCCACCGCATCCCTGACCAGCAAGTTCACATAATCGTTCAACACGGGGTGCAACGCGGAAGTGTATTTCCGAAAAACAGCGTTCTCTTCATCCCCTCCCGGATAGATATCAACGAAATCTTTCGTCAGGCGTCCTTTTGCCTCCAGCTTCTGTCCCGGTTGCGCCACAAACAGTAAATAAGACGCATTGCAAGGAATAAAGCCCCGTCTTGCCTTCTTCCAGAAATGACCGTCACTGAAAATGCCTCTCACCACTTGCGGCTCCGACAAGTTCAATGCCAACGAAAATTCCCCGTCCTGCAATTCCACGGAGGCGTGTGCCCGATGACCCAAGGAATCGTAATCGAATGCCATCTTGTCGCCTCCCCCCTCTAACTTCCCCTGTAAGACAAAAACCTCTCTCTTGCCATCGCATGCCAGGCAAAGCACGATACATAAAATAGAAAATAATTGCCGTATCATCATTCTATTGTTTTAATCATTAATACGTATTCTGCTGAATTGCCCCCAGGCTGCTCTCGATTTCACTGTTCAGAATCGGCTGGGCAAAGCGGCGGGAATTCTTCTCCAAGGTGTAGGTCTTCACCGGCTCTTTGCCCAAGATACCCGCGCTGGTGTAAGGATAAAACTCCCGTTTCAGGGCAGGCACATCGTCATTGGCATCCTCGTTGTTGTTCAAACGGCGGATATCGAACCAGCGCATGGAGAAAGGCATCTCCCGGCGGCGTTCTTCCAGTATTTTCCGGACTGCTTCCTCTTTCGAGGCGGCGGATAGGTTGATAATTTCCGCACCTGCCTCGGCATCCATGCGTTTGGCACGCAACTGGTTCACCGTGTTCATGGCATCCCCAAAATTACCCTGGCGAGCCTGGCATTCCGCCTTGATTAAAAGCATCTCGGCTACCGTCGGACCGGAAGGGATACGGTCTTTGTAGAAGAAAATATATCCGGGCCATTTGTACGCGGGTTTCGTCAAACCGCGGTCATAGGAATAGTTCTCTACCATGTGGTATCTGTAACGCAGATCATGCTCCTTGTCGTAAAGCGCCAGCAACTCCTTGCTCGGCCGGAACCACCAACTACCATCATATAACATGCGGAAATAATAGAATTCCTTCCACTCCAGCATGTCGGTCATATCCGACTGGTTGTCGTGCGTGTAGGGATATTTGATTTCCACTTTCTCGTCGTTCACCGTCACCTCGCTTTTCACGTCGCTGTAACGCATCTCCTTGTTGTAATCCACCAGTACCGCATGTTTTTTCAACGCCTCTTCGGCATACTTCAACGCCTCGCCGTAATTGTTGCGGAAAAGGTAGTAACGGGCGGCAAAGGCATAGACGGCAGCCGTACTTGCCCGCCAGGTCTTATACTTGTTATTCTGCACCGTCAGTTCCACATCCAACTTCAACGCCTCTTCCAAATCGCTTTCAATCAATGCATACGTATCCTCCAGTGATGCCCGTACCGTCGATTCATCGAAGCTCGTGGTTTGCTTCAGGACCAATCCCAACTCATTCTTGTTGGCTTCCGTATAAGGCAGGCAATAGGTGTTCGCCAACTGGAACATACTGTATGCCCTTACCAGATGTGCCTCCGCTCTCAACCGTTCCTTGGTCGCCGCGTCACCGCTGACCTTCGACAGATAATCCAATACCATGTTGGCGGTAAAGATTTTCTTGTATTCGCTCGTCCAAAACCCGTCGCTGCTCTCTGCCGGCAGATATTCGGTGTCCCACAAAGCAAACTCCAGATTAGCAATATCGTATGTATTGGATTTTGCCTGATACATTTCGATATATACTCCGTAATCATCCGAAGCATAAGTGGCAGTATTATTCTTCTCCTGATAAAAAGAACTGTAAGCATTAAACAAATCCTCCAAGTGTTCGGTCGTCTCCGGTACCAAGGAACTGGTCTTCGAAGGCTTCTCCGATAAAAAGTCGTTGCATGCCATGCCTGCCAGTGCAACAAAAGCCAATAAGATATTTTGTACTGTTTTCATCATTGTCATCATTTAAAAATCAAACCGTAAACCGAATGTATATGCCGCCTGCGGCTTCGCCGTTCCCAACGGGTATTCCGGATCCTCCTTATACTTGTTCTTCACCCAAGTGCCCAGATTGTTCCCTTGGGCATACACCTGCAAAGAGTTGATACCCACTTTCGACAACCAGCGGGAGGGCATGTTGTAGGAGATGTTCACCTCCTGCAAACGGATGTGCGCCGCGCTCTCCACGAGGTAATCCAAATAGGGATAGAAGCGGTCCCAGAAATAATACCTCGGTTCCGCTTTGTCGAAAGGTATCGGCACATAGCGGTCGGGCGTGCTGTTCGCCACTTCGGCATAGAGTTTGTTCGGCAATCCCCTGCCCCCGCTCATGCTCGGATAGTTGAAAGAGGTGCGTTTGAATTGGTGCCCGAATTTTCCGGTCAGCAGGAACGACACATTGAAGTCATAGATTTTAAACGAATTGGAGAACCCCATCGCATAAGGCGCTACCGTGGTACCCGCATTCTTCATGTAATCCCTTCCGTCTCCCGGCGTCCAGCCCGTAAAATCATAGACATCGTCTCCCGCTCCTTTCACTACCGGCTGCCAATTGGGATCGCTCTCCGTTCCCCGGTTCACCACGCCGGCATATTCGAACACCCACAACGAATTGGCATCCGCTCCTTCCACATACGCGCTTGTTCCTCCTCCATACAAATCATACGCATTATAAGTCGCCTTGTAGAGCTTCTGAATCTTGTTCTTGTTGTAGGAGAAATTCAGACTTCCCGTCCATACGATATCCTGCCCATAAATCGGCAAACGGGTACCGATTTCCAACTCGATGCCCCGGTTGGACATCTTCGCCGCATTCAACTTTTGGCTGCTCGTTCCGTTCACGGAAGGAATGGTCATGGAAGCAATCAAATCCTTGCCCAATTTATTGTAGACGTCGATTTTTCCATACAATTTGCCCGCCAGCACAGAGTAGTCGATACCCAAATCCCAGGTGCCCGTCTTTTCCCAGCGTAGCGAGGGATTGCCATAGCTGCTGATGGAGGCGGTGAAATCGTGCGTATAGGTGTTCTGGGTGGCATTCACACTGATCAGCGGACGGAAAGATGTTGATTTGTCCACGTTTCCGTTGTAACCGTAAGTGGCTCGGATGTTCAGGCGGTCCAGCCAGTCGATGCCAGCCATGAAGTTCTCCTTGCCGATTTGCCAACCCAAGCCGAGCGACCAGAAGGGGGAATAACGGTATTTCGGATCATCCGTAATCAGGTTGGAGGCGTCCGTACGCACGCTTCCCGAAACGGTATATTTCTCATCGAACGTATAAGCTGCATTGGCATACAAGGAGAAATAACGGTCGGTGCTGTAGCTGTAACTGTTCGTATAGCCGAAAGTGCCGTTGCTGTTCCCCATCCAGTTTTTCGTGCCCGTAGGTCCGTTCGGGAATACGCCGACACTCAACGTCTCGTCGTTGTATCCGTAAGTGCGTGCATAAGTAGTAGACTCTCGTACCCGGTCGCTCACCTCCATACCGGCAATCACGTTCACGTCATGACGGTCGGCAAAGGTACGCACGAAGTTCAACTGGTTACGCCAGTTGTAAGCCCGTATTTCCGTTTTGGACTGGTCCTTGATGCCTCCCTTCGGCAGGTTGGGAGTGACTTTCCCGGTCTCCTGATTCCAAGAGGAGGTGGTGTTAATCAGTTGCCGCACGTAATACGTATTCTCATTCAAAACATTCTGCGTATTCGTACTGTATTGCTCATACTGGAATTTCGTGTCGAACGTCAGCCCTTCCAAAAACCGCACAGTGAAACCGCCCTGCACACGGGTGTTCAGTTCCTTACGTCCCAAATCGCGGTTCTCAATTTCCGTAATCGGATTGTAAGACCAATCCGCATAGGGAAAAGAAGCTGTCGGTATGTACCGCTCCAGAATCGGGGTATAGAAAGAGCCACACAAGCGGGTTCTTTCGCCGTTTTCATCCACCAGCATATCATAGGGCGACAAGGAGGATATGTCCCCGTATGCCGTACTTGCCGAGGAGTTCATGCCGCTGTTCTTGATGTTGTTGTACTGCACCATGCCAGAGAAATTGAAATCCAGCCAGCGGAACAGCTTGATGTTTGTCCGGTAGTTCACCATCAGCTTGTCCTTCTTGTTCTCCTTGAACCCATCGCGGTCACTCTCGTACATGAGGGAGAGCATGTTGTTCATCCGCTCCGTCGCACCCGAGATATTCACGTTGTACTGGTGCGTCAAGGGATTCTGCAAGAGATACTCCTTAATTTGCTCCTTGTTATTCTGTCTGCCTAGTTTCGCCAACGTCTGTTCCAAGGATTCCGCCGAGAGGTACCTCAGTCGGTGTTCGTTCATGGCAACGACAGCTTGCGAGTAACTCTTTTGCGCGTTCTGGTAGCTGTCATCGATGGGAGCCCACGGACCGCCGAAGAAATCCGTCTCGAATCCCTTCCGCTCGTACTCGATGATCTCCGCGGACGACGCCAGCGGGTTGTAATAATCCAGGTCTATCTTCGGTGAAATCTTTGCAAAGGCGGACACCTCGATGATCGCCCCTTTTTTGGCACCTGCCTTCCCACGCTTCGTCGTCACCACAATGACGCCGTTAGCGGAACGGGCACCCCAAATGGAAGCTGCCGCTGCATCCTTCAGGATGGTCACGCTCTCCACGTCGTTTGGGTTAATGCTACTGAACTCGCCCTCCACTGGGAAACCGTCCACTACAATCAACGGGCGGGCATTGTCCTTATTCAGCGAGGTTTGTCCGCGAATCTCGAAGACTAAATTTCCGTCCTCATCCAGATTGTTCTGCACACCGGCGGTCACCCCCACCAAGCGGGAAGACAAATCCGATGCGGGACGGGAAAGCTGTTCCGTCGAAATCACATCAAATGAGCCTGTGGCACGCTCCTTGGAAATGGTCTGGAAACCGGTCACAACCACCTCATCCAGCGCTTTCGTATCGCTCTCCAGCACCACTACCAGCACCTCATTCTTTCCGACCACCACCTCTTTGTTTTTCATCCCGACAAAAGATACCACAAAAGTCAATCCCGGCTTATCATCCACCCGGATTTCAAATCGCCCATCGATATCCGTCGCCACTCCCACTTGCGTGCCTTTCACAACGACCGAAGCGCCCGGAATCGGTTCGCCGTCTGCATCCCTGACCGTTCCTTTCACTGTCCGTTTCGCCTCCTGCAGAGCCGCAAACACTTCCGCCGACGAGGTACTCCGCATTTCCAGACCGAAAACGATTTCCCGGGCATACGCTTCCACCGATACGGAAAGCATGCCCGCCAACACTAAAAAGACCAAATGGTTCATTCGCCATAACGTTTTTCTCATATTACTGCTAAAATTAAACATGAATAATTCATTTTTTAACTATTGTTGTGGC
Source organism: uncultured Odoribacter sp. (assembly GCA_910578985.1). Taxonomy (GTDB): domain Bacteria; phylum Bacteroidota; class Bacteroidia; order Bacteroidales; family Marinifilaceae; genus Odoribacter. Next base: position 134,645 of record CAJTSF010000003.1, on the reverse strand, counting down.
AAAGATATGCAAAATATTTTTACATTCAATCTTTACAATAAAAAATTAACAAAAGAATGGAGATTGTTAGAAAAGCCGACAAGATTCGTTACTTTTGTCGCCGAAACCCACAAATATGAACACGGACAACAACATACCGGCGACTTTGCCCAAATTAGTCATCCTCACAGGCGCGGGCATGAGTGCCGAAAGCGGCATCAAGACTTTCCGCGACAGCGACGGGCTTTGGGAAAACTACCGCATCGAGGACGTATGCACGCCCGAAGCGCTGGAGCGCAATCCGGAGATGGTGAACCAATTCTACAACGAGCGGCGCAAGCAGTTGTACGAGGCACAGCCGAACGCGGGACACTGGGGACTGGCGGAGTTGGAGAAATATTTCGACATGCACATCATCACCCAAAACATTGACGACCTGCACGAACGCGCGGGGAGCCGCCGGGTGCTCCACCTGCACGGGGAATTGAAAAAGGTGCGCAGCAGCCGCAATCCGGACGCCATCTACGACCTGGAAGGCTGGGAACTGAAACCGGGCACCCGGTGCGAGGACGGTTCGCTGATGCGTCCGCACGTGGTGTTTTTCGGGGAGGCGGTGCCCAACATTGAGCCGGCAACGGAACTGGTGAGGGAAGCGGATATCCTGGTGATTATCGGCACGTCACTCGCCGTGTATCCCGCCGCAAGCCTCCTGCATTACGCCTCGGAGGGGATTCCGGTGTTCGTCATCGACCCCCATATCCCCCGCGAAGCCAGGCGAAGCGGATTCTACCCGATTGAGAAAGGCGCTTCGGAAGGAGTGGCGGAATTGAAAAAGATATTGCTGGAAGCAACCCAACACGAATAGACTATGGCAAGAGAAAAGAAACCGTTATTGGAAGAGGTCAAGATTGAAAAAATTGCCGCCGAAGGCAAATCCATCGCGTATGTAAACGACAAGGTGCTGTTTGTGCCGAACACCGTGCCGGGCGATGTGGTCGATGTGCAGGTAACGCGGAAAAGGAAGAGTTTTCTGGAAGGATTCGTCACCGCCATGCGGCAACCGTCCCCTTTGCGCATCACACCGCCGTGCGCCCATTTTGGCATCTGCGGGGGATGCAAATGGCAAAACTTAGCTTACGAAAAGCAGTTGGAATTCAAGCAGCAGGAGATTACGGACAATCTGGAACGCATCGGCAAGGTGACCCTGAGCGACATACGCCCCATCATCGGCTCCGAGCAACAACTGTACTACCGTAACAAACTGGAGTTTACTTTCTCGAACAAACGCTTCCTGACACGCGAGGAAATCGGCACCGCGGCGGACCTGGAACGCACGCCGGCAGTGGGCTTTCATGTGCCGGGTCTGTTCGACAAGGTGGTGGACATCCACCATTGCTACCTTCAGGGAGAGCCCTCGAACGAGATACGCAATTTCATCCGCGAATATGCCGGGCAGCACGAGCTGACGTTCTATGACATCCGCGAGCAGCACGGTTTCCTGCGCACACTCATCATCCGCACCGCCTCCACGGGAGAGGTAATGGCCATCGTGGCGTTCGGAGAGGAGAACCGGGAAGCACGGGAAGGACTGCTGGACGCGATGGTGCGGCAGTTCCCGCAATTGACGTCACTGATGTACGTCATCAACGAAAAACTGAACGATAACCTCACCGACCAGAAGATAATCTGTTACCACGGGCGCGACCATATCTTCGAGAAGATGGAGGGGCTACGCTTCAAAATAGGTCCCAAATCGTTCTACCAGACCAATTCCGCACAGGCATACCAATTATATAAGCAGACGCGCGAACTAGCAGGACTGACCGGTGAGGAGACGGTGTACGATCTATACACGGGCACAGGAACGATAGCCAACTTCATCGCCCGACAAGCAAAACAGGTCATCGGTATTGAATACGTGCCGGAGGCAATCGAGGACGCCCGTGCCAATTCGCAGCTCAACGGCATCGGGAATACGGTTTTCTACGCCGGAGACATGAAAGACGTGCTTAACGACGCCTTCATCACCCGCCACGGGCGCCCGGACGTCATCATCACGGACCCGCCCCGCGCCGGCATGCACCCGGATGTAGTGCAGACCATCCTGCACGCCGCCCCGCAGCGCATCGTCTATGTGAGTTGCAACTCCGCCACCCAAGCACGCGACCTGCACCTGCTGGATGAGGCATACCGCGTATGCGCTGTGCAGCCGGTGGACATGTTCCCGCACACGCACCACGTGGAGAATATCGTTCTCCTTGAAGCGAGGAAAATCCCCGCAACACTTTCGCACTGCGGGGATTCTCACCATTGACCGGGCCGAACCTGGCTTGCTTATATGCAGTTTGCCGGCTCATTCGCCTGAGCAGAGGGCACATGATCCAGTTGTCCGCCGTTCAGTCCGCCGCCGCGTACCGCCTTGGTATGGATTGCCGGCGTGTATAGCCCGCTATCGCTCATCGTTTCGGTCGTCCAGGAGTCTGCCTTATAGCCCGTCCACAGGAACTTCACCGGTACAGAAGTCTTTCCGGCAGGCAGAATGGAGGTCAAATCGAACGAGGCGTTGCCCCACATCCAGCGGACACCCGCCTTGTCAGCTCTCGTACTGCTCTCCGTCAAGCGGGGAGAATCTCCGTAGGCATTGTGGCGTAGGGTGATATACACCGTATCGTTGTGTGCCGTTACATCATCTTCCACGACATTGATAAAATGTTTCGTATCGGAACCCGCTTTCACCGGCAACATAAACTCCACATTCAGATACTTGCCGCCGAACCATGCCGAAGAGACATGTACGGGGTCCATGCCAAGGCTGTCCTGCCGGTGCGCTTCATTCGCCTGAATAAAGGATTCCTTCACCGGCGCTTTCGTCAGCACGGTCCTGAGGTCGTAGAGGCGGATATAGTAGTTCATGCGTCCTTCCAGCCCAATCTCATCGCGGTCGCTACCGAGCACGGCATAATAAGGATACACGCGCTGCCCCTCTCGGTCGTCACTCGAATTGATAGAAAGACCGTCGGACACAATCAGCCGCACCCCGTCATCCCGTCGGATGGCGAAACGGGAATGACCGCCATTGTCGATTTTCTCCAGGTTTCCATAACTCACCCACGCATTGCCGTTGATGTAGTAGGTGTCATCATCATCTTTGCATGCCGTCAGAGCGGCTACTGCCAGCGACAGCACTGCTGCCGTTTTCCATGTTCTTGTCTTCATATTCATTTGGGTTTTTACTTTATAGGTTAAACGCCTCAAAGGAAAAAAGGTTGCATTTCTATTCAGGTTTTTCTTAACTTTGCGCCCAAATTAGTATACTTCATGATGAATAAAAAAACTATTGCTACGGCAGCCCTCGGGCTTGCCATACTACTCGGTGGCTGTAAGGAAGCCAAAGAGCCTGAAAAAGTAGTGGTGACCATGGAAAAGGTCGTTTCCGACAACGTGGAGATTTATGGTGAATACGTCGGTCGCATCAAGGCGCGCAGGTTTGTGGAAGTAAGGGCTCGTGTGGAGGGCTACCTGGAAGAGATGATGTTCGAGGAAGGAAAAAAAGTGTACAAGGACCAACCCCTGTTCATGATAAACCAAGCGCAATATAAAGCGCGTGCGGACAAGGCAGATGCCCTGTTGAAAAAACATACGGCACAGGAAGCAAAGGCTTCCCGGGACGTGGAACGCCTCCGCCCGCTCTACGAGCAGCACGCGGCGAGCCAGCTGGACCTCGACAATGCCATCGCCGCCTACGAGAGCGCACATGCCGAGGTAGTCATGAGCCGCGCGGACCTAGCGCAGGCGAACTTGGAATTGAGCTATACCCTCGTGCGCTCCCCGATAGAGGGATACATCAGCGAGCGGTATGTGGATATAGGGACCTTAGTAGGACCGGGCGCAAAATCGCTACTGGCAACCATCGTCGAGAGCGACACGTTGCAGGTGGATTTCAGCCTGACGGCACTTGACTACCTCCGCAGTCAGAGGCGTAACGTCAAATTGGGCGAAAAAGATTCCACCCGCTCCTGGCAGCCGACAGTGACCATCACGCTGGCGGACAACTCCGTCTATCCGATTCAAGGCATCGTGGACTTTGCCGAGCCGCAAGTGGACCCGAAAACCGGCACGTTCAGCGTCCGTGCCGAACTTCCCAATCCGGAAAAAGCATTGCTACCGGGTCAGTTCACCAAAGTGAAACTGTTGCTGGACGTCCACGAGAACGCGATAGTCGTCCCGACCAAAGCGCTTGTCATCGAAAAGGGAGGCGCCTATGTATATGTGGTCCGCCGGGACAGCACCGCCGAGAAACGTTTCATCGAAACGGGACCGGAAGCAGGCAACCGCATCGTCGTGGAACGCGGGCTAGGCTTAGGCGAAACCATCATCACCGAAGGACACAATAAACTCTCCTCGGGAGTCTTGGTCGTATCCGAACCGGAGAAAAAAGAATCGACAGAAGATAATCAAGGAGATAAGGCATGAAACCGGCATTTTTTATAGACCGCCCGATATTTTCATCGGTGCTCTCCATTCTCATCGTCATCCTCGGTTTCATCGGCTTGTTCATGTTGCCGGTGGACCAATACCCGCAAATTACCCCGCCCGTTGTCAAAGTGTCGGCATCCTACCCCGGAGCAAGCGCTGTCACAGTATCGCAGGCTGTAGCTACCCCCATCGAGCAGGAACTGAACGGCACCCCGGGAATGCTCTACATGGAATCGAACAGCTCCAACTCCGGAGGCTTGAGCATCGATATCACATTTGATATTTCCGCCAATCCGGAACTGGCAGCAGTAGAAATTCAGAATCGCGTGAAACTGGCGGAATCCCGCCTGCCCGCAGAGGTGATACAAAACGGCATCAAGGTGGAAAAGCAGTCCGCCAGCCAGTTGTTGACCATCGCGCTAAAATCTTCCGACCCCCGTTTCGATGAGATTTACCTGAGTAACTTCGCCACCATCAATGTGTTGGATATCATCCGCCGCGTGCCGGGAGTAGGACGTGTTTCCAACATCGGCAGCCGCTACTATGGCATGTGCATTTGGGTGATGCCCGACCGATTGGCAAGTTTCGGACTGACGGTCAAGGATTTGCAGGACGCATTGAAAGAACAGAACAGAGAATCGGCAGCCGGTATTTTAGGCATGCAGCCCATTTCAGGGGTGGACATCACCATTCCGATTACGACGAAAGGACGACTCTCCACAGTGCAGGAGTTTGAAAAAATTGTCGTGCGCGCCAACGCTGACGGCTCTTTGATTCGCTTGGGAGATGTCGCACGCGTCTCCCTGGAAGCCTCCTCCTATTCCACCGAGAGTGCCCTCAACGGCGAGAACGCCGCAATCCTAGCTATTTACATGCTGCCCGGCGCCAACGCCATGGAGGTGGCTGACAACGTGAAAGCCGCCATGGCGGAGATGAGCAAAAACTTCCCGGAAGGCATCACATATGACATTCCTTTCGATATCACCACATACATCGACGAATCCATTCACGAAGTGTACAAAACGCTGTATGAAGCGATGTTGCTGGTAATTCTGGTGGTATTCCTCTCCTTGCAAAACTGGCGGGCGTCGTTGATTCCACTGGCTGCCGTGCCGATTTCCCTTATCGGTACGTTCGGCATAATGCTGATTTTCGGCTTCTCGTTGAACATGCTGACCTTGCTGGGATTGGTGCTGGCTATCGGTATCGTGGTAGACGATGCCATTGTCGTCGTCGAAGCGGTGGAGAGCCTGATGGAGAAAGAACACCTCTCGCCCTACGATGCGACCCAAAAGGCAATGCACGGACTGACGGGCGCCTTAGTCGCCACCTCGTTGGTATTGGCGGCGGTATTTGTGCCGGTGAGCTTTTTAGGCGGCATCACGGGCATGCTCTACCGCCAGTTCGCTGTGACAATTGTGGTGTCCGTATTGATTTCTCTGGTCGTCGCCCTAACATTGAGCCCTGCGCTATGCGCCATCCTTTTACGCCCTTCACACGGAGAAAAAAAGAATATCGTCTTCCGCAAAATCAATGAATGGTTAGCTGTCGGCAACAGAAAATACACGGGATTGGTGGAGAAATCGGTACACCATTACAGACGGGTAGTCGCCGGATTCGGCATGGTGCTGATTCTCATTTTCATTTTGAACCGGATCATTCCCGGCTCTTTCCTTCCGGAAGAGGACCAAGGGTATTTCAAGGTCGAACTGGAATTGCCGGAAGGGGCGACACTGGAACGCACCCGCCGGGTAGCGGAACGGGCAGTCGGATACCTGAACGACCATCCCGCAGTGGCATACACCCAAAGCGTGGTCGGAAGCAGTTCACGCGTTGGCACTAACCAAGCACGAACGGAATTGACCGTCATACTGAAATCGTGGAAAGAACGGAAAGGCAACGGAATGTCCATTGATGAAGTCATGGAGTCCGTCCGGAAAGAGTTTGCCGGCTACCCGGAAGCCAAAGTCTACCTCTCCAAACCGCCAGTAATCCCCGGCTTGGGTACGGCGGGAGGTTTCGAGTTGCAGGTGGAAGCCCGCAACGGAGCCAGCTTTGAGAACCTCGTAGATGCTGTGGACTCGCTCCTGCACTATGCCTCCCAAGAGAAAGCGGTGGCAGGCATCTCCTCCTCCCTGCAAGCGGAAATACCCCAGCTCTACTTCGACGTGGACCGAGACAAGGCGAAATTCCTGGGCATACCGATTGCGGACATCTTTTCCACGATGAAAGCGTACACGGGTTCGGTGTATGTGAACGACTTCAACATGTTCAACCGCGTCTATCGTGTGAATATCCAGGCGGAAGCCCCCTATCGTGCTTATAAAGACAACATCGGGCTGTTTTTTGTCAGGGCGTCCAGCGGGGAAATGGTGCCTTTAACGGCGCTGGGCACGGCGGAATATACGACAGGGCCGGGAAGCATCCGGCGTTTTAACATGTTCACGACAGCCGTCATCCGCGGAGCCGCCGCTCCCGGACACAGCTCCGGAGAAGCGATGGAAGTGATGGAAAAGCTGGCAAAGAAGCATCTGCCGGAAAATGTCGGATTCGAATGGAGCGGGCTCTCCTATCAGGAGAAGAAAGCGGAAGGACAAATGGGGATGATTCTGAGTTTGGTATTCGTGTTCGTCTTCCTGTTCCTGGCAGCGCTTTATGAAAGCTGGACGATTCCGATTTCGGTGTTGATTTCATTGCCGGTAGCCGCTTTGGGCGCCTACTTGGGCATCGGGGTATTTGGGCTGGAAAACGACGTCTATTTCCAAATCGGCCTGGTGACCTTAATCGGTCTTGCCGCCAAAAACGCCATCCTGATTGTCGAGTTTGCCCAAGTGGAGGTGGAACGCGGCATAAGCGTCCTGGAAGCCGCCCTGGCTGCGGCAAGTTCACGCTTTCGTCCTATTCTGATGACCTCGCTCGCTTTCGTATTGGGGATGCTTCCCTTGGTATTGGCAAACGGTCCCGGCTCCGCCAGCCGGCATTCCATCGGCACGGGCGTATTTTTTGGTATGCTGGTTGCTATCACAGTAGGCATCGTGTTAGTTCCTTTCTTCTTCGTCTTGATTTTCAAAGCCAAAAAGAAAATCAACCGGAAGGTCAGCGACATGAATCTGAAAGACAAATATACCTCAGTGAAAGGCTGGTTCAAGCACACGCCGGTAATCATTACCCTGCTGTGTACTGTGGGTGTCTCCTCCTGCAAACTGGGCAAACCCTATGCCCGCCCGGAATTGAACCTGCCGGAAAAGATGGAAGCAGGCAGCCCGGCGGACTCGCTATCCGCCGCCGACCTGAAATGGTGGGAAATGTATACGGACACCGTATTACAGAATCTGATTCGTAAAGCCTTAATGTACAACAAGGATATGCAGATTGCCGTCGCCCGCATCAAAGAAACTTCCGAATCCAAACGAATCAACAGGGCAGACCTTTTCCCGCAAATATCGGCAAGAATCGGAGGCTATCGGGACCACGACTATACCCCGGACGACAACTTCGAAGCCAAAGTCCTGTTGAGCTGGGAACTGGACCTGTGGGGCAAGCTGCGGTGGGCAAAGCAGGTCGCCGTTGCAGAATACCTTCAAACAGTCGAAGGACAGCGGGCATTGCAGATGACCATCATCACCCAGGTGGCACAAGCTTATTTCGAATTGAGCGCACTGGACGAAGAACTGGCAATTGTCAAGCAAACCCAGGCGGCACGGGAAGAAGGTATACGCCTGACGCGTCTGCGCTATGAAGGCGGTATCACATCGGAAATCCCCTTCCGGCAGGCGGAAGTAGAGCTGGCAAGGACGGCAACCCTGATACCGGAACTAGAGCGTAAAATCCGTTTGAAGGAAAACGACATCGCCCTCCTGACCGGAGAATACCCGGGCACCATCGCCCGCGGCAAGTGTATCCGCGACCAGAAGTTCATCGGCAGCCTTCCACTGGGCATCCCTTCGGAACTGCTGGAACGGCGACCGGACATCCGGCAGGTGGAATACAAATTGAAAGCCGCACACGCGAAAGTTGGGGTGGCTTTCACCAACCTATTCCCAAAAATCACACTGGACGCCCAATACGGCTTGGAAAGCCTGAAATTGCAGGACCTCTTCACCACCCCGTTCTATTACCTCGGCGGCAAACTGACCGAACCGCTGTTCAACCTGGGAAAAAACAGGGCGCAACTGAGGGCTGCCAAAGCAGTCAATGAACAAATGGTTTACGAATATCAAAAGAAGGTGTTGAGCGCCTTTAAAGAGGTAAACGACGCCCTCGTGTCCACCCGGAAAGTGATGGAAGTTCGCCACTCTAAAGCTACGCTGGAAGAATCCGCTCTCTCCTACATGAAATTGGCGCATTTGCAATACCTCAACGGAGTAATCGGTTATCTCGACGTGCTGGATGCCCAACGCGGCTATTTCGATGCCCGCGTGGGACTGAACAATGCTTTACGCGATGAACTGATTGCCGTGGTTTATCTGTATAAATCGCTCGGCGGGGGATGGACAATGGAAGAATCCGAAAAATAACTGCCACCATTTATTCGAATACGATGACCACCGAACAATTCCAGCCGATAGACTCCCGCACCGAAAGCCTCTTCCGGGAAATCCGCCGACGGATATTCCGGCTTCAAAGCGGCGGCACCCTTGACAGCCTGAAAAACGTCGGAGCAGACACCGCCTCGCAAATCGGCGCCAGCTATGTTTCCCTCAAACAACTGGCAAGCCGTTACACTCCCGACGAACAGGTTGCGCTCATGCTTTGGGGAACCGGGCAAAGAGAGGAACAAATCGTTGCCTGTTTCCTGTTTCCCGAAGATTTTAATAAGGAAAAAATTACGCAATTTATGCCCCACTGCCTGAATGCCGACGTGGCAGGCTATGTCGGCTCTGTTTACCTCTACAAACACTCCCGTTTCCTGGAACTTGTCCGGGAATGGATCGCCTCAGGCGACACCTTCCGGCAGATTGCCGCCCTGACGGCTGCCGCCCGACACCGCATCATCTATAAAAAAGACAGTCTTTTGTCTCAAGAAGAATTCCGAGAAATGACGGAACAACCATACGCTGACCGATTCGTCCGACTGACCGCTGAGCGCTATCGTTTGTAACCATAAAAGATGTTAAACCGTAAACCTTAAATCATTTTTCCCATTTTTCATGGGAAAGATTTGCTATATTCGCATCGTTATTACGGAAAAAAAGTAACAATAAAAAAAACAGATAAATTTACTACTATGACAAAATTAGATTTAACAAAGTACGGCATCACCGATGTCAAAGAAGTGCTCCACAACCCTTCGTATGAAGTGCTCTATCAAGCAGAAACGGAAGAAGGATTAAACGGTTATGAAAAAGGGCAATTGACCGAACTGGGTGCCGTGAACGTGATGACCGGCATCTACACGGGACGTTCCCCGAAAGACAAATTCTTCGTCAAGAACGAAGCCAGCGAAAATACCGTATGGTGGACTTCCGACGAATACAAAAACGACAACAAACCCTGCTCCGAAGCCGCTTGGGCTGACTTGAAAGCGAAAGCCGTAAAACAGCTATCGGGCAAAAAACTGTACGTCGTGGATACCTTCTGCGGCGCCAACGAAGGCACCCGCCTGAAAGTGCGTTTCATCATGGAGGTGGCATGGCAGGCACATTTCGTTAAGAATATGTTCATCCGTCCGACCGACGAAGAACTGGCAAACTACGGCGAACCCGATTTCGTTTCGTTCAACGCCGCCAAAGCCAAAGTGGACAACTACAAGGAACTGGGCTTGAACTCCGAGACCGCCACCGTATTCAACCTCAAGACCAAAGAGCAGGTTATCCTGAACACCTGGTACGGCGGAGAGATGAAAAAAGGCATCTTCTCCATCATGAACTACCTGAATCCGCTGCGCGGCATCGCTTCCATGCACTGCTCAGCCAACACGGACCTGGAAGGCAAAAACACCGCCATTTTCTTCGGATTGTCCGGTACGGGCAAAACCACCCTTTCCACCGACCCCAAACGCCTCCTCATCGGCGACGACGAGCACGGCTGGGACGATGAAGGCGTATTTAACTATGAAGGAGGATGCTATGCCAAGGTCATCAACCTCGACAAAGAGAGCGAGCCGGACATCTACAACGCCATCAAGCGCGATGCCCTCTTGGAGAACGTAACCGTGGACGCTGCCGGCAAAATCGACTTTGCTGACAAGAGCGTCACCGAGAACACCCGCGTCTCCTACCCGATTTACCACATCAAGAACATCGTAAAACCGGTATCCAAAGGCCCTGCTGCCCAGCAGGTCATCTTCCTGTCGGCTGACGCCTTTGGCGTACTGCCCCCCGTGTCAATCCTAACGCCGGAGCAAACGAAATACTACTTCCTGTCGGGCTTCACCGCCAAACTGGCAGGCACCGAGCGCGGTATCACCGAACCGACACCGACCTTCTCTGCATGCTTCGGCGCGGCTTTCCTGTCGCTGCACCCGACAAAATACGCCGAAGAGCTGGTGAAGAAAATGGAAAAATCCGGCGCGAAAGCCTACTTGGTAAACACCGGTTGGAACGGCACCGGCAAACGTATCTCCATCAAAGATACCCGCGGCATCATCGACGCCATCCTGAACGGCTCCATCGACAAGGCTCCGACCAAGAAGATTCCGTTCTTCGACTTCGTCGTACCGACGGAACTGCCGGGCGTAGACCCCAAAATCCTCGACCCGCGCGACACCTACGACTGTGCTTGCAAATGGGAAGAGAAAGCCAAAGACCTCTCCGACCGTTTCATCAAGAACTTCCAGAAGTTCACGGGCAACGAAGCCGGCAAGGCTCTCGTCGCTGCCGGACCGAAACTCTAATCGTCACCCGGCGATATACAAAAACGGACTGCCTGAACATTCAGGCAGTCCGTTTTCATAATCCCCGGTCTTTCCGTAACCTCTCCCCAGCTTCCCCTTCACTTCTTCCTAATCTATATTTTTCCAATGCCACTCCCCCACAACGGTATAAATTACGAATATCCTCCGCTTGCTCCTTACACAAAATCACGAATCATAATTAGCAAAAACACCGTCTCAGTCGAATTATAATTTGCAAAACCATGTTTTTCACAGCGCCTCTACGGCCTTAAATAGCAATAGAACATTTTCTTTGGCAAATAATACAATAGTTACGACATTTTTTATACCTTTACGCAAACAAAAAATGAGAAAACAAGAAACAGATAGTATAAACCATCGACATTCTGAATTAAAAGCAATAGCTTTTATTCTTTGCTTCTAAAAATAGCCAATTTTAAAGCAGACAAGAGTAAAGTGCTAATGCCTACGTGTAAACGTGGGCTTTACTTATTTGTCTGCACGGTGTTTGGCTATACCTTAGAAGCGAATGTAGTAAAACTCACGTTTTTTATGCCAAACATCAATCAATACAAGCGAGTCATTAGAGAAGTATGCAGACTCCATGCTCAAGAGAAAGATAAACAATACGAGAACCGTCGTTTGTTTGAAAAGACTGCACTTGATAGCCTTCAAGCATTGATTTCCTTACACCGTAAGGAAAATGAAATATTTTGTCGTGAATACATTGTTCCATTTGTGGAAAAATATCCCTTTTTGAATGACAATTCGTCATTGGCTGTTATTGAAAAATTGTATCACGAAAATTATCATTCACTGTTTTTGAAATATATTTGGAATAACCAAAGACCGTTTGGAGGTAGAATGTTTGCTGATTTTTTAAAAGAGATAGGCATTGATGGGTGGTGGTTGAAGGCCGTACGGAAAAATGACTACCGGATAGAATGCGAACATTGCATTAAAGACTCAAAAGAACAACTGTTGAATCGCAAACGCATTGATTTATTTTTTATAGATGAAGTCAATAACTGGGTGATTGTGATTGAAAATAAAATCAATTCGGAGGTCCGTTTTTACTCCGATGGAAAACATACGCAATTGAATGCTTGTCAGAAATATTGCCGGAAGAATCGCAAATTCCGTGATTATAAGACGCTCCATATACTTTTGAGTTATAATAAGAAAAATGCCTCCTATATCGAAGATTCGGGTGATTGGCAAAATGCCGACTATTATCAGGTATTCAAATCATTATTGAAATACACGTTGGAAGATGCCATTATTACCGACTATGCCAAAACCCTGTTTGCCATATTGTTCCCTCAGAAAAATTTGAATGAAGCCGTTAGCGATTTATTGCATCGCAATGCCTGGTTTTATCATCATGTCATATCAAAACTTCAATAATCATGGAAAAAATCTCAGAATTAAACAAGAAATGCTTGTCTAACATGCCCATATTATTAGACTCCATAAAAATGACTTTAGACACCTTAAAAGAAGAGTTTTCGGATATTTACAAAAAAATGAACGAGTTTCTGGAAAAGCAATGTACATCGACAAAATACACGGTTTCGCCACGTGATAAGATAAATGGAAATATCTATCTTTTTACCGATGATTACAAAAAACATCATCTGGATTATATGGATTTATTGGCGAAACTGACTTACAGAAAAGTCATAGAATATACTTACAGAAAATCCTATTTCAGTTTTTCCATTGAGTTCGGATATTGGTGTGACGAAGAACAGAATGTGATTTACTTTCAAATGCAAGAAGAAACAGATGAACAAAAAAACGTGTTGACAGAAAAAATTTGGGATGAAATCAAACAAACCATACCAAAAACTTGGGAAAGTGATTTGTATACACATGGCATTTGTATCCAATTCGATATAGACAATACATTATCTATTGAAAAAATCAAAGAATGTCTATCTGACTTTAAAGAGTATGTCTTGAAACCGGTTTTCGGTAAGTTGTCTATTTAATTGGGTAGGTAATATTTTTTGTACTTTTTCTTTACAAAAAATAAGAAACATTTTGTATAAACCAGTGCATTGAAGATTTCAAGCAATAATCACATAACAAGGAATTTTGTCAACAAGTCATCAAATAGTTAGGTCACCGCGAGAACATATCCGAACTCTCATTGAGTGGATGGCAAAAGGTGTGTACGAGAAAGAACAGATTGTTGCCATGGGGTTACTCTGTGCGGTAGCGGGTGAAAACATTTTTCTGCTCGGTCCCCCGGGAACAGCTAAAAGTATGGTGGCAAACCGATTGAAATGGATATTCAAGGAGGCTAAATCTTTTGACTATTTGATGTCGCGTTTCAGTACACCTGATGAAATATTCGGTCCTATTTCCATTTCTCGCTTGAAAAACGAAGATAAATATGAACGTCTGGTGGACGGCTATTTGCCATCCGCCGACGTTATCTTTTTAGATGAAATATGGAAAGCCGGACCTTCTATCCAAAACACTCTGCTCACAGCCATCAATGAGCACATTTTTCGCAATGGTATCCAAACGCTGAAACTTCCAATGAAAGTGCTTATTGCCGCCAGCAATGAACTCCCGCCGCAAGGCGAGGGCTTGGAAGCTTTGTGGGACCGTTTTTTAGTTCGGATGGTATCAAATGCCATAGAAAACGAATCTACATTTTTTAAAATGTTGAAAGATCAGGATTCTGAAATTCAGCCTCCGGAGGAATCCTTGCTATTGACGGATGAAATATGTACTTTTTGGCAAGAAGAATCCCGAAAAATCGAAATTTCTCCCAAAGTGTACGATGCCATCAAAACACTTCGGAAGATGCTGGATGATGCCGAAAAAGAAAACAACCACAGATTGCGGTATTATATCTCGGATCGTCGCTGGAAAAAAGCCTACCGCCTGATGCAAACATCGGCATATCTGAACGGACGTGCCGAAATCGATTTGAGCGATTATCTTCTGCTCATCCACTGTTTTTGGAATGATGTCGAGACACGTCCCCGAATGCTTGAAATCATTGTCGGCGGATTAACCGACACTTTTTACAAACAGTTAGATTCCATCACAAAAAAAATTCGTCAGGATATCCATTCGGAAGCTCGGGAACAATCCCTCACAGGTAGTTCCCCTCAAGAAACAGCCAACTACGTGGAATACCAACATTTCTATTACAAGGTGGAAAAATATCCTAAAGGGAATTGCTTTTTCTACAAATGGGACTATCCCCTGCTTGATACCGATAAAGCAAAACCCGGAATCGCTTACTTCGATTCTAAACGCAAAGGTATTGTCGTCCATCTTTTGACAAATCATTTTTCTGTCGGTCCATTGCAGAATGAACAACCGATTACGAAAGTTTCCCTACAAAAATATCCCGGAGGAATCATGATTAACGCCATTCCTTATGCGTTCTGCAAAAAGAAACAAGAAGTTATCCTGCTGTCAAACTCGCGTTTGGACAAATTGCAAAAAGCATTTTCCGATTGTGTCTTTGAATGGCGGAATAAAATAGATTCACTTTGTTCAACATGCGACAATATTTTCCTTTCATCTGCAGACCTATTGCTCGTCCGAGAAATGACTAAAGAAGCTGAAACAAAAATAGAAGAACTGGAAATCAAATTCAAGAATGTTTCCTTGTTGCAATGACTTTTACCGAACATATCAACAAACAACTTGAAGATTACAGCCAAGCCTTTGATTTCTATATACGCCATGGCTCCATGCCAGCATCTATGCCATCGAACGAACCTCTTATAGAATATATGAAAGGAGTGTTGGATCGCATTCCGCCCGTACGGCGTAATGATCCGTTATGGACAGAAGTCCTCAAAGACGACCTCATGTCCTATTTTCGTTTTTTATTGAAATATTTTGCCCCTTTAGAGGAAAAAGCCCGAAAAGAGATAGCGTTCATGCAGCACTTCATGGATGCACCTATCGAACAAAAACGGGAAATGTGGGGAAAAGTCCGAAATGTCATTTCCCAAAACTATTCCAAATTCGACGTTCACATACAAGGTTATGCCTCCCAATTTAACGGAGACAATAATCATGCCGTCTTTTCCATGCTTGTTGCCGACTGGCAGGAAGCATGTCACAACAAACTGAAAGAAACGAAAAGGGAACTATTGAATTCTTTGCGGAAACAATGGGAAAGAACCAACTTCCAACAAGCTCGTCTGGACTATGAAGAGCGGAAACAACTCTATGCGTTCATTTCCGACCATCCTCAACTAACTGAAATCATTTCCCTGATGGGACGTACAAGCACTCCTCCGTCAACAGAAAAAGAGAACCATATACTGACCAAATATCTCCCTTCATCATTATCGTCCAATATTTCCGCAAAAGAGATCGACCGTATTGAAACCGGAAACAATCTAGAATGCATCATCCCATCCGAACGCGCCTTATTAGCCGATTCGGATACCCAGTTTTTGTTTTATAAACGTTATGCCACTAAAGAATTGCAACAATTCTCCACTTTTCATTATGCCGTCCCCCAAAAAACCGAAGAACCGACTTCGCATCCCCGATGGACAAAAGGTCCTCTGATTGTCTGTGTGGATACCAGCGCTTCCATGTATGGCAAACCGGAAAAAATAGCCTGTTCATTACTTCTGCAATTGCTCCGTACAATAAAACACGAACAACGCAAATGTTTTCTCATCACCTTTTCAGTCCGTTCGAAATCAATCGATCTTTCGTTACCAGGAAATTGGAATCGAGTCAGGACATTCTTTGAAAATGGTTTTGGTGGAGAGACCAACGGGGAAAGTATGTTTAAAAGCGGATTGGATATATTGGAAAAAGATACTTATGCGTTGGCAGACATACTTATTATCTCTGATTTTTGCTTTCCATTGCCCCAAAAACTTACCTTGAATCGTATAAAAAAAGCTCAAAGTTTAGGCACCCGCTTCTACGGTTTGTGCATAGGTCGGCATGATGATGGATATGTTAAGATTTTAGATAAAATGTGGCAATATAAATCATAAAACCTACACCTACCACAGCAGCACTCCTGTGTAAACGACATACGCTGCCACCATGATGCCGCCTTCCAGGCGAGTGATGGTGCGGGTTTTGTAGAAGCGGCCGGTAAAGTAGAGCAAGAGGGAGGCGCCCAGCAGGTAAAACAAATCGAAGGAGGTAATGTTGCCCAACGTCAGGGGGGAAATGGTGGCACTGGTGCCCAGCACGAAAAACACGTTGAAAAGATTCGAACCGATGACATTGCCGATAGCGATTTCCGGATTCTTCTTCCACGCCGCCATCACGGAAGTCGCCAATTCCGGCAGGGAGGTTCCCAATGCGACAAGCGTCAGTCCGATGACGGATTCACCCACTCCCAATGAACGGGCCACCCCGCTTGCCCCGTCCACAAAAAGCTGCCCGCCGCCAATCAATGCCGCCAGTCCTCCCAGGATATAAAGCACGCACCGTCCCATCGACAACTCCTTCACCTCCTCCCCTTCTCCCGCCACACCATCCCGGGCGATGGCAAACGTATAGCCCATGAAAATAGCAAAAAAACAAAGCAGCAGCAAGCCGTCCGCCCGGTTCAGTACGTTTTCCGCTCCCGTGCCCAACCACACGTCACTCCCGCAAATCAAGAGCACCACCGACGAAAGAATCGCCAGCGGGATCTCTTTCGACAGATTGCCTTTAGTCACGACAATGGGCGCCACCAATGCCGTGACGCCCACAATCATCAATATATTGAAGATATTACTCCCGACGACATTCCCGATTGCCAACTCCGCACTCCCGTGCAACGCCGACACCACACTCACCGTCAGTTCGGGGGCCGAGGTACCGAACGCCACAATCGTCAATCCGATGACCAAAGGCGATATCCGGAACCGCCTCGCCAAAGCCGCCGCCCCGTCCGTCAGGTAATTCGCCCCCGGAAGAATCAATGCCAGTCCTGCCAGCAAACCAAGCACATTCCACCACATAGTATGCGCAATTATCCGGTTATCCTATTTTCTCGGGTTTCTTCTTACCGGTCTCCGCCGGACGGGCAATGGACTCCCGCATCTGCGTATCTGCCTCGATATTCTTCATGCGGTAATAATCCATGACGCCGAGATGCCCCGAGCGGAACGCCTCGGACATGGCAAGAGGGATATTCGCTTCCGCTTCGATGACCTTCGCCTTCATCTCCTGTCCCAGGGCTTTCATCTCCTGCTCGCGTGCAACCGCCATCGCGCGCCGTTCCTCTGCTTTCGCTTGGGCGATTTTCAGGTCGGCTTCCGCCTGGTCGATTTGCAACCCGGCACCGATATTCTTGCCCACATCGATGTCTGCGATATCAATGGAAAGGATTTCAAACGCGGTGCCGGAATCCAGCCCCTTGTTCAACACCACCTTGGAAATAAAATCGGGGTTCTCCATCACCGCCTTGTGGGACTCCGACGAACCGATGGACGACACGATGCCTTCTCCCACGCGCGCCAGCACCGTCTCCTCGCCGGCACCGCCCACCAAGCGTTTGATGTTCGCACGCACCGTCACCCGCGCCTTGGCAATCAGCTGGATGCCGTCCTTCGCCACCGCCGTCACAGGCGGAGTGTTAATAACTTTCGGGTTCACGCTCATCTGTACCGCCTCGAACACATCACGCCCCGCCAGGTCCACCGCCGTCGCAATCTGGAAGGTCAGGTCGATATTCGCCTTCGAGGCGGATACCAGCGCATGCACAACCTGCGGCACATGGCCGCCCGCCAGGTAATGCGCCTCCAGCATATCCCGGTATAATTCGATACCGGCCTTCTTTCCCTCGATCATCGCCCCTACAATAATGGTCGGCGGCACCTTACGCCAACGCATCAATATCAACTGGAGCAATGAAATTTTTACGTCCGACACCAACGCCTGGAACCACAAGCCCACAGGAACAAAATAAAAGATCACCCACAGCAGAAAAAATCCTCCCGCTATCGCCATACCTAAGAAAATAACATTTGCATTTACCATATCTTTGAGATTAAAATTTCACCTTTATAACGAGGATAAAGATAATATTTTTTTTCCGTATTTCAATAGTTATTGCTTACTTTGTGCCGTTTTTTAGGGGCGAAATATGCCGAAATTCTGATATTAAGGAAGATAAAGATGGATTTAGATACATCGTTTTACTACAAGGAAGAACATTACGACTGCGAACGGACGGAAAAACTGAGCTACCACTACCATGAAATCCTGAAACTCCTCGGCGAGGACACGGAACGGGAAGGGCTGGTCAAGACACCGGAACGGGTGGCAAAAGCCATGCAGTTCATGACACAAGGCTACCGCCTAAACCCGGAAGAGATTCTGAAATCCGCTCTATTCAAAGAAGACTACCGGCAGATGGTTATCGTGAAGGACATCGAGATTTACTCCATGTGCGAACACCACATGCTTCCCTTCGTAGGACGCGCACACGTGGCGTACATTCCCAACGGGTACATCACAGGGCTGAGCAAAATCGCCCGGGTGGTGGACGCCTATGCCCGCCGCCTGCAAGTGCAGGAAAGGCTCACGCAGCAAATCAAGGACTGCCTCGAAAACACGCTGCACCCGCTGGGCGTGGCGGTAGTCATCGAGGCGCAACACTATTGCATGATGATGCGCGGCGTACAGAAACAGAACTCCGTGACCACCACCTCCGACTTCAGCGGGGGATTCAACAAACTGGCGACACGCGAGGAATTCATCCGCCTCATCAGCGCCAAACTCCGATAAATTAGTAATACCAACGCGGGCAACCGCATAAAAATAGAAGATATGAAGAAAGCATTTGTATTTCCCGGCCAAGGGGCACAATTCGTGGGAATGGGAAAAGAGTTGTACGAAACCTCCCCGCGGGCAAAAGAACTGTTCGAAAAAGCCAACGAAATCTTAGGCTTCCGCATCACCGACCTGATGTTCGCCGGAACCGACGAGGACCTGAAGCAGACGAAAGTAACGCAACCCGCCATTTTCCTGCACTCTACGATTTTGGCAGACAGCCTGACGGAGACTCCCGCCATGACAGCAGGACACTCCCTGGGTGAATTTTCGGCACTCGTAGCCGCCAAAGCCCTCTCTTTCGAGGACGGCCTGCGCCTGGTGCACGCCCGCGCGCTCGCCATGCAGAAAGCCTGCGAGGCGAACCCCTCCACGATGGCTGCCGTTATTGGCATGGCGGACGAGAAAGTGGAAGAGATTTGCCAAAGCATCAATGAAGTCGTCGTGCCTGCCAACTATAACTGCGCCGGGCAGATTGTCATCTCCGGCAGCAACAAAGGCATTGAAATCGCCTGCCAGAAACTCTCCGAGGCGGGCGCCAAGCGGGTACTCCCGCTGAAGGTGGGCGGTGCGTTCCACTCCCCGCTGATGGAACCCGCACGCCAGGAACTGGAGGCTGCCATCAAAGCCACCAAATTCTCCGTGCCGGTATGTCCGATTTACCAGAATGTCGATGCCAAACCGTACACCGCCCCCGCCAAGATTCAGGAAAACCTGATTGCCCAACTGACGGCTTCCGTAAGATGGACACAAATCATGCAGAACATGATTGCCGCCGGCGCCGACACCTTCCTCGAAATCGGTCCCGGCAAGGTGCTGCAAGGACTGTTGAAAAAAGCAAGTGCCGACATCGCGATCGACGGCATCCAATAAAACTTTCCCCATCGGGTACCTGCACGTTCAACCTCCTTGTGCAGGTACCCATTTTTTTTCAATCTGGATTTCTTTTTTTGCTTAAAGTAATTTTCTACCTTTATCCCTGCGAAATTTTGCATTAGACATTATGGATGAGAAAAAACTTAAGCGACGTCTGAATACATTGGCAAGATTGTTAATAGTACTGGTTATCTGCGGAGTAACGGTATATCTGTATCCCCGCACCGGCAGTTTCCAATACGAATACCAGAAAGGCATGCCGTGGCGGTATGAAACGCTGTACGCTCCTTTCAATTTCCCCATCTACAAAACCGATGAAGAACTGAAGTCGGAACGGGAAAGCCTGGCGGAAAACCAACTGCTCATTTTCAAACGTAATAGCTACATCGATTCGGTGCAGACGGAGAAATTCGCCTCGGCGTTGCAGACCATCGCCAGCTCGACCACCGGATACCACTCCCTGGAACCCCTCGTCGGACAGCTCCGCGAGATTTACCGGACCGGCGTCCTTCTGCTCCCGGACGAATGGCAGTCACGGGCGGACAACATCCGCCATATCCGGATTATTGAAAACCATCTGGCGACCACCGTAAGGTTTTCCGATATCTATCGATGGAAAAAGGCGTATTCCACCATGAACGACGCCGTCCACAACGCCCCCCTGCCGAAATCCACGAAAGAAAAGATTCTCAGTCTCAACCTGAACAACTACCTGCAACCCAACTTGGAGTTCGACCTCGCGAAAACAACGCAGTCCCACCTTGCCCGCCTGAAAGAAATCAGCCTTACGGAAGGCATCGTGCAGCAGGGCGACGTGCTCATCAGCAAACGGGAACTGGTGACGGTGGAAAAAATCAAATTGCTGAACTCCTTGAAAATCGAATACCAAAACGACCTGGGCGGTACAAACGCTTTCATGCGGACGATGGGCGGGCAAATCCTGCTGGTGCTCGTGGCGTTGATGATATTCTCCATTTATTTCTATTACACCCGGAAAAGAATCTTTTACAACACCCGGGAATTCCTTTTCCTCTACGGGATGTTTCTGGCAACTATCCTGATGGGTAGCTTGAGCTACCACCAGAACATCAACCTGTTCGCCATTCCGATTTTGTTCTTCCCCATCATCGTCAATATCCTCATCGGGAGCAAGTCTGCGCTCTACCTCCTGCTGAGCACGAGTTTACTGGTATCCTACTATGCCCCGAACAGCTACATGTACATTTTCATGCAAATCGCCGCGGGCATCGTCGCCATTTTCAGCTTGAAGCACCTGCAACGGCGGGGACAGTTGTTCTTGTCCATCTGCTTTATTTTCATCACCTACTCCTTGGTTTACACCGCTTTCATCCTGACGCATGAAGGGGAAATCAAGGTCACGCAGCTGTTCGGCTACCTGTGGCTGCTCATCAACTGCTCGCTGCTGATGGCGGCTTACCCCGCGATTTACATCTTCGAACGCATTTTCGGCTACACCTCCGAAATCTCCCTCATCGAATTGTCGAACCCCAATCACCCCGCCCTGCGTAACCTCACCACCCGCGCTCCGGGCACCTTCCAGCACTCGCTGATGGTGGCGAACCTGGCGGAAGAGGTGATTTACCGCATCGGAGGCAATCCCCTCCTCGCACGCACCGGCGCGCTGTACCACGATATCGGAAAGACCTACGAACCCGTTCTCTTCATCGAAAACCAGTCGGGCGGCATCAACCCCCACGACCGGTTCGAATACGACGAGAGTGCCCGCCACATCATCAACCATGTGACGAAAGGGGTGGAAATGGCAAAGAAATACAATCTGCCGGAATCCATCATCAACTTTATCCGCACCCATCACGGCAAGAGTAAAGTAAAATACTTCTATTACTCATACAAAAACAAATACCCTGACCGGGAAATCGATGAATCCTCCTTTATGTATGCGGGTCCGGATCCCGTGAGCCGCGAATGCGCCGTCGTCATGATGGCAGACTCGGTGGAAGCGGCTTCCCGCTCGCTGAAAGAGAAAACGGAGGAGAACATCACCCAAGTGGTGAACAACATCATTGACGGGCAGATGCAGGACGGGCGGTTCGCGAACGCCGACATCACGTTCAAAGATATCGCCACCGCCAAACAGGTGTTCATCGAACTGCTCACCAACATCTACCATTCCCGCATCTCTTACCCCAAACTGACCAAGGATAAACAAGAACAAGATAATCCATGAAATCGATAGGGATATGACACAGAGAGCCATTACCATCAAAGATTTAGCCGAACAACTGAATATTTCCGTCTCGACAGTTTCCAGAGCATTGAAAAACAATCCGGAAATCAGCGAACAGACCCGCGAGGCTGTCCAGCGGCTGGCAAAAAAACTGGGCTACCGCCCGAACCCGATAGCCGTTGCCCTGAAAACGCACAAAAGCAACACCATCGGCGTCATCGTGCCGCAGATTGTCAATACGTTCTTCGCCACGGTAGTCAGGGCAATCGAAGAGGTGGCTGACCGCCACGGATACAACGTGCTGGTCAGCTCTTCCAACGAAAGCGTCGAAAAAGAGAAAAAAAACATTAATGTGTTCCTCGCCAACCGGTGCGACGGAATCATCCTCTCCCTCTCTCAATCGACCACATCCTACGACCACATCCAAAACATCATCGACAGCGGGATTCCGTTGGTACTCTTCGATCGCACGACGAAAGAACTGAAAGCTTCCCGGGTGGTCGCCGACGACGCCGACGCATCATTCCGTATCGTGCAACACCTGGTGAAGGGCGGTGCGCAGAAAATCGCCATCCTCACGGGGCCGGACCACCTCTCGACTGGGAAAAACCGCATCAAGGGCTACAAGGCCGCCATGGTCCAAAACAACCTCCCCGTCTCCCCCCGCTGGATTATCCGGTGCGAGGAATTCACCGAAAAAGCGGCAAAAGAGGCAGTGCTCCGCCTACTGGAATCGAATAACCGCCCGGACGCCATCTTCGGCATCAGCGACGACATGGCCATCGGAGCCATGGAAGCGTCAAAGGAAAAGGGATTGCGTATCCCGCAGGACATCGCCATCTGCGGGTTCTCCAACAGCAAACGGTCACGCTATATGACCCCTTCCATCACCACCATCAACCAGTTTCCGGAGAAGGTCGGCGAGAAAGCGGCGCAACTGCTGTTCGAACAAATCCTCACCCCCGCCCGCGCCTACATCAGGGAAGAGGTCATCAACTGCGAACTCATTGTACGCGAATCTTCAGACCGGACCTAACGGAATGCTATGGACGTAGTGGTGGAAAACCTGACCAAGTGCTTCGGACCACAAAAAGCCGTGGACTCCGTCAGTTTCAAAGCAAAAAAAAGAGAAATCCTCGGATTCTTAGGACCTAACGGCGCCGGGAAGACAACGACCATGAAAATCATGGCGTGCTTCCTGTTTCCCGACTACGGCAACATCCGCTTCGGTGACCTCTCCATCCACAAGCATGCCCGCAAAATCAAACAACTCATCGGCTACCTCCCGGAGCACAACCCGCTCTACGAGGCGATGAACGTCATGGACTTCCTCACATTCATCGCCCGGCTGCACCACATCCCGAACTACAAGATGGCTTCCCGCATCAATGACATGATACGGATTTTCAGTCTGGAAAACGAAAAACACAAGACCGTCAAGGAGCTCTCCAAAGGCTACCGCCAGCGCCTCGGACTCGCCCAGGCGCTGATACACGACCCCAAGGTACTCATCCTTGATGAACCGACCACCGGGCTGGACCCCAACCAAATCATTGAAATCCGGGAACTCATCAAAGAAATCGGACAGGAAAAGACCGTCATTATCAGCTCCCACATCCTGGCGGAAATCGAAGCCACCTGCGACCGTGTCCTCATTATCAACAAAGGCAGACTCGTGGCGGACGGCACGGCGGCAGAACTGCGGGACAAGTCCGCCACTGACAAGGTGCTGCGAACAAGAATCGCCGGAGCCGGCGAGGAAGAGATCTTCCGTGCCCTCTCCGCCGTCGGAGAAATCAACCGGATACATCGCCCGGACACCGGAGGTTTCGAACTGCAATGCGGTAGGAAGGTAAACCTCGAAAAGACGATTTTCGACTTGTGCACCCGCAACGGCTGGTACATCGACGAACTCACCCCCGTTGAAACCCGGCTGGAAGACATCTTCCGGCAGGTCACCCAAAACTGAACCGCCATGACTACAGTCAGAATACTCATCGCAAAAGAATTAAGCAACAGCTTCCACGCGTGGGGCACTTACATCGGATACATCGTGTTTTTCGGAATCTGCGGGTTCTGCACTTGGTTATCAAGCAACAACATATTCTATACGGGACAGGCGAACCTGCTGTCGGTGTTCCATGTTATCAACTGGACGCAGTTCTTCATGATTCCCGCCCTGACCATGAAAAGCATCGCAGACGAAAAACGCAGCGGCACCCTGGAACTTATCCTGACACAGCCCGTGCGGGTATCGGAACTGGTGGACGGCAAATTCTTCGCCTACCTGCTGCTTGCCTTAATCGCCTTGCTGCTTACCCTCCCCTACTACATCACCATCGCCTTCCTGGGCACCGTAGACCACGGGACAGTCTTTCTGGGCTACCTCGGGCTGATGGGCATGGCGGCATGCAACATCAGCATCGGACTCTTCGCCTCCTCCCTCTCCTACTCACCCATCAGCGCCTTTTTCATCCACCTCGGCATCGGACTATCGTTCCAATTCCTGTTTGGATTCCTTGCCGGACTGTTCCACAACGGATTCCTCAACAGCTTTTTCAACTACCTGTCCCTCGAGGAACACTTCGAAACGCTTACCCGGGGCATACTGGATTCCAGAAGCCTGGTGTTCTTCCTATCGGTCTGCATCCTGTTTCTGTCCCTCTCCAAACTGTTCATTTATAAAAGCAGGTTCTAATGAGAAAATACATCCGACATACCGCCTGGCTCGTGGCAGCCCTGCTGGCTGCCAACCTACTCTCCTGCCTGCTCTTCTTCCGGCTCGACTTCACAGCATCGAAACGCTACTCGCTCAGCCCCGTCAGCCGCCAGATTACAGAGAACCTCTCCTGCCCCGTCACGGTCGATTTCTATGTAACGGAAGACCTACCACAGGACATCCAAAAACTGGCAAAGGAATTCAGTGCGCTCCTCAAAGAATACCAGTCGCTGAGCAATGCCGGATTCACCGTAAACATCATCCATCCCGACACCCGGGCGAAAGAACTGGCAGCGACCGCCGCCGGCATCGAACCCGTCTATACGGAAATACGGGAGCGGGACATGGAAAAAATACAGCGCATATTCATCGGCGCCGTCTTCCGAATCGGCAAACGCACCGAGGTGATTCCCCACATCAATTTCGCCACCCCCATGGAGTACGAAATCACCCGCATCCTGAAGCAGGCGGTGCACACCTCCAAACCGACCGTCGGTTTTGTCAGGGGGCACGACGAATTTGCCTTCCGCATGATGCCGCAACTCATCAACGAACTTTCCCACCTCTATCATCTCAAGAAAGTAAACCTCAACGCCTCAGGCGCCCTGGATTCCCTGGACGTCCTCTGCATCGTCGCCCCCAAGAACAACTATTCCGCCCGAGAAATCGAACGACTGGAGCAATATCTGGACGCCGGCGGCAAACTCTTCATCGCCCTGAACCACGCCATCGCCCAACTTGACGAGCGCAAAAGCGGATTCATCAATCGTACCGGCATCGAAGACCTGCTGGAGGGAAAAGGGCTGAAAATCAAATATGACTTTGTAGTGGACAACAACTGCGGCACCATCGCCATCCGCCAACAATACGGGTTGATGAACTTCCGTAGCGATGTCAGCTTCCCCTACGTCTCCATCGTCACCAAATTCGGCAAACACGCCATCACCCAAGGCTTGAACTCCCTCCTCCTCCCCTTTGCCAGCAGCATCGAACAACAGCGCTCCTCCGGAGGCTACGCCTTCACTCCCCTCGCCCGCACCTCCTCCATCTCGGGAGTGCAACAGGCGCCCATCTTCTTCGACCTCCAGAAACAATGGGCACGTGGAGATTTCAACCATCCGAACAACATCGTAGCTGCCCTGCTCGCCCACCGCGACAACAACAGCGCCATCGTCGCCGTCAGCAATGCCAACTTCATCAGCGACGAAATCGTGACCTCCGGTCCCACCGACAACATCCGTTTCGCCGTCAATTCCATCGAATGGCTGGCGGACAACTCCGGGTTGATACGGCTCCGGAACAAATTCACCACCTTCTCCTTCCTGGAACCGGTGGACGAACACTACCGAAAATTTTTGAAATATCTGAACTTCCTCCTGCCGATTGGCATCGTCCTGCTGGTCGGAATCATCCAATATAGGTATAAGAAATACAAGCGCGACAAACGCTCCTGACTCACCGCGACACACTCTCCCGAATGCGCTCGTAAAGCGCCCCGCTCACCGGCGTAAGCGGCAAACGCAACGCATGGCGGCGGATGATTCCGCGGGCATGCAAAGCCGCCTTCACTCCCGCCGGATTCCCCTCCTCGAACAACTCCCGACACAAATCGGCAAGCCCCAGATGCATCTCCCGCGCCTCCTCCCATCTGCCCTCACGGGCACTCCGCACCAATCGCACGCACGCCTCCGGCACCACATTCGCCAGCACCGAAATCACCCCGTCGAACCCCACCGACAACAAAGGCAGCGTCAAGGCATCATCCCCCGAAAGCAGCGAAAACCCCTCCCGTCTTCCCCGCACCAGGTCCGTCGCCTGGTCAAAACGCCCGGAAGCCTCCTTCACCGCCACGATATTCGGACATTCATCCGCCAAGCGCGCCACCGTCCCCGGGCACAGGTTCACCCCCGAACGCCCCGGCACATTATACAGACACAACGGCAACGGGGATACCGCCGCCAACTCCCTAAAATGCTCGAAAAGCCCCTCCTGGTTCGGCTTATTGTAACAAGGCGTAATGCTCAACACCCCTTGAAAATCCTTCAACCACGGGGATGCCGCCAACTCACACGCCACCTCCCGCGTATTATTTCCCCCGACACCCGCCAGCATCGGCACCCGTCCGCCGTTCACCTCCGCGACGATGCCCGCCACTTCCGCCCTCTCCCCCGCGTTCAATGTCGCCGTCTCCGCCGTCGTGCCCAATACCACCAAAAAATCCACCCCGCCCGCAATGACATACTCCACCAACCCCTTCAACGACGCGCGGTCAATCTCCAAGTGCTCATCGAACGGCGTCACCAACGCCACTCCCGTACCTGTCCATCTTTCCATAATCAACCTTTCTTTATATCGCCCAGGATTCTCACCAATTTATTCACAAAATCCGTCACATGCTCCACCGGCTCCACCACCAGATCCGCCCCATTGCCCTCCTTCTTCATTCCGGCAATCAGGGAAGCCTTCGTATGGGAAAACACATACTTCGCAACCGGCGTCGTCAGCATCGTCAAATCCACCGCCAAATCATACTTCCTCCTGCACATCGCCTCCAGATACTCATTCCTGATTTTCCCGCCGAAACTCAAATCCTCCTTCCTCAACAGCACCAGGTCGTCGGTCTCGATCATATCCGTCTCCTCTTCCACCACATACAGCTTGTCCACCTTCACATTCCCCAGCCTTTTCGCCAAATAGGCAACCGCTTTCTTCCCCTCCTCATCCGCCGTCGAAAACGCCAGGCAACTCTTCACCTGTTTCAATTCCACATACTGCACCTGCCTGTCCACCACTTCATTACATTTGCTCAACGCCTTCTCTTTCAGGCTATGAATCATTCCGTCTATAAACTTCTTCATAATCTTCTAAATTCTTGCAACAAAAATAGTGATAAAAACGAGAAACCGCTCATTTTGTCATATCTTCTACAAAAAATCACTCCCACTGCAAAAAAAATAACAAAATGCTTGCACGGAACATTTATTATACATACCTTTGCATCGCTTTAGAAAAATAAGTCAACGGACTCGTAGCTTAATGGATAGAGCACTTGGTTACGGCCCAAGAGGTTGTGGGTTCGACTCCCGCCGAGTTCACGAAAAAATTCAAAGCAACAGGACTCCTGAAAACCGCAAGTTTTCAGGAGTCTTTCTTATTTCCGGCAGATACATCCGGTCAGATGGTCATTGACGAATCCTGTAGCTTGCAGGTGGGCATAACAGATAGTCGTCCCGAAAAACTTGAATCCCCGCTTTTTCATGTCTTTGCTCATCGCATCGGATTCGGGCGATGATACGGGAATCTCGCTCAAGGAGCGGACCGTATGGACGATCGGCTTCCCGTCGGGGAAAAACGACAACGTGTAGTGATAGAAACTTCCGAATTCCTTCTGTATCGCAAGGAACAACTTTGCATTCGTAATGGTGGATTTGATTTTCAGGCGGTTTCTCACAATACCCTCAAATTGCATCAGCCGTTCGACATCTTCGTCGGTCATCTCCGCCACCCGCGCGGCGTCGAAATCACAAAAAGCCTTGCGATATCCTTCACGCTTCTTCAGGATGGTAATCCAACTTAACCCCGCCTGGGCACTTTCCAACACAAGGAACTCGAACAAAGTTTTATCGTCGGTGACCAATCTCCCCCACTCCTCATCGTGGTATTTTACGTATAATTCATCCGTCCCGCACCAGCCGCAGCGTCCATTTACAATATCCTGCATCATATCCATATTTATTATGTCGTACAAAATAATTTGTTTTTCATTACATGAAAATTCTCATATCTCTTGATTGTAAAGATACTACAAAACAAAAGAAATGCTGTCTGGAACAGACAAAAACATATAGTTAAATTTTATTAAACCAAAACTACATATTAAGATAATTTTATATATTGCACGCAGTTTTATCACTAATATTCAATATTATGAACAATGAAAAATTAACAATGATTAACAAACCGGGGGGGTACTCAACCGCTTCCTGTTGTTGCTCGTCTGTGCTGTTTGGACGCTTAGCGTCTCCGCTCAGACTCGTTCCGTAACGGGTGTTGTTACCGACGAAGCCGGTAATCCGATGCCCGGAGTTACTATTCTTGTCAAGGGTACGAATACCGGCACTGTTGCCGACATTGACGGCAAGTATTCCATTAACGCCGCAATCGGCTCAACCCTTGAATTTTCATTTTTAGGCTATGTTACCCAAACCGCAACTGTCGGTGACCGTTCCGTCATCGACATCGCGCTGAAAGAGGAGGTCAAATCTCTCGACGAAGTGGTGATTGTTGCCTACGGTGCACAGAAAAAATCTTCCATTACGGGTGCCATTACCCAGGTGAATGCCGAAGCGCTCGCCAAGCGTCCCGTTTCGTCCGTGACCTCCACGCTGGAAGGCAACACGCCCGGCATCATGGTGACATCGAGTTACGGTTCGGCAGGCGCCTCCCCTTCCATCATCATCCGCGGTGTCGGTACGGTCAATGGTTCGACCGCTCCCCTTTACGTCATCGATGGTGTACCGTTTGACGGTGCCATTTCCGACCTGAATCCCGAGGATGTCGAGTCGATATCGGTCTTAAAGGACGCTGCTTCATGCGCGCTTTACGGCAACCGCGCCGCCAACGGTGTAATTCTTATCACGACCAAGAGGGCTAAGAGCGAAAAAGTTTCCATCACCTTCAAAACCAATCAGGGATGGTTCCAGCGCGGAATTCCAGAATATGATGTCATGAACGCCAATCAGTGGATGGGTGCCATGTTCAATGCCGTGCGTAACTACAAATACTCGGCCAACGTTGCCAAACTCGGCCATGAGGCGGCTCTTAGTGCAGCCACCGAATATGCCCAGGCAAACACCATTGAGGATATTGCCAAACTCAACATCTACAATGTTGCCGACAACGAGCTTTTCATGCCCGATGGTTCCCTCAACCCCGCCGCCAGCATCCTCCCCGGTTATATCGGCGACCTTGACTGGTATGACCAGGTGATTAAAAATGGATACCGCGCCGAATATCTGCTAAGCGGTAGCGGCTCTTCGGACCGTAGCGATTACTATTTTTCTCTCGGCTATCTCGATGAAAACGGGTATGTGAAAAATAACGATTTCTCTCGTCTCTCCGGCCGTGCCACTGTCAACCTCCGTCCGACCGAATGGCTCAAAGGCGGACTGAATCTCCATACCACCTATCAGCAATTTTCCAATGCAAAGGGAAATGGCGACGATGAGGCAAGTTATACGAATGCTTTTAACTATTGCCGTAATATTGCTCCGATTTATCCGGTTCACCTGCACTACACCAACGACGGCATCACCGACCCCGCCAAGAACGGAGAATTCATCCTTGACGGTGCCGGCAAACCGCAGTGGGATCCGGGATTTTACAATGTTGAAACAGAGGACGGGACTGTTACCCAGATTCTTACCCGCAACCAAAATGCAGGACGCCACATGCTTTGGGAAAACGAGGTGAACAAGGACCGCAGCAAATACAAGACCATCAACGGTATGGCTTACATAGACATCACACTGCCGTACCATATCGTCGCTACCGTCAAGGGGTCGGTTTTCTTACGTAACACGGAAACCGAGGGGTATGATTCTTCCATCATCGGCGACGGGGCGTCCAACAATGGACGCTATAAATACGTCGGCTACAATTATCACTCCTATACCTTGCAGGAGCAACTCCGCTGGAATTACACCTTCAATGACAAACACACCATTGAAGTTCTCCTCGGTCACGAAAATTATGACTACAAGTACACTTACCGCTATGACTTCAAGACCAACGAAATCATGCTCGGCGGGGCTTTCCCCAGCAACTTTACGACTCTTTCTTCCATGAGCGGTTATGAAAAACGATACAAGACCGAGTCCTACCTGGGGCGTGTACAATATAACTTCGATGAGCGCTACAATCTGGAAGCCTCTTTCCGTCGCGATGGCTCTTCCCGTTTTGCCAACGGTCACCGCTGGGGTAGCTTCGGTTCGGTGGGAGCCAACTGGGTGTTCTCCAACGAGGCTTTCATGAAAAAACTCGAATGGCTCGATTCCGGTAAACTGCGCGCCAACTGGGGACGTGTCGGAAACGACAGAGGAGTGGGCTACTATGCTTCCATGGCACTTTTGGGGTTAAACAAATACGGTGGTGAAGGAGCTGTCATCGTAGAGCAGAAAGCTGCCGACGAACTGACGTGGGAAACCGGAGAATCCTGGGGTGTCGGTTTGGATACCCGTCTTTTCAACCGTTGGAATCTGACGCTTGAATATTACCACCGCGTCAATCGCGACCTCCTTTTCTCGCTCAACGACCCTGCATCCGCAGGCTCAACAAGCACTACCACCACTTCGGCAACCCACTATGTCAATTTTGGAAAGATTGCCAATTACGGTATTGAAATCAATACCGACGTGGATGTTTTCACCAATAAGAACTGGACCATCAATCTCGCCGCAAATCTCACGACCCTTAAAAACAAAGTGCTCGACATGCCCGATATTTATGCCAAGGATGGTTATCGTTCCGGCAGCCAGCTTATCAAGGAAGGCAAATCGCGCTATGAATGGAACACATACACCTATTGCGGTATCGACATGACCGACGGTAATGCGCTTTACCTTCCTAATTTTGACAATTACTACATCGAAGACGGGAACCAGATCATCGGCACCAAGGAGGGACACACGAAACTTGCCGATGCGAACTGGAGAAAAATCAACGGCAAGTACTACGTGACAAATGCCTCAAGCTACGGTGAAAGGAGTTACAAGGGCACAGCGCTTCCCAAGGCATACGGTTCATTCCAAGGAAATTTCCGTTACAAGAACTTCTCTGTGTCGGCCATGTTCACCTATTCGCTCGGCGGCAAACTCCTTGATAATGTTTACAACGATTTGATGAACTTCAGCGGTGATCCCAAGCAACTCCACAAGGATGTCCTTAATTCCTGGACGCCGGACATGGCGGTTGCCGAAAATGCTCCCGACCGCATCAACACCTCCATCAATCCGCAACTCAACCAAACGACCTACTCGACGAACAACGCGACCAGCGACCGTTGGCTGACAAAGCGCAATTACATTGTGTTCAAGAACCTCAATTGTTCTTACCGTCTGCCGGCGTCTTTCCTCCGCAAAATCGACGTGCAGAATGCTACCATCGGTTTCGCCTGCGAAAATCTTTTTACCAAGACTGCCCGAAAGGGATTGGACGCCCAGCAAGGACTCAGCGGTTACCAGTATAACTACCTGACCACGCCGCGCGTGTTCACGTTCAGTCTGTCGTTTACCATCTAATAAAGTCACAAATACAAGAACTTATAATTTGCTGAATTATGAATAAGAAAATAACCTGGTTATCCTCAATCGCGCTTGGAGTTGCCCTGCTCACATCCTGCGACAATGATTACCTGCAGACCTATCCCCAGGACCAGATATCAGGAGATGAGATTTCCACCAAGATTGAATATTGCAAATATGCAGTCAACGGCATACTCAAGACGATGTCCACACAGATGTATAACGTGCAAGGTGAGAACGGCGAAGGCACCACCAAGAATTGGCACAACAATTACAAAAGCGGCTATTCGCAGAAATGCGGTCTTACCGGATGGGCCAATTCCATCAATGGCAATTATCATGTGAATCCGACCAATGGCTACAATGCTTATCGTTGGACTTTTTACTACAAGATGATTCTCAATGCCAACAATGCTCTTGACATGATTGGCAACTATGAGCCGGGCAATAATGTGGACAATGCTGCCAAGAAGGAATTTTATCTTGCACAAGTCTACACCCTTCGCGCTTATGCCTACATGCAACTCACCCAACTCTACTGCAAGCGTTGGGACGACTCCCGCAACGGCCAGTCCCGCGGCGTCGTGCTTCGTCTCAACACCTCCAATGAAGCACTCCCCTGTTCCACTCTCGGAGAAACGTTTGCCCAGATTTACAAGGATCTCGATACCGCTATCGGAAAATTCCAGGCTTGTGGTCTTGAACGGAGCGAAAATTGGGAAGTGAACGAAGAGGTAGCCCATGCCGTCTATTCCCGTGCGGCCATCTATCGCCAGGACTGGGCGAAATCGGCATCCGAAGCCAAACTCGCTCGTGCCAACTATCCTTTGATGGGTCAAGATGAGTATTTCAACGGCTTCAGCACCGTCAATGACGAATGGATTTGGAGCCTTTACAGTTCGGCAGATGAACCCCTTCACTATTACGGTTACTTTGCTTTTGCTGCTTCCAACAGTTCCGCATCCATCTGTCGGCAATATCCCTTTGCCATCGACAAGATGCTTTACAACAGCATTCCCGACAGTGACGTCCGTAAAACCCTTTACCTTGCACCGACCGAAGCCGAATGGAAAGACTTCTCCAAAGTAAATAATAAAGACACGACTTTCCAGATAAACAGGACCACCGGTCGGGCACAAAGCGGCAAACTTTACAATCGGGCTTGGAAGGACTACGGTGATTGGCTTTATTATGACGGAAATAACATTTCCTATATTTACATGTACATGCAATTCAAAGTACGTTGTCAGGAAAGTCCGAGCATCGGTCAGTTGAACCTTGCACGTGCTGCCGAAATGTATTACAATGAAGCGGAATCGGAGTATAAACTCGGCCATGAACAAGCAGCCCGCGACCTCCTCACCGAAGCGGTGAAGCCGTATGACCCGAATTATACATGCACTCTTTCGGGCGATGAACTTTACAGTGAAATCAAGAAATACCGCGTCTTCGACCTCTTTCTTGAAGGTTACAGCTATTTTGACGAGAAGCGTTGGAATCAGCCGCGCGTACGGGTATCCATCCAGGATGGCGGCAGTTGGCACGCGACTTTTGCAGTCGATACTCCCCCGTCTGCCCATAACGGCTGGACGTGGTGTATCCCTGCCAAGGAAACGGATTACAACGAGTTCATCAACAACAACATCGAACCCGACAACTGGAGCAAGGATGATTCCTCCACGTGGTAATTGTCCGTGTTAGAAAATATGCGTAAAGTGCCGTGTCTTATGGACACGGCACTTTTCCACACCCGGTCTACATCCGCCCAACCCCATTCCCTGCCATTTCCGCACCCCTCCGCACCAAATCGCCAATGGCGCGGACCTCTGGCAAACAGAAAGTATAAAAAAACGAAACAGACAAAAGAAAAAAGGAACCATCCGCGGATAGTTCCCTTTTTGGTAGCGCTAAGGGGAATCGAACCCCTGTTTTGAGAATGAGAATCTCACGTCCTAACCCCTAGACGATAGCGCCATGGTTTCGAGCTGTTAGTGAGATTTGAACTCACGACCTCTTCCTTACCAAGGAAGTGCTCTACCCCTGAGCTATAACAGCAAATATCTCCTCTCTCTTTCCTCCTCTGTCGAGCCTCTTGTCGGATTCGAACCAACGACCCCGAGATTACAAATCACGTGCTCTGGCCAGCTGAGCTAAAGAGGCGGTTCCAATAAAAAGGGTAAGCTGACTATGTCGCACCGCTACGACCACATACCTTTGCTGCCTTCCGACCCTGGAGGGTTCTGTAGGAGCTGGTCGCATAGGACTTACCCGGGCACAAAGGTACAAAAATAGATATTCGCACCAAACATTTCACCCACTTTTTTTTCAAAGAAAACTTATCCAGCCCAGAGAGAGCGATTTACAGCAATTAATGTTATATTTGCAGGCGAGAAAAACGACAATACTTATATCATAATATGGCACAAACACCTTCCATACCCAAAGGAACCCGGGATTTTTCGCCGGAAATCATGGTGAAACGCAATTATATTTTCGACACCATCAAGAGTGTATTCAAATTGTACGGCTATATGCCCCTGGAAACGCCCGCCATGGAGAACCTCTCCACCCTGATGGGAAAGTACGGCGAGGAGGGCGACAAATTGCTGTTCAAGATATTGAACTCCGGGGATTTCATCGGCGACGTGCCGGAAAGCGAACTGCTGGAACGCAACAGCCTGCGGCTGACGAACCGGATTGCGGAAAAGGGGCTGCGCTATGACCTGACGGTGCCGTTCGCCCGCTTCGTGGTGCAACACCAGAATGAGCTCACCTTCCCCTTCAAGCGCTACCAGATACAGCCCGTGTGGCGGGCGGACCGTCCGCAGAAAGGACGCTACCGGGAGTTCTACCAATGCGACGTGGACGTGGTGGGCAGCGACTCGCTGCTGCACGAGGCGGAACTGGTGCAGATGGTGGACGAGGTGTACCGCCGCCTGAACATCCGCGTGCGGCTGCTGATGAACAACCGGAAAATCCTGGCAGGCATCGCCGAGACCATCGGCTATCCGGACCGCCTGACGGACATTACCGTCGCCATCGACAAGATGGATAAAATCGGACTGGAGAACGTAAATGCCGAACTACGGGAAAAAGGCATCAGCGCAGAGGCGGTGGAGAAGCTGCAACCGATATTGAACCTGGAGGGCGGCAATGCGGAGAAACTGGAAAAACTGCGCCACGTCCTGCAAGCGAGCGAAACGGGATTGAAGGGCATCGAGGAGCTGGAAAAGGTGTTCGGCTACCTCGACGGGGTCGGGGTG
Organism: uncultured Odoribacter sp.; assembly: GCA_910578985.1. GTDB lineage: Bacteria > Bacteroidota > Bacteroidia > Bacteroidales > Marinifilaceae > Odoribacter. The sequence continues at coordinate 99,205 of CAJTSF010000003.1, read as the reverse complement.
GAGACGGAAGTGCGCCTGGACCTGACGCTGGCAAGAGGACTGAGCTATTATACAGGCGCCATCTTCGAGGTGAAGGCGCTGGACGTGCCAATCGGCAGCATCACGGGAGGCGGGCGGTATGACGACCTGACCGGCATTTTCGGGTTGAAAAACATGTCGGGCGTCGGCATCTCCTTCGGAGCCGACCGCATTTTCGACGTCATGCAGCAACTGGACCTCTTCCCCAAACAGGACAACACGGCGACGACGCGCCTGCTGTTCGTGAACTTCGGAGAACAGGAGGAACGCTACTGCCTGCCTTTGTTGAAAAAACTGCGGGCGGCAGGCATCAACACCGAAATCTATCCGGAAGCCGCCAAGATGAAGAAGCAGATGGGATATGCCGACAAGAAAGGGATTCCCTTCGTCGCCATCGTGGGGGAAAACGAAATGCAACGGGCCACCGTCTCCTTGAAAGACATGGCGAGCGGCGAACAGACGGAACTGCGCCCGGAAGAACTGATTGAAAAATTACGATAATCAATATTTAATCTTTAACTATAAAAATATGGTACATTACATTTCACCCGCGCCGCTGACTTTTGAAGTCATCGACAAGATATTGCACACCAACTGCACGCTCGCCCTGTCCGAGGAGAGCAAGAAAAGAATCAACGATTGCAAGGCGTATCTGGACCACAAAATCGAAACCTCCGAAAAACCGCTGTACGGCATCACGACCGGTTTCGGCTCACTTTGCAAAATCAGCATCTCAAAAGAGGATTTGAGCCAGTTGCAAGCCAACCTGGTGATGTCCCACGCCTGCAGCCTGGGAGAACCCATCCATCAGGACATCATCCGACTCATGCTCCTTTTGAAAGCGCATGCCCTGTCGTTGGGCAAATCGGGCGTACAATTGGTGACGGTGGAAAGAATCATCGACATGTTCAACAAGGGCGTGCTGCCCGTTGTCCGCGAACTGGGCTCCCTGGGCGCATCCGGCGACCTGGCACCGCTTGCCAACCTGTTCCTGCCGATTATCAACGAAGGGGAAGTGTGGTACAAAGGAAAAATCCACGATGCCAAGGAAATCAATGCCAAATTCGGCTGGGAAGCCATCTCCCTCGGCGCCAAAGAGGGACTGGCACTGCTGAACGGCACGCAGTTCATGAGCTCGCACGCCGTTTATGCCCTGCTGAAAGCCTTTAAAATCGCCAAGTATGCCGACATCATCGGCGCCCTCTCCTTAGAGGCGTACGACGGACGCATCGATCCCTTCCTGCCGCAAATCCAGGATGCCCGTCCCCATCCGGGACAAATCGAGACGGCACGCAACATCCGCACCCTGCTGGAAGGTTCCGAATTCCAGAAGAAAGAAAAGACACGGGTGCAGGACCCCTATTCCTTCCGCTGCATGCCGCAGGTACACGGCGCCAGCAAAGACAGCATCATGTACGTGGCATCCGTCGTGGAACGCGAAATCAACTCCGTAACGGACAACCCGACCATCTTCATGGAGGATGACCTGATTATCTCCGGAGGCAACTTCCACGGGCAACCCCTGGCACTGGTAATGGACTTCCTCGCCATCGCCGTGGCGGAACTGGGAAGCATTTCCGAACGCCGCACCTACCGCCTGATTTCCGGCGACCGCGGCAACATCCCCGAATTCCTGGTTGCCAATCCGGGATTGAACTCCGGGTTCATGATTCCGCAATATGCCGCTGCCGCCATCGTCAGCAAGAACAAACAGTTGTGCACTCCTTGTTCCGTGGACTCCATTCCCTCCTCGAACGAACAGGAAGACCATGTGAGCATGGGTGGAAACGCCGCGACCAAGACCGTGAAAGTGGCGGAAAACGTGGAGCGCGTCCTCGCCATCGAGTTGATGAACGCCGCACAGGCAATCGACATGCAGCGCCCGACGAAGACCTCCCCCTACCTGGAGAAGTTCCTGCAAGAATTCCGCACCGTTGTGCCGTTCAACAGCATCGACCGCGTGATGTACAAAGACATCGACGCCGCCACGGATTTCCTGCGCTACGGGGATTTCGAGCCGGCGAAATAAAAGACCGTTTTACCGACAATCATAAGCAATGCCCCCCGGAAATAACCAGGGGGCATTTTTAACGCCCGATGAACGCCCGATGAACGCCCGATGAACGCCTATTCAACTGGTAGGCTACGGTAAGGTTACCGTAAGGTTCCGGTAAGGTTACCGTATGCTCCAATAGCGTAACCTTATCGGAACCTTATAGCAACCTTATCCGTACCTATGAATTGAATAGGAGGTGAGTAGGAGATAATAGGAAAGTTATTAGGTTTTCTCTCAAAAGTTGGCTACCTTTAAGCCAACGATAAAAAACGAAGGCATGAAAGGATTCGGATTATGGCTTGGATTGCTATTGTGTATTGGCAGCCAGGTATTTGCACAGACAGAAAAGGATTCGGAAGAAGCAGTGTATTATTATAAATTTCCGGAAAGCGCGCTGCAAACGGCGGACAGCCTCTACCGGGAAGCGGTCAAAAGGCAGGACGGCGCCTTGAAAATCAAGGCGCTGGTGATGAAAGCGAAGTTCGCTTTGGTGAAAGACCGGGAGAGCTATCCGCAGGTGCTTCAGGAGCTGGAAAAACAGATTGCCGCAGAGAAAGACGTGCGGGTGCGCAGTGTGCTGCACTCTTATGCGGGAGAACTTTACGTTCAAAACTACCGCAACCGCCGGGGGATTATCAACGAACGTCCCGTCGTAAAGGGAAATGCACCGAAGGATATGCGGACATGGGACAAAAACAAGTGGTTGAATCAAATCGACAAGCATCTGCGGGCATCGCTGGAAGAGAGCAAAGTCTTGCAGGCAACGGATATCAAGGATTTCAAGGTGGCGTTGTTGCCCGGGGAGGACTCGGAACGGCAGGAGCCGACACTGTATGATTTCCTTTGCCGCCGGGCAACGGATATTTTATCGGAACGGGGCATGGCAGGCGACAGGAAAGTGACGGAAAGCGTTTTTTTGCCGGCGGAGGAATTCGTGCGGGCGGGTGCGGGGGTGTTTGCCCCGGAGGAGAAAAAAGAGGAACGGCTGTCGATATCGGAAGTTTTCCAAAGACGGCTGGCATTCCGCCTGGGCGCGGGAGAACGCGAAGCATTGCTGGCTGCGGATTTGGAACGGTTGAGGTTCATGTACACCAACTATTATGAAACGTATAGGCATCCGCTCTACACGAAAGCGTTGGATCGTCTGATGCAGGAGTTTGAGAAGGAGCCCTTTGTGACGGAGGTCATCTACGAACGGGCGACACTGTCGGCACTGGGCAATGACGAGGAGAAATTGAAGGAGGCACTGGCGTTGTGCGAAAAGGGCATCCGACAATTCCCCGGCTATAAGCGAATCGGGATATTGAAGGAGGTCGTAAACAAGATACAGACGCAGGAAATCCATGTGAATTTCCCGACAAGGGTGTATCCGGGGGAGACGTTCAGTTGTCAGGTGGGCTCCCGGAATAGCAGCAGTTGCACGTTGCAATTCTACCGTCTGGCGGATGAGGTCCTGCGTACATCCTCCCCCTGGGGACGTGAGGAGGAGCCGAAGAAGAAACTTGTGCGGGAGATGCGGTTGGATTTGCCCGGAGGGATGATGCAGCGGGACACTTCCTTCGAGGTGGAGGGATTGCCGGCGGGGATGTATGCCGTGACGGTGGACAAAGGAAAGGAGACATGCCTTTTGCTGGCGTCGCAATTGTTCTGCACGGCAAGCATATTCGACGGGGAGGTGCGGTTTCAGGTGTATGACTGGAACAGCGGATTGCCCGTGAAAGACAGCAAGGTGTCGGTGTATCGGAGAAAAGAGGGGGAATATGTGCCAATCGCCACGCTTCATGCCGACCGCAAAGGGCTCGCCTGGTACAAATCCCACGAGGGGGAGAAGTATTTGTACTACCGTGTCGTGAACGAGAAGAATCCCGCTTCCTATATGGATTATTCCTACGTTATCCGCCATTTTTCTACGGACAGGCAAGAGGAATACGGGCAACTGTTCACCGACCGGAAGATATACCGCCCCGGACAGACGGTCTATTTCAAAGGCTACCGCTGGACGGCGAACTGCGACACGTTGCAGGCAAGCGAGGGAAAGGAGACGACGGTCGTCCTGCGGAACAGCAAACGGGAGGAGGTGGCGCACCTCCGGACAAGGAGCAATGAGTTCGGAACGTTCACCGGTTCGTTCGTGGTCCCGAAGCACGCGATGAACGGCACGTTTACCATCGATTGCTCGAATATCGGAGAGGTTTCCTTCCGGGTGGAGAATTACAAGCGACCTTCGTTCGAAGTGACTTTCATTCCCCAAAGCCGGACCTATTACCGGGGAGATTCCGTCCGCGTGAAAGGAAGGTTGAAGCAGTTCACGGGAGTGGCGATGGGCAATATACCGCTGCATTACCGGGTGGAACAGAGCAGTTTTTACCGGCATACCCCGTCTGCCAAGTTTACGGAGGGGGAAATCCATACCGACGAGCAGGGGGAATTCGAGTTGGCGTTCGCCACGACGAAAGAGTCCCAGGCGTGGGGATATGACTTGTACCGAATCACGGCAACCGCCACCGACCCCAAGGGGGAAACGCAGGAAGGGGAAACAGCGGTGCAGGTGTACAGCGGACAGGCGAACATTGTGGTGGATGCTCCCTTGCAGGTGGATAAAAACTGTCCGACGGCGTTCCATATCGCCTTGAACGACCTGCCGGAGGGAACGGTGCAGACTGTAGAATACACGCTGGAGAAAGTGGTTGCTCCCGCCCTTTCCGACAAGCCTTGGAAAGATACGGTTGTGGAGAAGAAAATATTCGACGGCACGCTGTCTGTCAATGGGAAAGATTCCGTCATGCCCGATTTGCATCGTGAGGCGTCGGGGGCTTACCTGTTCACAGCCCGATGCGGAGAGAGGGTGGCGAAGAAGCTGTTTTGCCTGTATGGGCAGAAAGACAAAACCCCGCCCGTGCCGACTTACGACTGGCTGGTGGTGGAGCAATTGAATTACAAGCCGGGAGAGAAGGCGTGCATTTGGTTCGGCAGTTCATTGAAGGACGTGCACCTGCAATATGAGTTCATCGCGAACAGCCGGCCGGTGATGCGGAAAGAGGTGCGCCTGTCCAACGAGATTATTCCCATCGAGTTCACTTACCTGAAGGAATACGGCGAGTCGGTGACTGTCAGTATTACCTATCTGAAAGATAAAAAGTGGGTGGAGAGAAGCGTAGTCCTCCAGCTGGATGAAAGGCAGCCGCAACCGGAATTGGAAACGGTCGTGTTCCGCGACCGCCTGCGCCCCGGAGAGGAGGAAGAGTGGAAGGTGCGCATCAAGAATCTCCGCGCGGGAGAGAAAGCCGAGGTGCTTGCCATGATGTATGATGCCTCGCTGGAGCGGTTGTCCGATTATTTCATCCATTTCAAGCCGGGCAAATTGAGCAGACCGAATTATTTCAGCCTCGAAACTTTTTCCCGCACGTGGGAAACAAACAGCCTGCACCTCTATATGGGCAACCTCCCCTACGGGAATCAGTCCTATCCGGCTTTCCGCTTCAACCGGCTGAATGATTTTGAAATGGGGCAAAGATATGACGATTTTGTTCTCATGGATGCCGAAACTGTAGTGACAGGAATGACAAGCCGCTCTTCAAAAAGGGGCGTGGCGGCTTCCGGCTTAGCCCGCAACGCTAAATTGATGACAGAGGAGCACTCCCCTGCCCCTCTTCGGGAGAATTTCCAGGAGACCGCTTTCTTCTATCCGCAGTTGCAAACCGACGCGGAGGGAAGCGTGGAATTCAGTTTCACGGTTCCGGATGCCCTGACACGGTGGCGGTTCGTTGCCATCGCTTCGACGAAAGATATGAAGACGGGTATGCTCGAACGCACGGCGGTGACGACGAAACCGCTTATGGTACGCCCCAATCTTCCCCGTTTTCTGCGACGCGGCGACCGGGCAAACATCAAGGTGGAGGTGGAAAACCTGTCGGACGCGCTGCAAGAAGGAACTGTGACGTTCGAACTTTTCACCCCGTCGGATGACAAGGTGCTTTTCCGGGGAAACCGGGATTTCCGCATGGAAGCCGGTACACATGCTTTAGTCGATTTCACGTTCGACGTTGCAGCAACCGTAGAAACGGTCGCCTGCCGGGTTGTGGCAAAGAGTGCCGGATTCAGCGACGGGGAGCAGCATTACCTGCCGCTGCTGTCGAATGAGATTTTGGTCCAAACGAATTTGCCGATTTTCATGCACTTGGCAGGCAAGCAGGCGTTTTCGTTGCCCCAGACGTCAGGAAGCCCTTACCGCCTGACGCTGGAACTGGCAGCCAATCCCATTTGGTATGCCGTGCAGGCGATTCCCCGCTTACAGCAGCCTGCCCATGCCAATGCAACGGATGTGGCAGCCGCTTATTACGCCAACAGTATCGCTGCCCGGATTGCACAAGCCAATCCGAAGATTATACATGCCATCCGGCAATGGCAGGCATCTGAGGCCTCGTCCCTCGTTTCTCCTTTGGAGTCCAATGAAGAATTAAAATCCGTACTCGCCGAACTGTCACCCTGGAGCATGGAAGCCCGGACGGAAACGGAACGGATGCAGCAATTGGCAGAACTGTTCGACAGTAACCGCCTGCGCTATCTGCAAGAGGATGCCATCGCCCGTCTGGCAGAATTGCAAACCGAATCGGGCGGCTGGTGCTGGTTCAAGGGAATGGGAGAAAGCCGGTTCATGACGATGAACGTATTGACAATCCTCCAACGGGTTGCCCTTGCTGGCAGTCCCACGGGAGAAAAAGAGAAGATGATGCAGATGAAAGCCATCCGCTATCTGGACCAAGCCTATACGAAGCATTTCAAAGAGAAACCGAAGCGCATCGATTATATGCAGGTGCTGTACCTGCACACCCGCAGCCTGTTTCGGGATATTCCTTTAGGCGAGGCGCTGAAAGCCCACAAATATTTTATGCAATTGGCGCAAAAGCAATGGGCAGGTGCTTCCCTGTATGAAAAAGCGCTGCTCGCCATGACCTTCCACCGTTACGGTTTCGAGAAAGAGGCGCAGACCATCCTGAAATCACTGCGGCAATATGCCGTCAGCCATCCCAACGAAGGCATGTATTGGCCCAACAACCGGGTTGTCTGCCGTTATTCCGCCCTCCAAATCCACACCGCTCTTTTGGAGGCGTTCGAAACTGTCGAGGGCTATTCGAAAGACATCGACCTGATGAAGCAATGGCTGTTGAGACAGAAGCAAGTGCAAGACTGGGGCAGCGTTCCCGCCACGGTGGATGCCATCCACGCCCTGCTGTTGAGCGGGGATGACCTGACGGCACGACACGAGCAGGCAGAGGTGACCATCGGTTCCGAAACCCTTCGGACGGAGGACGGGGAAGCCCCCTTAGGTTATCTCCGGGTTTCTTATGATAACCCCTCCCACGATATGCTGAAAGTGGAGATACAGAAGCATGCGGACTCTCCTACCTGGGGCGGCCTGTTCCTGCAAAGTTTCCAGGCATTGGATAAAATCAGCAAGCACAAGACAGAGATAAGTGTGGATAAGAAACTGTATGTGGAGCGTCCCGACGGACAACTGGAAGCGGTTGTCGGAAAGCGTCCCTTGAAAGTCGGCGACAAGGTGATTGTCCGGCTCGTGCTGTCACTTGAACGGGATATGGATTACCTGCATGTGAAAGACCTCCGAGCCGCCTGCTTCGAGCCGGCGAAACAACTTTCGGGAAACCGGCGGATGGCAGGTGTTTCCTTCTATCAGGAGGTTAAAGATGCCAGCATGAACTTCTTCTTCGAGTTCCTGCCCCGCGGCACTCACATGATTGACTATCCGCTATGGGTGAACCAAGAAGGCAGTTATCAGGACGGCATCGCCAGTTTCCAAAGTATTTACGCCCCGGCGTACAATGCTTACAGTCAAGCAGGACGTGTGGAAGTGGAACGGTAAGGATTATTTTTCAAGCACCAAACGGAAGCCGGAGCCATGGACATTTTCAATCCGGAGCGAGGTGTCGTCCTTGAAGTATTTCCTTAACTTCGTGACATAGACATCCATGCTGCGGGCGGTGAAATAGTCATTGGCACCCCAGATTTCCGTCAATGCCTTTTCACGGGAGAGCAATCCGTCGCGGTGGTCGTATAAGAGTTCCAGCAAGCGGGCTTCCTTAGGTGTGAGCTTGATTTGTTCGTCCCCTTTGGAAACGGTGCGCAGTTCGGTATTGAATGTGTAGTTGCCCAAACAGAGGACTTTCGGTTTCTGCACCGCCTCCTCATGCCGGCTACGGCTTAAAATGGCTTTTATCTTCAGTATCAGCACTTCCGAGTCGAAAGGTTTCACGACATAGTCATCGGCACCGATTTCATACCCCAGGCGCATGTCCTCTTTCATGCTCTTGGCGGTGATATACACAAAGGGGATTGTCGTATTCATTTCACGAATCTTCTTGCCCAAGGTGAAACCGTCCATCTCGGGCATCATCACGTCCAACAGGCAAATATCGTACTTGCCGTTCTTGAATGCTTCCAAGCCTTCATGACCATTGACGCATAAAACCACCTCATAATCCGACAACTCCAAATAAGATTTCAGTACCGACCCGAAACAAGGATCGTCTTCCACTAACAGTATTCTCTGTGCCATATCCCTATCATTTTTAATCTACAATTCTATTTCAACCAACGTGCCTTTGTTCTTTCTGGAGGTCAGACGCACGCTTCCCCCATGCAGTTCCACAATGGATTTCACGTAACTAAGTCCTAAGCCGAAGCCCTTGACATTATGTACATTTCCGCTCGGCACACGGTAAAACCGCTTGAACACTTTCTTCTGCGCCTCCTTCGATATGCCGATGCCGTGGTCACGTACCCCGATACGGAAACGCCCGTTCCTCACCCGGGTATAAACCTGGATGTCCGGCATTCCCCCCGAATATTTTATCGCGTTGTCTATCAGATTGCACACGGCATTCATGATGTGCACTTCATCCACCCGCAGGCAGACTTTCTCTTCACACAACCGGCAAGACAACGCACCGCCCGCCTCCTGTACTATCAACGTGAAATGCCCTACGGCTTCCCGCACCAATTCGTTTATATCCGCTTCAACGGGATTGATTTGCAATTCCCGGCGATCCAATTTTGCCTGTTGTAGGATACGTTCCACATACTTGTTCATGCGGGCGTTCTCACTCTTGATCATCTCGTTGAACTTCAATATCTGCTCCTTGTCGTTCAATACCTTCTCCTTGGTCAGCGCCGAAGTCGCCAAAGAAATGGTGGCGATGGGCGTCTTGAACTCATGCGTCATGTTGTTGATGAATTCGTTCTTGATGACCGATAGCTTTTGCTGCCTCATGATAATCATGATGGTCATGATAAAAACAAACAAGAGACCGAACACGCAAAATCCCGACGCCAGCAACAGCCAGCCCATATTTTCCAATAAAACCGGCTGCACCGATTCGAAACGCACCCCGAGATAGTAGCCTTTTTTCACCAAGTCCTGCTGAAAGAGGTCTACATAATACAAATTCTCCGTCCGTCCCGCCTGTACATGGTCCAAGACATCCTGCTTGGTCATGATTTCATAGGTGAAAGGCAGGTTAATGTTATAAGCCTGGAAATAATTCACCAGCAGGCTCAATAAATCGATATTTTCCAATCGCTGCGTCACCGAACTGTTTTCCGGGTTCTTCTCTTTCATCACACGCATCATAAACTCCTGCATGGTGCGGTTAAAGCGGGTATAGGCATTCCCTTCTGCCGTCGTATCCAAGGCGGGCATCTCCATGGAACGAATCGCCTGCATGATAAATTCCTGATCGATGACCTTGCCGCTTCTCGAAGAATAAGGCATCGCCGGAAGATTCAAATAGGAACGTTCCCTGCCCCCCATCCGGTTGATGTCATTCGTCAGAAACTCCATCAGATGGTCCGTGTACCAGTTATTATACGAGGAGTTGCCTTGCCAGAAAGCGAACATGTCATTGTAGGTCTTCAATTCCCCCAACTGCTGGTTCATTTCCTGCCGATACTTGAGATAATTGATTTCATCGACACGGTTCACCACCCTGTTCAACGCATCATAGACTTGCGAAGTAAACTTGTTTTCCTTTTCTTTCAAGGCGTATTTGATCCAAAGCCACTGCACCACCACAACTGCCGCAAAAGCAGTGGACATGATGACCAATAAAACATGCAGTATCAACTTCTTGACCATGACGCTCGGAATATATACGCGTAAAAATAGTATTTATCCTTCAATAATCAAAATACCGGCAGCCGAAACAGAGGAAGAAAAAGGGGTGCCTGAAGCACCCCTAAAAACAACTAAGTAATAAAAACGGGAAACAATTCCACTAAAATGGTCTCATTCTTATTGCAATTTCTCCGCCACAGTTTTATAGACATTACTTTCTTTGTTCGGAACATCTATGAGTTTGAACAGGCGTTTCTGCAACTCCGTGCTGTCCTGCAACTCATCCTGCAACAGGAAAAGCGACAGTTCCTGCGTCGGATTGGCTTCAATCAAATGCTTGGCATGATTGGCGCGTGCACGGACATAACGCTGCCGTTGTAACTGGAACACACCCAACATCACCTCATCGTTTGCCGTGCGGTTCGTCTTGTTCAACAACTTCTGTATATTCTTGTCTATCGGCTCCAGCGGCCCTTCGAATTTTTCCTTGAAATACTTTTTCTGCTCGTTATACAACTTGTCCAATCCCGAGCCTTTCACCTCGATCTGGTCGGGATATTTGGCTTTTCCCTGTATCCAAATCTGGTCTTTGGAATCGACGATGGTAGATACCGTAGTCAAACCGGCAATGTCAATCCATACCCGTGCAGGAATGACCAATTGGTCGGTCACCAAATTAATTTTCCCATTCTTTACTTCTTCTTCCATAACGACAACAACACCTTGCTGTCCGGGCATTTCAGCCATCAGTTTTACCGTTCCGTCCAACCCCTTCACTTCACCTCTGATTTTTACCTTACCGGAATTACAAGCACTGACAACCAGCGCCAATACGACAAATAACAAATAAATCTTTTTCATTTTTATCCTGTAATTATCTTATAAGTCGGGCAAAGATATGTATTTTTTCCTGAAATCAAATATTCAATGCCTCAAAATATTGCAAAATCTGCCCGGAAGGGCGAGGGGCGTTGGAGTCGATAATCGTGCCGTCCGGAGCAATGAAGATAAAGCGGGGCACACTGATAATCATGTAGTTTTTATTAAAATTATTTTCCGAATCCGCAAAAGCATGCACGCCCGCACAAGGATGTCCGTCCATAAACTCACGCCACTTCGCTTTATGTTCCGGAGCATCTATCGCTACGGTCAGGAAACGGATATTCCTGCCGTTGTACTTTCGCTGCAACCATCCCAAATAAGAAAATTCCGACTTGCAAGGCATACACCATGTCGCCCAAACCATGACATACAAATAAGAACCGCTGAAATCTTTCAGCACAATCTTCCTGCCCTGCCGGTCCGCCAGTTCAAAATCAGGCGCCGGTTTCCCCGGCACGATTCTCTCCCACTGCCCGATGATTTCCTCCATATACGCCACTTTCTTCCGATCCGAGCACTCTCTCCGAAAAACCGACAACAGGTAATCAGCGCCGTCCAAGCCGTTATTCTCCCAAATAGACCGGTAAACGATTTCCATCAGCAAAAAGTCTTTTATCGCAGGATTCGTGACAGTGGCAAGCACATAATTCAATACCCCGTCGAAAGAACTCATACGTCGATTGTCATTCCAATCTACACGTTGGAACCAAACGTAATTCAATAAAAACGAACGGTAATCCTTAGACCCGAACAATTCATCGTTATTCAACGAAAAAGAAGATAGAAAATCCGTCAAATCCGGTCCGGGAACATATTCCTCCTGCAAGGTCATCTGCCGGTAAAAAGGGTAATACAACATCCGATCCGCTATCGAATAACAGATGCGCTCCCGCTCCAGGCGCGTAAAGGCAGGATCAAAATTCTTCGCTTCCAGCAACTGCATTTTCTCGCTGATCAACCTTTTCATCTTGCCGACAAATTCCTTCTCCCCCAACTCGTAATCCCTCTTGTCGAAAAAGACAGCCACCTCCTGCTCCTTCAGATAGTTATTCATGCCTCCCAGGCTTCCCCGGAAATAAAGCGAACCGGAAAAATTCAAAGCATCCATATAAATCTCCAAATCTTCCCCCGGTGACAAATAGAGGTTCAACGAATTATGCAAAAGCGTGGCATACCCGCTACGGGTCATCTTCACTTTACCCGAAAAAAAACGGTTCTCATCCACGGGGAAATTATAAATGCTGTCCTCCGCCCAGATGCTGACAATGGAGTCCCCGTTCTCCATACGCCCGCTGATTTGCACCGTACGGTCAGGGGAACAAGAAAAAAATAATAAATAAAATACAAAACAAATCGCCGTGTTTCTCATATCGTCCACTGATGCCAAGTTATACAAACTTCGACTGCACAAAAATAGAAGAATGCGTCAATATACGTAGTTAAAGAAAATATAAACCCTGTGGAGAGAAATGACAAGTTAAAAGAAAAAAGGTTAAAAGCAAGAGGCGATAAACCTCGTGCTTTTAACCTTTTCTATCCGTTCTATCGTATGCTTTTATTTTACAATAGCCTGGAAGTCTGAATTTTCAAACCATTTGGCAAACTCCATATCGGTAGCAGCCATTTTTTTCAATTTCACATCCTTAGCGCAAGCAGCTTTCAGGTTGGAAAGTACTCCGTTGGCATCGTTGTTGCGTGCAGCAACTACGGCTTTCAAGTAGGGTACCATCGGGCAAGCGCTTTCGTTGGCAGCCAATTTCTTGGCAGCTTCACTGTTGTTTCCTGCCAGCAGGTTAGCCAAAGCGGCATTCGTGCAGTTGCATTTGCCGAACAGGCTTACGGCAGTCTTATAGTCACCCTTCATGATAGCGATGATGCCTTTGTTGTAGTTCACTTCGTCGCCTGCACCGGCAGCCGCACCGAACAATACTTCAGCTTCCTTGATGTTACCGTTCTTCAGAGCCACGGCACCCAAGTTGTTTTTCACCACTTTGTTGTTGGCAGACAACTGGTCGGCTTTCTGGAAATCAGCCTTCGCGTTGTTCACTTTACCCATTTCGAACAATACCATACCGGCATCGTTGAAACCTCTCCAGTCTTCCGGGAACTGCTTCTTGGCAGCTTCATAAACAGCCAACTGGTCAGCGTTGTCCTCGAACAAGGTGGCGGCATACAGCAACTCTTCCACGTTCAATTCAGCCGGATTGGATTTAGCCAACTCACGCAATTGCTCGTCGGATTTACCGATACGGTCTACATTTACGATAAATTTGGAACGTCTCAGTTTCGGCAGTACCTGATCAGCTACAACAGAATATACAGAAGCAATCTTCTTGATTTCCTGCTCTCTCACGTCCGGGTCGGAATGCATAGACAACACGCGCAGAATCAATTCTTTGTCGCGGATATTGGACTCTTCCATAGCTTTCTTGAAGCCTTCCCAGTCTTCAGCTACCACATATTTCTTAAAGAAATCGGCATTTTTATATTCGTCCACTTTGTTCTTTCTCATGCTGTTCTTCACGAACTTGTCGGCAGCATTTTCACGGCTGTTAGCCAATTTGTCATTCAGTTTCAGCGGACCGTCCGGAGAAGCGTAAGACTGAACCTCAATGCTCTTCAATTCCATATTTTCGGCAGCCTTGACATCTTTGAGGTATTTCTCCATTGCCTTGATGTCCGCAGAGCGCATTTCTTTGGAACGAATCTCAGCAGAGTTGATCAAATAAAAGATAGCAGCCTCTTTCGTTTCCTTCGTGATGCGTTCGAAGTTGTCTTTACCGATGGTCGTAGCCGGATCGTTGTTCACCAATGTAGCGGTAGCAATCACACCGTCAGCGATTTTTCTTGATTCGTATTCAATCGTGGAAGCACCTTTCGTTCCGACGAACTTCACATACAACCCGGACACACGCATGCCTTCTTCGTAAGCCACCGTTCCGTTGTAAGATACGGTTTTGCCTTCTGCATACGGCACCACTTCGTTGTTTCCCTGTACGCTTTCACCTTGGAAAGTCTTCGGCTCGTAAGCTTTTTCCCCACCGTCGGCAAATTTCAATACCGGAGTGGCTACTAAAGTAGCTTTCTTGATGAAATACTTCTGGGGAATCGTAGCGTCGATTTTCAAATCCACCATTCCACCTTTTGCTTCCAATACTTCAGGAGTAACCTTGTAAACAATGTTTTCCTCCATTTGTTTCATCTTCTTCAAAGATGCACAAGATGAAACCACCATTCCTGCAACTGTCAGCACAGCAACAGTTCTCAATGTTCTTTTCATAATCACTAAATTTATTTAAATACTCAATCTATCGCTCTATTCAGCAAGCAAATGTAAATAAAAAATATCAAACCCGCACATTTTGGCGAAAAATATTAAAAATTAATCCATCTCCAACTTCCTCGTGATTAACTTCTCCGCCTTTTCCACCGCCCGTTCCACTCCATCCGGATCGGAACCTCCCGCTGTTGCAAAGAACGCCTGTCCTCCTCCTCCTCCCTTCATCTCCTGGGCAGCTTCCCGTACAATCTGACCGGCATTCAATTCCAACTCTTCCGCCAACCCGTTGCTGATCATCACCGTCAAATGCGGTTTGCCTCCATAAACACCCCCTACCACAAACACCAATTTCTCATACTCTCCCTTCAACTGGAACGCAAGATCCTTCACCAAGGCAGGCTGTATCGGAAGTATCCCCACCATCACATTCACATCCCGGTACACTTTCCGCTGATTCTTCAACCGTTCTTTCGTCACCTGCAACCCCTCCCTCACCAATTTCTCCGCCTCTTTCCTCAATCCCTCGTTCTCTTCTACAAGCAATCTTACGGATTCAAATAAATTTTTGTTACACTTAAACAACTTTTCCATCATACGGATATTGTTAAATGTATTATTTACATACTCCTCCGCCTTGTCTGCCGTAATCGCTTCGATGCGCCGCACTCCCGCCGACACCGAACTTTCCGACAATATCTTGAAAAAACCGATCTGCCCTGTCGCCGCCACATGCGTACCCCCGCACAATTCCACCGAATCCCCGTACTTGATGACCCGCACCAAATCCCCATACTTCTCCCCGAAAATCGCAATGGCACCCATCTTCTGCGCGCTCGCAATCGGAATCGCGCGGAACTCCTCCAACGGGATATTCCGCCGCACCAGCCGGTTCACAATTCCCTCCACCTCCGCCAATTCCTCGTCCGTCACTTTTTGGAAATGCGAAAAGTCGAAACGCAGATGCTCGTCGCTCACAAAAGAACCTTTCTGCTCCACATGCGTGCCCAGCACTTTCCGCAAGGCATAATCCAGCAAGTGCGTCGCCGTATGGTTGTTCGCAGTCAGCACCCTGCGGTGTTCATCCACCCGCGCCACAAAAGTCCGGGTGACATCCTCCGGCAAACGCTCCACGATATGAATGGTCAGCCCGTTCTCTTTTTTCGTATCCAGCACACGCACCGTCTCCTCCCCGCCTATCAGCACGCCGGAATCTCCGACCTGTCCTCCCCCTTCTCCGTAGAAAGGGGTTATATTGAATACCAAGTGGTACAACGTCCTGCTCTTTGTCACCACCTTGCGGTAACGCGTAATCATCACCTCCACCTCAGTAAAATCATATCCCACAAACTCCTGCACATCATCCGCCCTCAACTCGATCCAGTCATCCGTATCCACCGACGCCGCCGAACGAGAACGCGCCTTCTGCGCCTCCATTTCCGCCTGGAACTCCCGGCGGTTCACCACCAGCCCCTGCTCCCGCAGTATCAGTTCCGTCAAATCCAACGGGAATCCGTACGTATCATACAATTCGAACGCCACATTTCCCGGAACCGTCACATAATTCTCCGCCTTCGTCGTCTCGACAATCTTGTCCAGCAACCGGATTCCTTTGTCCAACGTACGCAGGAAAGCGTTCTCCTCCTCCCGGATGACATTCTCCACCAGTTCCTGCTGCGCCTTCAACTCCGGATAGTGCCTGCCCATCACCTCAATCAACACCGGCACCAACCGGTACATGAACGCCTCCTTCTGGTTCAGGTAAGTGTACGCATAGCGCACCGCCCGGCGCAAGATTCGCCGGATGACATAGCCCGCTTTCACGTTCGACGGCAACTGTCCGTCCGTAATCGAAAAGGCTATCGTCCGCAGATGGTCCGCCACCACGCGCATCGCCACGTCCGTCTCCCGTTCCGCGCCATAGCGCATCCCGCTCAACCGCGCCACCTCGTCGATAATCGGCGTAAACACATCCGTGTCATAATTCGACGTCTTTCCCTGCACCGCCATGCACAGACGCTCGAAACCCATCCCTGTGTCCACATGGTGGTTCGGCAGGTTCTCCAGACTACCGTCCGCCTTCCGGTTGAACTGCATGAACACCAGGTTCCAGATTTCTATCACCAGCGGATTATCCCGGTTCACCAACTCCCGCCCCGGTTTCAACGCCCGTTCCGCATCCGGTCTCAAATCGATGTGAATCTCGGAACACGGACCGCAGGGACCCATATCCCCCATCTCCCAGAAATTATCCTTCTTGTTGCCGTTCAGAATCCGTTCCTCCGGCAGATAATTCAGCCAAATCCGGCGTGCCTCCTCATCCCCTGCCAGCCCGTCGTCGGCACTTCCCTCGAACACCGTGGCATACAGCCGCTCCTTCTCCAACCCCATCTCCACAGTCAGAAATTCCCAGGCATACTGAATGGCATGCTCCTTGAAATAATCCCCGAACGACCAATTGCCCAACATCTCGAACATCGTATGATGATACGTGTCGTGCCCCACCTCCTCCAGGTCATTGTGCTTTCCCGACACCCGCAGGCACTTCTGCGAATCCGCCACCCGCCGACTCTTCGGCGCAATATTGCCCAAAATCACATCCTTGAACTGATTCATCCCCGCGTTCGTAAACATCAACGTCGGATCATCCTTCACCACCATCGGCGCCGAAGGCACAATCGTATGCCCTTTACCCTCAAAAAAGTCCAGAAACTTCTGTCTGATTTCAGCTGATTTCATCATACTTTAAACATATAAATAAGGTCTATCTTCAAACTATCTGCTTCAACAGAATTGCAAAATTAGATTATTTCTTTAACTTTGCACACAAAATCTCAAATTAATACGAAAAATGGGAAAAACAGGCTATCGATTCAATCCGGAAACCCTCTCATACGACAAGATACATACAACCATAGGCAAACGGCTCATATCCTTGAGCATTAAATTTTTCCAAAGCCTCTCCCTCGCGCTGGTGCTCTATTTCGCCATCTCCTCCGTCATCGAATCCCCCAAAGAAAAAGCCCTCCGGCGGGAAAAGGACGAAATCCTCGCCCAATACAACCTGTTGAACACTGAAATCGACCGCCTCGACGGCATTCTGACCGGGCTGGAGAAACGCGACGACAACATCTACCGCGTCATCTTCGAAGCCGACCCCATCGACGTCTCCATCCGGAACGGCGGCACCGGCGGCAACAACAAATACGAAGCCCTCCGCAACATGGACAACGCGGAACTCATCATCAACACCTCCAAAAAACTCGATGCCCTCTCCAAAGCCATGTACATCCAGAGCCGTTCCTACGATGAAGTGGAATACCTCGTCCGTAATAAAATGGACATGCTCGCCTCCATTCCCGCTATCCCCCCCGTCTCCCTGAACAACAAATCCATACGCTTCGCCTCCTCCTACGGCAACCGCATCCACCCCATCTACAAGACCGTCAAGCTCCATGCCGGCATGGACTTCTCCGGACCCATCGGCACTCCCATCTACGCCACCGGAAACGGCAAGGTACACTCCGCCAAAAACCGGAGCGGCTACGGCAAATGCGTGGAAATCGACCACGGATTCAACTACCACACCCTCTACGCCCACCTCGACCAATACAACGTCCGTCCCGGACAGAAGGTCAAACGAGGCGACATCATCGGCTATCTGGGTAACACCGGACAATCCACCGGTCCCCACATCCACTACGAAGTCCGCCGCAACGGACATCCCGTGAACCCCATCAACTACTACTTCAACGACCTCTCCGCGGAAGAGTACGAACGCCTCGTCGAAGCAGCCAACAACAACGGTCAAACAATGGACTAATCATCATGGAACAGGAAAAAACCACACTCAAAGTATACTACTCCATCGGCGAAGTCGCCGAGATGTTCGGAGTAAACCCCTCTCTCATCCGTTTTTGGGAAAAAGAGTTCGACATCATCAAACCCCACAAGAACAAAAAAGGCAACCGCCAGTTCACCAAATCGGACATCGACAACTTCCACCTCATCTACCACCTCGTCAAAGAACGGGGCATGACGCTCAAAGGCGCCCAACAAAAACTCAAGGAAAAGAAGACGGAAACCGAACAGAATTTCGAAATCGTCAAACGCCTCAAGCACATCCGCGAAGAACTCCTCGCCATCAAAGAACAAATCGGAGGGTAAAAACAAACCGCATCAGCGGCTTGAAAGCCATCTATCCATTTCTTCAAAACTTCCTCAGGTGTCATGCTCATCCTTTGATAGCTTATTTGATACGTGTACAAAGCTACAACGCATGTTCATGACTATCAAACAGCCCTCTTCCACTCCCCTTCATCTCTACGGATAACCACCCGCTCATCTTTTCCTGCCGACCTATTGTCAAACCAATAGGTAACCAATAAGTGATCAATAGGTGATTAAAAGGTGAACTTGAAGTGACCCCTTGTAATCCCTTGCGGGAGTAAGGGAGAGGCGGGATAGGAAAAAAGGGGGAATCAGCAGGAAAAAAGGGGATTTTCGGTAAAATATTCAAGCATCCACGGACGGGAAAAGACAAAAAGAAAAGCCGGATGAAACATCCGGCTTTCTTTGGAGCGAAAAACGGGACTCGAACCCGCGACCCCGACCTTGGCAAGGTCGTGCTCTACCAACTGAGCTATTTTCGCATGCTTTCAAATAACATTGTCATTTTTGACGGTGCAAAGATAGGACAAAGGAAAGGAATGTTCCAAATATTTCGGGAAGATTTTTTCATCTTTTTTCTTCCGGGCAGTATGAAGGACTGATTTTCAGGGTGTACATGCGATTTTGGATTTTCAATTTTCATTTTATTTTGCGGTTTGAGGCGGATTTTGTAATTTCGAAACCTGATAAGCAAAATAAATTATGGCTATTGTAAAGAAATTGAACGGATGTACCCCGAAGTTCGGAAAGGACTGCTTCTTGGCTGATAATTCGGCCGTTATCGGGAATGTGGTAATGGGGGACGATTGCAGTGTGTGGTTCGGGGCGGTGGTGCGGGGAGACGTGCATGAAATCCGCATCGGAAACAAAGTGAATATTCAGGACAACGCGACAATACACGCGACGTATAAGAAGTCGCCGACGCACATCGGCAACAATGTGTCCATCGCGCACAACGCGGTGGTGCACGGGTGTACCATCCAGGACAATGTACTCATCGGGATGGGCGCGATAGTGCTGGATGACGCGGTGGTGGAGAGCAACACGATTGTGGCGGCGGGGAGCGTGGTGACAAAGGGCACGGTCGTGGAGTCGGGATGGGTGTACGCGGGCATTCCGGCGAAGAAAATCAAACAGCTGGGCGCGGAGTTGCTGAATGGAGAGGTAGAACGCATCGTGAACGCGTATGCCATGTATGCGAACTGGTACACGGAAAGCGAGAATGTCGAGGAAGCACCCGGACAAAAATAAACGGACAAGATAAAAGTGAACGGATATGGGAACTATCGTTTCGCCGTCCTTGCTGGCGGCTGATTTCATGAATCTGGGGAAAGAGGTGGAGATGGTGAACCGGAGCGAGGCGGAATGGGTGCACCTGGACATCATGGACGGAGTGTTCGTGCCGAACATCTCTTACGGGCTGCCGGTGGTGGAGCAAATCAAGAAGGCGTCGCGGAAAGTGTTGGACGTGCACTTGATGATTGTGCAGCCGGAGCGTTATGTGGAGGCATTCCGGAAGGCGGGGGCGGATATCCTGACGGTGCACGCGGAGGCTTCGACGCACCTGCACCGGACGTTGCAGCAAATTAAGGCATGCGGGATGAAAGCCGGGGTGGCGCTGAACCCGCACACGCCGGTGGGAACGCTGGAGGATATCATCGGGGAGGCGGACGTGGTGCTGGTGATGAGCGTGAACCCGGGATTCGGGGGGCAGTCGTTCATCGCGCATGCGGTGGAGAAAGTGCGGAAGCTGAAACGCCTCATCGAGAAGACGGGCAGCGGGGCGCTCATCGAGGTGGACGGCGGCGTGAACACGGAGACGGGGCGGCTGCTGGTGGAAGCGGGCGCGGACGCGCTGGTGGCGGGGAGTTTCGTGTTCCGTTCGGAACATCCGGAAGAGACTGTCCGGGAGTTGAAAGAGTTGAAAGCATAAAGGGAAAGACATGGGCAATACCATCATAAAAATGACGGACGGCGTCATCCGACAACAGAAGAACACCATCCTGAAGGGGGTAAACGTGGAAATCGGGGAAGGGGAATTCGTATACCTCATCGGCAAGGTGGGGAGCGGGAAAAGTTCCTTCCTGAAAACGCTCTACGCGGAGTTGCCCCTGGAATACGGAACGGCGGAGGTGGCGGGCTTCCAGTTGAAGAAGTTGCGGAAGTCGCAAGTGCCGATGCTGCGGAGGAAATGCGGCATCGTATTTCAGGACTTCAAGCTGCTCATCGACCGGAGCGTATACAAGAACCTGGAGTTCGTGTTGCAGGCGACGGGATGGCGCGACAAGAAAGCCATCCGCGAACGGATAGCCACGGTGCTGGATATGGTGGACATGTCGAACAAACAGGATAAGATGCCGCACCAACTGTCGGGCGGCGAGCAACAGCGCATCGTGCTGGCACGGGCATTGCTGAACGCTCCTCCCCTGATTCTGGCGGACGAGCCGACGGGAAACATCGACCCGGAGACCTCTTACCACCTGGTGGAGTTGCTGAAAGAGATTTGCCAAACGGGCAAAACGGTGATTATCGCCACGCACCAGTACGACCTCATCGAGCGCTACCCCGGACGGGTGTTGTGCTGCGAGGAGGGGCGGATGTACGAAAAACCGATGCCGGGCTATTGCGGATGCACGGAAAAGGCACAGGAGGAGATTCTCCTTCCTGCACCGACACCCGAAGCGGAAGCCATCTGCATGGAACCGGAGCCCACCGAAGAGACCCCTGAGGTGCCGGAAACAATGCCCGCGGAGGAGCCAAACGGCATGGTGAATGTGGGCGGGGAAGAGCCGGAGACGGTTCCCGAAGAGCAACCCGCACAGCCGGAGACAGCAGCCGTAGAAGCACCTGTTCAGCCGGAGACGGTCCCCGCAGAAGCGCCTGCACAACGGGAGGAAAAGGAAGAGGTGCCGCCTGAAAAGGGAGAACCGATGGAGGAGGAAGAAGATATTCTGGCATTGATCGGGAAACTGGACTATCCGGAAATCACGGCTTTCGACTACGAGTTGGAACACCTGCCGGAAATCTGGATTGAGGAAGAGAAAGCCCTGACCGCCGAAATGGAGAAAGCCGCCCGGACGGAAACGGCTGCAGTTCCGGAAAGCGCAGAGGCAACAACCTCAGTCCCGCAAGAAACACACTGGACGGAAGAAAGCACACCGGAACAAGCACCGCAGGCAGAACCGGAAAGAGAACCGGAAAGAGAGCCAATACAGGAAGCGCCGGAAAGGGTCACGCCTCCGGCAGAGGTATCTCCGGAATCAGAAAGCCTCCGGGAGGAAACGCAGCAAACAGAACCGGCGGAAGAAGCACAGGGAACGCAGCAAACGGCTGCCGCTCCGGAGAAGACGCCGGAAAAGGAGGAAGAGTACCCGCTCCCGGAAGAGGAGGAGAAAAAAGCCGCGCAACCGCTGACGATGGATTTGGAACTTATCGATTAGGAAGGAGACGCACTTCCGTTTCCCCGATTTCAATCAACCCTTGTTTAAGGAGAGTACCGAGGGCTTTCTTGTAGTTCTTCTTGCTGCACTCGAACAAGCGGTAAATCTCTTCAGGGGCACTCTTGTCGGAAAGGTCGAGCACTCCGTCGTAATCCTTGAGTTTTTCGAGAATCTTTCCTGCCAGTCCCTCTATTTTCTCATATCCGGCAGGCTGCAGGGCGAGGTCGATTTTCTCGTCCTCGCGCACGCGCTTGATATACGCCTTGCGGCGTTGCCCGATTTTCAGCGGCTGGAATATCTCATTGTCGTAAATCAGTCCCCAGTGGGCATTATTGACGATAACGGCATAGCCGAGGTCGGTCTTGCGTGCCACCAGGATGTCCACCTCCTGCCCGGGCTTATAGGAAGGGAAAACCTGGTCGAGGAACTTGTCGATTTTCGTGGAAGCCACGATACGGTCGGATGCCTGATCGAAGTAAGCGTACACCAGATAGGAACGCCCCTCCTCCATCGGTTCGCGCTGCTCCCGGAAAGGCACCAGCAGGTCTTTACGCAGTCCCCAGTCGAGGAAAGCCCCCACCGGACTCCCCGCCACCATCTTCAGGCAGGCAAACTCGCCGACCTGCACATAGGGCTCTTCCGTCGTAGCGACAATGCGGTCCTCGGAATCGAAATAGACGAACGCTTTCACCTCATCGTCCGGAAAACAATTCGCCGGCACATATTCTTTGGGCATCAATATCTCTCCGCGCTCTCCCCCATCGAGGTAAACCCCGAAATCCACGATTTTTACCACCGTCAGGGTGTTGAACTTTCCGATTTCGACCATATCTATTTTCTTTCTATTTTCCGTTACAAAAATAAGGGAAATATGGCTACCTTTGGCGCTCTAAAGTAAAAATATTACGAAACCATGCAAACGAGTCCATTGGTCAGCATCATCGTTCCGATTTACAACGTGGAATCTTACTTAGAAAAGTGTCTTCAATCCATTGTTTCCCAAACGCATGCCAATATAGAAATCCTGCTCATCGACGACGGTTCGACCGACCGTTCCCTTGATATCTGCCGGACATTTGCAGAGCGCGACGCACGCATCCGGGTGGTGCATCAAGAAAATAAAGGTCTGTCTGGTGCACGGAATACCGGCTTGGAAATGGCAAGCGGGGAATACATCTGTTTCGTGGACAGCGACGACTGGGTGGACAAGGATTACGTTTCCGCCCTGTTGAGGTTGTTGAGGACTTGCCGGGCGGACATCTCTGTCATCGGATTCATGGAGGAGCGAAACGGGCAGAGCCGCCCTGCAAATCGGCATTTAGGTATCCGGATATGGAACATGCCCACCGCCTACCGCAAATTATGTTTCGACAAAGAACTCAAAAGCCATGTCTGCGGGAAACTGTTCAAACGCAAGCTGTTCCAAGAGATCCGGTTCCCTGTCGGGCAAGTGTATGAAGACATCGCCATCATGGGCGACCTGGTATCCCAAACCAAACGCATGGCCGTGAATTACGCCCCCAAATACCACTACTTCATCCGTCCGGGCAGCATCACGCAGTCCAAAAACAAAATGGAATACCAATGGTGCCGGATGCAGGCTTTGTACAACCAGTTTACCCTGGGCATTTCATTGGGCATCTTCAAAAGATACCCGCCCCGTTTCCTGCGCAGGTGCATCCGCTTTGCCGACAAAGTGATGCTCATGGAAGAGACGGAAGAAACCCTAAAGTATATGGAAGGGATTTCCCGGTATCTCCGCCTCTATGACGGACAATATCTGGGAATCATCGGATTGAAAGTATGGATGTGCAAGCGACTGATACTAAGACACCCTGAGTTTTACCGGCAATGGATACGCCGGATAAAATCATAGTGCATGTATAAAATGTAAGTAAAAAAACGTACTTTTGTTCATGATTAACGAATAAAGTTTGTCATGAACATCGTATTAGTGATCGGCTCCGTAATCCCGGTGACGGCATACGGCGGCACGCAACGCGTGATTTGGTATTTGGGAAAAGAACTGGTCAAACTGGGCCACTGCGTCACCTTCCTGGCGGGACGCGGTTCCACATGCGATTTCGCCCGGGTGATTCCCATAGAGCCTGCACGGAACATCATCGAACAGATTCCCGAAGAGGCGGATATCGTGCATTTCAACAACGCCGCACCCGCAGGGGTGCGCAAGCCTTATATCGTGACGTACCACGGCAATTTCATCCCGGGCAACCTGGAGCGCAATGCGGTGTTTGTTTCCCGGAACCATGCTGCCCGGTATGGCAGCACCTCTTTCGTTTATAATGGGTTGGACTGGGACGACTACGGTCCCGTGGACTTCCGGACGCCGCGCAAAGACTTCCATTTTTTAGGCAAGGCGGCATGGAGCGTCAAGAATGTCAAGGGAGCCATCGACGTCGTCAAAGCCCTGCCGGGAGAGCATATCCATATCCTCGGCGGCCACCGCTTCAACCTGAAAATGGGCATACGCTTCACTCTCACTCCCAAAGCGCGCTTCCACGGCATGGTGGGCGGCGAAGAGAAACTCCGTTTCCTGAAAAACTCCAAAGGACTGATATTTCCCGTGAAATGGGATGAACCGTTCGGGCTCGCCATCACGGAAAGCCTGTATTGCGGCGCACCGGTGTTCGGTACCCCCTACGGCTCGCTGCCCGAACTGGTTACTCCGGAAGTTGGCTTCCTCACCGCCGACAGCGCCGAGATGACGGAACACCTGCTCCACGGTTACCATTATACGCCGCAAACCTGCCACGAATACGCCGCGGACTTGTTCAACTCGCAGGTCATGGCAAAGGCATACCTGCAAAAATACGAACAGGCGGCAAACGGTCACCCCTTGAACGAACATCTTCCGCACGCCCTGAAGCCGGACGGGAAACAGCCGTGGCGCTAAACCTTGCGGACAGGAACGTTATTACCGTTCCTCCCGCTTCGCCTCCTGCCAGCAGGCTTCCATCTCCTCCAGGGACATCTCTTTCAACTCCTTCCCTTGCAAACGGGCATGCTCTTCTAAGTACCCGAAACGGCGGATGAACTTGGCATTCGTCTTTTCCAAAGCGTTCTCGGGATTGATGCCGTACAGGCGCGCCGCATTGATGAGCGAGAAAAGGAAATCGCCGAACTCCTCCTCCATCCGCTGCTCATCCGCCTGCTGCCACTCCGTCTCGAACTCCTGCATCTCCTCCTTCACCTTCGCCCATACATCCTCCCGCTTCTCCCAGTCGAAACCGGCTCCCCGCGCCTTATCCTGAATGCGATAAGCCTTCACCAACGCCGGGAGCGACGCCGGCACCCCTTCCAGCACCCGGTGGCGGCGCCCGTTCTCTTTCAACTTCAGCTGCTCCCAGTTGCGGAGCACATCCTCCTCGCCCCTCACCTTTACATCCCCGTAAATGTGCGGATGGCGGTACTTCAACTTTTCACAAATGCCCTCCAGGACACCCGATATGTCAAACCGCCCCTGCTCCTCGCCGATTTGGGCATAAAACACGACGTGCATCAGCAAGTCGCCCAGTTCCTTTTTGACCTCTTCCATATCACCCGCCAGGATAGCGTCCCCCAGTTCATACACCTCTTCAATGGAGAGCGAACGCATGGATTCCATCGTCTGCTTCTTGTCCCAAGGGCACTCAACCCTCAAAGTAGCAATAATTTCAAGCAATTCCGCGAAGGCGGCGGTTTTCTTTTCCAGATTTTCCATAGTTGTCTTGCCGGATTTCACTGTTTTTTCGTAATTTTGGGGACAAAAATAAGGTTATTTATCTGAATTTCATGATTGAGAAAAGAATAAGTATCGGAAATATCGAACCCATTGACTTCTATGGCGTTAATAATTCGAAATTCAACCTTCTCAAAGCCTATTTCCCCAAACTCAAAATCACTGCCCGCGGGGATGAAATCATCCTGCAGGGGGAACTGGGGGACATTGAAATTCTGAGCCAAAAAATCAACGCCTTGCTGGAACATTACCATCGGTACAACATGCTGACGGTCGCCAACCTGAAACGGATTATCCTGGAGGACAACTTAGTGCCCGACCCGGAAGACGCCGATTCGGTCATCCTGTACGGCAATGCCGGAAAAGCCATCCGCGCCCGCACGGAGAACCAGCGGAAACTGGTGGAACTGGCACGCACGAACGACCTACTCTTCGCTACGGGTCCCGCCGGCTCCGGCAAGACCTACACCGCCATAGCCCTCGCCGTGAGAGCCTTGCGCAACCGGGAAGTGAAACGCATCGTGTTGAGCCGCCCTGCCGTAGAAGCCGGCGAAAGCCTCGGATTCCTGCCCGGCGACATGAAAGAAAAAGTGGACCCCTACCTGCAACCGCTCTATGACGCCCTGTCGGACATGATTCCGCCCAAAAAACTGGAGGAATACCTGGAAGCGGAAACCATCCAAATCGCCCCCCTCGCCTACATGCGCGGGCGGACGCTGAACGACTCGTTCGTCATCCTGGACGAGGCGCAGAACACCACCCGCAACCAGTTGAAAATGTTCCTCACCCGCATGGGGGTCAGCGCCAAATTCGTCATCACCGGCGACATGAGCCAAATCGACCTGCCCCGCCGCGAAGACTCCGGACTGACGCACGCCTTCGACATCCTCAAGAACATCCCGGGCATCGCTTTCGTGACCTTCGACTCCGGCGACATCGTCCGCCACCGCTTAGTGAAAGAAATCGTAAAAGCCTATTCGGAACACAAACAATCATAAATATAAAGCAAAGAACATGGATGCTATTGTAAAAACAGATTTCCGGTTTCCGGGACAAAAAAGCGTTTACAAAGGAAAAGTGCGCGACGTGTACGACATCAACGATGAATACCTGGTCATGGTCGTATCCGACCGCATCTCGGCATTCGACGTGGTCCTGCCGGAAGGAATCCCCTACAAAGGGCAGGTGCTGAACCAGATTGCCTCCCAATTCCTCGATGCCACCGCCGACATCGTGCCCAACTGGAAAATCGCCACCCCGGATCCCATGGTGACCGTAGGGCATAAATGCGAACCGTTCAAAGTGGAGATGGTCATCCGCGGTTACCTCGCCGGCAGTTCCTGGCGCGCCTACAAAAGCGGGGAACGCACCCTCTGCGGGCTTCCCCTCCCCGAAGGCATGAGAGAAAACCAGAAGTTCCCCACCCCCCTCATCACCCCCACCACCAAGGCGGACGAAGGGCATGACGAAAACATCTCCAAGGAGGAAATCATCGCCCAGGGATTAGTGAGCCGCGAGGATTACGAACAACTGGAAAAATACACCTGCGCCCTCTTCCGCCGCGGCACGGAAATCGCCGCCGAAAAGGGATTGATACTCGTGGACACCAAATACGAATTCGGCAAGAAAGACGGTAAAATCTACCTCATCGACGAAATCCACACCCCCGACTCCTCCCGCTATTTCTATGCCGAGGGCTACGAAGAACGCTTTGCCAAAGACGAAAAGCAAAAGCAACTTTCCAAAGAGTTCGTGCGCGAATGGCTCATGGACAACGGATTCCAGGGGAAAGCCGGGCAACAGGTGCCGGAAATGACACCCGCCGTGGTGGCAGGCATCACCGACCGCTATGTGGAACTCTACGAACACATCACCGGCGAAACATTCCAAAAAGCGGCAAGCGACGATGTGCTGAAACGCATCGAAAAGAACGTCACCGCATACCTGGAAAAACTATAAAAGAAAGATTCCTGTCATAAAAAAGAGGGGGCGGAAGCTCCCTCTTATTTTGTCACAAACGTGGTGAAATCACCGCACAGGAAACGCTTCAATTCCTCCGGCGCCACCCGCACCTTGTACAACCCGTCCTTGAAAAAAGTGATATTCCCCGTCTCCTCGCTCACCACCACCACATAAGCATCACTCAATCCACTGATACCCAACGCTGCCCGGTGGCGCAACCCCATGCTGCCCGGAATATCCCTCCGGTCGGACACCGGCATGATGCAACGCGCCGCCGAAATCCGGTCGTTCTGCACAATCACCGCCCCGTCATGCAGCGGCGTATTCTTCCAAAAAATATTCTCCAGCAACTCGCTCGTCACCCTCGCCCGCAACGCCACCCCCGTCTGCACATAAGAATACAATTCCGTGTTCAGCTGGAACACCATCAACGCCCCCGTCTTGGTCGCCGAAAAGTTCACGCACGCCTTCGCCACCTCTTCCGCCACCTCCTCACTGATGGTCGGCTTGGAAAATATCTTATTGACATTGAAAATGTTCTGCAAATTATAACGGCTTCCGAGCAACAACAGGAAACGCCGCAACTCCTGCTGGAACACAATCAACAACGCAATCACCCCCACGCCCATAAACTGCCCCAGTATCGAGGAAATCAGCCGCATGTCGAACGCCTTCATCAACAGCCACGCCAGATAGATGGTAAAGATTCCCGCCAGGATATTCACCGCCGCCGTCCCCTTCACCAAGCGGTACACCTGCAACAGGATGAACGCCACAATCAAAATGTCCAGCACATCAAAAACACCGATGGTAATAAACAACAACATATTTGACGAATTTTAGCAAAGGCAAAGCTATAAAAATTTCGCCACATAACGCACATTTCTTACCTTTGCGCAAAACTATTTATCATGAAACATTTTACCACACTGCTGTTCACCCTCATCACCCTTTCCGCCGCGGCGCAGGGCACCCCCCAGGCAAAAGAAATCCTCGACAAGGCGGCTGCCAAAGTCAAGGCGCTCCCCGCCGCCGAAGTGATTTTCACCCTTTCCATGGAAAACCCCGAAGAGGGAATCGAAGAGACGCACAACGGACACGCCTGGATGAAAGGCAACCTCTACCGCCTGGACCTCATGGATGTGGAAAACTACTATGACGGAGAAGTCATCTACACCTACATGCCCGACGTGCAGGAGGTGAACATCAAGAACCCCAGCGACGAGGAGGAGGGCTTCCTGAACCCCGCCACCCTCTTCGACATCCATAACCAGGGCTTCACCCAAAAGCTCGTGAGCCATACCGGCGGCATCGCCTACATCGAACTGACACCGACCGAAGAGAAAGGCTTTTCCAAAATCGGCATCTGGGTGAACACGTCCGATTCCTCCATCCGGAAAGTCACCTCTTTCGGCAAGGACGGCAACCAAATCACCATCTCCATCACCCGAATCACCACCCCGTCCCCTCTCCCCTCCGACGCTTTTTTCCGGTTCGACACCGCCGCCCACCCCGACGTGGAGGTCATCGACCTGCGCTAAATCAAAGTCCCGTTCCTCTTCCGCTTCGCCATCACGAAACAGAAATAGGACCGGGACTAAAACTTCACGACAACTCCCCTTCAAATGGGGGAACTCCCTTGCTCCCACCCTACTCTTTCAGAGCAAAGTCGCTCCCCGCGCACTTGGCAACGAAGGGGGAACGAAGGAGCAGCGAATTTGATTCATGAGAAGACCCTGACAACCCCATGAAATTTGTTTCTGTTGCTTTATTTCTTAACTGTTTATATCTTTTTCCAGCCTCTTCACACATTCCCGGTTGGATGGCCGTTCATAATCAATGGAAATCAGGCGTCCTTCAGGATCGATCAGCATAAAACGGGGAATCCACGACATCCGATACTCTTTTTGCATCACAGCCATGTTTTCCTTGTCCACGATATACTGCGGCCAGGTAGCTGGATGCTTTTTCAGATAGTCTAACCAAACTTTTTGCGTATAATCCCACGAAATACTGATCAGGGTAATCCGTTTATCATTGGCGAAATGCTCCTGCAATTTTTCCATATAGGGAATTTCCATGACACATCCATGACACCAAGTGGCCCAAACATCGACAAACACATAGGTCCCCTTTAAATCCGATAACCGGCATTTTTTCCCTTTATCGTCGATCAGTTCAAAGTCGGGAGCCGGTTTCCCCGGCATCAGATTGCCATATACCCGCAAATATTCTTTGTATTGTTCCGCTATCTGATTGCACATCGCATTGTCGGTACAAATTTCGTTGTATCGTTTTATCTCATGCTCCAAAGACCTCCCCAATTCATAACTGATTACCCCTTTTATATATTCGGTTGCGAACTTATTCTTCATCCCCTGGTTGCTGACAAGGCGTTCCAGGCGATTGAGATAGTCGACTTTCCTTTCTGCCAATTTGAATGCGGGATCTTGAGCCTGCTGCCAGTCGATGATTTCCCTAATCATGTATGCGTTGCATTCTTTCGGATCGTTTAAATCCAACGATTTCACAAAAGCATTGAAATCTTCATCTGCCGCTTGCTTGTCATCCCTTAACCGCCCGGATAATATCGAAGCATAAAACGTCCGCCTGTCTTGAAACCATAAATGTTGTTTCTGCTTGAACTGGGCTTTGATTTCCGGGTCGGCAATCCGATGCAACAGCGGTTGCATGTCCTTTTCGAGCTGATCCACTTTTGCTTTATAAGCGGCAAAAGAGAGTTTGCCAGATTCTGAATCAAAACCGATCGTTAGGTCATCGAGTTTGCCAAAAGCCAGGCGGTATTCGTTTTCTGCAGCCCGGTCGCCGGAATATTTCACTTCTATCGTTTTATCGGACAGGAGCAATAATTTCAGTTCTTCCCGGTCTCCAGGAGTCAGATAGAACGGAATACCCCATGGTTGGTAACCGACGACACTCACCGTGTAAACCTCACTGCCCGTCCCCGAAGGTACCCAGGAAAAATTTCCAGAAGCGTCTATTTTCAACGTATCCTGTAAATCTAATTCATTACAACTCAATATCACCGGTTCGCCCCGATAGTTTTCAATATGCCCTTTCAGGATTGTTTGTCCGGGTTGACAACCCGAACAAACTGCTAATATCCACACAATAAATAAAAATCTCATTTCTTTATTTTTTATATTCACTCTCATTTCTTTATTTTTTATATTCACTCTCATTTCTTTATTTTTTACATTCAAAATCTACAACTTTTCCGCACACATTTTTAAATTCGCAACTTTCGACCGGGAGTAAAGCACCTCCACCTAGGGGATTCATTTGCAGGTAATAAATCGAACCGCTGCCGGCAGTGCCTGAGCCGTCGCTTACGGCAACATACAATCGGTCAGGATTCTCACTCTTGTCGAATTCCATGTAATCCACCGGTTGCTCCATCGTATATTCCGACAGTTCGTTGCCGGTAATCATACTTACGCATTTGATTTTGTTTCCATAAGCATAATACAGGAAATCGGGTTCTTTGGACGATATGGCGAAACAAGTGGCCTTTGTCGCACCCGTATAGTTCATTTCGATTTTTTTTTCTGCGACGATTTGGATGATATCTTCATAGGTTTCCCGATCATAGTCATATACTTCCTTACCCGAAATCATATACCGTTTTCCATTGTCGTCCTCCATCACGGCCCGTAATTTTTCGCTAAAGGCGTTGCCATATAGCATATCCATCTGCATGTCGTTGGCATTAAACGCGCTTCCCAATGCTTCCGGTGCTATCATATTGCCCCATAGGTCAAATATGAAACACCTTTTATCCCGGTCATAGAAAAATCCTCCCTCCCCATACAGTGAAAATGGAGCTAAATTATAATCTCCTTTGTTTTTGGGATCGAATTTCTCAAAAGGAGTGTCGCTCCTGAAAACGTTTCGGTTATAGGCCTTCCCGTCGATAATCAAATATTCATAGGATTTTCTTTCGTTTGTTACAAAAGCTTCTACAATTGTTCCTTCCGGTTTAACGTAAAACCAATCGGAAAGGGGCATGAAATCCGTAAAATCATTCGGTTCCACTGTAATAGCTCTTTCTTCCGTTGATATTAATACCACATTTTTGACACCCTCTTCTCCTCCGATATAAAAAATCCCTCTCGGATGACGCCCTGGCGACTTGCCATTGGCCTGTTTATAGGCATGTTGGGTAACCGTATTTTTTATATTGATAAAAGTAACATCCGAATCATCGCCTTCAATCCGGCTTAAAGCCATCACCCCCTTGGAATATTTATTGATCACATTCAGGTTTATTTTGGATTCGAAGAAAACGCCGCTTGCCTTTTCGGTAATCACATAACGCAAAATATATTCACCCACATCTAATAATAGTTTCACATTCAAATCTTTTTTGACCGAAAGCGTATCCGGAACTTTTTCAACACTGGTCCGCCAGGCATACCACACATAGTCATAATCGTCTTCCCGGAAACCTTCCGAGCCGGAAATATCCACCGGTATGGAAAGCATGGAATCAACCTCCACCACATATGTTTCTTTTATACCGTTAACAACTAACTTATTCAAAGGAGTGTAATCGTAATTCCCTTTATCCTCTGTGCAGGCGATTCCTGTTACCAACAGCAATACACCTATTATTATTTGTATTCTTTTCATATTTCTTATTTTTGGAACCACGGTTCTATCGGTTGGTTGTTTTCATCTAAAACCGGATAATTTTCTTCGACATATTGGCTGATTATATTGGCACGAGCCGACCAGAGATTATAATCGTCATAAAATTCATCGAGCGTGACCGGAAAGTCTACTCCAAATTGTTCCAGAAGAAGCGAATGTTTCTTGGCGGAATAATCCCCCCAAACATGTAGCTGATCCCAATAGGTAGGTTTCATATACATATCGGCTATCAGTACTTTGGTCACAATCCGATTGGTTAATCCCGGTTGCAGATCGTCCGAGGCCTCTAATTTCAGAGTCAAGCGGAAAAATTCTTTTTTCAGTCGGGGATCTCCTTGAAGCAAAGTTACCGGAATCTGAACATTGTGAGCATTTTTCGGCAGGATATAAAAATCCTCTAATGCCCGGTAATGGACACCTGCTTCCGCCGTCGTTTTCTCCCGGTCCACCACCAAACGGATTTTTCTGTCGTAATTGCTCGGATCGCCCATCAGGTTCACCTGCAAATTAAGCGTTTGTTCAGTCACTTCTTTGCCTGCAAAAGAATAAGGTACGCTATCCGTCAAATCATTCCAATCAGATGGATTTATTTGGAAATAAACCGCTCCCGTGCAGTCGAAATCACTCATTTCATTTTCCTGACAAGCTGTCAGCAAGCCAAGGATTATCCCGATGTAAAATATCTTTTTCATGGTCAGTTCTGTTTAAAGTTACCGAATTCCAGTTCATTGTCCGGAACGGGGAATACATACACGCTGCGGTTCATTTCCTGCGCCGTGAAGGGAATGGACGTCATGTTCTGCCGCTTGTAGAAGTAGAACAGTTGTCCCTCGGCGACAAATTCCTTTTGGTATTCTTTGCGCAATTCCTCTTGCAAATCCGCCCCTGCCGGCAATGGATCGGTGGCATATCCCCGGTTTGCCCGTAAGGTTTCCAAATAACGGATATCTCCTGAAGCTTCAGCAGCTATCAGATACATTTCCGAGAGTTTTAGTAAAGGAATCTGAGTGCCTTTCATGTATTTGTTCACATATTCCGTCGAAGAACCGGCAGGCGTTTCGAACCAGTTTTTGCTGCGAATATCCAAGTCCTGTCCCATCCCGGAGTAAATCGAAGCTTTGCGGCCTTCTGCGATAACACATTCGTAGGTCGCCAGATTTTTAAAAAACAAATCCGAACGGCCTTCTTTCAAATCATACACATAGAGGGAAGAGATGTACTCGTGGCGTGCCATTTTTTCGATATACGAAAGGTTTCTATAATCATACACATTATTAATCGAATCGTTCATAAACAGGAAGCGTTTGGAGTCGATCACTTCCTTGGCACAGGTCAACGCATCAGTCATGTTTTCCTGATAGAGATATACCCGTGCCATCAAGGCTGTTACACCATAGTAATTCAGACGTGATTTCCGGTAAAGCCAGAAACCGTCGTCTGTGATATATTCATCCATTTCATATTCGATTTTATCGTTGTATTCTACAAACGAAGGCCCGATTGGATCAATCGGTTTCAACAATATCTGAGCAGCTTTGAGGTCGGCAATAATGTATTCCAATATCTGGGCCACCGTCGATTGTACCACCGGGCTATTTGTCACCTCCCGCACATAAGGAATGGCGGGTTCGTCCTTACCCATTTTGTATGAAGGTGCATATCCCCGCAACAAGTCGAAATGCAGGAAGGCCCTCAGTGCCAAGGCTTCCCCTTCCACGACGTTACGTAGACGCTCACTCATCACATCGCCTTTTTGTGCAATATTTTGCAACAGGTAGTTGCAATTGGCGATGGCGTTGTAATTGGAGCACCACATCGTATCTACAATCCTCTTAACATGATCTTCTTTGTAGTTATACTTTAGGGCGTCTTCATAATTATATCCCACTTTACTATAAGTCTGCGCAAGCATATCCATAAATCCCATGGTGCTGTTACCTCCGTAGATTTCTTCCCGTCCCATCAGGGCGTAAATACCTATCAGCGCATCGCGGAATCCCGATTCGGAGCTGAACAAATCCTCCTCCTTCACCTGTGATTTGGGCTGTACGTCCAACCAGTCGTTGCATCCCATGGCAAACAACGACAGGCATAAAATCATGTATTTCAATTTCTTATTCATCTTGTTTCGTTTTTTATGCTATTAAAATCTTGCCTGCAAACCGATACTGAAATTCCGGGCAAACGGGTAATCGATTCCCCGCTCCTGTTTCACATTGGAAACGTGGAACACATCGTTCATATAAAACATAGCCTTTAGCCGTTTGATGCCATACCGCTGTAGTTTCGCCGTACCGAATTCATAGGAGAGATTGAGGGTGGCTAATTCCATATAGTTGTAATCCTCTACAAAACGCGAAGTCGGACGGGTGGCATAAGCAACATTAATTCCGTTCAATTCATTGCGGAAAGCAGCAAACCGTACTTTATCGCCCGGTTTTTGCCAGCGTTGTTCGAAAGCACGTTTGTCCACATTGTAGCGTGGGTCCACGTCCTGCACTTTATCTACCAAAGTCTGGTTGTACATCTGCCCGCCGATACGGTAACGGAACGTGGCATTCAGCGATAATCCTTTCCAGGTGAAATTCGTCCCGAAAGTTCCTTCTAGATCCGGATCGCTGCAACCACCGATTACATAGTTGGCAGAAGACCAGTCGGAAACCAGGTCGCCGTTGCGGGCGACAAAAACTTCATTGCCGGAGACGGGATCGATTCCCAGGGAACGGTTCACCCAGATGGAATTCATAGAAGCACCCTCCACATAGCGTACCCGGGGGCGGTTCACGTCCGGTTTTTCACCGTCGTTGTTCAGATCTTTATCCAGTTCGCTATCCTGAGTTTCATTATAAGCTTTCAGAGCATTAGATATTTTCAACAATTTGTTTTGATTATGGATGGCCGAACCGTTTACACTCCAGAAAATTTTTCTCGCCTGATCACGAACTAATGTGGCACGCAGACTCAACTCATATCCGCGGTTTTCCACTTCTCCCAAGTTGTCCATATAAGAGGAGAAACCGAGTGAAGGTGCCAAGGTAACGGAGGTCAGGACATCTTTGGAGGTCTTGATATAATAATCGGCGGAAATATCGAGCCTGTCGTTCCACAAGGTCAAGTCTATCCCGTAATTCTGTTGCCAGGTGCGCTGCCAAGCCAGATTGCTGTTTCCCATAGCTTTGGCGATGGCTCCAACGGCAAAATGGTAACGATCTTGGGTGAGGTACTCATACGTGGTGATTGCCTGATAAGGATCGTAATTCTGGCTACCCGTCAATCCGTATGAACCGCGGATTTTGAATTGTTCCAGCCAGTCTACGCCTTCCATAAAGTGCTCGTTATGCAGGTTCCAACCCAAACCTGCCGACCAGAACGGCGCCCAGCGTTTGTCCGCACCGAATTGCGAGGAGGCATCTTCACGGAAAGAAAGGTCGAACAGATAGCGTTCGTCGTAACTGTAATTCAAATTACCGAGGAAGCCGACCAGACGGGAGGTGTATTCATCCCCCGCAGGTGAACCGTTCTTTTCGTACTGGGTGGCGAAGCTGATGTAGTCCAGGCGTTCGTTGGGGAATCCTTCTGCCGTCACTGAAAATTCTTTGGTGTGGTTTTGTTGGATGTTCCACCCCAAATTGGCATTGATGACATGCTTATGCGATTGCCAGAAATAACTCAATACCACGCTGGCATCGTAGTCGAACACATCCCCGCGTGAAGCCGAATAACTACCTCGACGGTCGAAATCATCACCTTTATAGGTGGCGAAGTCGGTATGTTTTGCCGGTTTGAACACATCTTCCGAAGTATTTTGCAAGGTGAAAGAGAAACTTCCTTTCAGGCGTAACCCTTCGATGATTTGCCAGTCGATGCCGAAGAGGTTGGTCAGATCGTTGTAGCGTGATTCATCTCTGACATCCAATGTTGTATTATACAATGGATTGTAAATATTAAACTTATAGCCACTACTCCTTCTGTCTTCTGCTTCCAGTTCATAAATGTAATTGCCGTCTTCATCCTTGTATTTCACATAAGGGTTCAAGCGGGTGTATGCACTGAAACTGCCGTAAGGCGAATTGGCTGCTTTCACCCGGGAGTAATTCAGCTGATTCCGGAATGTCAGTCCTTTGTAGATATATTGTAATTCCAGACCCAATCCCAGCCGTTCACGTCCGGATTCTTTCATCACCCCCGGGGTGTTGTTGTAGTTAACTTCCATAGCATAACGGATATAGTCGTTCCCGCCGTCCAGCCGCAAGGAATGCTTGTGTGCTACGGTCAGGCTGTTCAACGGTTTGTTCAGCCAATAAGTGTTTACTCCTTCCTTGATATTGGCCAAACGCCAGTTATAGGCTCTTTGCATGACGGCCTGATCAGTATACTTGTCAACATTGTAATATTGTTTTTTTTCCACATCGTACAATCCTGCCAGTACTTCCAGTTCCAATTTCTCCTCTGGATTACATAAATTATAGGCACTCAGGTCTGCCATATAAAACGTGGCATCTCCATTATAACTCACCGCCATTTTCCCGCTGGCAGGAGCCACTGTCGTGATAACCACTACGCCGTTGGAAGCCCGTGAACCATAGATAGCCGTGGCAGCGGCATCTTTCAGTAACGTAATCGTCGATACCCGGTAAGGGTCCATATCGAACACCTTTTCCGCCGTAGTCTCGAAACCGTCCACGATAAACACCGGCATATTCGGGTTGCCGCTGTACTCGTCACGCATGCCGCCGATACTGCCCGCACCGCGAATCTGAAAATCGGGAATGGCATTCGGATTCGACCCCATCTGATTGTTTTCCAGTTTTACGAATGAGGGATCAATGTTCTGCAACGCGCTCAGGATATTCTGGTTGCCGGCAGTCTGCAACTCTTCCGACGTAATGGTGCGGGCAGCTCCCGTGAAGCTGTTCTTTGCCTGATTGAAATAACCGGTCACGACCACTTCGTCCATTTCGCTGACCTCTTCTTTCATGGAGACATTAATTTCCGTGCGGTCTCCCACCGGCTCTTCCCGAGTCTCCATGCCGACCATGGTGAACACCAGGGTATGCACACCCTCCGGCAACACCACGGAATACTTGCCGTCCATATCGGTAGATGCCCCGACAGTCGTGCCCTTCAACATCACGGTCACCCCGGGCAACACATGTCCGGTTTCATCCTTCACTACACCGAACACCCGTTTTTCTTTCACGCTCTGCGCCTGACGGAGATTCAAAATCACTACTCCGTCTTCAAACACACACTCCAACCCTCTTGTTCCCAACGTTTTTTCCAACACCTCATCCAATGGGGTCCGGCTTACTTCCACGTCGAACCGCGGAATGTCTTTCACCACCTCTTGCCGGAACATAAAACGGACACCCGTCTGTTTTCTCACCTCCGACAAGAACTCTTCCACATTGCAATTTTTCATTTTCAATGTCAATGCCTGATTCTGTGAAAACACTTCCGCTTTCAACTGCATCAAAAACATCAACATCAAAAAAAACATGACCTTCATAGTTCTGAAAATTTTGTTTTTTTCCATACTTTTGTGTTTTAAACATTTATACTATTTGCCGCTCCAACGGCAATCGGAAAGTCGGAAAGACCTGCCAGTCTTTCCGATTTACTTTTTATATACATACACCGTATTCCCTTTAATCTCAAAACGAGTCCCGGTACTCAGGCGCAGAAAACGCAAGAACTTCTCGATTTTGTCATACCGCTTCATGTTTCCCGAAAGCCGCACTTCTTTTAGCGCTTCATCCGCAAACACGACATCGCAATCGTACCACAAAGCCAGTTTCTCCATCACCTCTTCCAGACGGTCGTCGCTGAATATGAAATCTCCGGTTTTCCAATCCACATATTTGCGCACATCCACCGTCCTTACCTCCACAACCTGCTCGGAAACGCAATCGTAGACCGCCAGTTGATTCGGTTGCAAAGCGAGTTTTTCCGCCTGCTTCCCCACTAAAATCCGCCCCTCCACCAATACGGAAGTCACCCGGTTCCGCACCCGGCTATTCACGCAAAACTCCGTACCGACCGCCTCCACTTCCACCCCGTTCGCCACGACAACAAAAGGACGAGCAGTATCGGAATGCACCGCAAAATAAGCCTCCCCTTTCAACTCAACGACCCGACGATTGCCGGAAAAACGCACCGGATATTCCAATTCCGAATCCGAATTAACCCATACGACGGAACCGTCCGCCAACTCAATCTTATACTCCCCTCCGCGCTCCACTGTCAAACGGTTGTACACTATCTCCGAAAGTTGCGCCGTATCCCGATAAGCCAACTTCCCGTCCTGTTCCATCGATATTCTTACCACTTCCCCGTCGATAACCGCTTCCCGACTGTCTCCCAACAACACCTCCTCACCCGAGGAAAGATAAAGCTTGGCTTTGGACTGTCCCGGCACAATCACTCCCGCCATCTCCCCCACCGTGTTTCGTTCCGTCTCCCGTCCTTGCCACAACACCCCTGTCCCCACCAGCAGACACACAACGGCAGCAGCCGCACACAAACGCCGTATCCGCCTCTTCCGTGCCGCCCAAAGACGGTAACGCGGCGCATCCCGATGTGCAATCAAAGACTCCCGCAACACCCAGCGGAACCTCAAAAAGTCGATTTGCAAGCGCTCGTAGTATAACCGATTTTCCTCCCCCTCTGCCAACCAGGCATCCACCAGCCTCTGTTCCTCCTCTCCCAAAGCCTCTCCCGCACACAATGCAAGCAACCATCCATCGATTTTTTCCCGATTATCCGTTTCCATTATTCCGATTTTTTTTGTACATTACTTTAAGGGTAGTATACAAAGAAACAGAAAACGGTTTACAGCAAAACGGAACTATTTTCTATTTTTTTGAAACAAAAAACGAATCTCGCTTACGAACAAGCATATACAACAGAAACGCGGCGGAAGAAAACTTATCCCTCAACTGCTTCAGGCTCCGCACCAGCAACGTTTTCACCGTAGGCACTCCAATGCCGAGCCATTCTGCGGTTTCGGCATACGTCATGTTTTTCAAATGTACGCATTCCAATATCTCCCGGCTCCTGCCGGGCATCCGCTCCAACTCATCCAACACCTTCTCAAGCATCTCTTTATGCGACAAGTCATCTTCCTCCCATACCCGCTCCACGCACTTCAGGTCGGGCAGATGCAACGTCCTTTTCCCTCCCTCACGCCGCCGAAACGCCATATTCCGGACCGAAACATACAGATAAGAACGCACCGTCTCCCCTCTCAACTCCTCATACAACTTCTTCTCCCACAAATGCACGAACAAATCCTGCACCAGATCCTCCGCCTCCCCCATGTTGTTCAGAATCGTATCCGCCCACAACACCAACTCGTGGTAATACCGTTCATACAATTCATCGAACGACCTGCCTTTTGACTCGTCTTCTTTCATATCGCATTGCTTTGATGGGCAAAAATAAACATTTTCTTTCAAATCCAAACCCCATGCCCGTTTTTACAAATTATTTCCTACTTTTGTTCACCTCAAACGACGAAACCCATGGAAACCAACCCCAAGTTGCAACTGGCATTCGACTTTTTGGAATATACCGGCACCAGCGTATTCCTGACCGGGAAAGCAGGCACAGGAAAAACGACATTCCTACGGGAACTGCGCAGGCGGTCTCCAAAACGGATGGTCGTGCTCGCGCCGACGGGCGTGGCTGCCATCAACGCGGGCGGGGTCACCATACACTCGTTTTTCCAACTCCCTTTCGGTCCTTATATACCGGGACAGGAGCCATCCACCAACAAATTCAACAAGGAAAAGATTAACATCATCCGCACCATGGATCTCCTGGTCATCGATGAAATCAGCATGGTCAGGGCGGACTTGCTGGATGCGGTGAGCGACATGCTGAAACGTTACCGCGACCGCACCTGCCCCTTCGGAGGAGTGCAGCTGCTCCTCATCGGCGACCTGCAGCAACTGGCGCCCGTCGTCAGGGAAGAGGAGTGGCAGCTGCTCGGCAAATACTACGCATCGCCTTTCTTCTTCTGTTGCCGCGCATGGCAGGAGATGCCCTACGTCGGCATCGAGCTGACACACGTCTACCGTCAGTCGGACGAACACTTCATCGGACTGTTGAACAAAATCCGGGACAATTGCGCCGACCGTGCCACCCTGGAGACCCTGAACCGCCGCTGTATTCCCGGATTCCGGCTCGATGACGCGGAAGGCTACATCACCCTCACCACCCACAACCACCAGGCGCAGCAAATCAACAACCAAAAATTGCAGCAACTGGACACCCGTCCCTACACCTACCGTGCGGAAACCGAAGGCACCTTCCCGGAAGACGCCTGCCCCACCGACCGGGAACTGCTCCTGAAAAAGGGCGCGCAGGTCATGTTCGTCAAAAACGACTCCTCTCCCGAAAAACGTTACTACAACGGCAAAATCGGACGGATTACCGCCCTCAGCGCGGAAAACATCCTCGTGCGGTGCGGCGACGAACGGGAAGCCATTTCCGTGGGACGCGAAGAATGGCAAAACGTCAAATACGCCTTGAACGAGGAGACCGGGAAAATCACCGAAACCGTGACCGGCGCCTTCCGGCAATATCCCCTCAAAACCGCCTGGGCGATTACCATCCATAAAAGCCAGGGGCTCACCTTCGAAAAAGCCGTCATCGATGCAGGCTCCGCCTTCACCCACGGGCAGGTTTACGTGGCATTGAGCCGCTGCAAGTCGCTCGAAGGGCTCGTGCTCAGCAGCCCCCTCCGCGCTGAAGCGCTCATCAACGACCGCACGGTCAAACAATACACCGACGAGGTCTCCCGGCATCAACCCGGACAGGAACATCTGGACCGCGCACGCCGCGAATACTACCTCCGCCTGCTGTGCGAACTGGTGGACTACACGCCCCTGTTGCGTCGCCTGCAACACGTCGCCCGCCTGTTCGGCGAACATTTGTGGCGCCTCTACCCTGACCTGACGGAACGCATGAGGCAGGATCGGGAATATTGCCACACCCACCTCGCCGCCGTCGGGGAGCGCTTCAAGGCACAACTGGAACGGCTCGTCCGCGAATGCGACGACTACGAACACGCCCCCCTCCTCCGCGAACGCATCGCCAAAGGAATCGCCTACTTCCAAGACCGGACCGCAACCCGCCTGCTTCCCCTGCTCAACGACACCCACCCTGAAATAGACAACAAAGAGGTGCGCAAAACCATAGAAGAAGCCCTCCTCCGCCTGCAACAGGAAACCGACTTGAAAACGGCGCTTCTCGAATCCGCCGCCTCTGGCTTCGACGTCAAGGCATACCTGTCCGCCAAGGCGAAAGCCATGATTGAAAAACCTAAAGCGCGCCCCAGGAAAACATCCGGCAAGACCTCCACGCCCGACGACATCCGTCATCCCCGCCTCTACGACGCTCTCCGCGCCTGGCGGAACGAGGAAGCCAAACGCCAGGGGCTGCCCGTCTACACCATCCTCCAGCAAAAAGCCCTCATCGGCATAGCCAACACCCTTCCCGCCTCCTCCAAAGAACTCCTCGACCTCCCCGGCATCGGCAGAAAAGTTGCCGAACGCTACGGCGCGCAACTCCTCGAAATCACGGACCGGTTCCGTTTTGACGCCGGGAATGAATCATCTTTGCCGTAAATATTGTACCTTTGTCCATAGATTTGACACCTATGGAAAACCAACCGTTAGCCGAACGATTAAGACCTCGGACGCTGGACGACTACATCGGACAGCAACACCTCGTGGGCAAAGGAAAGGTCCTGCGCAAAATGATTGAATCGGGCACCCTCTCCTCCTTCATCCTGTGGGGTCCCCCCGGCGTAGGCAAAACCACCCTCGCCATGATTATCGCTGCCGGGCTGAACCGCCCGTTCCATGCGCTGAGCGCCGTCAATTCCGGCGTCAAGGACGTGCGCGAGGTCATCCAGAAAGCCGAAAGCCAACGCTTCTTCAACACCCCCAACCCCATCCTTTTCATCGATGAAATACACCGCTTTTCCAAAGCCCAGCAGGACTCCCTCCTCGCCGCCGTGGAAAAAGGGACCGTGACGCTCATCGGCGCCACCACGGAAAACCCCTCCTTCGAGGTCATCTCCCCCCTCCTCTCCCGTTGCCAGGTCTACGTCCTCAAAGCCCAGGAAAAAGCCGACCTCGAAGCCCTCATCGACCGCGCCGTCGCCCAAGACGTCTGCCTCAAGGAGAAAAACATCACCATCCGCGAAAAAGACGCCCTCATCTCCTTCAGCGGCGGCGACGCGCGCAAACTCCTCAACATCCTGGAACTGGTGGTCAATGCCCAGACCGGGGACGAAATCATCATCGACAACGACACCGTCCGCAAGGAACTGCAGGAAAATCCCCTCATGTACGACAAGGACGGCGAACAGCACTACGACATCGTCTCCGCCATGATCAAATCCATCCGCGGCAGCGACCCCGATGCCGCCTTATACTACATGGCACGCATGCTCGAAGGCGGGGAAGACCCCAAATTCATCGCCCGCCGCCTCCTCATTTCCGCCTCCGAGGACATCGGGCTCGCCAACCCCAACGCCATGCTCCTCGCCAACGCCTGCTTCGACACCATCCACAAAATCGGCATGCCCGAAGCACGCATTCCCCTCTCCGAGTGCGTCATTTACTTAGCGACCTCCCCCAAGAGCAACTCCGCCTACCTCGCCATCGACAATGCCATCGCCGCCGTCAAACGCACAGGCAACCTCCCCGTACCCCTCAACCTGCGGAACGCCCCCACCAAACTCATGAAAGAACTCAACTACGGCAAAGGATACCAATACCCCCACAACTACCCCGGGCATTTCGTCGAAACGGAATACCTGCCCGAAGAACTGAAACAATCCCTCTTCTACCAACCGCAAGACAACCCCGCGGAGCTGAAAATCGCGGAACGCCTGCGCAACTGGTGGAAAAAATACAGAAAATAAAAACAACGATACCCATGAAATCATTTGACGAATTAACCCACCAAGACATGTTTTTCCTCCTTGCAGGTCCCTGCGTCATCGAAGGCGAAGAAATGGCCCTGCGCATCGCGGAACATATCGCCCGCCTCACCGAGCGCCTGCACATCCCCTACGTCTTCAAAGGCTCCTTCAAAAAAGCCAACCGCTCCCGTCTCGACTCCTTCACCGGCATCGGCGACGAGAAAGCCTTGAAAATACTCGACCAGGTGCGCCACGAATTCCATATCCCCGTCGTCACCGACATCCATTCCCCCGAGGACGCCGACAAAGCGGCTCCCTATGTGGACGTTCTCCAAATCCCCGCATTCCTCTGCCGCCAGACCGACCTCCTGGTCGCCGCCGCCCGCACCGGACGCATCGTCAATATCAAGAAAGGCCAGTTCCTCTCCCCCGACTCCATGCGCTTCGCCGCCGACAAAGTGAGGGCATCCGGCAATGAAAAAATCCTGCTCACCGAACGCGGCACCACCTTCGGCTACCAGGACCTTGTCGTCGATTTCCGCGGCATCCGCATCATGCAGGAGAGTTGCGCCTGTCCCGTCGTCGTGGACGTCACCCACTCCCTCCAGCAGCC
Organism: uncultured Odoribacter sp.; assembly: GCA_910578985.1. Taxonomy (GTDB): domain Bacteria; phylum Bacteroidota; class Bacteroidia; order Bacteroidales; family Marinifilaceae; genus Odoribacter. The sequence continues at coordinate 55,304 of CAJTSF010000003.1, read as the reverse complement.
CAACCAGGCGAGCGGCGTGACGGGCGGACAACCGCAACTCATCGAGACCATCGCCAAGGCAGGCATCGCCGTAGGCGCCGACGGGCTTTTCATCGAAACCCACCCCGACCCCTCCGTCGCCAAATCGGACGGTGCCAACATGCTCCGCCTCGACCTCCTCGAAGGACTCCTCGAGAAACTGGTACGCATCCGGCAAGCCCTACGCTAAATAGGCACGCCCCGGAGGGGAGGCTCCGGGGCGTATTCACCTAAGACAAGGAAGCGCCTATTCTATCGGCATATGCACCGACCTGGAAGCTTTCCGTCCGTCTTCCGAAAGCATGAAGGCATAAACTGTCAGACTCTCTTTTCCCCATTTCTCCGGGACGCTCACGGCGGACGTACCCGCCTCCATGCGGGTATTCAGTTTATACAACTTGGAAATCCCTTTCTCCCGGTTGGCGACCAAGGCATACAGCACATCCGTTGCCCGGATATTCTTCCCGTACTCCTCTTCCTCGTGGGTGAACGTCAGGGTATGGTCAGCCTCGCTCCACGCCATTTGCAGGCTCTCCGGCATCATCAACTTCCCTTTGGAAACCAGAATCCGCTCGTAATCGACATTCACGTTTCCCGCCTCATCCGCCGTCACGGCTTGCATATTGGTTTCCACAAAAGCATTGTAGGCGTTCCAGCGGACGGGAGCCGTCGGGAACCCGACCGCGATGGCGGGAGAGAACAGGTCGCACAACTCCACGCACCGTTTCAGCCGGGCGCGCTGCTGTTGCTGTTTCGGGGTTTTGGAATGGTTGGTCGCAATCTTGAAACGCATGATGTTTTGTCCGCGCGACCAGTAATACGTGTTTTCTGCCACCGATTTTTTCAGTTCATGCAGAAATGAAGATCTGAATACTGCCATAATTTTTAAAATTTGAATGTGAAACTTGATTTAATTGTAAAACTTGATTGCTCCAACGGGGAAATCCTCCCTTTGCCCCATATACCTGCTTGGCGAAAACTCTCCGCCGTTCTCCGAACGCATAAAACAATACAACCGTCCATATCCCCTCCACGCTGCGGGGAGCCGGAACGCCAGGCGTCCCTCCTCCCGTTTCCCTCCTTCCGGCCGGCTTCCATCCCGCCACTCTCCGCACACCTTCACCGTGAAACGGTCTTCCCGTCCCTCCATCAACGCCACCTGCATACGGTCATTCCCCCGGTCACCGGAGAGTTCCGTCAAATTCTCCCACTCCATCACCCACCTTTTCCCCTCCTGCCGCAACCTGATATTATCCGGCAGTGACAACCGCCCCGCCGTCAACTCCACCTTCCCAAAATCCCCGATGGTGCCTTCCCCCGTGAACGCTCCGATATTCCGGTGGACGAACAGGTTGTATCCGTTCCACTGCCGCGGCTTTTCCGCCCGTTGCCAACACTCCTTCAACCCCGCACTCCCCAAAGCCCAGAAAAAGACGGCCAGTGACGCAATCCGCTCTTGCTGCTCCACCTGCCTTGCCCCGATGGACGCCCGGCTGTTCGTCAGCGACCGCACACACGTCTGTCCCAGCCGCCGGTAGACCACAAACCCTTCCCGCTTTCCGCGGCAAACACTCCAAATACTGTCATTCATCAATCCCATGATATGCTTGATTTTAATGATTAAAAACATGCCTATCTTACTACACACCCCTCCCGATTTGCACTATTTGAATGTCAAAAATCACCACTTTGATGTTAAATGGTGTAAAAGCACCCTTTAGGGTCGGTAGAATTCACCTCTTCTATAACCGCCGAATTTCCAAATATTTTCACGCCAAATTTCCAAACAAATTTGCGCCGAATTTCCAAATTGAAATTTAATCAAACTGAAATACAGAAAAATATACTATATTTGCAATAAACGACCTGAACACCTTCGGACTCCTCTTTGAAACCATGTGCATCCGCGACCTTCGGGTTTATGCGGATGCTTTGGATGGTACGGTCTACCATTACAGGGACAAGAACGGTTTGGAATGCGATGCCGTAGTACACTTGCGGAATGGAGCCTACGGCCTTATTGAAATCAAATTAGGAGGAGAAAAATGGATTGAAGAAGGAGCAAAAACATTAACTGTCCTTTCCAATCTCATAGACACTACCCGAATGAAAGCGCCAGCTTTCCTCATGGTACTGATCGGCATCGGCGACTTTGCCTACAAACGGACGGATGGAGTATATGTAGTACCCATCGGCTGCCTTAAAGATTGAAAGTGTGTGCTTGTCACACACTTTCAATCCTATATTCTCCTGCACAACTCCGCCATCAGTTCCGGGGTGGGAAGTTTCTCCTTGGCGCTGTACTGGAAATGGTTCGTGAAGAGCACCAGCGTGCCCTTCAGGTTGGTCTCCTTCAGCTCGCGGCAGGCGACGCGGTCGGGGTGGTCGATGAGCCCCGCGATGCGCAGCACCTCGCCAGAGGGCAGGGCGTCGAAGCCCTCCACCGGCTCGAAGCGGTAGCCCATCCAGATATTCCCCTCCGCCGTCGCATCCTTGCCCCACAACCCCCACGACCCGTGGTTCTTCACCATGATGAGCCGCGGGCGTACCACCTGCTCCATCAGCAACTGGTTCATCCGCAGGTTGGCGGCGAACAGCTCCAACCCCTTCGGGTCCCGGATGAACTTCCACACCGTCCGCTGCCTGGTTTCACGAATGTTCAACAAGTCAAGGTAATCCACCTCAGCCCGGTACGCCTCGGGGAAGAGCCGGTCGAAGGCGGTGAAATAGCGGTCTTCCCTGCCTTTGACCACTGCTTGGTAATTGAACGGCACCTCATATTTCTCGCACGCCGGGTCCCCCTTCCGGAACGACGGGTTCATCCCCGTCACCAAAATCCGGTGCGACCCGCTGATTTCCGAGTAACAGATGCCACGCTCCAATATCTCGTTCAACTCTTTCGAAGCCATCCGCCCGCGATATGCTTCCCAAAGGTTTAATAATGCTTGTTCCATGATTATTCTGTTATATTGTAAGTAAATTTGCTGAACCAAATATATGAAATTATCATATAATTAATCAAAGTAAAGAAAAAAAACTTTATCTCCAAGGATTTTTCCGTCTTTTTTTTGAAGCATTTACTCATAAATTACTTATGAATTATTCCACACCACACATACTTTTGAGATAAATTTGACGTACTCCCGACGTACCGTCGGATACGTCGGGGGTACGTCAAAGGCAGGTCGGAGGTACGTCGGGGGCGGAGAAAGTAGGGGGCAAGCATGGAGTTACCCACAAAAAACGGTCCGGCTTCACAAAAGGAAGCCGGACCGGAAAAGGCGTAGCAAGATGCTGCTGTCATTTACTGACAACGGCTATTTCAGCCACTTGTCCAGCCATGCCTTGAAAGTGCGCTGCCAGAGAATGCCGTCCTGGCAGCCCGTCACCCAGTGGCACTCCTCGGGGAAGTAGAGGTATTGCGCCGGAATGCCGCGCATGCGGGCAACGTTGAACGCCGCCATGCCCTGCGACACGTCGATGCGGAAGTCCTTCTGCCCGTGGATGACCAGAATGGGCGTGTCCCATTTGCCGGCAAAAAGGTCGGGGGAGTTGGCAAAAGTGCGCTGCGCCACTTTGTTGCCCTTGTCCCAGGGGGCACCGCCCATGTCCCAGTTGGCGAACCACATCTCCTCCGTCGTGTAATACTGCATTTTCAGGTCGAAGATGCCGCAATGGGCGATGAACGCCTTGAAGCGCTTGTCGTGGTGCCCGGCGAGGTAGTACACCGAGTACCCGCCGTAGGAAGCACCCACGCATCCCAGGCGGTCGGCGTCGATGTAAGGCTCGCGCTTGGCATCGTCGATGGCGGAGAGGTAGTCCTTGATGTTCTGGCCGGAGTAGTCACCGCTGATTTGTTCCAGCCACTCCTGCCCGAAGCCCGGCAAGCCGCGGCGGTTGGGCGCCACGATGATGTAGCCGTTGGCTGCCATCTGCTGGAAGTTCCAGCGGTAGCTCCAGAACTGGCTGACGGTGCTCTGCGGGCCGCCCTCGCAGTAGAGAAGGGCGGGGTATTTCTTGGAGGCGTCGAAGTGCGGGGGGTAAATCATCCAGACAAGCATCTTTTTCCCGTCGGTGGTCTTCACCCAGCGTTTTTCCACTTTCCCCATGGTGAGCTGGTCAAGGAGGTGCTTGTTCACAAAGGAGAGTTCCGTGTCCTTGCCCGTGGCGGGGTCCACGCGGTAAATCTCCGCGGGTTTGCTCATGGAGACTTTGGTGGCGATGAGGTGGTCGCCGTTGGGGATGACGGAGGTGTAGTTGTGAACGCCCTCGGTGTGTTTCCTGATTTTTCCGGAAACGAGGTCGAGGGAGTAGATTTCATCCGTGGCGTGACGGTCGGAGATGAACCAGACGGTTTGGTTGTCGCCCCATTTCAAGCCCTCGGCATTCTGGTCGAAGCCTTTGGAGTAGTCGCGCTTCTCGCCGGTGCGGAGGTCCATAACGAAAAGGCGGATTTTGTCGGCTTCGTAGCCGTCACGCTCCATGCTCTCCCAGGCGAGGTGTTGCCCGTCGGGGGAGACGACGGGGTTCTTGTCGTAGCCCGCCATGCCTTCGGTCAGATTGACGGTGGCGCCGGTCTCCGTGTGGTAGGCGTAGAGGTCGGTGTTGGTGGAAGAGGCATACTCGACACCGGTCTTTTTCCGGCAGGTGTAAATCAACTGTTTGCTGTCGGGCGTCCATGCCAACTGCTCGGTGCCGCCCCAGGGACGCACGGGGGACTCCCAGTGTTCTCCGTCGAGGATATCCTTGCCGGCAGTAATTTGTCTGCCGGGAGTGTAGCCGGCGACAAACAGGTGGGTGTAGGCTTCCACCCAGTCGTTCCAATGGCGGTAGAACTGGTCGTTGATGATGCGGGCGTTCGCCTTGGGAAGGTCGGGATGCAAGTCCTGCACGGTGGGTTCCAGGCGCACGTCCTTGAGGTAAACGATTTTGGACATGTCAGGGGCATACACGTAGCCGTTGATTCCTCCTTCTATGTCCGTCACCCGGCGCGGGGCGGTGCCATCGGGGTTCATCTCCCAAAGCTGTCCGTTGGCGATGTAGGTGATGTGCTTCCCGTCGGGGGTCCAGGCGGGTTCCGCCTCGTTGCAGTCGGTGTCGGTGAGACGGGTGGTCTTGCCGTCGTTGAGGGTCATGACGTACAAGTCGGTGTAAGCGCGGTTCTCTTCCTTGTTGAAATAGGTCACGTCGTAAACGGCGCGGGTGCCGTCGGGCGATAGGCGGACGCTGCCGATGCGCCCGAAAGCCCACAGCACTTCCGGCGTCATCACGTCGGATGGGAGTTTCAGATCCGCGGGCGTGCGGTAGCCTTTTCCGGAGGCGTCGCCCGCTCCGGGGTTTTCATGGCATGCCATAAGCGACAATATACATAATATGGGTAAAATAGTCTTTTTCATTATATCCGGTTTTAATCTTCGTTTTCCATGGTGTGGCGTTCCTCTTCCTCCGGTTCGTCAGTCCTGCCGTTCAGTACGGCCACAATCTTCCGCTTGAGTTCTTCGGCGAGTTCGGGATTGTCCATAATCAACTGCTTCACGGTTTCACGTCCCTGTCCGAGTTTGTTTTCCCCGTAGGAGAACCAGCTGCCGCTTTTCTTGATGACGTTGCAATCGACGCCGAGGTCCACGATTTCCCCGGAGAAGGAGATGCCCTCGCCGTACATGATGTCGAACTCCGCTTTCCGGAATGGGGGCGCCACCTTGTTCTTCACGACTTTCACGCGGGTGTGGTTGCCGAGGATTTCCTCGCCGTCCTTGATGGGTCCGATCTTGCGGATGTCGAGGCGCACGGAAGCATAGAACTTCAGGGCGTTACCGCCGGTGGTGGTCTCGGGGTTGCCGAACATCACGCCGATTTTGTCACGCAACTGGTTGATGAAGATGCAGCAGGTGTTGGTCTTGCTGATGGTGCTGGTGAGTTTGCGCAATGCCTGCGACATCAGGCGCGCCTGCAATCCCATGACGCTGTCGCCCATGTTTCCCTCGATTTCCGCCTTGGGGGTGAGCGCCGCCACGGAGTCGATGACGATGATGTCAATCGCTGCGGAACGGATGAGCTGGTCGGCGATTTCCAGCGCCTGCTCGCCGTTGTCGGGCTGGGAGATGAAGAGGTTTTCGATGTCCACGCCCAGCTTGGCGGCATAGGAGCGGTCGAAAGCGTGCTCCGCATCGATGATGGCGGCTATGCCTCCCTGCTTCTGCGCCTCGGCGATGGCATGGATTGCCAGGGTGGTCTTTCCGGAAGATTCCGGACCGTAAATTTCAATCACCCGCCCCTTGGGGTAGCCGCCTACCCCCAACGCCTTGTCGAGAGCAATGGAACCGGAGGAAATCACCGGAATGTTCTCCACCCGGTTATCGCCGAGCTTCATGATGCTTCCTTTCCCGAAATTCTTTTCAATCTTGTCGATAGTCAGTTGAAGTGCTTTCAGTTTTTCAAGGTTCTTTTCTTTGTCTGCCATATTTGTTGTTTTTAGTGTTTGTTCCGTTTTCCGAATGGATAAACATAGGGCGAATTTAAAGAATAATGATGGATTTTCGGATATAATCCGTTTTTATTTTCAAGATAAGGCGTACCTTTGCCCCGCAACGATAAGAGAGACAAGGGATGGAAAGTTATTTGGACATGCTCAACGAATCCTGCCGCCACAGCCTGGTGGACCACTTGGGCATAGAGTTTACCGCAGAAGGGGAAGGATGGCTGGAAGCCCGGATGCCCATCGACCGCCGCACCTGCCGGCCGGACGGGGCGCTGAACGGAGGGGCGAACATGGCGCTGGCGGAAACCGTCGCGGGAGCGCTCAGTTCGATGAGCGTGCCGCCGGAATTGCGGTGGCATGTGTACGGCATCGAAATCAACGGCAACCACATCAAACAGGCGAAAGGCGCTTATGTCATCGCCCGCGGGGAGTTGATACACCGGGGGAAGCGCACCCATGTCGTGCAGGTGGAGATACGCGACGAACACGGCACACTCGTCACCGTGAACCGCGTGACCAATATCATTGCCTGAAAAATTTTCCCGGAATCACACCCGGATATAAACGTTCGCCCGCATGCCCTGTTCCGGACGACTCACGATTTCAATGTCGCCGTTTCCCGACTGCAGGCGGTAACGCATGTTGTTCAACCCCATCCCCCCATAGTGGGTGACGGCATCCACGTCGAAGCCGATGCCATTGTCGGTGTATTCCAGGTAGAGCACGCTTTCATCCAACTGTAGGTCGATGGTTATCCGCGATGCCGCCGCATGCCGCAGGGTGTTGTTGATTAATTCGCAGACCACCCGGTAGAGCACGGTCTCCACATTATATCCGAACCGTTCGCCGGTAAGATTGGTCGTAAAAAAGACCTGGAATCCATCCGTCTGCCCCATCCGCTTGATGAATGCCTCCACGGCATCCTTCAATCCGAAATTGTTCAGGATATGGGGGCTGATGTTCGCCGAGATATCCCGCACGCCCGTGATGGCTTCATCCACCGCCTGGCACAGGTTGTTCCTGATTTTCTCGTTCACCTCGCCCGACTTGTTGCTGTCGAGCCCCGACACGAGCATCTTAATCACGCTCAACAAAGGTCCCAGCCCGTCATGCAATTCTTTGGCAAAACGCTGCCGCTCCTGTTCCTCCGTCCGGATGACCGCCGACAGCACCCGCTTCTCCGTCTCCCGCCGCAAGGCATCGAGCCGGCGCATGAACTGGAATATCTTCCGGATGTAAAATACTCCGATGAGCAGCACGAGCGAAATGATGAATGCCAGCCACCGTTGCACAGTCTCCAGCTTGCCCTCCATTTCCGGATACAGGGTGGGCCACAGTTCCAACACCCGGGACACCACCATCAGCAGGAAGCCCGAAGAAATCAATATCCACGAAGCGTTGAATTTGGTCCGCCTGAATAGGCTGATGGCAATTGCAGCTGCCGCCACCTGCAAGAAAAGCGAGACATATTCCAAGACTATCGATACCATAAGCGCGTGCTATTAAAAGGGATAACCTATCGCAATATTCCACACCGGCTTCCGGAAACCGCTCCCTTTGTCGAACAACACGAAACGGTCGCCCCGCACCTGCGCAGGGTCGTGCAACTTGAAGCCCCAGTCCAAACGGAGCAGAAAAAAGGTGACGTTCACCCGCAAACCGGCTCCCGTGCCCACCGCAAACTGGCGGAAGATGTCACCGGACAGGCGGGTGCTGCCGCGTTCCTCGTATCCTTTCAGGTTCCACACGTTGCCCGCATCCAGGAACAACGCCCCCTCCAGCAGCCAGAAGAGTTTGAAACGGTACTCCAGATTCGCTTCCAGCTTGAAGTCCCCCACACTGTTGGGATAGTTGTCTTCCGCCTGGTAAACTCCCGGTCCCACCCGCCGCGACTGCCATGCCCTCAGGTCGTTCGCCCCGCCGCAGAAATACGCCTCCTCGAAAGGCAACGCCTTCATGTTGCCGTAAGGCAGTCCGCAACCGATAAACAGGCGGTACACCACGCGGTTCGCCCGGTTGATGTAGTGGTTGAAGCGATACTCGCCGTCCGCCTTGATGAACTGGGCATACCGCACGCCGAACATGTGGTAATAGGACTCCTGCTCCGTTTCTATGCGGCGCGTGCGGAACAAACGGCTCATTCCCCACAGGAAATTTCCCGAAGTCTCCACATTGCCGCGGAAATAGTTGGAACTCGCCGTGCTGTTGATGGACTGGTCGGCAAATATGGCAGAAAAGCCGGCGGACAATATCATGTGGTCCGTATAGGCGCTCTTGACATACTGGTTCCGCAGCCCTTCGACGAATCCGCTTTCCACGTAGGGCATCATCACATAGTTCAAATCGATTAAGTCGAAGTTGTAATTCCACCGGTTGTCCGCCTGGCGCCACAGATATCCGAATCTCATGCTCGCCACCCGGCGCCGGTAGAACTGGGTGTGCTCGCGGCTGTAGGAAAAAGAGATGGAGGTACGCGGCGCGAACCTCTTCCGGAATTCCGAAAAGGGAAGCACGGGCAACCAGAACTGGGGCGTCACCAAACGCACCTCCGCCCCCACCTCCGTGGTACTGAAAATCTCATTCTCCCGCAGTTTCTCTTTCTTCAACGCCCCCCACACGCTCATGGTCAGGTTCTCGCCGCCGTGGAACAGGTTTTTGTGGTTGTAGGAAAAGTTTCCCCCGACACCGATGTTCCCCGAATTGTTCGTCCCTTCCAGAAACACATTGTACGACTGTCGTTTCATGGGCGTCAATTGGATGTCGCAGTCCAAAAACATCTGCCCGTCCGCTCCCGCCCGCTCCCGGAAAAGGATGTTCACGAATTTGAACAGGTTCAGCGCCTGCAAACGCACATAGGAACTCGCCACCTTACGCACGTCATATAACTCTCCCTGCCCGAACTGGATGCTTTCCAGAATCACCTTGGGACGGATTTTCATCCGTTTCCGGTACAACACTTCGTACCCGCCATATTTTCCATCTATGTACAACGAATCCTCCCCCTTGATGCCTTCCAGGGGATCATAGTCCATGTTCACCCGGATGTTGCCGATAAGGTAAGTCTTGTAAGCATTGCTGTCCGGCAGGGAGTTCGCCACGGCAAGCATCAGGTCCGCCCGGTTCGGCTCGTGCGGAGACAAGGTGTCGGCATAATACTGCAATAAATTTTTGGAAAAATTATAATAGCCCTGCCGCCTCAATCCGTCGGTCAGGCGCTCCCGCTCCTGCTCCAGCACGCCCATATCCAACGGCATCCCCCGCTTCAACAGGGTGTGCACGGAATCCTCCAACAGCTCCCTGTACAAAGGGGTGTCCGTTGATAGAGGCGTCCCCGCCACACTGCTGTCCGCGCGGAATGCCAGTTCACGCACCCGCGTCACCTCGCCCGAGGTCACCCGGTAAACCACCTCCGCTTTCTTCTTGCGGAAATGAACCGTATCTTTTACCCGGGCATGGTAATATCCCTTGTTATTCAGATACAATGACAACTGCTCCACACTCCGCTCCGTGAGGTAAGGACTGTACACCACCGGCTCCTCCCCGATGCGCCGCAGCCATTTGTTAAAGCGCTTATCCCCGTTCCTGCCGCTCAGGTTATAAAGCCCCAGATGAAAACGCACCACGCCCAGAATCCGCGTATTCGGCCGCTGCCGCACCACCTTTTTCATGTCCTTCGCATCCAACAATTTGGAATCCTCCTGCACCCGAACCCGGTTCAGCAGATATTCCCCCTCCCCCACATAACGCGCCGCCGAGCACCCGCACAACAGCAGGCACCAACAAAAAAACACCCCAATCTTATATCCGATATATTTCCCCAAATCCTAAAATGTTACTATTTTTGACCCACGATATACAATAATCATGGTCAGCAAACAGGTAACAAAAATAGTCCAAAACCTCGAAAAAAAGAAATTCAGGGAAAAATATAATCTCTTCAAAACAGAAGGGGAAAAACTCGTGGGCGAATTGCTCCGGAGCCCTTTCGGAATCAACACTATCATCGCCCTGCCGGAGTGGCTGGAACGACACTCCGGACTCCCTGCCGGCGCCATGATTTACGAGGCAACGGAACGCGAGATGCAAGCCGTCTCCAACTTCCCGTCCCCCCCCTCCGTCATCGCCCTTGCCGAGATGCCCGCCTACCCGTGTGACTTCGACACCCTCACCCGCGGAATCACTCTTGCCCTCAACGGCATCCAAGACCCGGGCAACCTCGGCACTATCCTGCGTGTCGCCGACTGGTTCGGCATCCGCGACCTCCTTTGCGATACGGACTGTGCCTCCCCCTATAATCCCAAGTGCGTGCAGGCAAGCATGGGCGCCATCTTCCGCGTGCGCGCGCACAGCGTCCCGCTCCCCGACGCCATCCGCCGGCTGCGGGACGCCGGAATGCCCGTCTACGGCACCTTCCTCGACGGCGAAAACATCTACACCGCCTCCCTCCCCGCCCACGGGATTATCGTCATGGGCAACGAGGGGAAAGGCATCGCCCCCGGCATCGAGGCGCTCACCGACCACCGCCTCACCATCCCCGCCTTCGTCGGAGAGGGACCTGCCGGGGAGTCGCTCAACGTCGGGGTTGCCACCGGCATCGTCCTCTCCGAATTCAAACGACGCATTTATTTAACCCATTAAATATCAAAAAAAAATATGAAAAAACTACTTTTACTTCTTACCGTATGCCTGGCGGGTCTGCACGCCATGGCGGAAATGCCCGTGCACTTCGGTATCCACGGAGGCGTTTCGAGCAACCGCATCAAATTCGCCAAAAGCCTGAGCGAACTGAAAACACAGGCAGACAAAGGATTCATGGTCGGCGCCTTTCTCCGCCTCAACACGAAAATCTTCTACTTAGAACCCTCCTTTAACTACTCCCGCCAGAAGAGCATCGCCGGAGCAGATGACCAGCACCTGGACATCAAACTGGAAAACAACACTTTCGAGATTCCCCTCATGCTCGGCGTCAAGATTCTCGACCTCTCCCTCTTCAAACTGCGCGCCTTCCTCGGACCGCAAGTCTCCTTCGGCAAATTGAAAAACATCAAGAAACTGCCGGGCAACCTCTCCCCCGACAAAACCAACTGGAGCGGACGCGCCGGCATCGGCATCGATTTGTGGAAAGTGACTTTCGACGTGGACTATGAAAAGGGATTCCACAAAATGGCTCCCGAAATCAAAACCCCGCGATCCTATAACTTTACCCTCGGTTTTAAAATCATCTAATTCGGACAATCATGAGAGCAAGAAACACGGAAGCCTTCATCATCGCCCTCGGACTGGGCTTGTTGGGCTGGATGCTGAAATCAGGCATCAACAATTTCAAAGACAAAGAGCGCATCGTCAGCGTCAAAGGGCTGGCGGAAATGGAAGTCAAGGCGAACAAGGTCACCTGGCCCCTGGCATACAAAGCCATCGGCAACGACCCCGCACTGCTCTACACCAACCTGGAAAAAAAGAACCGCACCATCGTGCAGTTCCTGAAAGACAACGGCATCACCGAGCAGGAAATCAGCATCGCCCCGCCCGAAGTCATCGACCTCCAGGCGGAACGCTACGGCACCCGGGACTTCACCTACCGCTATAACGCCACCTCCGTCATCACCGTCACCTCCGGCGATGTGGAGAAAGTGCGCCGGCTCATGAACGAGCAGGCGGAACTGTTGAAACAGGGCATTGCCATCACGGGAGGGGACTACCGCTATAACGTAAGCTACGAATTTACCGGATTGAACGACATCAAGCCCCGCATGATCGAAGAGGCGACCAAGAACGCCCGCGCCGCCGCCGAGCAGTTTGCCAAAGACTCCGACAGCGCCCTGGGCAAAATACGGAACGCCTCGCAAGGACAGTTCTCCATCTCCGACCGCGACGCCAATACGCCCTACATTAAAAGCGTGCGCGTGGTGACCACGGTCAATTATTACCTGCGGAAATAATTCCTTTTCAATTCTTTTCCGGCAGATGTTTCCAAAAACGCACGGGAAGATTCCGGCGGTGTAAACGGGGGTTGGCGCGTTCCTTGATGGAGATGGCATGGAAATAGGCTTTCCACATTTCCTGGAACATCCGTTCGTCCTTGTCCATCAAGGTCTCATCCAGTTTACCGGTCTGCAAGTGGGCGGCGGGGTGCTCGAAACGCACCTCGCGCACCTCTTTCCCGTCGTAATAATATCCGTATTCCCGTTTCAGGTCGTACACCAGCCACACCTGGTCGGCAAAACGGTCACGCAGGTAACGGACCGACAGCGACAACACATCGTACAGCGGCTCGACAGCGGCGAAGTAAGTGCCGTCCGCCGCCTTTTGAAAACGCAAGAACTGATTGAGGCGGTGTGTCTCCTGCGACACCTTTTTCGCCAACTGCGTTGCCCGCAGCACATCCTCGTTCCCGAAATCCCATTCGACATTTCCCGACGCATCCAACGCCCGACGCATGTAACGGACCAACAACAGTTCCGCTTCCGGCAACTCCGACAGCCAGGCGGTCGTCAGCACCCCCAACCCGAGAGGTGACAATTTCCGCTGCAATCCCTGCCATACCCGATCCGCCCGCCCCTTGTCCGTCAGCACCTCCACTTTCACATCGTAGAACAAAGGCAACACCTCCCCTTCCCCCAACAACAGGTCGGGAAACGTCTTCCGCACATACGCTTCAAAAACAACCGTCAGCAATCCTTCAAACGTGCGGTCATACACAAATACATTCATTCCTCAAAGACAAGTTTCAACTGCAAAGGATTCTTCTCTTTCCCGCCCGTCAGCAAACGGCGCACCCGCTCCGGACGCAATTCCTGCACCGTGCGGTCCGCCCGCAGTTCATGGGAAGTGATGAAATAACAAGCGCGCTTCATCACCACGCCCATCTTCTTCAACTGGTCCGACCGTATCTTCCCGTAACGCCGTGCCATCACAATCATTTTCGCCGACTTCACCCCCACGCCCGGCACCCGCAGCAACCATTCGAAATTCGCCCGGTTCACGTCCACCGGGAAACACTCCGGATGCCTCAACGCCCATGACAGCTTCGGATCCAGTTCCAAATCCAAATCGGGAAAACTGTCATCCAGCAGCTCTTCCACCCGGAAACCGTAAAAACGCAACAGCCAATCCGCCTGGTAGAGACGGTTTTCCCGCACCAGGGGCGGCTGCTTCAATGCCGGCAGGCGGGTGTCATACCCGTTCACCGGTATAAATCCCGAATAATACACCCGCTTCATCGTCTCCCTCCGGTACAACGCCGACGAGAGGCTCAAAATGTCCTTGTCCGTGTCGGCGGTCGCCCCCACAATCATCTGCGTGCTCTGTCCCGCCGGCGCAAACCGCGGGGCGAAGCGCGAGCGCATCCGTTCCTCCCGGCTCTCCAGCACCCCCTCTTGGATATAACGCATCGGGGTGTACACGCTCCGGAAATCCTTCTCCGGCGCCAGCAGTTGCAGGCTCCGTTCGGTGGGTATCTCGATGTTCACGCTCAACCGGTCGGCATACCGTCCCGCCTCCCGCACCAACTCCTCGCTCGCGCCGGGGATGCTCTTCATGTGGATATACCCGTTGAAGCGGTGCACCGTCCGCAAATCCTTCACCGCCCTCACCAGCCGCTCCATCGTATAATCCGGATTCCGCACCACTCCGGAACTCAAAAACAACCCCTCGATATAATTCCGCCGGTAAAACTCCATGGTCAGTTCCACCAGTTCCGTCACCGAAAAAGTCGCCCGGCGGATATCATTGCTCCGCCGGTTGATGCAATAAGCGCAATCATAGATGCAGGAATTCGTCAGCATGATTTTCAGCAACGAAATGCAACGCCCGTCCTCGGCGAAACTATGGCATATCCCCCACCCTGCGGCGCTCCCCACCATCCCTTTCCGATGGGAACGGGAGGTGCCGCTCGAAGCGCAGGAAACATCATATTTCGCCGACTCCGCCAATACTTTCAACTTCTCCAGGACGGTCTCGTTCATTGCCTCCCCTTACGCCAGTAACTCTTTCACCTTGGCGGAAATGGCTTTCCCGTCCGCCAGCCCCGCCAGCTTCTTCGTGGCAACGCCCATCACCTTGCCCATCTCCTGCGGGGTGGAAGCACCTACCTCGGCGATAATCTCCTTCAACGCCGCCGCCAGCTCCTCTTCGCCCAACTGCTTCGGCAGGAACTCCTCCAGCACAGCCACCTGCGCGCTCTCCTGCGCATACAGGTCTTCCCGTCCCTGTTCCTTGTAAATCTGCGCCGACTCCTTGCCCTGCTTCGCCAGTTTCTGAATCAACTTGATGCACTCCGCATCGTCGATTCCGTCGCCGGCACCCGGCTTGGTCTTCGCCTCCAAAATCACTTTCTTGATGTTGCGCATCGTCTCCAAGCGCACCTTGTCCTGCGCTTTCATGGCACACTTAATGCCCTCATTTACTTTTTCTTCGATTGTCATTGCGATATGGATTATTAAAACTTCGATACAAAAAAAGGTTCCGAGCTGTCACAGCGGGAAACCTCAACTACTAACCTAATACAAACTTATGAAAAAAAATGTCTCTTGTTTTGGACTACACAAAGATAAGCACTTTATTTTTATCCACCATAACTTTTGCTTTTTTTTCAGTTAAATAATTTAAAAACGCTATCTTTGCCCGAAAAGCAAGACATCATGAGAATAGATATATTAAGCGTTGTGCCGGAACTGCTGACAAGCCCCCTGAACCACTCCATCCTCAAGCGGGCTCAGGACAAAGGCATCGTGGAAATCCACATCCACAACATCCGCGACTGGTCGAAAGACAAATTCCGGAAAGTGGACGACTATCCCTTCGGCGGGGAAGCGGGACTGGTGATGATGATACAGCCCGTGTTCGACTGCATCAACGAGCTTACCGCCCGGCGTCACTACGACGAAATCATCTACACCGCCCCCGATGCCCCCACCTTCAACCAGCGGATGGCGAATGAACTCTCGCTCAAGGAAAACATCATGATTCTCTGCGGGCACTACAAAGGCATCGACCAGCGCATCCGCGACCACCTGATTACCCGTGAAATCTCCGTAGGCGACTACGTGCTCACCGGCGGCGAACTTCCCGCCTGCATCATGACCGACGCCATCGTGCGCCTCATCCCAGGCGCCATGAACGACGAAAGCTCCGCCCTCAGCGACTCCTTCCAGGACAACCTCCTGGCACCTCCCGTCTATACGCGCCCTGCCGAGTTCAACGGCTGGCACGTGCCCGACATACTCCTCTCCGGCAACCACGCCAAAATACACGAATGGCAGGAAAAAACCGCCTACGAGCGCACCCGCCTGCTACGCCCGGACCTGCTGGAGGAAGAGTGACTCCCGCTACTTTCCCCGCCGGCATATCCCCGCATAGCTGCAAGTCTTGCACTTATTCCCGTCTTCCGTCTGGGTGAAAGGCACCTCCGTTGAAAAGAGGCGCGCCAGCAACGCTTCCAGCTCCTCCCGGTACTCCTCCTCGAAGCGGCGGAAGTCCGCCATTGCCGTCCCGTCGCATCGCAGGCGGCAGTCGTAATCCTTCTCGAACAGCAGCCGCGTACTGTAAATCCCCGGCACCAACGGCTCGCGGGAGGGATGCACATGGTCGAACATCAGGCAATAGAGCATTGTCTGGAAAGCCGCCTTGTTGCGCGAGGCATTCTCCGGGTCGAACACGGAGGCAATCCCTTTGAAGTCCGTCCGGTCCTTTCCCGTCTTATAATCGATAACACGGATGGCATCCGCCGTCCGGTCCACACGGTCGATGAAACCGCCCACATACACCGTCCGCCTCCCCGCTCCCGTCCCCACCGCCACAGGCACATGGAAACGCCTCTCCATCGCCAGCAGGCGGAAAGGCACCACCTGCCGGTCGTATTGCAGCATCTGCCGGAGATACTTCTTGACCACGCTCAACACCAACTCATTGCTCCCGCTCTCCAACAACCGCGACACGTGCTCGTCATACACCTCCCCGTAGGCGCGCCGGATATGCTCGTCCATCAGCGCCTCATCCGCCAGCAGGGCGTCAATCGCCTCCGCCGTCACCTCCCCGTCCGGCACGGTCTCATAGAGCGACTGGGAACAGGCATGGAAAATGTTCCCCAGCAACCGCTGGTCCAACTCCTCCGCCAGTTCTTCTTTCTCCTCGATTCCAGTCACATACCTGAAATAGAAACGCAGCGGGCACTCCATATAAATGTTCAGCGCCGAGGGCGAAAGGGCTTTCTCCTCCCCTACGGTGTACTCCTCCAAACGCGCCATCACCTCCTCCGTCTTGGGTATCGCAATCTCGCGCGGGTTCTGCGCCGATATGCGGTTCTGGAAACTGCTTTCGCGAATCGGCAACCCCGACTCATACTTCATCTGATACAGGAAGCGGCTCATCTCCCCGCCGTTCACCCCCTTCATCCCCGAGGTATATAATATCTTGACATCCTGCGCCCGTTGCAGCAGGCGGTAAAAATAATAAGCGAACAACGCATCCTGATGCTCCGGCGTGGGCAACCGGAAGCCCACCCGCAGATTATAAGGGATGAACGACGAAGGCAACGTCGTCTTGGGGAGCGTTCCCTCATTGGCGGAAAGCACGATCAGATGCTTGAAATCCAACATGCGCGTCTCCATCAGTCCCATCACCTGCAACCCCTCCAGCGGTTCCCCCGAAAAAGGGATGGAAATGCTGCCCACCACCTTCCCGACCAACTGCGTGTAGAGCTTCTCCTCCGGCTCGATGCCCTCCTCCTCGAACACATTCTGCAAATGCTGTATCTGGGTATAGATGGAAAAGATAAACTCCCTCTCCACCGGCTCCGCCCGTTCCCCCGCCTCCGAACGCCCCAAGCGGTCCAGCACCCGCAGCAGGTACGCCGTCACCTTCTCCTCCCCCGACGAGAAAATCGCCTCCGTCAAAGGGTCCAGGTGCAAATCCCGCTCCGCCACATACACACTGTTGTTCCGGGCAATCTCTTCCGTCTTCCGCGCAATCCCCTCCGGGCACGCCTCCCGCACCAGCTTATGGTTCAGCAGCGCCACCACCGGCTTGTAGTAATAATAGGTATCCTTCCCCTCGCGCCGCGCATACCCTTTCAGGTCGCACAACAACGCCACCAGCGCGGCAACCGATGTCTTCTGCGCCGGGTAGCCCATGGTGACATTGATTTTCCGGATGCTCTCCGGAATCGAATGCAACACCGGCACCAGCATCTGCTCATCGCACAGCACCACCGCCGTATCCCTCGGATTCTCCCCCTGCACATGCTCCGTCAGCTGCCCCAGCAACTTCGCCTGCCCCACGGCGGACGGCACGGAGATATACTCCACCTGTTTCCCGTTGTGCAGGAAATGGTTGAAATGCCCCATGTCCGGCGTCTGGGGATAACGTTTCAGATTCTCCCGGATATACCGCCCCGCCTCCTGATGCTCGTCGGCGGTGTAATACACGTCATAATCCCAATAGAACGACGCCACTCCCGCATCCCGGTAATAATCGAAAATCCCCCTCTCGCAAGCGTTCAGCGCATTGAACCCCGCGACCACCAGCTGTTGCGGGTGCTCATACTCCGCGATATGCTCATAAAAACGGCGCTCGTTCATCCCCTCGTAGCACAGCCCCTCCCGTTCCAACGCCTCCCGGAACGCCGTGTACGTCCCGTACAACCCGTTCCACACCTTCAGAAACTCCTCCTGCTCGCGGCTGAACTTCTCCGGATTGAAACTGTCCCAAAAACGCTTCACCGCCTCCACCTGCTCCTCCGTCAGGTAAGGGAACTTCGACTCCAGTTTCTTCAACGCCACCAGGTTGGAGAACAAATCCCGCGCATCCGCCAGATACTTGTCCACGTCGTCGAAATCCCCCAGCAGCATATTCCCCCAAAAATAAAAATCCTCGAACCGCTCCTCCGTACCCGTCACCTTCCTGTACACCTTATATAACTTGATGGCAAGCGTCAGGCTGTCCGCCTGCCGCAACCCCGTATGCCGCTCCACATACTCCGCCAACGTCACCATCTCCGGCATCCACACCGGGCGGTCAATCAGCTTCGCCAACTCCTCCGCCAAAAATAACCCCGCCCGCTTGTTCGGAAAAATCACCGTCACCCCCTCGAACCGCCCCCCATACTTATCCATCATGTCCCGCGCCAAAATCTGAAGAAATGTTTTCATCGCCTGTCTGTTATCTGATGTCCTTTTTGCATCTATCAAGCTATTTGACAGCATATTATCACACTAAAACAACTCGCCGAAGTTCCATTGCAGAAACTCTTCGACGGGAACACCGCCCGTGCCGACAACAAACGAGTGTTTCGGGTTGAAGCGCTTGACCAATTCCGGCAAACCTGCATTGGTTGTCCGGCGACCGCTTTTCACCTCGATGGCAACACATTGGCGGTTGCGCTCAATGACGAAATCGACCTCCTTGTTCCCCTCCCGCCAATAGTAGACGCGGTAGTCGGATTCCTCGGCATTGTTCAGAAGATGCGCACCGACGGCGCTCTCCACCCAGCGTCCCCACTCCTTGGGAAAGGTGTACACTTTCTCGAAACTTACGCCCGAGAGGGCACTCAGCAGGGAGGTGTTATAGACATACAACTTGGGGACGGAGTTGTATTTCCGGGCGTTGTCGTTGGCATATTTCTGCAAGCCGCACAACAACTGCGATTCGTCGAGCGTCGTCAGATAGTTCGCCAGCGTCGTGACATTGCCCGCGTCCTGCAACTGTCCGAGCAATTTGGTCAGCGAAATCTCCTCGCCCGAATAGGAACAACCCAGTTCGAAAAGACGCTTCATCAGTTCGGGTTTATAGACGGTTTTCGTCATCAAGACATCGCGCTCTATCGCCGGCGTGATGATACTGTCTTTAATGTACCGCCGCCAGCGGGTTTCGTTAGCGGTCAGTGGCGCACCGCCCGGATAGCCGCCGAAGAAGATATAGTGTTCGACATCCACGCCGAACGCATCGTGCATCTCCCGATAGCTCCAATGCGGCATGCGAATCAATTCGTAGCGCCCCGCCAACGACTCGGTCAAACCGTCTTTCAGCAGCAGGCGCGACGAACCGAGAATAATGACCTTCAGGTTGATGTCATTGAACGTGTCGGCATCCCATTGCCTTTTGACCTCCTCGCTCCAATTGGCAATCTTGTGCACCTCGTCGATGACAAGCAGGAACTCGGCGTGTTGTCCCACAAGCATCCGTGCCCGGGCGGTGGCCCACACTTCGCCAATCCATGCCGTGTTCTCTTTGTCCACCCCGTCGGCGGAGACCGACATATTAGGAATGGCGGTTTCCTGCAACACTTGCCTGACCATGGTCGATTTCCCCACCTGCCGTGGTCCCGACACCACCTGTATCATCCTGCGCGGCTCTGCCAACCGCGCCACCAAATCGTTGAATTGCACTCTTCTGAACATACGCTCATTCTATTGGCAACAAAGGTATCAAAAATGTTCAAATCTCACAATAATTTTACTCAATTTTCGCTCACATTTTACTCAATTCTCACACAAAATTTACTCAAATCTATCGCTGATTTTACTCAAAACTCCGATACATTACACTTTCGCATCGGAGAATAAACGAGGGAGGTATGCGGTTTTCAGAAGAAATCTTTTTACATTTGTCCAATCGTGCCGGAAAGGCACAAAAACAAAAGATGACATGCTAAAAGATTTATTGACGAAAAACCGCAGCTACCGGCGCTTCCGGCAAAGCGAGCGGATAACGGAGGAAGAGTTGAAGGAGCTGGTGGGGCTGACGCGCCTGTGCGCGTCGGGGCGGAATGCACAGGCGTTGAAATATGCGGCGGTGTGCAGCGAAGAGCAGTGCGCCCGCGTGTTCCCGCACCTGGGATGGGCGGGCTACCTGACGGACTGGGACGGTCCCGAGGAGGGAGAACGCCCCGCCGCCTACCTGGTGCAGGTGCTGGACACCCGCATCGTGGAGAACTGCCTGTGCGACGACGGCATCCAGGCGCAGACCATCCTGCTGGGCGCCGTCGAGCGCGGAAGGGGCGGGTGCATCATCAAGTCGTTCAAGAATGAGGCACTGCGGGAAGCGCTTGCCCTGCCGGAGCACTTGAAAATCCTGCATGTCATCGCCCTCGGCACCCCCGTGGAGCGGGTGGTGCTGGAAGAGATGCCGGCGGACGGCGATTTCAAATACTGGCGCGACGCGGAAGGGGTGCACCACGTGCCCAAGCGTCCGACGGAAGAACTGCTCGTGAAATGAAAATACTCTGCACGGAATACAACGCCACCGGGGCGATAGGCATCGTGCCCGTGGGCGACGACGCGCTGCTGCGCAACAACGACGACTTCTACCTCCCCGCCTTCGGCAAGGAGTGGAGCTGCGTGCCGCAGCCGGTGGTGCGCATCTGCAAACTGGGAAAGTGCGTGAGCGAGCGGTTTGCGGGACGCTATTACGAAGAGGCGGGCATGGGCATCCGCTTCTATGCCGACGACCTGGAACGCACCCTGCGGGAACAGGGACTGCCCGAGGGGATAGCCTCCTCGTTCGGCGGGAGCGCCGCCATCAGCGCCCTGCTGCCGCGGGAAGAGTGCGGCGAGGGGGAATACGCGCTGACGGTGAACGGGGAAAAGGTCTTCGAGGGAAGCATCGCCCGCCACCCCGCCACCCCGGAACAACTCATCGCCCTGGCATCGGAATTCCACACACTCAAAATCGGCGACTTCCTTTACACCGGCAACCGCTTCCGCCACCGCGGGCTACAGGCGGGCGACCGGCTGCAGGTCACCTTCAACCGCCGCACCATCATGGATTTTAAAATCAAATAAACCATATCATGAAAAAGTACGCAACCGTTATTTTATTATCGCTGGCAACCCTCGCAGGGCTGCGCGCCCAGGAATATGTGCCGACGGCGGAGAACCTGAAAGCCCGCGAAGAGTTCCAGGACAACAAGTTCGGCATCTTCCTCCATTGGGGGCTGTACAGCATGCTGGCGCAGGGCGAATGGGTGATGAACCGCGAGAACCTGAACCACGAGGAATACGCCAAACTGGCGTCGGGCTTCTATCCCTCCCGCTTCAACGCGGAGGAATGGGTCAAAGCCGTCAAGGCGTCGGGGGCGAAATACATCTGCTTCACCACGCGCCACCACGAGGGATTCTCCATGTGGGCGACCCGCCAGTCGGACTATAACATCGTGGACGCCACCCCCTTCCGCCGCGACGTGCTGAAGGAACTGGCAGACGCCTGCCGGAAGCACGGCATCCGCCTGCACCTCTACTACTCCCACCTCGACTGGCACCGCGACGACTACTACCCCCTCGGACGCACGGGACGCGGCACGGGGCGCACGACGCACGGGGAATGGAAAACGTATTACACCTTCATGAACAACCAATTGACCGAACTGCTCACGCAATACGGCGACATCGGCGCCATCTGGTTCGACGGCGTGTGGGACCACGATGCCGA
Organism: uncultured Odoribacter sp.; assembly: GCA_910578985.1. Lineage (GTDB taxonomy): Bacteria > Bacteroidota > Bacteroidia > Bacteroidales > Marinifilaceae > Odoribacter. Next base: position 33,385 of record CAJTSF010000003.1, on the reverse strand, counting down.
CCCGGACTTCGACTGGCAGCTGCCCGAACAATACGCCCTCATCCACCGCCTGCAACCGGCATGCCTCGTTGCCAACAACCACCACCAGGCGCCCTTCGCCGGCGAGGACATCCAAATCTTCGAACGCGACCTCCCCGGCGAGAACACCGCGGGGCTGTCCGGACAGGACATCAGCCGCCTGCCGCTGGAGACCTGCGAGACGATGAACGGCATGTGGGGCTATAAAATCGTGGACCAGAACTACAAGTCCGTGAAAACCCTGATACACTACCTCGTGAAAGCCGCCGGACGCAACGCCAACCTCCTGATGAACCTCGGTCCCCAGCCCAACGGCGAACTGCCCGCCACCGGCGTCGAACGCCTGAAAGCCATGGGCGAATGGCTCGCCACCCACGGCGAAACCGTCTACGGCACCCGCGGCGGCGACGTCACCCCCCGCGACTGGGGCGTGACCACCCGCAAAGGAAACAAACTGTACGTGCACATCCTCGACCTGCCCGACCGCGGGCTGTTCCTCCCGCTGACCACCGCCCGGGTGAAGAGCGCCGTCGTCTTCGACAGTCGCAAGCCCGTCGCCTTCCGGCAGGAAAAGGCGGGTGTCACGCTGACCCTTCCCGAGACGCCCGACGCCATCGACTACATTGTGGAACTGACGCTGAAAGAAGGATGAACCGGGAAGAATTCAAGATAGAGATTTGCGCCAACTCCGTGGAGAGCGTGAAAGCCGCCTTCGAGGCGGGCGCCGACCGTGTGGAACTGTGCGCCGGCATGCTGGAGGGGGGGACAACCCCCTCCTACGGCACCATCGCCATGGCGCGCGACCTCGCCCCGCGCGGGCTGCACGTCATCATCCGCCCCCGCGGCGGGGACTTCCTCTACAACGACCTCGAGCGCGAAACGATGCTGCGCGACATCGAACTGGCGCGCCGCCTCGGGGCGGACGGCGTCGTCTTCGGCTGCCTGACCGCCGACGGGGACGTGGACCGGGAAACCATGCGCCTGCTGATGGAGGCGGCGCAAGGCATGTCCGTCACCTTCCACCGCGCCTTCGACATGTGCCGCAACCCCTTCGCCGCCCTGCAAGCCATCGAAGACCTCGGCTGCCACCGCATCCTCACCTCCGGGCAGGAAGCCACCGCCGAAGCCGGCATCCCCCTCCTGCGCCAACTGACCGAACACGCCCGCCACACCCTCATCATGCCCGGCTGCGGCATCAACGCCTCCAACATCGCCGCCATCGCCACCGCCACCGGCGCCCGCGAGTTCCACCTCTCCGCCCGCACCCCCCTGGAAAGCGCCATGCGCCACCGCAACCCCCGCGTCTCCATGGGCGGCACCGTGCAAGTCGCCGAATACGGCCGCGACGCCACCGACCCCCGCAAGGTTAAAGAGGTCATCGGACGCCTGTTACAGTAACCATCAACTGCCCCCTATTCAAGAACAATCCCACAGCTGTTTCGCGCCAAATTAGGTAATTTGGCGCGAAAATTTTCAGTAATTTGGCAAAATCACACCTTATGCTTTTTCATGTAATCCAAAAATACATACTAACTTTTTGGATTAGGTGAGAAATCAGTATTTGGCAACGCCTTATTTTGCACACCCGGGTGGTAAGCCCTAGGTAACCCCTAGGAAAGTCCCTGTCATGGCGTAACCTGCCCCAAGGCAATGCCATGGGTATGCGATGCTCCCATCGCGAACCCATCGCGTTAGCTTCGCGTTGGTATCGCGTTGCCACAGACTTTCCCCCGAGTTACCCCGGGCTTACCCCGGCGTTCCCCGAAGGAGGAACCCCACAAAATATACCCCGGCATGAGCGATTTGTAAAAGAAAAAGATTTTATCTACATTTGCCTCGTCCTTGCGGGCATGCCCGTGAGGATGAACATATTGATAAAAGCGTTTCTGCTTTGTCCCAGGACTGAAATCTGGACAATTTCAAAACTGAGGGAAAGGCGATACAAACGCTCATGCTTGCCATATATGCCGTTCGGCAATATATCCGGTCATGCGTGGGGTATCGTTTTATCTCAGTTTAGGAAGTCCAGATCCTCAGTCTTGATAAAACGGAAGAAGTTCCCACGCTTTTCGCATTTTATAAACTTACCTTTTCGGGAATTGGGGTAGCAATTTTATTCAAATGACGATGAAAAAAGTTGTTTTCATGAGTGTGTTATGGCTGTTGGGCGGCTGTATGATGAACGTATGCGCCCAAAACCGCCTGTTGGAACGGGAGACGTCCAAGATGTACAAGGCGAAAATCAAGGAGTACAAAAAGACCGGCTGGAAATTGGCAGGCAGTTCCAAGACGCTGGAAGTGGCATTGCTGGAGCACTACGAGAAGATGAAGGATCCCCAGAACGTGGAACTCGTGGGCGAGGTTTCGCAGTGCAGGTCGCTCAACGTCTGCAAACAGGTGGCTTATAACAATGCCCTCATCACCTACGCCAATCTGGCAGGTTCGACGCTCAAGGGGCGCGTGGTGTCCGACCTCAACGTGGACCAAAGCGATGAGGAAGGGGAGTTCGACAAGATGTACGCAGCCTACGAACGCCTGGTGCAGCAAGAGGTGAAGGGCGTCTTGACGGAAAGCTATGCGATTTACAAGGAACGGGGCGGTTCGAAGCAGTACAAGGTGTTCTTTCTTGTGAACGAAGAGAAGGCATCCGCCGCCCGTATGCGGGCGCTGGAGCGCGCTGCCAAGGAGACGGAGGTGGCACAGAAGTATGCCACGAAGATTTCCGACTTTGTCCGCAAGGGGTTCGAGCAGGACTCCATCGAGGCACCCGCCGATGAAAAGGAAGGAAAAGACGCAAAAACGGGAAAGGATGAATAAGTTGTTACTCATGCTGGTATGCCTGGTTGCATTAGGTAGCCGAGCATCCGCACAGCGCCCGCCGTGGATGCGGGGCGACATGCCGGAACAGAGCAACGCGTCCTACTATTTCAAGGTGACGCAGGGAGAGGGGAGTACGCGTACGGAAGCCCGTCAGAATGCCCTCCTGGAATTGGTCGGGGAACTCTCCCGCAGCCAGGGCGTGATGATCAAGGGGCAGGACATCCTGCAGACCCTTTCCGAAAGCCAAAACGGTTCTTATAATGAAACCACGCGCCAGCAGTCGCTCTACCGCTTCGAGACGGAAGGATTCAAAACCTGCTTTGACGTGGCGGACGAATATTACGAGGGGAACACCTGCTGGCTGCTTTTCGAGGTGGCGTACAATCCGGAGCGGGTGCGGTTCGACAAAGTCGAGTTCACCACTGACTACAAGGGTTCCGCCCTGTGGCGCAGCCTGATTGTGCCGGGGTGGGGGCAGATGTACAAGCGGAGCATGGGGAAGGGCATCACCATCCTTTCCTTGCAGGTGGCGACGATTGCGGGAATCTGCGCGTGCAGCAATCTGAGCAACAGCTACTACGACAAGGCGAAGACGGCACGCAACAATTCCGTGCGGGAATCCTATTTGGACAAGGGGGCGAACTACCGTAACGTCCGCAACGTCTTCATCGGCGCGGCGGGAGCCGTGTACGTCTACAACCTCATCGACGCCATTGCGGGGAAAGGGGCGAAACGGTATAAGAAAGTACATGTCAGTCCCTACATCAGTTCCACGGGACAAGGATTGTCATTCAATATCACATTTTAAACATTGTATTATGAGACATTTATTTGCAGGTTTATTACTTTGCGTGCTGGCATGGGCTTTCGCCGGGTGCGTGAAGAAAGACGTGGCGACCACGGGAGCGATTCACGGCACCGTCCGCGACAGTGAGAGCAACCAGCCCCTGCCGGGCTGTTCCGTGATGCTGATGCCCACGGGCATGACGGCGACAACGGGAACGGACGGGAGTTTCCATTTCGAAGAACTCCTGCCGGACACCTATTCGGTGGAGGTCAGTTGTTACAACTACTACACGAACAAGAAAAGCATCATCGTAGGCGTTGCCGACGCCTCTATGTCGGTGGACATCCTGCTGACCCGCTTCGACCCCAACAACCGCCTGGCGGAACTCGGGGCGTTGAAGGTCGGGGAGGTATCCTTTAAGTCTGCCCGCGTGGAGTGTGAGGTTATTGACCAGGGTAGCTCGTCGATAACGGAACGAGGCTTCCTCTATTCGGAAACGCCGGATGTGACCCTTGCCACGGCAAGGAAACAGATTGTGAAGACAACGGAGGATATTTTCTCCGCCACTTTGAACAATTTGGCAGAAAAGACAGACTATTATGTGGCGGCATACGCTATTAACGGGCGCGGCACGGCTTACAGCGAAGTGGTAAAGTTCACGACAGGCGATGCCACAACGGTAACGGCACCGACAAATGTGATATATGTGTCCGTAGCGGGCAATGATGCCAACGACGGTTCGAGCTGGAGCAAAGCCAAAAAGACGATAAAAGCGGCTTTGGAGCAGGCTACCGATAAGTATCGGTCGGGAATTATGATGAGAAAATCACGCTTAAAAGCGGTGTACCCATATATGGGGGCTTCAAAGGGACTGAAACCACCACGGAAACAAGGACGGAAAGAACAAAAATTATTGCTATTTGGGGAGAATGTTCTTCTGAAACAATTGTAGACGGTTTTGAAATAGGGAGTAAAGAAGAGACCATTACTCTAAAGGGTAATGTAATATTGGAAAATTGTCATATAAAAGAATGTGGTTCAGATGCTTACGTAACAATGTCCACACAAGGCGAAAATAAATTAAATAATTGTATTATTGAAGAATGTAGGGCTTCTCGGGGAAGAAGTATTTATTTTTCAATTGGTGGCAACTTGAGCATGACAAATTGTTTGTTGCAAGGGAATAAACATTTTTATATTCAAGTTTATGGTGCAATGTCCATGTATAATTGTGTAATTGCCAACAATGCAGCTCCTCTCAATTGGAACACTCCAAATCCCTCCAATCCTTTTATAATCGCAAAAAATAGTAATACAGCAATAAATCTTTACAATTGCACCCTTGTAAGTAATGAAGAGATTTTTAAATGCTATAATGAAGGGGTCAAAAATATAAACTTGTATAATTGTTTGTATTGGAATAATGCACCAATAAGTGAAGATGTTACACAATATTCCTGCATCGTCGTAGACAATGCCGACAATAGTCGGGTCAAACTCAAGCGTCCTTCCACCACCAGAGGACCGGAGGCTTCCGATTGGCAGATCGCCGACTGGTCAATTCAAGCCGGCTCATCCTGCATCGATGCCGGAATAAGTCTGCTTTTCCCCTCGGATAAAATCAAAATCGACCTTGCAGGCAACGAACGCATTGCCGGCAACTCCATTGATGTCGGTGCATACGAATACTAAATTGAAGTGATATAAACATGCTTAAAACCAAACTTTACAGCTACAAAATGATGCGCGCCACCGGCTTTGCGCCCAACCCCTATTTCGGAGTGCTGACGCTGGCAGCATGCAAATCCGGCTTGAGGCGCGCGGCGCAACCCGGCGACTGGATTGCGGGCTGGACTGCCAAGGGACTGAAAGAATGTCCCACGGACACGGGCGACGAACGCCTGGTTTACCTCGCACGGGTAACCCGCAAACTGACCTTTCCGGAATATTGGGAACAATACCCTATGAAACGCCCTATTTTGGAAAATCGGGATGCTGACGCTTACCACGGCGACAACATCTACGAACCCGTCCCCGGTCGGAACCCTGACCCGCAACAGCCCGACACCTTCCGACAACACAAATGCAGCCAGGACAAAGACCATGTCAAAAAAGCCAAAGACTTAAAAAGCACCTACGTGCTCGTCTGTGAAGAATTCTACTACTTCAACCCCTCCACCCCTTTGGAAATCCCGGAAGCCATCCGCCCCAAAGTCCCCGAAGGACGCTCGAACACCGGAGCGGTAGCCGAGAATCCCGAAAAATTCATCGATTATGTCAAAAAACACTCCGGGAAATGCGAAAAAACAAGTGTAGCGTAAAAATAAAATGAACTTAAAAATGAGAGTAATGAAAAATATATTCTTTATCGGATTAATCCTCACATTGATATTTAATGGTTGTAATACCGTAGATACGGAAATACAACGCAGTGAAGTAACCAAGGATGCAAAAACACATCTTTGGAAATACAACAGAAGCGGTTGGAAAGTAACGGGAACAATTGTCGCAGACACTTTGATAAACGGGAAATCCTGTATTATGAAAATCGTTGTTGAAAAAGGATTGACACAAAGTCATAAGATACAAAGCAATAACAAGTTAGTAGAAAAAGCTTCTTATGCAAACGGATTACTTGAAGGAGAATTAAAAAAATATCATCCCAATAACATAATCAGTTACTCCGCCTCCTATAAGAAGGGAAAACTTAACGGCGAATTAAAACAATTCAATCCTGATAGTACAATAAAGTATTCAGCTTTTTATAAAAACGGAATACTTGATGGACCATATACACAATATAAAAATGGAATTCATGAATCATCTATTTTCTATAAAAAAGGGAAGAAAGAAAGTCAGAACTTTTATTCACCCAGTGGAAAACTCATTAGAATGGAAAGTTATAGAAATGGAAAAAAGCATGGAATAGAAGTGATATATAATAAGAATGGAGACAAAATAAAGGAGAATGTATATGAATTTGGAAAAATTACAGAAAGCTTTGATATAGATGAATATGGAGAAAGAATAATTTTTAAATTAGTCGATTACACCTCCGGTTATTATAAGGATATTAACTCAAACGGTGAAATTCTATATAAACCGATGGTTATTATGAAATGGAAAAACGTTAGCAAAACCCCTCTGAATGGGAAAATTGAAATTAAAGGAGAGTTTTTTACTGACGATGAAGAATTGTGTGAAATTTTGGACTATCTTCAAAATTCATCACAACAACCTTTACAACCAGGCAAGATAAGGCAAACTTGTTTAAAAAGTTATATTGGTTATAAATATGCTGCAGGAGTTGCACAAGGAAATATTTCCTGTAATATTTCTATCAACGGTCAACACTATAAAACTATCAGAATCAAGAATACATTTTTATCTAGTAACAGGATATAATTCTTAATATTTGAAATTATGAGAAGATTGGCATTATTTTCAATCATTCTTTTGAGTTTTTGTGAATGCTATTCACAAATATCAGCACAAGACATAGCCACTTTTGCAACAAAATCCATAGACGCCCTTATAAACAAGAGAGAAATGGAGGATGCGTTCAAATTGGAAAAAGTTATCGGGCAATGGTGTCTGGACATGGGCATGGAACGCGAAGAAGTGGCGGAATATTACGGAATGAAGATTTGGGGATACATTTATGTAGGACAGGATTCAGTACAAATAGATATCAGACCTTTCGACGGTTACATTGAAGGCAGAAAAGTGACATTAATCACTATCGGTATATTCAAGTATAAGAGTACGATACCCATGAAGTATAAAGACGCTATTTGGAAAGAATTTTGCAAATACGGGTGGTATAACCAAGAAAGCGATAAACGCAAATTTCCCCATGAAATAAGCGTTTATGATGAAGAAAAAAGAAATGGCTATGCGATTGTGATGACGTTGGGTGAGTTTTAGTTATATAATTGATATTCAAACTTATAAAAAATAAGTTAACAGCATATAGTATCTTCGTACCTTCGGGCACTCTTCGGGTTGTCTTCGGATAATCTTCGAGTAATCCGGCAGTCATCCCTATCCATAGCCTACCCCCCGCCTACCCTCCGCCTATTTCAACATAGGCGAAAGCCGGGCAAAGGGTAGGCTATGGATAGAGCAAATACGGAGATTACTCGAAGATTATTCGAAGACAACAGGCAGTAAAGAGGCAAAACAAATCCCCCGCGGCACTTCTGCCACGGGGGATTCATTGGTCTTATAGCGTTTTAATACGCTTTCGCTATCAGGACGCGGCAGTGGGAAGGTTTGCCGGTGAGCATATCCTTGCCTTCCTCGGCGGGAGAGTCGAAGGGGATGCAGCGGATGGTGGCTTTGGTTTCCGCCTTGATGCGCTCCTCGGTTTCCGCGGTGCCGTCCCAGTGGCAGAGGAAGAAGCCGCCTTTGGTTTCCAGCAGTTGCTTGAATTCGTCGTAGGAGTCCACCTTGGTGATCATGCCGTCGCGGAAGGCGAGCGCCTTGCGGTAGATGTTCTCCTGGATGTCGGCGAGGAGCTGTTCGATGTGCGCCTCGATGCCGTCGAAGGGGAGGGTTTCCTTGGTGAGGGTGTCGCGGCGGGCGACCTCGACGGTGCCGTTCTCCAGGTCGCGCTCGCCCACGGCGAGGCGTACGGGGACGCCCTTGAGCTCGTACTCGGCGAATTTCCAGCCGGGCTTCTGGGTGTCGCGGTTGTCGTATTGCACGGAGATACCCTTCGCCTTGAGTTTGTCGAGGAGGGGCTGTACTCTTTCATTGATTTTCTGCAAGCCTTCTGCGCCTTTGTAGATGGGCACAATGACCACCTGCAGGGGGGCGAGCTTCGGCGGCAGCACCAGCCCGTTGTCGTCGGAGTGCGCCATGATGAGCGCGCCCATCAGACGGGTGGATACGCCCCAGGAGGTCGCCCACACGTGTTCCAGTTTGCCGTCCTTGTTGGTGAACTGCACGTCGAACGCCTTGGCGAAGTTCTGCCCGAGGAAGTGCGACGTGCCCGCCTGCAATGCCTTGCCGTCCTGCATCAACGCCTCGATGGTGAAGGTCTCCAGCGCGCCAGCGAAGCGTTCGCTCTCGCTCTTGCTGCCCATCACCACGGGCACCGCCATCCAGTTCTGGGCGAATTCGGCATAGATGCGCACCATGCGGTCCGCCTCCTCCATCGCCTCCTCGCGGGTGGCGTGGGCGGTGTGACCCTCCTGCCACAGGAATTCCGCCGTGCGCAGGAACATGCGGGTGCGCATCTCCCAGCGCATCACGTTCGCCCACTGGTTGCAGAGGATGGGGAGGTCGCGGTAGGACTGTATCCAGTTTTTATAGGTGTTCCAGATGATGGTCTCGGAGGTGGGGCGGATGATGTACTCCTCCTCGAGCTTGGCGGCAGGGTCCACGACTACCCCCCCGCCGTTGGGGTCGTTTTTCAAGCGATAGTGGGTGACCACGGCGCACTCCTTGGCGAACCCTTCCACGTGGTCCGCCTCCCGGGAGAAGAAGGATTTTGGGATGAGCAGCGGGAAGTAGGCATTGACATGCCCCGTCGCCTTGAACATGTCGTCCAACTGGCGCTGCATTTTTTCCCAAATCGCATATCCGTAAGGCTTGATCACCATACAGCCGCGTACAGCCGACTGCTCCGCCAAGCCTGCCTTTACCACTAATTCATTGTACCACTGTGAGTAATCTTCACTTCTTGAGGTTAAAAACTTTCCCATCGCATTTATATTTTTGAAAAACGGTGACAAATATATGCAAATATTTGAAGATAGGCAACGAAACTTTCGCGATTCGCTTCCGTACAACGGACATAAAGCGCCAAGGAGATATATGGTATGATTTTTGCTATATTAAAGTAAACCATTAAATTCCTAAAAAATGAAGTACTTGCTATACATCACGATATTCGCGCTTGCCGCCGCCGGCTGCTCCTCCTACCGCTCCCTGAGCATGGAGGAGGACGACATTTACTATGTGCCCGGAAAAGAGAAGATGCAGGAACCGGCGATGACCGCGTCGCAACGGGCGGAATATACGCCCGCCCGCGAGGCAAACACTCCCGCCCCGGAAGCGGTCCGGGCAACGGCAAGCCCGACGGCGTACGAGGAGAGCGGCTACTGGATCGGCGGCTATAAAGGCAACCGGAACGATTTGCGGGAAATCCAACGCATCATCGACATGTATCCCAACGGCTTCGCCTCTTTCAACAGCAACGGGTACGACATCGCCATGAACCTGTCGTTCGACCCGGACTGGAACGTGTACACGGACGACGGGCGTTTCTGGTGGTTCCCCTCCAGTTCGAACATCGACCTGTATTCGTCGCTGCTTTTGGGCAGCTATCCGAAGTACATCTGGACGACGGCATGGGACAACCCGCGTTTCGACAGCTGGGCATTCGACATGACCTTCAACCGCCCGTTCCGTCCCGGTTTCAGCCTGTATTGGGGCACGCCGGGATGGAGTTTCGGGTTCGGGTGGAGCAACGGATGGTACGATCCGTGGCATCACGGGTGGTACGACCCGTGGTTTTCGTGGAACCATGGCTGGTATGACCCGTGGTACGGACACTGGCACGGACATTACCCGGGGTGGTATCCTTGGCACGACCCGTGGCATACCCCCATCCATCCGGGGTGGAACCGTCCCCGCCCCACGCATCCCCTGGCAGGACAGCGCCCGAGCACCGGCGGCGGCATCCACGGCATCCGCCCGGAAGGACGCCCGGGCAACATCTACCGCCCCTCTTCGACGAGACGCCCCTCCACGAACACTATCCCCTCGACGACCCCGCGCCCCGGCACGGGCACTGGCAGCCAATACCGCCCGGGCGCTACCCGCCCCCAACGCCCCAGCGGTGCCACGACCACGCGTCCCAACAATCCCAACGTGTTGAGACCGGGCAGCACGACGCGACAGCCGAACACGACCACGCGCCCGAACACCTATGACCGCGGCAATGCCACCACCCGCCCCACGACCCCGAGACGGCAGGAGCAGCACCCCGCCACCAACCGGCAGAGCAACCCAAGGTCCACGCAATATACGCGCCCGCAAACCCAGACGCGTCCGAGATACACCCCCACCCCGTCGAGAGGGGGAAACTACCAGCCCGCCAGAAGCAACACGGGAGGAGGCTCACGCCCGACCGCCCCGACACGCCCGGGCAGACGTTAAACGGCTAAAACAGAAAAGAGATGAAAAAGATTTATACGATTGGCTTGGCGGTCTGCCTTTTCACCGCAGCACAAGCGCAGAATTTCGAAGATGCCGTGCGGTTCAGCCGCCTGCCCAACTACGGAACGGCACGCGTGACCGCCATGGGAGGCGCGTTCAACGCCCTGGGCGGGGACATTTCCGCCATTCTGAACAACCCGGCAGGCATCGGGGTGTTCCGGAAATCGGAATTTTCCTTCACCCCCCAGTTGAATTTCACCCAAACGAAAGCCGGAAACGAAACCGGGAAGAAAACGAGCTTCCAAGTGGGCGACATGGGCGCCGTCATGACGCTCTATATGCCCGACGGGAATTGGAAAGGCATCAATTTCAGCGTGAATTACACCAACCTGAACAATTTCAACCGGAAGACGCGGCAGGTTGTCGGCAATTCCTATTCATCGTTCACGGACGTGATGGCTTTGCAGGCGGGGAATACCCCTTCGGATGAGTTGGACGGCTTCCTCACCGGACTGGCATACGACGCCTTCCTGATTAACCGGGACGAGGAGAAAGGAGAGTACTATTCCGTGCTGGCATTGAGCGATGTGCACGAAAACGTGGCACAGGTGAAAGAGACGGAGGAGAAAGGCTTCCAGGGGGAATATACGCTGGCTTTCGGCAGCAATTACAAGGACAAACTCTACATCGGGATGAGCATCGGCGTGCAGTCGGTCTATTACAAAATGCTTTCGACTTTCACGGAAGCCCCGGACATGGATTCGCCGTCGAAACTGGATTACTACACGTACAGCGAATACAAGAAGATGAACGGCGCGGGCATCAACCTGAAGTTCGGCGCCATCTACCGCCCCATCCCCGCGCTCCGATTGGGCGCCTCCATCCATACGCCGACGTGGTATAACATCAACTATACGATGTACACCGGCATTTATTCGGAGTTCATCACCGATTTCGACGAGCGCACGGGACGCGAGAAAGGATGGTACGAAGTGCCCAGTTACGAGATGTCCGTGGATTACAACATGCGCTCCCCGTGGCGGGCGGTCGTGGGCGCCGCCACCGTATTGGGACAGAAAGCCATCCTGAGCGCGGATTACGAGTTTGTCAAATACACGAACGCCAAGTTCACCCACTCTTCCGACGGGTATGACTACGGGTACGAGAACAGCGACATCCTCGCTTATCTGCGCCCCACGCACAATTTCCGGGCAGGGGCTGAATACCGCTTCAATCCGGTGTTCAGCCTGCGGGCAGGGTATAATTTCAAGGAGAGCCCTTACTACGAAAACAACAAGGACCATAACCGCCTGCATGCCTTTTCGGGAGGTTTCGGCTTGAACTTCGGCACGTTCTACTGCGACGCCGCTTTCGTGCACAGGCACTCCCAGGACGAAACGGTCTTCTATTCCTACGGCGACGAAGTGGTTGCCGACCCGGTGAAGAACAAATATAAAAGCAACGAAGCCCGGATAACTTTCGGAATCCGTTTCTAAATCGGTTGAAAACATTATCTTTGCCTCCGAATTTCAAGAACATATATGGCAAAGACATTTTATATCGAGACATACGGCTGCCAGATGAACGTGGCGGACAGCGAAGTGGTGGCAGCCATCCTCAAAGCGCGGGGGTTCGAGCATGTGAAGGATAAAAACGAAGCGGATATCATTTTAGTGAACACCTGCTCCGTGCGCGAGAACGCGGAACAGCGGGTGCGCGGGCGGGTGCAGGGCTTTTCCGAAATCCGGAAACGCAACCCGCACCTGCTGGTCGGCATCATGGGGTGCATGGCGGAACGGCTGGGAGCACGGTTGTTCGAACAGGAAAAGAACGTCGATATCGTGGTGGGACCGGATGCCTACCAGGACCTTCCCCTCCTCATCGAACAGGCGGAACGGGGCGAGAAAGCCATCAACATCGAACTCTCGACCACGGAAACCTATAAGGACATCTGCCCTTCCCGCATTGACGAAACCGCCATTTCAGGATTCGTCTCCATCATGCGCGGATGCAACAATTTCTGCACTTATTGCATCGTGCCCTACACCCGCGGAAGGGAACGCAGCCGGAGCCCGCACAGCATCGTGGCGGAAGTCCTGGACCTGCAACGCCGCGGATACAAGGAGGTCACCCTGCTGGGACAGAACGTCAATTCCTACCTCTTCAAGGACGACTCGACGGAGATGCGGTTTCCCGCCCTGCTGGAGCTGGTGGCACGCACCGTGCCCGGCATGCGCATCCGTTTTGCCACCTCCCACCCCAAGGACATGAGCGATGAAACGCTGGAAACCATCGCCCGCCATCCGAACCTCTGCAAGGCGATCCACCTGCCGGTGCAGTCCGGAAGCAATTCGGTGCTGAAGGACATGAACCGCAAATATACCCGGGAATGGTATCTGGACCGCATTGCCGCCATCCGCCGCATCATTCCCGACTGCGGCATCTCGACGGATGTGTTCGTGGGATTCCACAACGAAAGTGAGGAGGACTACCGGCAAACATTGGAACTGATGCGGGAAGTGGGCTTCGACCTGGCTTATATGTTCAAATATTCGGAACGCCCCGGCACCAAAGCTTCCCAAAGCCTGCCGGACAATGTGGACGAGGCGACCAAAGGCAGGCGGTTGCAGGAACTGATCGAGCTGCAAACGGGATGGTCACTGGAAAGCAACCGACGGGATATCGGTAAAACGTTCGAGGTGCTGGTGGAAGGCGTCTCGAAAAAAAGCGCCGACGAGATGTTCGGACGCACGAGCCAGAACAAGGTGGCAGTGTTCCCCGCCCAAGGCATCGCCATCGGCTCTTTCGTGCAGGTGAGAATAAAAGACTGCACCTCCGCCACTCTCATCGGGGAAATCATCGGACAACGGACAGAATCAAAACATACGCATGGAGAACTTTCGGAAACTACAGAATGAGGAACTGCACCGAATCAGCACGGCACAATTCAAGGAAGCAAAAAAACTGCCGGCGGTTATCGTGCTGGACAATATCCGCAGCCAAAATAACGTCGGTTCCGTGTTCCGGACTTCGGATGCTTTCCGAATAGAAAAGATATACCTCTGCGGCATCACCTCCACCCCGGAGAACCGGGAGGTGCATAAAACCGCCCTGGGCGCAGAGGAGGCAGTGGAATGGGAATACCGGAAAGAGACGCTGCCGGTCATCCGCCAGCTGAAAGAGGAAGGCTACCGGATTCTCTCCGTCGAGCAGGCGGAACACTCGACCTCCCTGGAAGATTTCCGCCCGGAACCGCAGGAAAAGTATGCGCTGGTCTTCGGGAATGAGGTGAAAGGCGTGCAACAGGAGGTCATCGACGCTTCGGACGGCTGCATCGAGATACCGCAATTCGGCACAAAACATTCTTTCAATATCGCCGTCACAGTCGGCATCGTGCTGTGGCAAGCCATCCAGCCGATGCTGGCAAAAGGGAAAAACTTACTGGGCATTCTCCTGTTCTTCCTGCTGTGCTGGCAAACCGCCCCGGCACAAAGGAAAGCAAGCAGCCTGACCCCTTGGAGCCCCTCCATCGACCGGCAAATCAAGCAATACCAGCGCCAACAACGGCGCGACTCCATCCGCGCCCATAAAAAGGTGTGGATGTCCATTCTGGGCGGACCGTCCTACAGCCCGGAAGCCTCTTTAGGCATAGGCGGCGCTATGCTGATGACTTTCCGGATGAACGCGCATGACAGCATCAGCCAACGGTCGTTCATTCCCGTCGGTTTCAATATCACCCTCAACGGGACCTTCGTCGCCGCAGGAGCAGGGACCCTGTTCTTCAATGAAAACCGGTTCCGCATTTACATCAAATACGGATACCGCCGGGAGCCCGTCAATTTCTTCGGCATCGGCGCGGATGAAATCAAGCAGGCGGAAAAGTTCCGCGACCTGTATGGCAAGGATTCCGTCCAATTCCACAAATCGACCGTCCAGTTCTATCCGCGCTTCGTTTGGGAAGTCCGCCCGCATGTCTATGCGGGCACGCTGCTGGACATCAATTACAGCCGTTCGAAAAAGATGCCTTACTGGATGGAACAGCATCCGGAAATCATCAAATACGGGACCCATTACCACAATATCGGTGTCGGCGCCCTGTTGCAATACGACACGCGGGACGATGTCGCCACCCCTTACAGCGGGGTGTTCCTGAACGCTGTGGGGACGGTGTACGGGAAGTACCTGGGCGGAAAGTTCAATTATGAGACCGTGGAGGCGGAATACCGTCAATTCCAGCAGTTGTTCCGCCGGCGCAGCACATTGGCATGGACGGCGAAAACCCACATCGGTTTCGGAGACGTCCCTTATACGGAATTGCCCACCTTCGGCAACCCGTTCGACCTGCGGGGCTACCTTTGGGGAAAATACCGCGATAAATCCATCGCTTACGGCATCGTGGAATACCGCCACATGTTCATGTCGCAGGAGGCATACGAGCGGGGGCGGTTCTGGTCCAAATTCGGCGTTGCCGGATGGGTCGGCACAGGCACATTGGGACATACGCCCGCCGATTGGAAAACATGGAAACTGAATTACGGATTCGGTCTCCGCATCCAATTGCAGCCCCGGAAGAACTTCCGCCTGGACATCGGGAAGGAGCCGGGACAGAAATGGGGCATTTATATGAATATCACAGAAGCATTTTAATACCGAATCATGAAAAAATCAAGCACACTCCTTTACCTCTGTATCGTCGTATCCCTTTTGAATATCCTCGCCATGGGCTTTTACGCCCGCCACGACAAAACGACCTACGCCCCGGCACCCTCCGGCAGCCAGGCAAAGGTCAGCCCGATGTATTCCGACATCTTCATGCCGCAAGCCATAGACTTCGCGGGCGAAGCCGTCCCGCTCCAGCGGCTGGACGTCCGGGAAGCCTTGAAGAAAGAACTGATTGTGAATGCCTACCTGCATTCGCATACCATTCAGATTTTGGAAACCGCCCCCCGCATATTCGCCATATTGGAGCCTATCCTGAAAGCACGAAACATTCCGGACGATTTCAAGTACCTCGCCGTCATCGAAAGCCGCCTGGACCCGCAAATCGTCTCCCCTTCCGGAGCGGTGGGCATCTGGCAAATCATGAAAGAGACGGGCAGGGAGCTGAAACTGGAAGTCAATCAGCAGGTGGACGAACGCTACCATATTGAAAAATCCACCGAAGCGGCAGCCACCTATCTGCAAAAAGCATACGAACGGTTCGGATCCTGGACCCTGGCAGCCGCCTCCTACAATGCAGGCATCCGCTTCCTGACCAAACAGATGGACATACAGAAGGAAAACAACTATTATAATCTCCTCTTGGGGGAAGAGACCGAACGGTACGTTTACCGCATCCTCGCACTCAAGCAAATCATGACACACCCCTGGAAATACAATTTCCATATCCGCTACTCCGCCCCCTCCGAACCGATCGAGAAAGTCGAAGTGAGCACTTCCGTCAAGAGCTGGGCGGATTTCGCCCAACAACAAGGCATCAGCTATAAAACGTTGAAACAATTTAACCCCTGGTTACGTAAACCGGAATTGCATAACGCACGGCACAAGGTGTATCAGATAGATATTCCGAAAAACAAGAAACTGTATAAATGACTGAAACCATGAAAACAATCACCATCACTTGTGAAAATACAGGACGGGACTACCATGTCGCTCCCGGGACAACTGTCGGCGAACTTCAGCAAATCATTCATCCCGAGAACCGCTACCCTGTCATGGGCGCATTGGTAAACAACCAATTACAGGACTTGCAGTACGTTATCATGGCACCATCGCGCATCAATTATGTCGATATGACCTCTTTGGACGGCTACAGCGTGAACACCCGTTCCCTGATATTCGTTCTCTACAAAGCGGTGACGCAATTGTATCCGAGGCGGTTGCTCCGGGTGGAATACTTCCTGTCCAACGGCATCTATTGCCGCATCAGCCATCCGGACACGAAACTGACCGCGGAAATCATCGACCGCCTACGGGAAGAGATGCGGCAAATCATCGCTGCCGATTATCCCATCACCCGTGAAAATATCCCCACGGAAAAAGTGGTGCAGCTGTTCCGTAAAAAAGGGCTGAAGGACAAGACCGATTTATTGGAAACCCGCGGCAAACTGTACTCCTCGCTCTATTACATAGACAAACTGCCGGACTATTTCTACGGCACTTTATGCCCCTCCACCGGATGCCTGCAAACCTTCGGGCTGATTCCTTACAAGGGAGGCATGCTGTTGCAGTTGCCCGACCGCCACAACCCCTCCGAGCTGCGCCCGTTTATCCGGCAGGACAAGCTGTTCCAAGTGTTCAACGAGCACAAGGAATGGGCGAAAATCCTCGAAGTTTCCGACATCGGCAGCCTCAACAAACTGACGGAAAGCAAACGGGACAATCCGGTCATCAAAATCAGCGAAGCCTTGCACGAGAAAAAGATTTCCCAGATTGCCGACCAAATCAAGTCCCGGAGAAAAAAGGTCAAAGTGATTCTCATCGCCGGTCCCTCCTCTTCCGGGAAAACCACGTTCAGCAAACGCCTCGCCGTACAACTAACTGTCAATGGAATCCGCCCCGTCAATCTCTCGTTGGACAACTATTTCGTCAATCGGGAAGACACCCCCTTGGATGAAAAAGGCGAATACGACTACGAAACCATCGACGCGCTGGATATCGCCACTTTCACGGACAACATCCGCCACCTTCTGGCAGGGGAAGAGGTCGAAATCCCGAAATTCTCCTTCGAGGCAGGCAAGCGGTATTACGATGGCGAAAAACTGCGCATCGCGCCGAACAACGTGATTATCGTGGAAGGCATCCACGGGTTGAATCCCAAACTCACCCAATTGCTGCCTCCGGACGCCCTGTTCAAGATATTCGTTTCGGCATTGACCTCCATCGCCATCGACAGCCACAACCTCATCAACCCGACCGACAACCGCCTGATCCGCCGCATGGTGCGCGACCACAAATACCGCAACAACTCGGCGACCGACACGTTGAAGCGCTGGGAAAGCGTGCTGTTGGGCGAGCAAAAACACATCGTCCCCTACCAGGAAGAGGCGGATGCCATATTCAACTCCGCCCTCATCTACGAATTGGGCGCCTTGAAAACCCAGGCGGAACCTTTATTGCAGGAGGTGGCCCAACAGAATCCGGAGTACTCCAAAGCGCTTCGGCTGTTGAAGTTCTTCTCCTATATCCGCGCCATTCCGACGAACGAGATTCCGCCAACGTCCATCATACGCGAGTTTTTAGGCGGTAGCAGTTTCAGATATTAACCCAAATAAATAACCACTAAAAACATACGATTATGAACTTCTTAAAAGAATTCAAAACATTTGCCATGCGCGGCAATGTCGTGGACATGGCAGTCGGTATCATCATCGGAGGTGCTTTCGGCAAGATTGTCTCCTCTGTCGTCAGTGATTTGATTATGCCGCCTATCGGGCTGCTGCTCGGCGGAGTCAATTTCACCAATCTGAAAATCGTGCTCAAGCAGGCGCAAATCGATCCGGTGACCGGAGCCGTTTCGGAAGCGGTCAGCATCAACTACGGCAACTTCCTGAACGTCACGCTGGACTTCATCATCATCGCCTTCTCCATCTTCCTGCTCGTCAAACTCATCAACAGCATGCAAAGAAAGAAAGACGAAACCCCGGCTGCCCCTCCCGCTCCAACGAAAGAGGAACAGCTATTGACTGAAATCCGCGATTTGCTGAAAGAAAACAAGCAATAAAAAAGAAGAAAGAAAGAAGAAGGAGAGCGCATCAACGCTCTCCTTTTTTATATGAATACCGGCAAAACACGCGCAAAAATGACCAAATTTGCCCCGATACCCCACATGGGCGATTTGTAAAAGAAAAAGATTTTATCTACATTTGTCTCGTCCCTGCGGGCATGCCCGTGAGGATGAACATATTGATGAAAGCGTTTCTGCTTTGTCCCTACTCTGAAATCTGGACAATTTCAATGCTGAGGGAGAAGCGATACAAACGCTCATGCTTGCCATATATGCCGTTCGGCGATATATCTGGTTCGCGTGGGGTATCGTTTTATTTCAGCATGGGAAGTCCAGATCCTCAGAGTAGATAAAACGGAAGAAGTTCCCACGCTTTTTGCATTTTATAAACTTACCTGTCAGGGAATTGGGGTAGTCAAACAAAAAAGCCATGGAAAACCATGAACCTCGGCTTTACAGCTACAAGATGACGCACGTGACGGGCAAAGCGCCGTGCGTGTACGAAAAAGAGCTGATACTGCCGGCATGCAAACCCAAGTTAAGAATCCACATCCGCCCCGGCGACTGGATGGCGGTCTGGACTTCCAAAAGCCTGAAATCATGCCCGACGGAGGTGGGCGAAGAACAGCTCGTCTATCTCGCCCTCGTGGACAGGAAAATATCCGTGGAGGAATTCCACCGGGAATATGACACCCGAAAGACTTCCGTATCGATACAGGGCGAGGAAGCGTGTTGCGACGGAGGCTGTCCGCCCGAAGAAGAGTGCGACGACGACGCGCCGGTCCTGATGTGCAAGGAGTTTTATTACTTCAGCGACAAGCAATCGTTGAAGGTGCCCGAAGAACTTCGCCCGAGGGTTCCCGCCGGACAGGATTTCAAAGGCTGGGAAACCGCAGGCGGGCAAGCCGTCCTCTTCATCGAATTCGTCCGGCAACACAAAGCAGAATGTATTCAATTCAATCACCAATAAATACCAAATCCTATGAAAAAATCAACCCTTATCATGACCATGATGATTCCGGTGCTTTTCGCCGGATGTGAAGTCAAAATCCCGGACAAGGAAGACTCCGGGCAGGAAGAACAGGGAGGACAGCAGCCGGCGGAAACCGTCCTGAACCTCTCCGTCACGAGCCTGACGCTGGACAACAACGGGAACGCCAAAACGTTCAGCATCGTCGCCAACGGCGAATGGACCCTCACCAACGGCAGCACCTGGTGCAAGACCGACAAAACCGGCGGCAAAGGCAACGCCGTGGTGAGCGTCACGGCATTCCCCCACGAGGAGTACGACGACCGCTCGACCAACCTGACCGTCAAGTCCGGAAAGAAAACCCAAGTGCTCGCCGTCACCCAGAAGAAAAAAGACGCCCTCCTCTTGACGGAAGAGAAATACACGCTCGGACAGGAAGGCGGCACCATCACCGTCGAGGTCAAAAGCAACCTCACCTACTCCGTCACGATTCCCTCCGCCCACAGGGACTGGATAAAGGAAACAAGCACCCCGGCGACCAAAGCGCTGACGACAGCCTACAAACACTTCGCCATTGCCCCGAACCCCGACAACGCCGCCCGCGAAGGCATCATCGTCTTCAAGGACAACGGCGGCTCGCTGGCAGACACCGTCCGCATCTTCCAGGCGCGGCGCGAGGAACTGATCCTCCTGCAAGACCGCCATTTCCTGAGCGCCGCCGCCCAGACCCTCTCCGTGGACCTGCAAACCAACGTCGATTATGAGGTCATCATCCCCGCCGCCTCCGACTGGATCACCCTCTCCGCTTCGCCGGCAGTGGAAAGAGCGGACCTCCTCCGGCTGGACATCGCCGCCAACCCCACGCGCAACCAAAGGAGCGGGGAAGTGGTTGTCGCCGACCGCAACGGGACGCTCGCCGACACGCTCCACATTGTCCAGGAGGGAAAAGCCTGGACGGTATGCTGGGAGGATGTTACCTTAACTTCAGTGGAAGAAATCAAGGAGTTCATCGCCCGGGGATATGATGAAGTCTATTCTTTAACGATAGAAATCAACGACCCCGATTTCACGGACTTATCCGCCTTTTCCAATCACCAGATAAAGAAAATAACTTACCTAACCATCGAATGCCCCCATCTACAATCTTTCCAAGGTATGGCAGGCTTGGAAAAAGTAAAGTGCTTATATTTAACAGGCAATTATCCTTCTTTGGTTTCTTTCAGCGGTCTGGAGACTTTGGAGAGTTTAGATTATTTATGCATAGGCGCATACAAAAACAACAACACCTTCAGGTATTTAACCACTTTCCAAGGGCTGAACGGAATAAAAACATTAGGAATTAGGTTACATGGAAACTTCCCTTCACTCAGGTCTTTCGAAGGGTTAGAGAATCTGACTACCGTAACCAGTTATGACCAGGGCATAGACTTGGAAGGAACATTCGATGCCTTAACCTCATTCAAGGGACTAAAGAATGTCAAAACCATCAGTAGTTTTCAATTAAAAGGAAAATTTCCCGTATTAGCCTCTTTTGAAGGCTTGGAAAATCTGACTGCCATAAATAGTTTCCTTTTAGATTACGGATATTTAAATGGTCAAAAAATCGATGGCACCTTTGATGAACTGACCGATTTCAGAGGATTGGAAAATCTGGAAAGGATTGGAAGCTTTAGGTTGGGATATGACATAAACGCCAAGAGCCTGAAAAATTTCTCGGGATTGGGAAAAGTGGAATACATCGGTGATTTTACCATAGATTTATTTTCTAACAGCCTTCCTGCCTTGCAATCTTTCGAAGGTTTTGACAGTCTAAAAGAAATAGGAAAGGATTTATATGTAAAATTAGGTCATAACTCACCTTGCCCTTCTCTAAGCGGACTGAATCATTTAACCAACGTGGGAGGAAATGTTAGTATAACATATGGAGAATTCACCTCTTTGGAAGGGCTGAACTCCCTGAAAACCGTGGGAGGAACGGTTACAATAGCAAGTTGTAACCAATTGCTTTCCATCGACGGTTTGAGTGGTCTGCAAACCTTCCCCAATGCGCTGAACGGGGCAAAAATCCTCAAGATTGACAACTGCCCCAAACTGAAAAACTTCTGCGCCCTCTCGGATGATTTCCTGCGCTACTACGACCTGGAGGTCACCTACTGCGGCTACAACCCGACACGTGCGGATTTGCTCAACGGCAACTGCTCCCAATAACCCCGGGAGCCGCCCCTCCCCCATTTTCCCTCCCGATGCCGGGCATCGGGAGGGATTTTTTTACCCTCTCCCCCACGCCTTTTCCCCCGTCATCCTTCGGGCACTCTTCGGGTTGTCTTCGGATAATCTTCGAGTAATCCGGCAGTCATCCCTATCCATAGCCTACCCCCCGCCTACCCTCCGCCTATTTCAACATAGGCGAAAGCCGGGCAAAGGGTAGGCTATGGATAGAGCAAATACGGAGATTACTCGAAGATAATAGGGAGAAAGCAGAGCGACTCCGGTAAAAATCAGGCGAATAATATTTCGGTGTCTTTATTCTTGCGGAGAATTGATTTCCAGCGCTTCGCGGTGCAGGCGGCAGATTTCCTGCCGGAGGTGGTCGGGGGCGTGCACCTGCATGGAGGAGCCGCGCGAAAGGAGTTCCAGGAGGAGGTCCCGGGTGATTTTCATGCGGAGACGGAACATCATGCGTCCACTGTCGGAGGGGTGGGGAACGGTCTGCTGGGAGGCGTGGATGGGGAGGCTTTCGACGTATTTTCCCTCCGATTCCTTGAAGGAAATGAGAATTTCTTCCGTCGGCAGTTTGTCGATGGCGATGATGCCGAAAAAGTCCCGGTAGTGCTCTTTGAGGTCGGGGATTTCTTTCCGCCTGTATTTTTCGGGCAGTTTCCGCAGCAGCGAGAGGCGGTCGAGACCGAAGGTTTTCAATTGCTGTTCGCCTTGCTGGATGCCCAGAAGGTACCAGCGCCCGTGGCACTCCTTGAGGGCATAGGGGGCGATGATGCGGTCGGTGTGGCGGGATTCCTTGAACTTACGGTAGCGGAAGGCGACGAAGCGGGATTCCCGGATGGCACCGAGGAGGGGATAGAGATGTTCCGTGCCGCGGTAGTTTTGGCGTTCGGGGAAGACGATGTGGTTCATGCCGGTGTCGGCATTCAAGACGTTGAGGATGTCGAACGATTCGAGGAGGGTTTCGAGATATTCTTCGGAATAGGCTTCGTCGGAGGGGATGTAATAACCCGAGATGCGGGAATAGTCGATGGGGATGTGCAGGCGATTCCGGATGTCCGCGATGTCCCTCTTCAACGTCCGGTCGGCATGGGCGATGTTGGTGGCGCCGTGCATGAGCATCTCTTCCTTGACCGCCTGTTTCAGGTCCTGCAAGGAGATTCCGTTACTCATTTTGATTTTCCGGATGATGATGAGGTAGCGCTGTATCGAATTGAGATTTGCCATGATTTTGGGGATTGATGCAAAAATACATCAAAATCCCGATGATTCGTTCCAATGTTCATTTTTAACTTTTTTTTATTTATCAGAGGGACAGATTCTGGCACATACCTGCTATTTCTTTGCGTCATGAATTAAAAATCAAACTATTATGATTGAATCAGACAGGAATCCGATTCCGGGTTGTTTTTTAGGCACAATAGGCGATTATGTCGTTTATCTGTATCGCGGGAAGCGGTGCATCCGCAGGAAGCCCTCGAAGGTGAAGCCGCCTTCGGCGCCGGGGCAAGTGGCTCAACAGGAACGGATGGCGTCCATCGCCATCTTCTACCAGGCGTTGAAGGAGGTGGGCATTTACGATTTCTGGCGGCAGGCGACGGAGGGGATGATGCTGCACGGGTACAACCTGCTGGTGCAGCGGAACCTCCCGGCATTCGGCGGGGACGGGCGGATTTGCGACTTCTCGAAGTTGCAGCTCACGGCGGGAGCGGTGGCGTTGCCGGACGGGCTGCGGGTGCGAGAGGAGGCAGAGGGGGTGTGGCGGGTGGAATGGGAAGGGACGCCCCTCCAGGCGAACGCCTCGCCGGAGGACCGCCTGCGGCTCTACGTGATGAAGGACCGGGAAACGTTCGCCGTCAAAGCGCCGGAGTGCGGGGATGCCCGCCGGGGCGACGGAACGGCGACGTTCCGCCTGCCGGAAGGGCAGGAAGCGTATCTCCACCTGTACGTGGCGTTCGTGTCGCGCAACGGGAAGGAGTGCAGTGAGAACAAATATTTTAAACTTTTAAAAACCAAATGCTATGGGAAAATATAAAGGAACTGCGATTAGCAGTGAAGTTGAAAATTCCGTCGGGGAACAAACGTTCTGCGACTGGAAAGGTGAAAAAATCGTGAAGATGAAAATCACCAAAAACAAGTCGAACACGCCCGCGCAGGCGAACCAACGCACGGTGTTCGTCGGGCTGGTGAGCCTGGCAAGCCTGTTCGGGGAGGCGGCGGCACTGGGGTTTCCGGGACGTCCGCGGAAGCAGGAACCGGAGCACGCCTTCATGCATACGAACCCGGGGGTGGTCACGGTGAATGAAACGGGTGAGGTCTCCGTGGATTACGCCCGCATCGTCTGCGCCAAAGGCAATCTGGCAGCCCCGAAAGTGACGCTGACCGCCGGGGAGGACGGCATCCTGACGTTCACGCATCCCGCGCAGGAGCGCGGATGGAGGCGGGAAGGCTCCGACCGGCTGTACGCCGTGCTGCTGGAAAAGGAGTTGATGGAGGTGCAGGTCGTCGAACTGAACACCCGCTCGGAGGAGGAGCCGGTGACGGTGACCTTGGAGGAGGGATGGCAAGCGGAGAACCTCTGCGTGTACGTCTTCTTCCGCGCCGCCAAGGGCAAAAAGGTTTCGGATTCGAAACTCGTTGAAGTCAAAGTGTGAGAGGGTGTGTTTTAATAAGAAAGCCGGCAAGCATAAGCTTGCCGGCTTTCCTTTCCTATATATCCCGCTTAAAACAGGTTGCACAAATAGAAACCGACGGACAACTGGAATACATTGTTTTTCGCCTTTTCCGTCACATTGGTCAATCCGACGTTATAACGGGCGGAAACCACCCAATCACCACTGCTGCAAGACATCCCGATGGGGACACTCAAATCGAACGTCTTGACGGAAGTCTTGTATTTGGCGCTTTTCGTCACCATCCGGGAATTGAGATTGAAGCCGAACTGCAATCCCGTGTCCAGGCTCAACTCCCTCCAGACATAGATTTTCGCCAACACCGGAACATTCAGATAATTCATCCGGAACTTGTATTTATCCCCGCTCACCTTCTGTCGCGCACCTTGCCGGGAATAGATGAGCTCGGGAGAAAGCCCTAAAAAATCGAGCGCCCGCCATTCGAAAAAGGCACCGGCGTGGAAACTCGTCTTGTTCTTCACATTCCAATTGGACAGCGTCGCCATGTTCAAACCCGCTTTTGCCCCGTAAATAAAATCACCGGCGGAAAATTGTGCTTTTGCCATACCTACAGACAGCAATGCCACAGTTAATAAGAGTGTTCTTCTCATCCTTTTTTCGATTTAAAATATAGTTTTTATTTTTGATTTTCATGTTAGCGAGAGGCAAAATTAACAATATTCCAATGGAAAACACTATCTTTGCCGAAAAATAAATAGCATGCATAAAGCAGGATTTGTCAATATCGTAGGGAACCCGAATGTGGGAAAATCCACGCTGATGAACAAGTTGGTCGGGGAAAAGATTTCGATTATCACCTCAAAAGCACAGACCACCAGGCACCGAATCAAGGGAATTGTCAATTCGGAAGAATATCAAATCGTTTTTTCAGACACTCCGGGAGTAGTCAAGCCCAGCTACAAAATGCAGGAGTACATGCTCGAATTTTCCCAGTCGGCACTGGTGGATGCGGACATCATCCTTTATGTCACGGATGTCGTGGAGAACATCGAAAAGAACATGGACTTCATCGAAAAGGTAAACCGGACAGAAACGCCCGTGTTGCTGGTGTTGAACAAAATCGACCTCACGACGCAGGATAAATTGAACGCCATGTTCGACAAATGGACGGGGTTGATTCCAAGGGCAGAGATTTTTCCGCTGTCGGCAACGGAAAATTTCAATGTGGACAACCTCTTCAAACGCATTCTCGAACTGTTGCCCGAAGGGGAACCTTACTTCCCGAAAGACGACCTGACCGATCTCCCTGCCCGCTTTTTCGTCAATGAAATCATCCGGGAGAAGATATTGAAAAATTACGAAAAGGAGATTCCCTATTCCGTGGAGGTCGAAGTCGAAGAGTTCAAAGAGGAGGAGAAACGGATCAATATCATGGCAATCATCTATGTGGAACGCACTTCACAGAAAGGCATTGTCATCGGCAACCAGGGGGAATCCTTGAAAAAAGTGGGTATGGAGGCCCGGCTGGACATCGAAGCGTTTTTCGGCAAAAGGGTGTTCCTCAGCCTCTATGTCAAAGTCCTGAAAGACTGGCGGAACAAGGAGAATGAATTAAAGAATTTCGGATACGCAAACAAATAACCATGAGCAATATAGTAGCAATCGTAGGACGCCCGAACGTGGGAAAATCAACCCTCTTCAACCGGCTTATCGGCACCCGGAAAGCCATTGTCAATGAAGAGAGCGGCGTGACCCGCGACAGGAATTACGGAAAGTCGACGTGGAACGGGAAAGATTTTTCTGTCATTGATACGGGCGGATACGTTTCCAACAGCGATGATATTTTCGAAGAGGAAATCAACAAGCAGGTGTTGCTCGCCATGGAGGAGGCGGACGTGATTCTCTTCATGGTGGATGCCGAAATCGGAGTCACCGATCTGGATCAGAACTTCGCCCGCCTGTTGCGGAATATCGACAAACCGATTTACCTGGTCGCAAATAAAGTGGACAATCAAGACCGGATGTATGAGGCACAGGAATTTTACCGTCTGGGGATTCCCGGCGATCTGTTCTGCATCTCCTCCGTCAGCGGTTCGGGTACAGGTGACCTGCTGGACCAGGTGGTGTCCCACTTCCGGGAAAACACCGTGGAAGATACGGACGACCTGCCCCGCATCACTATCGTAGGACGCCCGAACGTCGGCAAATCCTCCACCATCAACGCTTTGATCGGACAGGAGAGAAACATTGTCACCGACATTGCCGGCACTACCCGCGACACGCTGAACACGCATTACACCCAATTCGGCTATGATTTCGTCCTGGTCGATACGGCGGGGGTCCGTAAAAAAGCCAAAGTGAACGAGGATGTGGAATTTTATTCCGTCATGCGCTCTATCCGTGCCATCGAGGAATCCGACGTGTGCATGCTGCTGATAGATGCCACCCGGGGCATGGAAGCCCAGGACCTGAATATTTTTCACTTGATTGAACGCAACCACAAAGGAGTGGTCATCGTTGTCAATAAATGGGACTTGATTGAAAAAGACAACAAAACGCTCGCGGCCTACGAACAGGACTTGCGAAAAAAAATCGCCCCGTTCAAAGACGTCGAGATTATTTTTGCCTCGGCACTCACCAAGCAACGCCTGTTGAAAACACTGGAAGCCGCGCTGCACGTCTATGAAAACCGCCGCCGGAAACTGAAAACTTCCGAATTCAACCGAGTGATGCTGGAAGCCATCGAGGAGTTCCCGCCCCCAAGCCTCAAAGGGAAATACGTCAAAATCAAATACGCCACCCAACTGCCCACCCACGCGCCCTCTTTCGCTTTTTACTGCAACCTCCCGCAATATGTGAAAGAGCCGTATAAAAGATTTTTAGAGAACAAAATCCGGGAAAATTGGGACTTCAGAGGTGTGCCCATTCAAATTTTTATGCGAAAAAAATAAAACCGATAGACATAATATGCTAACTTTGCATGTGTCTTTCAAAGAACGAGATGACGAAAAACAAGAAAATTGAACACGAAGGCATCATTCAAAGCCTTTCTGCACAATCGTTGGATGTTCTGATTGATAGCTATTCCGCCTGTTCGGGATGCCACGCAAAAGGGGCTTGCGGCATGTCCGACATGAAGCAGAAAACCATCACCGTCCGACGTCCGGCAGGGGATTTCCACGTAGGCGACCGGGTAATGGTCTATGCCAATATGAGCCATGCTTTCTATTCGGTATTGCTTGCCTACGTGTTGCCTTCTTTCGTCATTATAGGAACCATCTTTTTCATTGAAAAATTTGGAAGCAGCGAACTGACTGCCGCCCTGTCGAGCCTCGGCTTATTGGCGCTGTATTTTGTCATACTCTATCTATGCCGGAACAGAATCAGTAAAAAAATCACATTTGCCATAGCGAAAACAAGCAACTATTAAATATTAGATAATGAGTACAATTGCTATTACCATCATTTCATTATGTGCCATCGGAATAGTATCCGCCGTGATACTTTACTTTGTGGCACAAAAGTTCAAAGTGGAAGAAGACCCGCGCATCGACATCGTTGAGGGACTGCTTCCCGGAGCGAACTGCGGCGGTTGCGGCTACCCCGGATGCCGGGGCTTGGCGGAAGCCGCCGTCAAGTCGGACACGCTGGAGGGCATTATGTGTCCGGTGGGAGGAGCGCCGACCATGAGCAAAGTGGCAGCAGCCCTCGGCAGGGAAGCTTCCGCCCAGGCGCCAAAAATCGCCGTGGTGAGATGCAACGGAAACTGTGAGAACCGTCCTCGCACCAGTATTTACGACGGCGCCCGTTCCTGCGCCATCGAACATTCGCTGTATGCAGGAGATACCGCTTGCGGATACGGATGCCTGGGATGCGGCGACTGCGTGGCAGCCTGCCAGTTCGATGCCATCCACCTGGATCCGACAACCCAACTTCCGTCGGTGGACGATGACAAATGCGTAGCATGCGGCGCTTGCGTGAAAGCCTGCCCGCGCAACATCATCGAACTCCGAAACAAAGGCATTAAAGACCGCCGCGTTTTTGTCTGCTGCGTGAACAAAGACAAAGGAGCCGTTGCCCGCAAAGCCTGCAAGGCAGCCTGCATCGGTTGCGGGAAATGCGCCAAGGAATGTCCTTTTGAAGCCATTACCGTGGAAAACAACCTGGCATACATCGATTTCAATAAATGCCGTTTATGCCGGAAATGCGTAAGCGCTTGCCCGACGGGAGCCATCCATGAAGTGAACTTCCCGCCCCGTAAAATAGAAACGGATGCCGTGAAAACGAACAATGAATCAATTTAAATACCATACGCCGTGTTAAAGACATTCAAAATCGGTGGTGTCCATCCACCTGAAAATAAATTATCGGCTGGCTCGAAAATCCAGGCATTACCTATTCCGGAACAGGTAATCATACCGCTCAGCCAACACATCGGAGCGCCTGCCACTCCGGTAGTACAGAAAGGAGATAACGTCAAAGTGGGACAATTGATTGCCGGTGCAAGCGGTTTTGTATCCGCCAACATCCACAGTTCCGTATCGGGAACCGTCGTTTCCATCGACAACATCACGGACGCCGCCGGACTGTCCAAACCCGCCATCACGATTCAAGTGGAAGGCGACGAATGGATAGACGACATCGACCGCAGTGAGAAAATCCTGAACTCCAACAACCTCACCAAAGAGGAAATCATCAAAGCCATCACCGCCGCCGGCATTGTCGGCATGGGGGGAGCCACCTTTCCCACACAGGTCAAACTGACCCCTCCCCCGGGAAGCAAAGCCGAGTTCCTCATCATCAACGGGGTGGAATGCGAGCCTTACCTGACTTCCGACCACCGTGTCATGCTTGAGAAAGCGGAAGAGGTACTCATCGGCGTGCAACTCCTGATGAAAGCCATCGGCGTGCAAAGAGCCATCATCGGCATCGAAAACAACAAACCGGATGCCATCGAGCACCTGAAGCAACTGGCAAGCAAAACCATCGGCATAGAAATCTGCCCCTTGAAACTGAAATACCCGCAAGGAGGTGAAAAGCAATTGATACAAGCCACTACGGGACGCACTGTTCCGTCGGGAGGACTGCCTATTGCCGTGGGCGCCGTGGTGCAGAATATCGGTACCGCCCTCGCCGTATATGAGGCAGTCATCAAACACAAACCGCTGATAGAAAGGGTTGTCACCGTCACCGGCAAATCGCTGGCCCGTCCCGGCAACTACCTTTGCCGCCTCGGAACTCCCATCTCCAAACTGATAGAAGCCGCCGGAGGAGTCCCGGAAAACACCGCTAAAGTCATCGGAGGCGGTCCGATGATGGGACGTACCATCGTCAATATTGACTCTCCCATCATGAAAGGTACAAGCGGCATATTAATCATCAGCAACAAAGAGGCTGCCCGCAAACCAGTACGGGAATGTATCCGTTGCGGCAAATGCGTATCCGCCTGCCCTATGGGACTGGAACCCTACTTGTTGGCTAAACTTTCCATGTTCAATCTGTTGGAACGTATGGAAGAGGAAAAAGTGATGGACTGCATCGAATGCGGTTCATGCAGTTTCACCTGCCCGTCCACCCGTCCCCTGCTCGACTATATCCGCTTAGGAAAAGGCCGCACGGGAGCCATGATCAGAAACAGAAAGAAATAAAATCGAAACATTATGAACAAATTACTGATATCACCTTCTCCTCACGTACATAGCGGAGATTCCATAGAGAAAAACATGTACGGGGTGCTCATCGCACTGATTCCGGCATTCATCTGCTCCGCCGTGTTTTTCGGCACAGGCGTCTTCGTCGTCACTTTAACCTCGGTGGTGGCATGTCTGGCATTTGAATTCCTTATCCAGAAATACCTCCTGAAGCGACAACCCACCATTTTTGACGGTTCTGCCCTGCTGACAGGCGTATTGTTGGCATTCAACATGCCCTCCAACCTGCCGGTATGGATTATCGTTATCGGCGCCCTCGTCGCCATCGGCATCGGGAAAATGAGTTTCGGAGGCTTGGGTTGCAACATTTTCAATCCGGCACTGGTCGGACGCGTGTTCCTGCTGATTTCTTTCCCCGTACAGATGACCACCTGGCCCCGCCCGTTGGGATTTGCCGGTTCATATGTGGATGCCTCCACCGGCGCCACTCCGCTTGCCATCCTGAAAGAAGCTGTCAAAAGCGGAACTCCCATAAGCCAAATCATGAGTACGGAAGAAATTCCCGGTTACCGTGAAATGGTACTCGGGAATATGGGAGGAAGCTTGGGTGAAGTGGCAGCCTTGGCGCTACTCGTCGGTTTTGTCTATATGCTGCTCCGTAAAATCATTAGCTGGCATATCCCCGTAGCTATTTTCGCCACGGTTTTCGTATTCGCCGGCATCCTGCATGTATGCAATCCCGAACAATATGCGAGCCCCATATTCCATCTGCTCTCGGGCGGACTTGTACTGGGCGCCATATTCATGGCAACGGACTATGTCACCTCGCCCATGAGCCATAAAGGCATGCTTATCTACGGGATCGGGATCGGCATCCTCACTGTAGTCATCCGCGTATTCGGGGCTTATCCGGAAGGCATGTCATTCGCCATTTTGATTATGAATGCCTTTACCCCGCTGATCAATCGATATTGCAAACCGGTCAGATTTGCCTGAACGCATCATCGCGACCAATAAAAACAAAAGATTATGGCAAAGAAATTAGAGTCGAACTTTATCAATATGGTGGTGGTGCTTTTCTGCATCAGCCTTATCGCTTCCGCCGGAGTGGGCTACATGTACACACTCACGGAAAAGCCGATAGCGAAAGCCGCCCAACAAAAACAACAGGAAGCCATCCGCAGCGTGATGCCCGGGAAATTTGACAACGATCCTGCCCAAGAAAAATGGAGCAAAGAGGTGGACGGCAAAATCCTGGAGTTTTATCCTGCCAAATCCCATGGCGAACTCATCGGTACGGCAGTGAAGACATTCTCCAACAACGGATTCAACGGATACATCGAAATCATGGTCGGTTTTAAGCCCGACGGCAGCATCCACGACTACTCGGCGTTGGTGAACAAGGAAACTCCGGGACTTGGCAGCAAAATGAACTTCTGGTTCCGCGAAGGCAATCCGGGCAGTGTGAAAGGAAAAACGCCGGGCAAGAGCGGTCTGAAAGTGCGTAAAGACGGCGGCGACGTGGATGCCATCACCGCAGCCACCATCTCCTCCCGTGCTTTCGTGGATGCCATCAACCGCGCTGCCGCCGCCCTTGAAGGTGCGGATGCCACATCCGGAGCTACACAACAAAACAAATAATCGCAAAAACATTCGAACATGAGTCATATTAAAACACTTACCAACGGGCTGTTCCGCGAGAATCCCACATTCTCCCTCCTTTTGGGAATGTGCCCCACGTTAGGGGTAACCACCTCCGCTTTCAACGGCATGGGTATGGGACTGGCAACCACATTCGTCCTGGTGATGTCCAACTTGGTCATTTCCCTCGTTGCCAACCTTATTCCCGATAAAGTACGCATTCCCGCCTTTATCGTCATCATTGCGGCGTTCGTCACCATCGTGGACTTTTCCATGCAGGCATACGTGCCGGCATTATACGAATCCCTGGGATTGTTCATCCCGCTCATTGTCGTGAATTGCATCGTCTTGGGACGCGCCGAGGCGTTTGCTTCCAAAAACGGCGCCATCGCCTCCATTTTCGACGGATTGGGCATGGGGTTAGGATTCACCATGAGCCTCACCTTGTTAGGCTCTGTCCGCGAACTCCTGGGAAGCGGCAAAATCTTTGACATAACTGTCATGAGCGACCAATACGGCATGCTTGCCTTCGTGCTTGCACCAGGCGGATTCCTTGCCTTGGGTTTCCTTATCGCCATCGTGAACCGTTTAAGAAAAGCAAACTAACTTTTAAATGTAAAGCAAGATGGAATATATATTGATATTTATCGCAGCCGTATTCGTCAATAACGTCGTATTGACGCAATTCTTAGGCATCTGCCCTTTTCTGGGCGTTTCGAAAAAAGTTTCCACAGCTGTCGGCATGACGGGGGCGCTGACTTTCGTCATGATTCTCGCCACGCTCGTGACCTTCATCATTCAAAAAAGCATCCTCGACAAATTCGGCATCGGCTTTATGCAAACCATCACTTTCATTTTGGTAATTGCCGCATTGGTCCAAATGGTGGAAATCATCTTGAAAAAGGTAAGCCCCGCGCTTTATCAGGCATTGGGCGTATTCCTTCCGTTGATTACTACCAACTGCGCCGTGTTGGGCGTTGCTATCATGGTCATCCAGAAAGACTATAACCTGCTGGAGTCATTGGTGTTCGCCGCTTCTACTGCTATCGGATTCGGCTTGGCACTCACCATCTTTGCCGGCATCCGGGAGCACATGGAGATGGTCAATGTTCCCAAAGGCATGAAGGGATCCCCTATAGCCCTCGTTACTGCCGGATTATTGGCGATGGCATTCATGGGCTTTTCAGGTATTGTATAAACCCAGTGCTTGAAAAGGATTCTCTATAAAAACTCTCCAAAGTCCGATATGAACTTTGGGGAGTTTTTCGTTCTCCATCTTCCTCATGAAATTCTGCATTCGAAAGCACTTTGTCGTACGCTTGCACCTGTATTATTTAGGCGGTAGAAATTTCATAAACAGACACCTCTGTTCCGATACAAAAATATCACATTCTTTCCGAAAAAACGGGTCAAGCCGAAATTACGGTGCATGGATTTTCTGAAAAGTGTTAAATTTGGGGTATGAAAACAACAGATGCAATATGGATGTGCCTTCCCGAAGGAATGGATGAACTGTTTGAGATGGTTCGGTTCGAGCGTACCGATCAAGCCTATGACATCTGGCTTGATGAGAAAAAGAAACTGTCGGACGAGGATTTCCGCAACCCCAATATCGTTGCGCGAGGCTATACCGAATACGTTACAGTGCAGGATTATCCGATGCGTGGCAGGCCTGTTTATCTGCACATGCGCAAGAACAAATGGTGGGACAAGGAAACCAACGAGATATTCTCCTACAACCTTGAGCTT